>URKX01000006.1 GCA_900548545.1 uncultured Oscillospiraceae bacterium
AGGCCGCTATTACCAACGTTGTAGCCCTGGCCCTCACCGGCATTGGCATGATCCATTCCCCGGGCTTGCTGCTCACTGATACCTACAGCCCGGACCTGGGTTTCGTGGCAGTTTATTGTGTGCTGATCGCAGCTTTCCTGATTATGCACTTTCTTAAATTCAATCAGAAATCCCATCTGGCGGATTTAGAGGCGGAAAAAGCCGCTTCTCTTGAAGCCGCCAAGCAAGAATGATCCTGGAGGAAATTGCCCTATGAAAACATTAGTCATCACCGGTGCGGCCCGGAAAAACGGCCACACCAACCAAATGGTCAAACTGTTCCTGGACACCCTGGGCGGCGAGTACACCATTATTGACGCCTACCGGGCAGAGAACATCGCCCCCTGCAAAGACTGCCGCTATTGCTGGCACAAAAAGGGCTGTTCCATCCACGACGGTATGGACGAAGTCTACCAGCTGCTGGAAGAGGCCGACAATGTGGTGCTGGCTTCTCCCATGTATTTCCACTCCGTCACCGGCAAATTCAAAAGCCTCATCGACCGGTTCCAGGTATACTGGGCCGGCCACGTGCGGAACGATATGCCTGAGAAGCCTTTGCGCAAAGGCGCCATTCTGATGGTGGGCGGTGCGCCCAGCTTCCCCAACCAGTTCCTGGGCGGCGAGCTAGTGATGAAAAACCTTTTGAACGACCTGAGCACCGAGTGCCTGGGCGAGGTGTGCCTTCCCAACTCGGACCACGACTCTTTGGAGACCCGCCCGGACATCGCCCAGCAGGTGGTGGAATTGGCCGAGAAAATGAAGGCGGCCCAAAATTAAATCCAGCGAAACGCGTGAATAAAAAACGATAGAAATAGGAGGACACAATCATGCAAGGTTACACTTATGTCAAAGGCGAGCACTATCCCGTAGAACATCTGGTTTTTGAAACGGCCCCCGAGCACGTGCAGGAGTTCCTGGACGTAGACCACGAGGTCTGGACCCTGGGTGAGGCGGAAACCGACCTGTTCGACCACATCCCCTTCCTGTACAAGGAAGTCTGGGTCAACGACAACAAGCCCGGCGAGATGCATTTCATCTTCGTGTGGGAGAGCATTGAGAGCTGGCACAAGGTAGACGACCCTGACCTGCAGGCCAAATTCATCGCCAACTTCGAGTCCAAGTTCCAGCATCCTTATAAGCTGACACGCTGCGTCCAGAACGAGGAAAACTTCGGCGTCCACCGCTATAGCCGTTTCGAGCGCATCTAAAACTTTTGTGGGAAAGGATCTGTTTACAATGAAATTCGAGAATAAAGTTGTCATTGTCACCGGCGCCAGTTCCGGTATCGGTGAAGGCGTGGCAAAAATGTTCCTGGAAGAAGGAGCCAAGCTGGTAGGCTGCGGCATCGAGCCCGCCATGAAGATCGAAAGTGAGAACGCCATCTATGTCCAGGCAGACCTGACCAACCCCGAGCAGGCCAAAAACGTAGTGGAAAAGGCTGTAGAAGCTTTTGGCCATGTGGACAAGCTGGTATGCTGCGCTGGCGTTACCTTTATCGGTTCTCTGGAGAACACCGAATACAACACCTTTATGCGGGAGCTGTCCATCAACCTGGGCGGTGTGTTCAATATGTGCAAGGCCGCGGTGAAGGAACTTGTCAAGAGCGATGACCCCTCTATCGTCACCATCGGCTCCGACCTTGGCGTGCGGCCCATCCCGGAGCGTATCGGCTACTGCCCCTCCAAGGCTGGCGTCATCATGCTGACCAAGTGCATCGCCCTGGAGTACGCCCCCAAGGTACGGGTCAATTGTGTGCTGCCCGGCCTGGTGCGCACCCCCATGATCGAGCAGCGCTTCCAGGAGGCTGAGGACCCCGCCGCCCTGGAAGAGTCCTACGCTTCCCTGTATCCCCTGCACAAGATGGGCAAAGTGACCGATATGGCCAACGCGGTGAAATTCCTCTCCAGCGAAGAAGCCGGCTTTATCACCGGCGAGATCATGAACGTCTGCGGCGGCAGCCTGATTTAAGGGAGGTACACCATGGCTACATCCCTGTTCAAAATGCCTTTTGACGTCCAGCGGCTGAAGGTCCAGCGCATCTACACCAGCCCCGAACTCTCCCACTGCCAGGTGGAAACCATGAGCTGCGATAAAATCCGGGAGATCTACGGTGACCTGAAGTTTGTGGAGCTCCACGAGGACCGGCCCTGCACCTACACCTCCCTGGTGACCTCTATCGACGGGCGTATTGCCTTTACCGACGCCCCCCAGGGCCCCCTGATTGCCAAAAAGAACAAGTATGACCCCGCCGGCGCTGACACGGACTGGTTCATACTGAATATGCTCCGGGCCGTTTCCGATGGCGTCATGCTGGGCGCCGGTACCATGAACGCCGAAAGCGACTACACCTGTCACGTGTTCGACCAGGACATGGAGGATATGCGCATCGCCAACGGGAAGAACCCGGTTCCCTGGAACATTATCACCTCCCTGGATGCCACGGACATTCCCTTCAGCCACATCCTGTTCAACACCCCCGAGGTGCCTGTGATGATCTCCACCTCCCGCAAGGGTGTGGAACTGGTGAAGGAAAACCTGAAAAACGACGCTTATTATGTGGACGCCCCCTCTATGGAGGCCGTGACAGAGGAGCTCATTCAGGGCATGAAAGAGAACGCGGGCAAGGTGCTGGTCATCGGCACCGGCGACACCGCCCCCGATTCCAAGGTGGCCCTATATGTGCTGAAGAAGTTCGGCATTGACCGCCTGCTGGTAGAAACCCCTTCTTATATGCACTACCTGGTTTCCCAGAAAATGATGGACGAGCTGTTCTTCAACTACTCCTGTATCTATGTGGGCGGCCAAGCGCTGACCATCGGCAAGTTTGGCAAGGAGTTCACCAGCGAGGACCATCCCCACACCCGGATGCTCTCCATCCACACGCATAGCGACCATTTCTTCTATCTCCGCCACAAGCTGATTTACGACTGAGTGCTGCGGTCCGCGGCTTGAACGGGCGGGATCCATCCTATAAAAAGAGGAGCCTTCCAGCGGCTCCTCTTTTGCTAAAATAAGTTTTAGCCATTTGTTTCGGCGTCATTGGCCTGGTCTTGGAAAAATTGGCAGATAGCCTGGTGGGCGGCGCCCAGGATAGGCCCGCTCTTCCCCAGGGGGGAAAGCACCACTTTCTCCGCATGGGTGATAGGAAGGATCATCTTCCGGAGGATCTCCGGCAAATAATAAGGCAAGGCCGAGAGCAGCTCCGAGCTGATGACAATCACCTGGCAGTCGAAAATGAAAATGATGTTGGTCAGCCCTACCGCCAGGTAAGTGATAAACCGGTCTAACACTTGGCGTGCAATGGGATCTTGGCGGCGAATGAGGGAAGCAAGCTCCTGGATGGAGGAAATTGGCTGCGGAAGCACGGAATTCGCATAAGCGGTCACTGCGCCATCGGAACAATACTGCTCCCAACAGCCGTATTTCCCACAGGAACACTGGGCAGGCTCGTCAAAATTGATGGTGTGGTGCCCGATGGCATTGGCAAACCCGTGGAAACCCCGGAACACCTCGCCATTGGTAATCAGCCCCACAGAAATGGAATCACCGATGTTGACCATTGCCAGGCTTTGCAAAGGCTCCTGTTCCAGTTCCCCCATGCCGCCAATCAGCTCCTGTTGGGCCAAAGCGGCCAAGTTGCCGTCATTGTCCAGGGAAACCGGCACTTGATACCGTTCTTCCAGGAGGCTGCGCAAATCCACGTTCCGCCAACCACGCCGGGGGATAAAACGGATCAACCCCGAGAGATCCACCACGCCGTGGACAGCAACACCCATGCCTACGAGCCCGTACCGGGTGGCGGGCATTTGGGCCAACAGCCTGTCCACCGCCTGGCACACCTGGTCGTACACGCAGAGGAAATCCTCACCCTGGGTGGAGAACTGCTCCCGGGCCAGCACGGATTCCCCAGAGAGGTCCGTCAGGATGGCCTGCACGCGGCTGATATCAATGTCTAGGGCAACAGCGCAGCCAGCCCCATATAAAGGGGTAAGGAGGATCGGTTTGCGGCCACCCTCAGAATGCCCCAACTGGGACTCGGCCAACAGGCCGGCGTCGATCCACTCTTTGACAATAGTGGAAACCGTGGCCTTGTTCAAGCCGGTGCGCCGGCCGATCTCCGCCCGGCTGATGGGGGAATGGGCCAGCACCTGGCGCATAATCTCCCAGCGGTTGGCTACACGGATGTCCTTTGTCTGCGTGATTTTCATGGCGGCTCGCTCTTTTCTACGTTGAATACGGTTCCATTGTTATAAAAAGATTATACTATATTTTATCAAAAAGTTCCAGGGCCTTGGTTAAAAACAGAGGCTTTAGGAAGAAGGAGACTCTATTATGCCTTGTATTCAAATCAAAACGAATGTACAGGTTTCCCACGAGACAGCCCAGACAATTAAGGGGCAGCTGGGGCGCATCATTACCAACCTTCCTGAAAAAACGGAAGACTGGCTGATGGTCACCCTAGAGGACCAGTGCCGTATGTGGTTCCGGGGCGAAAGCAGCAACCCCCTGGCCATTGTAGAGGTCAAGGTTTTTGGAAACAAGATTGACCGGGAAGGCTCTGAAAAGATGACCCAGGAGGTGTGCGCCCTGTTCCAAAAGGAACTCGGCGTAGATCCCAAGGATATGTATGTCCGCTACCTGGCTTCACCTGACTGGGGATGGAACAACGGCAATTTCTAAGCTCCCTGCAAATACCGAAAAACGTCCGCCTTTAAGGAGGCAGACGTTTTTTCTTTTTTGGCGTTGAAAGCGCTCTTCGCGCCATATTTATCCAGCGAATACTGCCGGGCCTTCCCTATGACGGCGCCAGCCCGCGGCCGGATTAGGATAGGCGGGAACCCTCTCCGCACAACGGCTCAAAACCGCGGAATGATTGGCAATAGTAGTTGATTGGCAACATACGAAATGCTATAATATGAAAAATCAAACAAAAGGGAGTGGAATCAAAATGGAATGGACGTCTTTACTGTCAACAGACAGGCTGGGCGAAGAAAGCCCCGAGCCCAGAGACTGGGCAAACTATCCTATCAATACATTTGAAAAAGATTACAACAAAATCGTTTCCAGCGCCGCTTTTCGCAGGCTCCAAGACAAAACGCAAGTGTTTCCCTTGGATAAAAGCGATTTTGTACGCACACGGCTCACCCACTCCATTGAGGTATCCACGGTCGCGCGCCAACTGGGTATCATGATCTCAAAAAACACAACCCGGTACAGGCAGCAGGATGTAGCCGATTTCGCGGAAGATATTTCTTCTGTTCTATTGTGCGCAGGGCTTTTGCACGATTTAGGCAACCCGCCTTTTGGCCATTTCGGCGAAGAAGTGATCGGTGAGTGGTTTAAAAACAACCTTGGCAGAATCCTCTACCGGTCAAACGAAGATATGCCGGCGGAACAACGGCGCACTGTAAAAGCCATGCTGACACCTCAGATGGCCGCTGATCTGGAGCATTTCGAGGGCAATGCCCAAGCCTTGCGGCTGCTCTCCAAGTCCCGATATAGTTCCGACATAAACGTTTCCGTTTCCGTGATTAGCACACTGAGCAAATACCCCACCAATTCCCTTTCTTTTTGCAGGACCGCCGCTGATGTAGCCGCACATAAACCGGGCTATTACTTTGCGGAAGAAGAAGTTTTCCTGCGAATCGCTAATCAGGTGGGAACAGCAGGAAACAATGGTATCATTCACCGGCATCCACTCACATTTTTTCTGGAAGCAGCAGATGACATCGCCTACGCCACAGCTGATCTGGAGGACGCCTTCAAAAAGGGGCTATTCACGCTTCCGGAATTTATAGAGTTTTTTAAAGATGGATATAACCACCGTCAAGTAGGCGTCCGTACCGGCCCGAACAACTACTCAAAGGAACACTACTCTAATGAGTTGATTGAAGCGCTTGAAAACTATATGGATCTGCCAGAAGACGAACGGTTTCACCGTTGGATCCACTACGCCCGCCGCTGGCTCATGCACAATGCTACATTCCGCTTTTCAAAAGAATATGAGGCGATTATGGGCGGAACATTCCAGGAAGAGCTTTTCAGCAATGTAAATCACACCATCACCATGAAAATACTCAAAAACGCGATGGTGGAGTTTGTTTATCATTCGCCCGGGATCCTGAGGCTGGAACTTTCCGCCCAAACGATCCTTTCCTTTCTCCTGGATAAATTTGTCCATGCTGTGCTGTATTTTGGATGTGAGGACGATACTTATAAATTGACGCAAGCGGATAAGAAATGCCTGCATTTAATTTCCAGCAACTATAAGAACGACTACCAAAACGAAATCCGCGGCCATGAGGAGGACGAAAGCTTCTGCTTGTACCTGCGTCTGCTGATGGTAACCGATTACATTAGCGGGATGACGGACTCTTTTGCCCGGACGCTCTATCGGGAGTTAAGCGGAATAGAGTAAACCGAACCGCCCGAGAGGAAAGCCGATTACCATGCGTTCAACATAACCGTGTCACGCAATGCCCGCTGAAATGTTTCGTATTCTTCCGGTGTCAAGGCATTCGGCGAACTCATTACCACAAGGCCATGTCCCTCGTGGCCTTTGTGGTATGGCGGGTGGATGTGCGAATATGGGTTTTCCACAAATCCACAGCGTTGGTAAAACACTTTTCTCCGCCGGGACACCTCATTCACAGGCGGGTCGATTTCCAAAATTAGCGGTCTTTCCTGTAAAGCAGCTAGGATTTTCTGTCCATACCGCTTATTCCTCATAGCGGGCAAAACACAAAAATGCTCAATATAAAGAAAACCGTCAATATCCCAGTATAAAATTTCTCCCACAAATGTACCGCCATCGCAAACAACGTCAAAATGATACGCAGGGTTTCTTAAGATATCGGTTTGCGACATTTCCTCACGTTGTTCATAGGGCGGGAAACTAATTTTGTAAAGATGAATCGCATCCTCATAAAGCGGATGCTCCGGACCTGTAATTCTCTCAAACACCATAAAGTGGACCTCCCGTAAAAATTGGCTGACTCCCTTTTCCCGTTTTTATAAGTTTTCTAAATAATATCATGTCTGGGGAACCACTGCAAGGTTTTCCCCTTGTGATCCTCCTCTTCCGTTCTCTCCCCCGGTATAACACCTCTGGAATACGCGCTCCACAGCTAAACCCGCACAAGAAAGGCGCACTGCTCCCCAGCAGGGGAACAGTGCGCCTTTTTGCCGCGATGTATTTAAAAAAACCATTGCGGGGAATTTCAAAAGTGTGGCGCTTTTCACCGGCTTCTTGCCAAAAAGCTTTTCGCTTTTCTAAGACTCCTTGCAAAGCTCCACTGAGGCCCCGCTATAACACGCCGGGATCCGAAGCAGAAAGCAGTACATCCGGCCCAAACGGCCCGGCAGGAACGCAGAAAACGACACCCAGCGTCAAGCTTTCGTTAGAACAAAAGCACTTCCCTTATCCTCTTGGTTTCCGATGGAATAAAAGATACGCTGTGAACTGGCGCCAGTCTTCCCGGCTGAAAAAATGCTTGCCAGCCCGCAGGTGATATCCGATGTTTCCTTGGTGATAAGCCATGCCTAATTGAGGCCTCGCTCCCACGCCTACGAGCCCGGAAACGCCCATCGCCTCAAAGGCGGGCGTTGCCGCCAGGCAGCCTCTGAATTCAGCAGCCGGATCGGACCACAAATCCTCTTCCGCGCTCGACACGTATAGATGCCGGGGCGCAATTAGGGACAATAGGAAGTGTTGGCCAAAAGGAAGCTGATCGGGGTTTCCTGTGCAATTCGCAAAACTGGGGCTGAACCAATAGGGGAACATCTGTTGGATATCAGCGGCTGTTTCTCCCTTTTTACCACGGTACAAAGCCGCGCCAGAACAACCGGATTCGTTGGAAAACACAAATTGGAAACGCTCGTCTAAGGCCCCAGCCAGAAGAGCGGCCTTGCCCAGACGGGAATGCCCAGCCACGGCCACAGCCTCTTGATCAATCTCGGAACAGGTGCCCAGATACTCCCGGACAACGCTGGCGCCCCATGCCCATAGAGCCAGTTTTCCCGGGGCAGTGGCCACCCCCCTGTCCACCTGGAAGAGGCCGCCTGCCTTGGCGCTAAAATCTCCGTTGTCAGGGGAAACCGCCCCACAGTGGAAGGAGGCCACCGCTAATCCCAAATCGCACAATTCCTCTGAAGGAAGGTAGGCAGCCGGCACTTCCGGGGTAAAACTGATCAGCACCACACAGGGAACCGGGCGCTCCGCTTTTGGGCAGACCAACTCAAAGGGGAAAGAAAATCCCCTTCCACAAAGGGTCACCCAAGCCTCCACGGTAAGATGGGTCGCTTTCCCGGCAAGGGCATCCTCCTCCCTACGGACCACATGGAACTCCAAGGTGTCCGGCTGGGACGGAAGACGGCCATATTCTTCATCCAGCAGCAGCGACAAGGCTTCCTCCCGTGTGTAGGAAGAAAAACACGGAAGATCGTCAAAAATCATCATGGTAAACACCTCTTTCAGCGGACGCGATGGAAATAGAAAGGGTTTTCAATTTTTCCGGCTGTTAGAACGTAAAAGCCGACTTACTTCCATCACACGGAACTTTACCGTTTTTTCTTTATAAAGAATAGCGGAAGGTTCCCCACTCTGTTTCCTGCTCCCGTACAGCGGTGGACTGCGACAAGGACTCAATCTCCTCAGCAGTTACTTCGCGATTCAGCTTGCCAGAAAGGAAGATGCCCTCACTAACCAGCATGGTCTGCAAAGCCAGCCAAGCGGTATCGTAGCGCTCGGGGAGCTGCCCGGACAAATATGCGATCCAGCACGCTTGGTCATTTTCCAAGAAACGGACAGTGGGGTCATGGAACCCGGCCATCATGGAATTCTCCCCGACCTTCAAGTCAATATCCACATTGGAGTTATCCTTGGTGGTGAAGAATTTCAGCCCCGGCACAGAACGGCCCATCGCTTGGTCTTGTGTAAGCTTTAAGCCCCCCTTGTCGCCCACCAAAAAGGCCGGTCCAAACTCATCCATATGAATTGCCCACGATTCGATGATATCCAAAGTAAGGCCGTTTTCATACGTGGCCAGCCCTACTCCAAGCTCTTCCACTTCCATGCCGGCCTCACTGGCTGGCTTTCCGCAATAGGGGACTTTTTGATAGGTGTGTCCCGAAACACGCTCCAGCTTCGGTGTTCCTAAAATGTACAAAAGCTGGGAAATATGGTACACGCCCATATCGTACAAGGCCCCGTGTCCCGCCCAGTGTTTGGAAATAAAATCTCTTGAAAACGCTGGAGGCGGCACATCTAAGCCAGGACGCATCAAGCGCCGCAAGCCTACCGACCGGGCGTGATAAACCTGCCCCAGTTCCCCGCCTTCCACCATTTTTCTGGCAGTGCGGCTTTGAGGGAAAAACATAAAATCCAGATGGATGGAGAGCTCTTTCCCTGATTTTTTTGCTTCCTCATAGAGAAGCTTTGCGTCCGCGTAAGAACCGGCCATGGGCTTTTCACAATAGCAGTGTTTCCCAGCCCGAAGCACTTCCAAAGACATGGGAACGTGCAGGTTGTTATGCAAACACACATCCACGGAATCAATGTCATCGCGCTTCAGCAATTCCCGATAATCCGTGTACAAGTCCTGGACCTTCCATTTTTGGCCCCAGGCTTCCAGCTTTTTCTTGTCGATATCACAAGCGGCGACTACAGTGGCGTTCGGGATTTTCTCATAACGCTCCATATGCTGATGGGAAATAACACCTGTCCCAATAATACCAATACGAATTTCTTTCAAGTTTAACAACTCCTTCCTAAAAATTTACACCGGCTTCGCTGAAGCGGACACTCCAAAGACTGTAAAATCGAGCAATCCAGGAGTGACCCCACGGGGATGGCCCGTAATCCGCAGCCGCACCCTTAAAGCAGGCACTGTGGGGAAAGTACGGTAATCAACAGTGAGATCTGTTGTGTTCTCCCGGGCGTCGACCAAAACCTTCCAGTCATCCGCGGCAAGTTCCTCAGAATACTCCACCACGTATTGATAAGGCCCTACATGAATCCCCGCGTCAAAATCAAGGCCTATATCCTTCCATAAAATACGGACCGCGGAAATCTGATACATTCCCTGGAGCAGAACCCCAAAACTGGGCTCCTCGTCCCCCTGGGCCGGCTGCCACCAGGTATGCATAGTCTCATCCACGCCGTACAACGGCAAATGGCCCGGGGCATAGGAAGAAGCCAGTGTGGGCTTAAATACTGTAAGGGGGATCAGGCCCGCGTCATTGCAGGTCTCCGGGTTTCCTTTTACACCAGGGGCAAACTGGGGATTGGGGAACCCTGTTTTAGCGTATAGGTTCCCCTCCGCGTCAACACCGACGGGATCCATGCCAATACGGCGCTCCATAATCGCATCCACGCACACAGGGATGGTGTAAAAACACCACATGGTCCCATTAGGCCCATCCACAATAGACCCGTGGCCTCCGCCCCGGATAAACCCTTCCCTACTGCGGGAAACCGGGTTCTTCTTTTGAGGGGCAAAGTTTCCCAGCGGGCTGTCCCCCACGTAGGCGCCCATGGCATAGTTGAAATACTCTGTACCGGAACACGAATAAATCAAATAGTAAGTGTTCCCTATTTTTTTCATCCAGCTTCCTTCGATAAAGCCTTTTTCCCAATCCTCGTTGGCCGCTCCAAAACGCTCCCACCAGTTCTCAGGATGAAACCGGATCAATACTTTCGGAGTGGTAAGGAACCGGTTAGGCTGGTCAGGGTCCAGTTCGGCACCCAAAATAGCGGAACCCAATCCCCAATAGAGGTACAGCCTGTCCTCATCCGCAAAAATCATCGGGTCGTTGCACAGGGTTTCCCTGCCATCGGGCAAAGTCCACTCCCCCACTTCTCTCCAAGGGCCTAAAGGCGAGTCCGCCACATGAAGAGGGGTAGAATTGCAGCTGGCATAATACTTCCCGCGGAAACGTTCCACAGTGGGGGCCATTGGCGCGCTTAAAGGCATCCACGTTTCATCATAATGCGGTTCCCAATGAACCATGTCATCGGAATCGTATATAACGCCGCTAGTCGTATACAGATACCAACGGCCGTCCCAAAAGCAAGCCGTGGGATCCGCGGTGGCACGCACATCGTTCTCGGCAATGCGGCCATACTCCTCGTTTCGGACGTTTTTGTAAAGCAGCTGAACATCCGGAAGATCTGTTCCAACTTCTTGGATCACTTCCGCCTCCGTGAGAAGCTTTTTCCCGGCCCTGCCCCAATCTGGCCGGGGAGCAGGACTGCTTTTTGCCCGAAGTGTCGGATAGTCTGGCAGCACGATGGGGTTGCAATAGGTTTTCTCCATAATCGCTCCCCCTTTTTTAAGTATCCGGCAAAACCGAAGGAGGGGCCACTTTCCAGGAACCGTCGTAATTCAAGGGAGCCAACACCCGCCGCGCCTGGGCAAGTTGAAACGCCACATTGTTGTATTCATTGGTGGATTTATGGCTTTCAATACTCCAACATCCTTGATAGCCCGCTTCTTTCAGCGGAGGCAGTACCCGGTCAGCATCCATGCAATGCTCATAATTCATGTGGATGTGCATGGCTTTGGAGGCAAACCGACGGTCACAGGCGTCCTTCTCCTCCTCCGAGCCAAACCAGTTCCCCAAATGAAGCAGCAACCCAAAATTAGGTTCGTCCACTCTTTGGAACAATGCTTCAATGAGTTCCGGGTCCCACGAAGCGCCCCAGTGGTTTTCCGGCCCTAATTTTGCCCCAAATTTGGCAGCGGCACGGCAATATTCCTTGTATTTCCCAGCCACATACTCAATTTGCTCTTCCGAAGCCTGGTCTTCCCGGATTCCCACATCAATGCGGATGGTTTTAGCGCCTAAAGCCTTGCCCACCTGGATATACTCCCAGGCGCGCTGCTCGTTTTCCTCCCTTGTTTTAGGGTCATTATCCCAAACATGGGCACGGTCACAGCAGAAGTTCACAACTTCCAACCCGCGTTCATCAATGGCGTTTTTCACCTTTTGGATATACTCCGCCTCGGTGGAATCCAGCATCCCGTTCCATATATCAGCCGTTTGCAGGTTATACCGATACCGTACCGTTTCTAAATAGCCAAAAATATCCATCGCCCCAATATTCCGCAGCCCATGGAAGGAATAGGACATCACGGCGAAATTCGTAAAATCGTTCATTTTTTCGCTCCTCCTTAAAAACTTTCGAAAACTTCCGAACCCTGGCGTGCTCCGGAGTAAATGAGTTAATTTTACTTCTCTTGGAAATAAGTGTCGATCAATTCCTTTGTGCGGATAACATTCTCAAAGTCTTTACCGCAAGCGCCGTTACACTCGATGGAATACCACCCGGTAAAATGATGCTTATGGGCAATTTCCGCCATCCGCTTAAAGTCGGTGTGGGAATCGCACCCCTCCCCATATTCCGGGGAAAAAGCGTAAGTCTTCACGTGCGTGCACAGTGGCTTCCCGCAGGAGAACATCAGATCGATCCCCCGGTACATATCCTCTCCCAAGTGGAAATTCCCAAAGTCCGGCGTCAATTGGAAATTCGGGTGATTGACACCTTTGAAGATTGCCTCACAGGCTTCCGGCTGCCGTGTAGCGCCCCCATGGTTCTCCATCGTGATAACCACATTTTTCTGGGCCCCATACTCAGCAAGCTTTTGGTAGGAGTCAATGCAAATGCTAAAGTCCAACTGGCCGTTGTCATCATAGTTGATATGTCCCGAATTGATCCGCACGCTGGGGGAACCAAGTTCCGCCGCGATATCAATCCACATCTTCATCATTTCCAAGTCAGCCATACGCTCTTCCTGATTGGGATTCCCAATATCTCCAAAGTCAACCGGCATATTGCACACTTCTAGATTATAACGCTCTAAAAGCTCCTTGATCTTTGGAATAGACGAAGGCCTGGTACGCCCCACCCGAGACATCTGCTCAAGCAAAGCTTTCATCTTTTCCGGATCCATCTTATGGATAGGGGTTTCCCCTGGTGTAACGGAAGTTCCGTCCGGCAGCAGGGGGTCCGGGCTTTTGTCTGGATCTCTGGGTCCCATGGGGCTGTGGGCCGCCTGATCGGTGATATTGAACGCGACAATTTCCACCCCGTCCAGCCCCAGGTCATGGATCGTTTGGAACAGACTTTCCAAATCGGGCATCTTCTCACTGTATAAAATATTTGAAAAGCTGTAAGTCGATACAGCAACCTTGTTTCTCATGGTACCTTCTTCCTTTCTTGCCTATAGTCAATATAGAAATATCCGCGCCATAGCGGCGGTTCGGGGGAGAAAATCGAATCTTTCGAATTTCTTCCAGAACCCTCAGCCCTTTACAGCTCCGATCATTACGCCTTTGGTAAAATACTTTTGGATAAAGGGGTAGAAGCACATAATAGGGACGGTGCTTACCACTATCGTGCAGTATTTTACCAACTTCCGTTCTAGCTGGGCGTTTTTTACGGCGTCGGCACTGCTGGTCATCACGGACGTATCATTCAGTAAAAGGATTTCCCGCAATATCAGCTGCAACGGGAACTTTTCCCGGTCCTTTAAATAAATCATCGCGGGGAACCAGGAATTCCAGATGCCAACCGCGTAATATAAAAGAATCACGGCGATGGTGGCTTTGCTCAGCGGGACAATGATGCGGAACATGATCGTCCATTCGCTGGCGCCGTCCAGCTTTGCAGATTCTTCCAAAGAAGCGGGTACTTCCATAAACCCGGTACGCATGATGATTAAATTAAATACTGAAATGGCTGAAGGGATAATCACCGCCCACCGGGAGTTATACAACCCCAGATTGCGCACTACCATGTAGGTGGGCACCATACCGCCATTAAACAGCATCGTAAAGGAGATAATCAGCATGAACCTATTGCGGTACTGAAAGCTTTTCCGGGATAGGCAGTAGGCCCCGATAATGGTCATTACAATACTGATGGTGGTACCTACGATTACATAAAACGCGGTGTTCGCATAGCCAGTGAGGATATTGGGGCTGCTTAGCACGATTTTGTAACCGCCCAAAGTAGGCTCTCCCAAGGGAACGCCCACAAGGCCTGTGTGAGTGGCCAAAACTTTCGCTTCGGAAAAGGACGCCATAATCACATGCCACACCGGCAGGATAAACACCAGCGCCATCAGCCCGAGAAACAAATAGAGGAAAACCAGGAATATGATCCGGCTGGGAGATCTTTTTGAATTCATAAATATGTTGCACTCCCTTTCTCAGAACAAGCTGGTATCGGAAAACTTCCGGCTCAATTTGTTGGAAAGCACCAGCAGGGTGGTGTTGATCAGCGAATTGAACAGCCCCACTGCTGTGGAGTAGCTGTAATTGAATTCCTGCAAACCTTTGCGGTACACATAGGAGGAAATGACATCCGCGGTTTCAAAGGTATTGGTGGAGTACAGAAGGATAATCTTTTCGTAGCCCACCGCGAACATCGAACCCATGCGCAGAATCAAGAGGATAATGATGGTGGAAGCGATTCCCGGCAATGTCACATGGAGGGTTTGCTTCCAGCGGTTCGCGCCATCCAGGGCGGCCGCCTCGTACAGCCCCTGGTCAATCCCCGAAAGAGCGGCCAGGTAGATGATGCTGTTAAACCCGATGCCCTGCCACATATCACTGAGCACATAGATTGTTCGGAAATACTCGGGCTGCCCCAAATAGTTGATCCGCTCGCCGCCCAATCTCACGATCAAATCGGTAATCACGCCGTCAGATGCGGTAAAGTCGGCGATGATGCCGCAGACGATGACCACCGAAATAAAGTACGGCAGGTAGCTCACTGTTTGCACCGTCTTTTTAAAGGCTTTGTTGCCCACCTCGTTTAAGAGCAACGCGAATAAAATAGGGGCTGGGAAACCAAAAATCAGATTCAGCACGCTGATAAGCAGCGTGTTGCGGATAAGACGCCCAAAATAGACGCTGCCGAAAAAGTCGGCGAAGTGCTGAAATCCTACCCATTCACTGTGAAAAAAGCCTCCCTTGGGAGTATAATTTTGAAAGGCCATTACCAAACCGCCCATGGGGACATAGGCGAAAATGATAAAAAACGCCATCACAGGAATCATGAGCAGGTAGATACCTTTATTTCTCTTGATATCGTTTAGGAATTTCATAGAAGTATCCCTCTCCAAAAAAGATTCCTTCGGCTTCAAGCCGCGCGCTCCCGGAAACGGGAGCGCGCAACCAGAAACCTTGCTTTTTTATCTTGCGTTCCAGCGGTCAAGGGCCGCCTGATAGATCGCGATAGCGTCTTCCACGCCCATGGATTTCATCGTTTCAACAAACGCGTCGTAGTTGTCCAAGGGTTCGTCGCCCAGGATGAACTTGGTGGTCATCTCGGACACGTAAGTATCCAGGTCGCCCATGATGGTGCTAAACTGGTTGCCTTCCTCGTTGGTCAGGCTGACGTTGGGCATCACGTAGTCGCCGTCGGCGTTGGAAGGCCAAATGTCGTTGATGGCATCCAGAGCCTTTTCGCTGACGCCCTGCAGCTCACGGTCCCACTGATAGATACCAGGCGACCGCCAGGTGTACTTAATCAGCGCGTCGGAGAAGGAGAAGCCGTCGGGGTTCTTGAGGATCAGGTCGGTGTACTGGGGCTTGCCATCCACCATGGTATAGGTGACGCCTTCTTCCCCGTAGTAGGAGGAAAGGGAAACGTCTTCCTGAGAGCCGCGGTTCAGCCAGGCAAGGGCCAGCTCGGGGTTCTCGCAAGCGGTGGAAATGCTGAAACCACCGTTGCCGCGGGTGAAGTTGTACTGCCGCAGATGGAGCTGGTCGCCCTCGTTTTTAACGGGAGCGGGCACCGCCACCACGTCGATATTGGGGTCTTCCGAAACCATGTTGTGGACTTCCAGCAAGGTGTAGATATCAGGCCACGCGCCGGAAGCGCCCGTATCCGCCAGAGTGCTGGGCACTTGGGTATCGGTGGTGCGGGTGTAATAATCGGGATCCAGCAGGCCTTCCGCGTACCACTTGTTCAGCATGGTGAGGTACTCACGGTAACCCTCTTCATAAGGGCCGTACTTCACAGTGCCGTCCACCTGATAGAAAGGAGCCTTCGCGGCGAGTCCCAAAGTACCCACGCCGTAACCGGCAGCGAACACACCGAACATATCAGAAGCCTTGCAGTTTAGCCACAGGGGGGCGGTGGCGCCCTTCTGCTCTTTAAAGGCTTTCAGCATCTCGTACCAGTCGTCATAGGTGACCGGGGTATCCAGGCCGCAATCGTCCAGCCAGTCCTGCCGGACCGCCATGCCGTACCAGGGGCCCTGATCGGGGACGTTTACCATGAATACTTCCGCGTAGTTGCCGCCGTCCGTCACGCAGTCCCGCAGCAAGTTCTCATCCTTGTTGATCAGCTTCCAGTAATCGGGGGCGTAGGTCTCCATCATGTCGTTAAAAGCGATAATCACGCCGTCTTCCACGGCTTTGTCAATACCGCCCACGTAACGCTGGTCGATCCCGTTAATCAGGTCCGGATACTCGCCGGAGGTGATCATCAGGTTGAAGGATTCCGTCTCCTGCCCGGCAGCGGGGATGTCCCACTCGATGTGGACGTTGGTGGCCTCCTCCCAGGCCTGCAACACGGGGATGTCGTTATAGGTGACGATACCAAGAGCAGGGTTGCTGGAGGGAGGGGTGTTCCAAGCCGTAAGGGTTACAGGCTCGTCCAAGGGGAAGGTGATACCGGTGTCGCCCTCTTCCGCGCCGCCGCCCTCTTCCCCACCGGACTCTTCTGTGGAAGTGGTGCTGGCGGGCTTGCTGCCTTCGGAACTGCTGCCGTTGTCCCCGCCGCAAGCGGTGAACAGGGAAAGGCACAGCGCCAAAGCCAGCAAGAGAGCCAAAATCTTTTTTGCTTTCGTCGCTTTCATGTTTCTTACTCCTCTCAACGAGAATTTATTGATTATCCATCCCGCTTTCCGGCGGGTGGGTAATTCCGAAAAACGCTTATTTCCCGTGGGATCCGGCACAACCGGGCTGCCAACACCCTGGGATAAGCAAGAAGCTTTTGTGTTTCATTTACCCAAATGAAACACAAAAAGAGGCTAGCCTCTTTTTGGCAACGCGCTAGGTTCTTGTACATAATAGCACCCAATTATAAATATGTCAATTCTTTTTTATTTATTTTTCTCAATAAGCTTAGAAGGGTATGCAAGGCATCGCGCCAATACAAGAAAAGGCGCGGAATAAGCCGAGCCGCCCCGCAACCCCATCGATACGCCCGGAAATAAAAAAGGGAGTATCCAAAAAGCTTTAACAGCTTTTCTGAATACTCCCTATCGGTTTCCGCTGTGGAAAGACGCCTCCGGCGCGGGCTTCTTCACAAAAAAAAGGGTTCGAACGCGAATCACGTTCGAACCCTTTTGGTCCGAGTGGCGAGACTTGAACTCACGGCCTCTTGACCCCCAGTCAAGCGCGCTACCAACTGCGCCACACCCGGACAACGTGTTATATTATAAGGGATAAACTTGAAAAAAGCAACCCCTTTTTCAAAAATTTTTAAAGTTTTTCTTGAAAGAAATGAGGGTGCCCCGAAATCCCAGGGCACCCTCCCTTTACCGCCGGAGCATCAGTTCCCGGGCCATCCGCCGCAGATCCTCTTCGCTGTGGATCTCATCTTGGTGCTCCTCAATAGCAGCCCGCACCTCTTCCGGCAGCCCCCACTCCGGGTCGGCAATGGGCAGAGCATAGTTCAAGCCAGAGGCGCCGTTTACCGGCGAGCCTCCCCAAAAATAAGGAAACATACAAATCACCCCCGGATTTAGCTTGCGCATTCCAGGGGCGATCATTCCGTTTTGAGTTTTTCAATTCTTGGGAAGCTTTTTAAAACGCCATTTTATTGGCCAAAAAACTTTTCATGAATAGCTTCCACAGCCCGGTCGCCGTCTGCCTTATTCAACAGTACGGAGATCTTGATCTCACTGGTGGAAATCATCTGAATATTCACGTTCCGGGAAAACAGCGCTTCAAACATCTCCGCCGCCACACCGGGATGGGTTTCCATGCCAGCGCCCACAATGGACACCTTGGTCACGTTATCGTCGGAAACAATGTTGGACGCGCCCCACTTCTCCGCGTTTTGCTGCAACAAGGCAATGGCGTCATCCATCTTATTTTTGTCCACGGTAAAACTGATGTCTTTGGTGCCGTTGCGGCCAATAGACTGGAGAATAATATCCACATTGACTCCCTTAGCTGCCAGCCGGGAGAAAATTTTGAAAGCCAAGCCCGGTTTATCCGGCACCCCGAGGATGGAGATACGGGCAATGTTGTCATCCTTTGCCACCCCGCTGATGAGCATTTTTTCCACGTTGCTTTCCTCCTTCACAATGGTACCCTTCCGCCGGGTCAGGCTGGAAAGGACTTCCAATTCAATGTTATATTTCTTTGCCATTTCCACAGAACGGTTGTGGAGCACCTGGGCGCCCAAAGTGGCCAGTTCCAGCATTTCATCGTAAGAAATGGAGTTAAGTTTGACGGCCCCGGGGATTTTCCGGGGGTCTGCGGTATACACGCCGTCCACATCGGTAAAGATCTGGCACAAGTCCGCGTGCATGGTAGCGGCAATGGCAACCGCGCTGGTATCAGAACCGCCCCGGCCCAACGTAGTCATATCGCCAAAACGGTTTACGCCTTGGAAACCAGTTACCACCACGATGCGGCGTTTATCCAGTTCCTGTTCGATCCGGGCGGCGTTCACCCGCTTGATGCGGGCGTTCCCGTAGTCGGAAGTGGTTTCAAACCCAGCCTGCCAACCCAGCAAGGACACCACGGGATATCCCATACGCTCAATCGCCATGGCCAAAAGCGAGGCGGAAATCTGTTCGCCGGAAGAGAGCAGCATATCCATTTCCCGCTTGGAGGGTTTACCGTTGATCTCGGCGGCTTTTTCAATCAGGTCGTCGGTGGTATCGCCCTGGGCGGAAACCACCACCACCACATCGTTGCCCTCTTTATAAGTAGAGGTGACGATATCCGCCACATTGTTGATGCACTCGGCGTCCTTGACAGAGGAACCGCCGAACTTCTGAACGATCAGTGCCATACACATTCTTCCCTTCTTCCCGCCTGGGACCAGGCAGGTCATCTCTCTATCACAGGCACTCCCAAATGGGGATGTCCCACACTATCTTATGCGGCAGAAATGCCGTTGCCCTCACTCAATGACAATCTGGGCGCCTTGCGGGGCCGCGGAGAGGATCTCCACACGCCAACCCGTGATGCCCTTATCTTCCAGGTGGGTAACACAGTTTTTGCCAAACGCCTGGGCGTTTTCCGCGTCGATCATGGCAATGATGGTGGGCCCTGCACCGCTGACATAGGTGCCCAGGGAGCCCAGCTCATAGCTCATACGGAACACGTCGTCATAATGGTCAATCAATCCAGAGCGGTAGGGCTGGTGGATCCGGTCCTGGACCGCTACCCGCAGGTTTTGCAGCTCGCCAGAGAACAGGGAAGCTGTCATCAGCCCGGAGCGGGACAAATTGTACACCGCGTCCTCACGGGAGTAGGTCTTGGGCAGGGCAGCCCGAGCCTCCTCGGTTTTCAGCTCAAAGGGCGGGATCATCAAAGCAAAACGGATCTTATCGGAAACCGGCACGCTGACACTGTATACCCGTTTACCCTCCATAGCGGAGGCTACCAAGCCGCCGGAAAGGGCCGGGCTGGTGTTGTCCGGGTGGCCCTCGATCTGGGCAGCCAGGTTGATGAGATCCGTTTGGGACAGAGGGTTGCCCATAAACCGGTTGGCACCCAAAATGCCTGCTACAATACAGGCAGAGCTGCTCCCCAGGCCACGGGCCATGGGGATATTGTTCTCCTGGATGATTTTCAGCCCCGGCAGCTTTTTTCCGCAGATCTCATACAGGTGTTTGGCCGCCCAGAAGATCAGGTTGCTCTCATCCGTGGGCACCTTCACGTTATCCGTGCAGCGGATCTCCAAGGTGTCGGACTCTTCCATCCACACGCGGTTCTGCATAGTCAGGGCAATCCCCAGGGAGTCAAAGCCGGAACCCAGGTTAGCGCTGGTGGCAGGAACGTCGATTCGGATCATTGTGTACCTCTCCCCTCTTAAAAATCCGCGATGGTGATTCGGTTGGACAGCTTCAGCCCCAGGGCTTCCAGGGCAGGCAGCATTTCTTCCAGCTGGTTCTGGGAAAGCTGGGAAACGGTAAAGCCAGCCTCCCCGTTTTCCTCGTCTTTCCGGATCAGGCGCACAGCTTCTGGGAACACCTGCTGGGCCTTGTCAAACAGGCTGTCGGCATCCCCTTCCCCACTGACCCGCAGGAACAGATCTTGGGGGGTATCCTCCCAGCACTGGACATAGTCGGGTTTGGCGTCTTCCCAGAAGAGGATCTTCCGGTCGGAACGCAAATGGCGGACACAGTCGATCACATCGGCCACCACTGCGCTGGCAGTGGGAAGTTTCCCCGCGCCCTTGCCGTAGAACACTACGTCGCCGGTGGCATCCCCCCGCACCAGGATGCCGTTGAACACATCGTCCACATTGGCCAGCTGGCTTTCCCGGGAAATAAACATGGGCGCCACCTGGATGTGGATCCGTCCGTTCTCCAGGCGCTTTACCTCGCCGATCAGCTTGATGACGCCGCCCCATGCGCCCGCGTACCCCACATCCTCTTTTGTG
This sequence comes from uncultured Oscillospiraceae bacterium, assembly GCA_900548545.1. Taxonomy (GTDB): domain Bacteria; phylum Bacillota; class Clostridia; order Oscillospirales; family Acutalibacteraceae; genus Acutalibacter. The sequence continues at coordinate 20,687 of URKX01000006.1, forward strand.
ATGGAGGTGATGCCCTCCGTATGGACGCTGTCGGGGTACACATGGGTGCCGTAAGCCAGGGAGGCCAAAATGCAGATTTTCCGGCAGGCGTCCACGCCCTCCACGTCCGCGGAGGGGTCCCGCTCTGCATAGCCCAGCTGCTGGGCCAGGGAAAGCGCATCGTCAAAGGCCATATGTTCCCGGATCATTTTCGTGAGGATAAAGTTGGTGGTACCGTTTAAAATGCCGGCGATCTCGGTCATCTCGTTGGCAGCCAAGCACTGGCTGATGGGCCGGATGATGGGGATCCCCCCGCCCACGCTGGCTTCAAACAGGAAATTCAGGTTGTTTTTCTGGGCTAAGGCCAACAGCTCGGCGCCCTTTTGGGCCACCAGTTCCTTATTGGAAGTGACCACGCTCTTGCCGTTTTCCAAGCAGGCTTTTACATAGGAAAAGGCGGGCTCCAAACCGCCCATGACCTCTACCACAATCTTCACTTCCGGGTCATTCAAGATCACGTTGAAGTCTTTTGTGAAGCGGTCACTGTAGGGAAGGCCCGGGAAATCCCGCAGGTCCAGGATATACTTGACATGGACCTCCTCTTTTGCCCGCTTTTTAAAACTCTCTCTGTGGGAAATGAGCACTTCCATCACGCCGGAACCCACCACACCGTGGCCCATTACCGCGATTTCTGCCATAATTCACCCTTCCTTTCCACTTCTTTTCCCAAGCCCTTAATCCACGATGCTGTCAATTTTGACCACACCCTCCACGCGCTTAAGCTGTTCCAACAGTTCACCGGGGGTCCGCTCCATTTTATCCACACGTGCGGACACGGACACAAACGCCCTCCCCTTCACAGGGATATTTTGGTTCACTGTGAGGATGTTGGCCCCTGCCTGGTAAAACACTGTCAACAGGCTCACCAGCACCCCGGGGCGGTCCATCAGGTTGACCTGCACCGTTAAAATGCCGGAGGAGTCCTTTTTGGTATAGGGAAACACAGCATCCCGGTATTTATAATACACACTGCGGGAAATCCCTGCTATACGCACTGCTTCCGAAGCGGTGGAAGCCTCGCCGCTTTCCAGCAAGGCATTGGCCCGGACCACCTTCTGATACACCTCAGGAAGCGCTTTTTCATCTACTACAAGATAAGAATCGCTTTTCATTGTTCACCCACAAAATACGTTTGTATTGTCACAGCGAACAGTTTACCACAGGAAACCGGAAAAATCAAGCCCCGCACGTATAAAAAACTGCCGAAAAGATGCTTCCCTTCCCGGCAGTTTTTGCATATTTATCCAGACGGCCTACACGCCCTAGCCCGCATCAGAAGAAGATCCGCTGCTTTCTGAGGGCGGCGGGGTGGCCGGTTCAGGCGCGGGTGTTTCCGTTTCTACAGGGCCGGGAGGAGGCTCCGGCGCGGGGGTAGAGGGTTCCGGCGTAGGCGTGGAAGGCGTGGGCTCACTGGACTCTTCCGGCCCCTGGGTCACACCAGGCGTAGGTTCACCAGGCGTGGGGCTGATAGAGGGCCCCATAGAAGGCCCGGGAGAAACGCTGGGCTCTACGGAGGGCTCCACGCTGGGAGAGGGCGACGGGGACGCGGCCGGCCCCGCGATGTGGTCGCTGCCGCCGTTGCAGCGGCCAGGCAGGTTGCTGCTGGAATACCAACCCACCGCCGTATCATAGCAGTTGGCACCGGCAAGCTTGCCGCTGCTGCGGCAGAAGGTAGACTGGAATACATTGTCGCTGAGGATCCAGCTCTTGTCCCCCCAGTCGTACTGCATCAAGTATTCGATCACCGCTTTCCAAGTGACTTTGGCAGTAGTGGAATCGTACAGCTCCGCAGGGTTCTCGTAACCGTTCCAAATGCCCGCCACACAGAAGGGCGTACCGCCCATAAAGGTCAAGTCCTTGGTGTCATTGGTGGTACCGGTTTTAGCAAAGATATCGATGCCCAGGCTCTGCATGGTGGTGGCGGTGCCGTTATACCCCTCCACAGGACGGTGGAGCAGCTTATTCATAATGGTGGCGTTTTCCACGGACATCACCCGCTCACCCACATTGTCCCGGTTGTCCAGGATCACGTTGCCGTCGTGGTCTTTCACATAGGTGTAGGTGTAGGGCTCGTAGTACAGGCCGCCATTGGCAAACATACAGTAGGCCGCTGTCATCTCACGGACCGTGACGCCGTAGCTCATGCCGCCCAAGGCCATGGCGGAATAGCTGTGGGCATCCTCTTCGGTCAAGGTGGTGAAATGGAGCTTCTGGGTGAGCCATTCATAACAGGCTTCCGGGGTCAACTCGTCCACCAGCCAGGCCACAGGCGCGTTCTGGGAAACCTCAACGGCCTCGTCCACATTCATGAAACCTGTATATTCCAAAGAGAAGTTAGAGGGGCCTTCGTCGGTGGAGTCCGTCCCATAGTAGCCGGGCAAAGGCTGGTCTTTCAGCACGGAACCGTAGGTGATGGTACCGTTTTCAATGCCCAGCGAATACGCGCTGACCGGCTTGAAGGAGGAGCCGGGCTGACGCTTGGTATCGGTGGCGTTGTTCCACAGGCGCACACCTTCCCGCTCATCGCGGCTGCCCACGACCGCGATGACCCGTCCCGTGTAGGGGTCCATCACAAAGAGGCCCGCCTGGATCGCCTGGTCTTCCGGCATACAATCGCCGTTGATAAACATATCCTCCAGGTCGTTCTGGATGGTGGGGTTCATGCAGCTGTGAATCTCCAAGCCGCCGTTGTAGATCATACTCACGGCATTTTCCCGGGAGTAGTTGTAGGTTTCCATCAGGTCATCCACGATATCCTCAAACAAGGTATCGATATACCAGTTCCACAGGTTGGTCTCCTGCTGCTCCTCCACACTCTCCGTTTCTTGGGACTGGTCGCCGTCAAACGTCATAGCAGCCAGCTCGGCTGTGGCCTGCTCATATTCCTCCCGGGTGATGGTCACCAGCTGGCCTTCCATTTCCTCGGAGATATATAACTCGTCATTTTCTTCATCCCCATCGGACAACTCCCACATACGGTCCAGCACGGTCTGCGCGCGGGCTTTTGCGTCATCGGGGAATATCAAGGGATGGTACTGGTAGGGGTTTTGGGTAATGCCGGCAATTAAAGCGCACTGGGCCAAAGAGCACTGGGCAATGTCCTTGCCGAAGTAAGCCTGAGCTGCCGCCTCCACACCCTGGTTTTGGCCGCCGTAGTTGACGATGTTCAGATAGGCTTCCAAAATCTGCTGCTTGGAATACTTTTTCTCCATGTTCAAGGCGGTAAAGATCTCGGTAACTTTCCGCATGATAGAGTAGTCCTTTTCACCGGTGATGTTTTTCACCAGCTGCTGGGTCATAGTGGAGCCGCCGCCGCTTCCACCAGCAAACAGTTTGACCACGGCGTTCAAGGTGGTGCGCCAATCCACACCGTGGTGCTCGCAGAAGCGGTGGTCCTCAATGCACACCTGGGCCGTTTTCATATAGGCAGGGATATCGTTTAACGCCGCCCACACCCGGTTTTCGTCAGCGTGGATGGGCATATATTCCGCGGCGTTGCCAGCTTCGTCGTCCACATACACCATACTGGAATATTTCAGGGACATCGTGTTCAAGTCGGGGGCTTCGATATCCCGGAAACTCAACAGGAACGACGCCACAGACAAAAACACCAGCACGCCGGTGATGCACATGATACACAGGAAGGTCTTAATGGCCTTCCAAACCATGCCGCCCACTGTTTTCGCCGTGGCTCCAGCCGCCTGGGAGAGTTCCCCCTCGGCCCGTTGGGACGGGGAACTCAAGGAAGTGGTATTGTACTTGTTCAAGTCCTTTTTATCTAACACGGTTGCCTCCTTAGGGCGCAATGCGCCTGAAAAACAGCATAAGTCGAGGGAAAATGTCCCATACTCCTGCCGAGGTGATTTCTTTGGATGATAAAAAGCCGAAAGATTACAAAAAGCCCACGCTGCTGGCAGTGTTCCTCACTGCAGCGGCCCTGGCGGTCACAGCGGCGTCCCAGACGCTCGCGGGAAAAGACGCTGTCCCCACCCAAGGAAGTGTGGCCCAAAACGGTATGAGTTATTATACCCCAAAGCCTGACGCAAGTCAAGAAATGGGCCCTTCCCCCTCCCTTGAACAAGACGGGCCTTACCGGGTAGGGATCTACCAGGGGAAGATCGGCGTTTTTGAAGCCGGCGAAGCAGAGCCCTTCCTCACCGCAGATGTGGAGGTATACCTGCTGCCGGAGGAAGACGTCGCCCTGCTCCGCCAGGGGATCGTTGCGGAAGACCTGGCAACCGTGAAATCCATTTTGGAGGACTACCAGTGATGCAAAAGGAAACGCCCTGCCGTTAACCCGGCAGGGCGTTTTTCGTGCGAACGTTACTTCATGCTCTTCTCGTAGCTTTCGATCATCTTCTTGACCATCTGGCCGCCAACGGAACCGGCCTGGCGGGAAGTCAGATCACCGTTGTAGCCCTGCTTCAGGTTGACGCCCACTTCAGCGGCGGACTCCATCTTGAAGCGGTTCATCGCTTCCTTGGCTTCAGGAACCATCATAGAATTGCTGCTTTTCATGTCTTTGTTCTCCTTCAAAAGAATTTTTCTCGCGTTTGCATTACCTAGTGTGACACCCTCACTGCCGCTTATGAATGACAATTCTTTCTAAATCCGGAGAATTTGGCCTTTTTCACAGCTTTCAATGTTTCTTTTCAAAATAGATGTTTGCCGCCAGGAGAGCCACCAACAGCAAAACCAACACGGCGCATAAGGTCATTGCCACCGTCAAGAAAAACGGCTGCTTCCAAACCCCGTACAGCAGCCCAAAAACCAGGCTCCCGCCAAGTATCAGGGAATTGGACCAACGCAATGCAGCCCGGCTGCTTTGCATAGCGATCCACACATCCCGTTCATCGGCCAAGTCAGCTGGGTCCGGAAGGGTATCCCCAGATACCCCCTTAACGAACTGGATCGCCGCCCAAACCAAGGCCAGCAAAGCAGCTATGAGGAACCTGGGTTTCCCTTGCAGCAAGTACACTGTCAAAGAAGCCGCTGCCAACACCAGCGTCAATACTGCCAGAGCCAAAGCACGTTTCTTTCGCGTCTTCACAAAACCACTCCTTCCCGCCAGGGGCTTATCCCCGCTTTTCGTAGTAGAGGTTTACAACCAACAGCAGCAAAAATAGAAATAGCTCTACCCCGCAGAGGGTAGCCGCCACCGGCAACAGCCAGAACACATCAAACCTGGCGTAAACCCAAAAAGCCACCACCGAGGAGATAGACAACGTCTTATTGAAAATGCTCATAGCCCGGCGGCTGGCCAACATGGCCAGGTACACATCCCGCTCATCCGCTGCGCCGGACACACGCTCTTCAATGGGCGCCTTATGGAACGCAGCGTAAAAGTCCGTCACAGCCCAGGCCAGCACAATGAACGCCGCAACCAACAGACGGAAATCAGGCCCTATGCAAACGTAAGCTCCCAGGCAGACGACGCCTGCCACTGTCATTGCAATGGCCACCACCAAATTCTGGACGTTTTTAACCTTCTTCATTTTCTTTTCCAATGTTTTTCCTCCCGCCCTTTTTCATTCACACTGTTACTGCCGGCTTTGTCCTTGTTCCTCTTGCTCCAAGTTTTCCTCCAGGCAGCAAAGCTCCTCCACAGTGACGCCAAATGCCCGGGCCATGCGGTAAGCCAGCATCAGGGATGGGCTGTACTGGCCTTTTTCAATGGAAATGATAGTCCGGGAGGAAACGTGAACCAAGTCCGCCAACTGCTGTTGGGTGAGCCCCAGCTTCATGCGCAACTCTTTTACCTTTGTTACCATCCCACGCCTCCTTCTATCGCGTTTTATGAAGCCAGCTTCACATGAAGCTGGCTTCATATTACAAGATTTCTTTTTGTTTGTCAAGCAAAAAAGAGCCGTTGCATGGGTGCAACAGCTCTTTTTCCATCCCCGGCAGATATCCTCCCCAGGGTGGCAGATCCGGATCCGGTGGCCGCCCTCTCTCCAATATCCGCCCCAGGAGGGGCCGCATTGACCCTAGGGGGCAAATCCCCACCACGGGCCATTTCATGGTTTCACAGAAAGGCCGCCTTTGAAAGCACCTGGGGCAAGAAAAATGGGGCCCCTTTCACAGCTTCAGCTTCATCCACTTGCCCTTGCGGAACCGGATGAAAGTGAGGACGAACCGGACAAACTGGTCACAAGCGGTACCCAGCCACGCGCCCATCAGGCCCAGTCCCAAGGGGTAGCAAAGCAGCCAGCTCATACCGGGACGGATAAACGTGACGCTGATCAGGGACACCAGCGCGGTAAACCGGGTATCGCCCGCGCCGCGCAGGCATCCAAACAAGGTAACCTGCTCAATCTGCATAAACAGGATAACACTGAGGATGCGCATGATCATGGCTCCATAATCCAGGATGACGGGGTCGGTGGTATAGAGGAGGAACACGTCCTTGCCAAAGAAGAAGTACACCGAGCCCATGACACAGGCACACAGGAACCCGATCTTTTGACACACATTGCCGTAGATCTTGGCCATATCCGGGCGGGATTTTCCCAAACTTTGACCGATCAGCGTGACAGAAGCCACGGAAAGCCCATCGCCAAAGGAGAAGGACATACTCATCATGTTCATGCCAATCTGGTGGGAGGCAAGCTCCGTGGTACCCAGGTGCGCAACCGTCATGGAAAACAGCAGAAAGCCAATGCGCAGGCAAACCTGTTCCACCAGCGAACTGGACCACACATTGCCGATGGAATGGACGCTTTGCCGCTCGGGGATCCAACCTTTAACAGAACGCAAATTGATAAAGCTGTCTTTGCGCAGTACCGAAGCGATACTTAGGCCGCAGGCGCACACAGTGCCCAACACCGTGGCGATAGCCGCTCCCCGGATCCCCAAGGCTGGGAATCCAAAATTGCCGCCAATGAGCAGGTAATTAAAAATGACATTGACCACGTTGGAAATCAAGTTGGTGGTCATGGCGATGCGGGTGTTGCCCGCCCCCCGCTGGGCGGCATTGAGCACCAGGCTCACCGTGTTGAATACCTGGCCGCCCATGATGATCTTCAGATACTCCACTGCGTACTCGTGGGTATCCGGCTGGGAACCTACCAACCGGATGATGGGGTCGGCAAATACCATAAACAAGCCGCTGATAAAGGCGGTGAGCGCCAATGTTGCCAGCAAGCACAAACGCACCACACGGTTGGCACTCTCCCGGTCGCCAGCGCCCTTGCGCCGGGCCACAATGGCTGAAACAGCCACGTTTAGGGACAAAAAAACAGCCAGCCCAAGCATTTTGGGCTGGGTAGTAAGGCCCACAGAAGCAATGGCGAAAGAGCCCACACTGCTCACCATAATGGTATCGATCATACTGGCCAGGTTGACAAAAAATGATTCCAACACAGAGGGCCAGGCCACCGTTAAGGTATTGCGGATGATTTCCCTGTCGGAGGGCACTTCCCCCAGTTCCATACCTTTGCAGATCTTTGCCGGATTGATAAAGCGCAATCTATCCCACTCCTCAAAAAAATTGGTTGAAACTGCAACCAGTGTACCATGTTCCCCGCCATATTGCAAGGTGCATTTGATTTTTTCTTGCAAAGCAAAAGGGGCCCAGCTTCTGCCGGGACCCTTTTTTCCCAGGGGATCACTCCCCAAACAGATCTTTTAATTTTCCAAAAAAGCTTCTGCGCTTTTGATAGTTTTTCTCATCGGAGGCCTGATCCAGCTCCTCCAGGATCTCCTTTTGGCGTTTGGAAAGGTTTTTCGGCACTTCCACTGTCACCTGGACATACTGGTCACCCCGCATCCGGGAGCCAAGCCCCTGGATGCCCTTACCCTTAAGCCGGAAAACATCCCCAGGCTGAGTGCCGTCGTGGACATGGTAGCTGACCTTGCCATCCAACGTGGGGACTTCCACATCCGCGCCCAAAGCGGCCTGTGTAAAGGTGATGGGCATTTCGCACCAGACGTCGTTGCCACGGCGCTCAAAAACAGGATGGGGCCGCACAGAAACGTACACGTGCAAATCGCCGTTGGGGCCGCCGTTGACACCGGCGTTGCCCTTCCCCCCCACGTTGAGGATCTGCTCATCATCAATGCCGGCAGGCACAGTGATCTCAACACTCTTGTGCCGGCGGACACGGCCTTTGCCGTCGCAGGTCTTGCAAGGGGTTTCCACAATCTTGCCGGTGCCGCCGCAGCGGTCGCAGGTTTGGGAGGACTGCACCACGCCGAAAGGCGTGCGCTGGTTGATCCGCACCTGGCCCGTGCCGTGGCAATGCTCGCAGGTTTTTGGGGACGTGCCAGCCGCCGCGCCGGTGCCATGGCAGTCAGCGCAGGTTTCGATCTGGGAGTAGGTGACGGTCTTCTTGCAGCCTTTGGCAGCCTCTTCAAAGGAGATGGCAATGTTCGCCTGGACATCGCTGCCACGGCGGGGCGCATTGGGGTTGGCCCTGCGGCTGCCGCCGCCAAAACCGCCGAAAAAGCTGTCAAAGATATCGGTGAAATCAAAGCCGCCCTGGAAGGGGTTCCCACCGCCGGCGCCGCCGCCAAAGTTGGGATCCACCCCCGCATGGCCGAACTGATCGTACCGGGCACGCTTCTCCTTGTCGGAAAGCACCTCGTACGCCTCGTTGACCTCTTTGAATTTTGCCTCTGCTTCCTTATCCCCGGGATTCAAGTCCGGGTGGTATTTCTTTGCCAGCTGCCGGTAAGCCTTTTTCAGCTCATCATCGGTGGCCCCTTTGGCCACCCCCAGCACCTCGTAATAATCCCGTTTATCCGCCATGATCTATCACTCCCAAGCAGCGGCAGCACACCGCTGTTTTCTCAAGCATTGTCAACGGGGCCAAAGCCCCTCCACCAAAGATGCAGGGACAGTCCCCTGCCCCCGCATCTGTTTCACGAAAAAGCCGCAATGGCTTAGTCCACTTCTTTGTAGTCGGCGTCGTACACATTGCCGTCGCCGCCGTCGTTGCCACCGTTACCGGGGTTGCCGCCCTGGTAAGGAGGCTGCTGGCCAGGCTGGCCGCCCTGAGGAGCCTGCTGCTGGTACAGTTTCTCGCTGGCAGCATACACAGCCTTCTGCAGGTCATCCATGCCGGACTTGATCTGATCCACGGTGCCGGTCTTCAGGGTTTCCCGGAGGGCGGCCACCTTGGTGTTGATCTCGTTCTTATCGGCATCCTGGAGCTTGTCGCCGCTGTCGGAAACCAGCTTCTCAGCAGTGTAGCACAGGTTTTCTGCATTGTTCTTGGTATCCACTTCTTCGCGGCGCTTCTTGTCCTCTTCAGCAAACTGCTCGGCCGCCTTCACAGCCCGGTCGATGTCCTCCTTGCTCATGTTGGAGCTGGAAGAAATGGTGATGTGCTGCTCCTTGCCGGTGCCCAGGTCCTTAGCGGACACATTCACAATGCCGTTGGCGTCGATGTCGAAAGTGACTTCGATCTGAGGGATGCCGCGGGGAGCGGGGGCAATGCCGTCCAACTTGAACAGGCCCAGCTGCTTGTTGTCCCGGGCAAATTCGCGCTCGCCCTGGAGGACGTTGACTTCCACCTGGGTCTGGCCGTCCGCGGCGGTGGAGAAGATCTGGCTCTTCTTGGTGGGGATGGTGGTGTTGCGGTCGATGATCTTAGTCATGACGCCGCCCATGGTTTCTACGCCCAGGGACAGAGGAGTGACATCCAGCAGCAGCAGGCCCTGGACTTCGCCGCCCAGCACGCCGGCCTGGATGGCAGCGCCGATGGCCACGCACTCATCGGGGTTGATGCCCTTGAAGGGATCCTTGCCGATGAAGTTCTTCACAGCTTCCTGCACGGCGGGAATACGGGAAGAACCGCCCACCAGCAACACCTTGCTGATCTCGCCGATAGACAGGCCGGAGTCGGACAGAGCCTGACGCACAGGGCCCATGGTCTTTTCCACCAGGTCGGCGGTGAGCTCGTTGAACTTGGCGCGGGTCAGGGTCATATCCAAATGCTTGGGACCGGTGGCGTCCGCGGTGATGAAAGGCAGGTTGATGGCTGCGCTGGTCACGCCGGACAGCTCGATCTTGGCTTTTTCAGCAGCCTCTTTGATCCGCTGCATGGCCATCTTATCGCCGGACAGGTCAATGCCCTGTTCCATCTTGAAGCTGGAGAGGATCCAGTCCATAACACGCTGGTCGAAGTCGTCGCCGCCCAGGCGGTTGTTACCGGCCGTTGCAAGCACTTCCTGGACACCGTCGCCCATCTCGATAATGGACACGTCGAAGGTGCCGCCGCCCAAGTCATACACCATAACTTTCTGGTCGTTGTCCTTATCCACACCGTAGGACAGGGCCGCAGCAGTGGGCTCATTGATGATACGCTTTACTTCCAGGCCAGCGATCTTGCCGGCGTCCTTGGTGGCCTGACGCTGGGCATCGGTGAAGTAAGCAGGCACAGTGATGACAGCGCTGGTGACGGTTTCGCCCAGGTAAGCTTCCGCGTCAGCCTTCAGCTTTTGCAGGATCATAGCGGAGATCTCCTGGGGGGTGTAGCTCTGGCCGTCGATGGTCACTTTATAATTGGAACCCATCTCACGCTTGATGGAGGAAACAGTCCGCTCCGGGTTGGTGATGGCCTGGCGCTTTGCCACCTGGCCCACCATACGCTCGCCGGTCTTGGAGAAGGCCACCACAGAGGGAGTGGTACGGGCGCCTTCCGCGTTGGGGATGACGACGGGCTCGCCGCCTTCGATAACAGCCACACAAGAGTTTGTAGTACCCAAGTCAATGCCAATAGTCTTTGCCATAATTAACTACCTTCCTTTGTTGGTAAAATATCGGTATACAGTATATGTCAAACTTTTCGAATGCGCGATTTTAGTTTGCCACCTGTACCATGGCGTGGCGGACCACCCGGTCCCCCAGCTTATAGCCCTTTTGGTACACGGCCGCGATGACGTTCTCGCCCAGGTTTTCGTCCTCAATGTGAGCCACAGCGTTGTGGAAATTGGGATCAAAGTTCTCCCCCACCCGCCCCATCTCGACAAGGCCTAGCTTCTCAAAGCAATCCTGGATCTGGTTCTCGATCATCTCCACACCTTTGCGCATATCCTCCGCAGAGGCGTTTTCCTGCCCCAAAGCCCGCTCAATGTTGTCAGCGACGGGCAATAGGGCCTGAACCGTATCAGACACCGCGTTGTTATAGATGGCATTCTTCTCGTTTTGAGTGCGCTTGCGGAAATTGTCATATTCCGCCAACACCCGCAGGTGCTGCTGCTTATGCTCCTCAAACTCTTTCTGAAGTTTTGCGAGCTCTGTTTCCTCCGGCGCCGCCTCGGCTGGAGTTTCTGGAGGCTGCTGCGCTGGGGCGTTCCGCTCCGGGGCCTCCGGCTTCCGCTCCTTTTGGGGCTCCTTGTTTTTCTCTTTTGCCATGTTCCCGGCTCCCTTCTGAAATATCTATCATATCTATTGTAAGATCGAAAAGCTCTTTTACTCATCCCGCATGAGCACGGCAAACGCCTGGCTCACCTGGTTGGTGACGTAGCTCAACAGCGCAGCCACGCGGGGGTAATCCATCCGCACAGGGCCCAGCACTGCCAGCGCCCCAGCATCTTGGCCATTGGCCTGGTAACGGGACACCGCCAAGGTGACCTTATCCAAATCCCCCCGCCCCAGCTCCCGGCCGATGGAAAACGACACCTGGCTGGGACGCTGTCCCAACAGGGCACAAAGCTCTTCCCTCTGCTCCAGAAAATCCATCACCCTGCGGGCGCCTCCGTGCTCCAGTTCCGGATAGAACAGCAGGTTCATTTGTCCGCTGAGGAGCACCTCGGTTTTCATAGTGTCCTGGGCCACCTCCAGCAAGGCCCGCAGGGGCGCGCCTACCAAGGCGATCATCGGCCCCAAAGAAACCCCGATCCCTTGCAGGAGCGCAGGGGTGATATCCGAAACTTTCTTCCCGGCCACTTTGCCGTTAAAAGCCCGGAAGAACACCCGGAGGATATCGTTGGTCAAATCAAAGTCGCAGTGGAACACCCGGTTTTTCATGGTGCCCGCCGAACTCATCAAGATCAGCATAGCCGTGCGGCGGCTGGTCTGCACGAATTGTACCGCCCGCACTTGGGCGGAACTCCCGCTGGGAGTGGTGGCCGCCGCGGCGCACCGGGTGGCCCCCGCCAGCAGCCTGGACGCCCGGGCCAGCAGCTGTTCCGGCTCATAAGAACCGGAGAGCAGCATAGAATCGATGGTGCGTTTCTCCTCGTCTTTCAGGCTGGGGACCTTCATCAGGCGGTCCACATATTCCCGGTACCCTCGCTGGGAAGGTACCCGTCCGGCTGAGGTATGGGGCTGTTCCAGCAGACCCATCTCGATCAGGTCGGCCATTTCGTTGCGCACGGTAGCCGAGGAAACACCCACCTCTTCCGCCACGGATTTGCTCCCCACGGGCTCGCCGCTTTTCACATACCCGGCGACCACGGAAGATAGGATGCGCTCTTTTCGTGGCGTCAGCTCCATTCCATTCACCTCCGCCCGTTGTTTTAGCACTCTTTTGTTTTGAGTGCTAATCCATGCTTATAATGTACCACTTAGGTCAGCAAAAGTCAAGAATCTTTTTTGTAAACAGTTTATGAAGCGCCGGCAACGAAAAAGGGGCTCGCCGCCCACAGCGGCAAGCCCCTCGTCTTTAAGGCTTTTTTCGAAAGCTCAAAGATCCTCCACAACGATGCCTAATGCAGCCAGCAAGTTCACGGCCTCGGGCAGAGAAAAACGGGCGTTTTTCACCCGGTTTCCTTCCAGCGAGAAAAAATATTCCGTAGCGCCCCGGAAATCCCCGTCAGAGAGGTCGTTCTGGGCAAAAGAGGCGCCCTGGAGCCTGCATTGAGAAAAACTGGCGCCTTTCAAATTGCAGCCGTCAAAGACGGTGCCGGAGAGATCCGCCTTGGAAAAGTCAAAGCCTTTTAAATCCAGGCCAAAAAACACACAGTGGCGCAGGGAGCAGTCCCTCAGGCTGTCAAAAGGCAAAAAGCCCATCTCCAGCTTCCGTTGGTCCATCAGGGCAGACCAATCCACCCCAGACAGGTCGCAATGGTCAAAGTCGCAGGAAAGCATCTGCACCCCCTGGAACTGAGGAGCCACCACCTTACAACTCTCAAAACGGCAGCCGGTGAACAGGCATCTGTGTACAAGGGCGTCCGTCAAACGGCAGCCTGTAAACAGGCAGTCCTCAAATAGAAAGCCGGAAAGCTCCCCGCCCGCACGCTCAATTTTCGAGAATGTTTCCCCACAGTATTCCTTCACAGCAGCTCACACCTCAAACTGGCCATTTTCCAGCAGTTCGATGACCACATGAAGGGATTCCGCTGCGTCCAGATAGGCATAGTGCCCAGTGGCCCAACGGCCCCGCTGGAGCAGTTTCATGCCCTGGCTTTCCCCCCGGCGGATCATTTCCTCCATCCCCTCAATATGGAAGGCCACGTGGTGGAGACCCTCGCCGTTTTGCTCCAAAGCTTGGCGCCAGACGCTGGGCTCATGATCGGGCTCCAACAGTTCCACCTCCAGGTCGCCATAATAGAAAAAGGCCTGTTTGCACCGGGCCTTGGTAGGCTGTCCCAGATAAATGGTATGGGTATCCTCATAGACCCCAGTCACCTGCACCGGGGGCACAGGCACCCCCAAAAAGGCCGCATAAGCCTGGGAGCTCTTTTCGATATCATGGACCAAAATTCCCAGCTGGGTGCATTTCGCTGTTTCAAACAAGGGTTTTTTATTCATGGATACAACACTCCTTCCTGCAACCGATTATACCAGCTTTTCAAAAAACCGCAACCGTTATCTGTTTTTTTGTGCAGGAGTTAAAATGGCAAAAAAAGAAACGCCCTCCACGAAAGCGGAAGGCGTTGGAGCTGGAAACGTGACTCGAACACGCGACCTGCTGATTACGAATCAGCTGCTCTACCAACTGAGCTATTCCAGCAAATATCGAGGCTTCCACGCAGCACAGCCTTCCTCCCGTAAGCGGACTCAGCCCGGGCCTGGAACCGCACAGTTTGTTCCGATCCAGACCGCCACTGCAAATTAGCCTTATAGATTATACCAGAGCGCACCTTCATTTGTCAACAGGATTTTCCCTATGAAACGGAACGAACGGCAGCTACATTCCCTTTTCAGAAAGGCTCCCCCTGTGAAACCTATGGGACGCAGGAAGAATTCGCACTTTTTTCCGGGAAGATTCTGTGCTATAATAGGCCCCAGAATGGATTTGTAGGGGGAACTGGTGTCTGATGGATTACATACTGCACATGGGTGCATGGAACAGTGTGTTCGCCGTGCCTACGTCTCTGGTGGACCGGTATTTGAAGCTGGCTGGAAAAGAACAGTTACAGGTACTCTTGTGGATGCTGCGTCACGGCGGGGAAGCTGTGGCCCCGGAAACACTGGCCCGGGAGTTGGGCACTGACGTGGACAGCGTTTTGGACGCACTGGATTATTGGGTGCAAGAGGGGTTGCTGACAGGTTCCAAAGGGGAACTGTCCCCGGCTGCCGCGCAGGGGCCCACTCCCCCTACTGCCGCTGCGCCTGCCCCGGCCCAAAGCCCCGAAGCGGAACCTCTTCCTCCCAGGAAGCGCTTGGTCAAGCCGGATATGCAGCACGTGGTGGTGCGCATGGGGGAATCGGATTCGATCAAATACCTGATGCAGGAGGCCGAAACCATCTTCGGCAAGACCCTCTCCCCGGCTATGGCCTCCACTCTGCTGACTATTTGCGACGACTACGGCTTGCCGGTGGAAGTGGCAGTCATGCTGATCCACTATGCCAAGGAGGTGGGCAAAACCGGTACCGCCTACATTGACTCGGTTGCCCGGGATTGGGCCCAAAGCGGCATCTTCACCTTGGAGGCTGCGGAACAGAGGCTCCAGGAGCTCGGGGAGCGGCGCCAGGCTTGGGCCAAAGTGCAGTCCGCCGCGGGGCTTCCCAGAAGGGCGCCCTCTAAAAAGGAGGAGGACGCCGCCTACCGGTGGGTCTTCCAGTGGAAATTCACCGGGGAGATGCTTTCTGCCGCCTACGAGCGCTGTGTGGACAACACGGGGAAATTCAACGTGAACTACATCAACAAGGTGCTGGAAGGCTGGCGCAAAAACGGTGTGCGCAACTTGCAGGAGCTGGAAGAATTGGAAACCAAGAAGAAGGAAGACCGGGAAGCAGCCAAGAGCTATGACATCGACGAGCTGGAAAAAATGAGCTTCTTCGATCTGCCAGAGGAGCTGTAAACCATGGGATACGGAAATAAAATCTACCAGGCTGCTGCCCAAGAGCTGGAACGGCGCAAACGCCAAGCAGAGGACACCGCTGAAAAGGGGCGGGAACGTTTTTACGCCCAGTGCCCACGGGCCAAGCAGATCCGGGAAGAGATGGCGCAAAATGCCGCGGGGGCAGCCAAAGCGGTGCTCTCTGGGAGCGACACCCGCGCCGAGATCACCCGGATGAAAGACAGAGGGCTGGCGCTTAAAGCAGAGTACAACCAGCTGCTGGCAGAGCATCATCTGACCGAGGCGGATGTGACCCCCCAGTACCAGTGTTCCCTCTGCCGGGACACCGGCTTTGTGGACGGGCGGATATGCTCCTGCTTTAAAAACTTGCAGCGGCGGATGGCTTATGAACGGCTGAGCATGAGCGTCCCCCTGGAAAACTCCACCTTTGAAGGTTTCTCCCTGGAGTACTATCAAGAGGACGAACGCACCTATAAACAGATGGAAAAAGTGTTTTATGCCTGCAAGAACTACGCGGACAAATTCCGGGCAGACTCCCCCAGCCTGCTGTTCAAAGGAGGCACCGGGCTGGGAAAGACCCATCTGTCCCTGGCCATTGCTGGGAAAGCCATTGAAAAAGGCTTTGGCGTGGTGTACGGTTCCGCCCAAAGTTTTGCCGTTGCCCTGGAGCGGGAACGATTTGACCGGGACCTTCCAGAAGACGGGGGCACCGACGCGCAGCTGGCTGAATGCGACCTACTGATCTTGGACGACCTGGGGACAGAATTCCCCTCGGCCTATGTCAACGCCGCCCTTTACAACATCATCAACACCCGGATGATGGCTGGCCGCCCCACCATCATCAGCACCAACCTTTCCCTAAAGGAGCTGGAGCAGCGATATTCCCAGCGGTTTGCCTCCCGGGTGACAGGCTACTATGGCAAGCTGGAGTTTCTTGGCAAAGATGTGCGGGTACAAAAACGGCTGCGCCGCACAAAGAAGAGCGCTTCCGAAAGCGATTCTTAAAGGCCGGTGCTGCTGCCCCCCTGATCTGTAGGATTTTCGATACCATCCCTTTAAACACCAAAACGCGCGGAGAAACCACCGGTTCCTCCGCGCGTTTCCATTGTCCTCTTGGCCTTCACAGGCCGTCTTATCCTAGCCCGATCGTTTTAAAGCTTTTCTGAGGTTTTTTCCCCGCTTTGCTGCTTTCCTGGGAACCGGCTGGCTAGGCTCTTGGCGATGGGCCCCGAAAGGAAACAGAACAGCACAAACGCCAACAGGGCCAGCATCCCCGGCACCAACGAAGCATTTCCATTTTGGAAAGTGACCCCGCTTCCACCGTTTGGGGAAGGCCCATCCCCTCCGCCGGTATTGCCGCTTCCCCCTGCGGCCGCCATCACAAGCGCCTCTTGGTCAGGCTGGGGACTGCCTTCCTGGCCGGTGGGATCCTCTGGAGCCGCCTCCGCTGTGGGAGAAGGTGCTGGGGTCCCGCCCGCACCTGTGGTACTGGCTGGCTTTTCCGTGGCCGAGGTTTTGACCTTTTCGTCCCGGTGAACCGTGACTTGGTACACGGCTTTCGTTTCGCCATCCTGGGCGGTGACGGTAATTTTGAAAAGGGTGTCACTGCCGCCGCTGCCCAAATTCTTCCGGTTGACTCGGTAGGTGGCGCCTTCCACCGGTTCCCCTTCAAAAACCATGGTGGTCACTTCATAGGGGACCGTGAGGGAGTATTCAAAAACATCGGGAGAGAATACCGGGGTGAGGGTGCCGTTCTGGGGCACAAGGGATAGCAGCCGGGCGTCGTTGCTGAGAGTGGGCTTTTCCTCCTCTTCTTTTTCCTGGCGATGGACCGTGACCTGGTACACATTCTTGGTTTCCCCATCCTCGGCAGTAACGGTGATTTCAAACACGGTGTCACTGCCGCCGCTGCCCAAGTTCTTCCGGTTGACACGGCAAACGGCGCCCGCCACAGGTTCCGCTAGGAATGTGATGGCATCCACCTCATAGGGGACAGTCATGGTATATTCCAAACACTCCGGGGAAAAGCCCGGCTCCAACTCGCCAACATCCGGGGCTAGATACACCAGCCTGGCATCGCTGCTGGGAGGCTCTGGGACGAGGAAGCCGAAAGACACATCGGTATCATTGCCCAGAGGGGAAGGTTCTGGGCCGGAGATTTCAAACACAGACACAAACAGGGAGCTTTTCCCCGGTGTGGCCCCTTCCACCACCCGGAAGCGGTAGGTGATCCCTTCGCCAGCAGCCAATACAGTTCCCTGATCCGCCGTGAAAACGCTTTCCACTTTTCCAAAAGCCGAAACCGTTGTGACCGTCCCTTCCCGGACGCTTTCCCCATAGGCAGGACGCAGGTATTCCAACACAGCGGGGTCATACTCCACACTGGCGCGGAATGCTGCTACTTCCCCCAGGGACCCGTCATAGATTACGGAAACCTCCACTACACCGCCCGGCTCCCCTTCCTCGCAGGAAAGCGAAGGGGAAAAGCCAGCAGCCTGGGCCGTTATCCCGCACAGGGCAAACAACAAGGCCCAAAAACAAACGCAAACCGCTTTCCGCCAGTACCCCATACAAACACCTTCTTTCCGCAATCAGCAAACAACCCCATACGGAGGTCTTGAAAATTCCATAATCCTGCGGCGGACAGGCCGCACAGGCGGCCTTCGAGCCGCCTGACTAGGCGGGCACTCCTGCCTCACCGCCCGCGTTCGCATTTTCTGCGGCTATTATACCACAAAAACCTTTCAGTAAGAATATAAAATGGGGTATTTTGTCATTTTTTGTCGAAGGAACGGGAGCTTTCCCTGTTTTTCGCCGGCGGACAGTTGACAGATACCCTCCTTTCGATTACCATAAAGAGAGTTAAGCTGCAAATCAACAGCCTTTTCTATGTAAAAACCAGTTTGATCTATCTTATAAAAAGGGGCCAGCTATGGGTGAGGAAAAAAGCGTTTTAGAACTCTCCTTCCAAATGGGGGAAATCCTGCTGCGCAACGGCGCGGAGATCTCCCGTGTGCAAGAAACCATGGAGCGGGTGGCACAGGCCTACCAAGTGGAAAAATTCAACGTCTATGTACTGACCAACGCCATTTTCGCCGTTGGGATGGAACAGGGGAAAGAGCGCTCCGTAGAGCTTCGCCACGTACTCAGCACCACCACCCACATGGGGCGTATCTGCGCGGTCAACCAGCTTTCCCGGGAAATCGCCCAAGGGAAACTCTCCGTGGAGGAAGCTTTGGAGAGATTGAAAATAATCCGAAAGATCCCCTACTCCTCTTTACCGCTGGCCACCTTTGCCTGCGGCATTGGCAGCGCCTGCTTCAGCTATTTGTTTGGCGGGGACGGCTTTGACGCGCTGACCGCCTTTTTTTGCGGCCTGGTGTTGGAACCCTACCTCTATTGGGTGGACAAGCATGGGATGTCCAAATTTTTGACCAACCTCTCGGCCAGCGCCTTGGTCACCTTGTGCGGCGGCCTGTTGCTGTTGGCCGGGGTGGGCCACAACATGGACATGATCATCATTGGCTCCATCATCCGCCTGGTGCCCGGGGTGGCCTTGACCACCTCTATCCGGGACTTTTTTCATAGCGACTATTTGAGCGGCGCCATCCGAATGCTGGACGCCCTTTTAGTGGGCAGCTGCATCGCTATGGGGGTGGGCGTTGTGGTAAAGCTGTTATCCCTGCTGACGGGAGGCGCGCTGCTGTGATTGATTTTCCCACCTTGCTCAACTGGCTGTTTCAGACGGCAGTGGCCTTCGTTTCCACCATCGCCTTCGCCATTATCTTTCACACGCCCCGGCGGGAGTGCCTTTTTTGCGGCATCACCGGCGGGGTAGGCTGGCTGGTCTACTTGATCTGTATGTATGCAAACCTTGGGGTGGTGGCTTCCTCGTTTTTTGCCACAGTAGCGCTGGCTTGGTTCTCCAGGATCTTTGCCTTCTGCCGCAAAACTCCGGTGACGGTGTTCCTCATCACCGGGATCTTCCCCTTGGTGCCCGGGGCAGGGATCTACTACACCGGCTACCACTTGTTTATGAGCGACAATTCCCAGGCCCTCTTAAAAGGCTTGGAAACCATCAAGATCGCCGTGGCCATTGCTTTGGGCATTGGCATTGTGCTGTCGCTGCCGGCGTTTTTCTTTACCCTGCGCCGTTCCCCCAAAAACACCGGGGGCCGTTCCTGAAAGGAGGAACCCTATGCCCAAAGTGGAAGTGACCATCCAAAAAAACGACGCCGGCCAGCGGGTGGACAAGTTTTTGACCAAAAACTACCCCAACCTGCCCCAGTCCATGCTGTATAAGTCCATCCGGAAAAAGGACATCAAAGTAAACGGCAAGCGCTGCGAGATCTCCACCCGGCTGCAAGAGGGGGATGTGGTATCCCTTTTTTTAAAGGAGGAGTTCTTCCAAAAAGAAGAGCGCCCGGAGGATTTCCTCAAAGCGCCCAAAAAACTCTCCATCCTCTATGAGGATGAGAACGTGATGCTGTTGGATAAGAAGCCGGGACTGATCGTCCATCCCGACGAAAACTACCACTTTGATTCCCTGATTGCCCGGGTGCAGCACTACCTCTACGATAAAGGCGAGTACGACCCCAAACGGGAAAACGCATTTGCCCCAGCGCTGGTCAACCGCATCGACCGCAACACCGGCGGCATCGTCATGGCTGCCAAAAACGCTGAAGCCCTGCGGATCCTAAACCAAAAGGTGAAAGACCGGGAGCTGCACAAGTACTACTTGTGCATCGTGTGCGGCCACCTGAAGGAAAAAGAAGGGCTTCTCACCGGCTACCTGGAAAAGAACGAAGCCCAGAACCGGGTCTATGTGTTGCGGGGACCCAAAGAAGGGGCCAAGTCCATCCGCACCCGCTACCGGGTGTTGGAGGAACGCAAAGGGTTTTCCCTGGTGGAAGTGGACCTTCTCACCGGCCGGACCCATCAGATCCGGGCCCACTTTGCCTCCATTGGCCACCCTTTGGCAGGGGACGGGAAATACGGCAAAAACGCGGTAAACAAGGGCACCGGGTTCCCCTACCAGGCGCTGTATTCTTACAAGCTGCGCTTTGATTTTCAAACCGGCGGGGGGATCCTCCAATATCTCAACGGCAGGGAATTTACCGCCGGGGATGTGTGGTTCCTGCCAGAATTTTACGCCATGCCGCCTCTGCTGGCGGACAAACTTTAAAAAATACCCGGGCACGGGTAAAACTTGGGAGTGACTTTCTCCATGCGTGTGATCCATTTGATCGGCGGCGGCGACACCGGCGGCGCCAAGACCCATGTACTGAACTTGTTAAAAGAGCTGAACCAGTATATCGACGCCAAACTGTTCTGCTTCCGCAAGGGGGATTTTTCCGAGGACGCGGCGAAAATGGGCATCCCCATTGAAGTGATTGAATCGGGCAACCCCATTGTAGGGCTCCGGGAACTGAAACGCCGCCTGAAAGGGGAACAGGTGGACATTATCCATTGCCACGGCGCCCGGGGCAACTTGATGGGCAACCTGATCAAAAAGTATCTGGGCGCCCCGGTGGTTACCACAGTCCACAGCGACTACCGGCTGGACTACCTGGGCCGTCCTGTGGCCAGGCTCTCCTACGGCACCACCAACATGGTGGCCCTGCGGCGGGTAAATTTTTACATTGGCGTGTCCGACCCCATGACAGATATCCTTATTGAACGGAATTTCCCCGCGGACAGGATCTACACCATCTACAACGGCATTGATTTTAAAACGCCTATCCGCACGGTACCTAAAGAGGAGTTTCTCAAAAGCGTGGGCATGGAATGGGAGCCCGATGATGTGATCGCCGGCATTGCCGTGCGGCTTTCCCCGGTAAAGGATGTTCCTACCCTGCTGCGGGCCATGAAGATCGCCACTCAGCAAAACCCCCATTTAAAGCTGCTCATTGGCGGCGACGGTGAAGACCGCCAGAAGCTGGAGGACATGACCAAGGAGCTGGGGCTTTCCGGCAAGGTGTGCTTTGCAGGCTGGCTCAATGACGTGAATTCTTTCTACAACGCCATTGACATCAACCTGCTCACCTCCATTTCGGAAACCTTCCCCTACTCCCTGACAGAGGGCACCCGGATGCACCGGGCCACCATTGCCTCCCGTGTAGGCGGCGTACCGGTGCTCATTGACGATGGAGTAAACGGCCTGATCTTCCAGCCGGGCAACGAGCGCCAGCTGGCAGAGCACCTGCTGACCCTGGCCGGGGACCCGGAACTGCGCCACACCTTTGGGGAGCGCATCTACGAAAAGGCTTCCCGGGAATTCTCCATCGACCGGATGGTGGAACATCAGCTGGAAATCTACGAAAGCATTTTAAAACGGGACACCCGGCAAAAAAGCCGCCAGGGCAAACGGGACGGCACCATTATCTGCGGCGCTTACGGCCATGGCAACGCCGGCGACGACGCCATTTTGAAGTCCATCATCCAGTCGGTACAGCAGCTGGATGACACCATGCCCATCACCGTTCTGGCCAAGAATACCCAGAGCATCAAAAAGCGGTACCGGGTCAATTCCATTTACACCTTCAACATTCCCAAGATGTTCTCTGCCATGAGGAAATCCCAGCTGTATATCAACGGCGGCGGGACACTGATCCAAAACGCCACCAGCTGGCGCAGCCTGTGGTACTATTTGTTCACCCTGCGGCTGGCCAAGACGCTGGGCAACAAGGTGGATATGTACGGCTGCGGCATCGGCCCTGTGACCGGCACCAAGAACATTCACCTGGTGAAACGGGTGTTGGAACGTTCCGTGGACACCATCACTTTACGGGAACAGGACTCTATGAGGGAACTGGAAACCTTCGGCGTAAAACGACCGGAGATCTTACTCAGTTCCGACCCTGCATTGGTGCTGGCCCCCTCCTCCCCGGTGGACGTGGATGCCTATTGCAAGCGCAACGGTTTGGAAGAGGGCAAACGGTACATTTGCTTTATGCTGCGCACCTGGTACGGCTTCGACGATAAAGCAGCCGCCTTTGCGGCCTGCGCAGACCAAGCTTATGAAAAATACGGGCTGATTCCTGTATTCCTGTCGCTGAACATCTTCCACGATTCCAAAGCGGCCCAGAAAGTGGCCCAGCAGATGAAGGCCCCCTACCACATTTTGGACGAATGGGCGGAGCCGGAGCTGCTGATCGGCCTGCTGGGGCGGATGGAAGTGGTGGTTTCCATGCGGCTCCACGGGTTGATCTTTTCCTCCCTCAGTGGGGTGCCTGTGGTGGGAGTCAGCTACGATCCCAAGATCGGCTCCTTCCTGAAATACCTGGATGCAGGCAGCTGCATTGCCCTGGAGGATGTGACGGAAAACAATCTGAACGAAGCGGTAGATCAGGCAGTGGCTGTTTTGCCTCAGAAAGAGCAATTGCTGGAGAAGGCCCAGCGGCTGAAAGATGTGGAACGCCGGAACATCCAAGCGGTAGCACGGCTGCTGGAACAGACAAAATAATAAAAAAGGGCTGTTGCAACTTGCAACAGCCCTTCCTTCTTGGCTTAGGAATGGGAAACCGATCCACATTTTATGGATCTCGCCCCAAAATTACTAAGCCCTGTGTGTTTTCTTCACGGCGCGCCCCTAGCCCTTTGTTGGCAGAGCGCCCTTTTCTTTGCGATTTTTTGCCACGATCAGGAACCGGTGCTCCACGGTAGGCAAAAAGCCCCGGGATTCCACCTGCGCTTGCAGCTGGAACAGGGCATCCTGACAGGCATCCACAGAAAAACCAGGAAACTCCCAAGGGGTGACGCTGGCCTGGAACACCAAAGCCCCCACATCTAGAAAGCGCCCCTCCAGGTAAGCCTGGTTGCTGTTCATCACTCGAAAGCCCGCCTCCCGGAACCGGGGCAGCTCCCTTTCCAGGTTGAAGCCCACATAATTGCCGGAAAAGCCAGGGCAAAGCCGCTGGATCAACGGGCGGTTGTTTTCGCCGCCCACCTGTTGGGTGACAAAAAAGCCGTCCCGCTTCAGAACCCGACGGACCTCTTGCAGGTCATAGCTTTCGTGGCGGCTGAGGACCAGGTCGAAGCTGTCGTCCGCAAAAGGCATGGGGCCACCCTGTTCACTGCCGTACTCCCGGACGGTAATGCCCAAAGGCGCCAGGCGCCGGCGGCACAGCTCCAAATTGGGCGCCCAGCCCTCGGTGACACTGGTAAGGCCAAAGGGATGGTGAAGCCCCAGGAGGAATTCCCCTCCGCCAGTGCCCATATCCAGCAGGCGCACCCCTGGACGGAGGAATTCCTTCACACGCTGGCAGTAGTCCCAGGGAAGGGCAGGCACCGTGTAGCGGCCCTCCAAGTGGGAAAAGTCCCAGCCTTCCATGCCCCGGCGCTCTTCTTCCCGCCACTGGCGGAGAAGCTCTTCCCGGTTCATGTGTTCTTATCCACCTGGTGGAAGTTCTTCAAATTCCCCTGCTTCTGATGCCGGCGGGAAAGCTCTGCCTCCACCGCCTCATAGGGGATCCCCTCATTGACCATGAGGACAGTCAAGTGGTACAGCAAGTCGGAAAGTTCCCCCACCGTATCCTCTTGCTTGCCGTTTTTCGCGGCGATGATCACCTCGCTGCACTCTTCGCCGCATTTCTTCAAGATCTTATCCAGCCCCTTCTCAAACAGGTAGCAGGTATAAGAACCCTCCGCCTTTTCCTGGCGCCGGCCCTCCACTGTTTGATAGAGTTCCTGCAAAATGTCCATATTATTCCCCTTTCAACGGTTCTTCGCCCCGCAGCCGCTTAAAGAAACAGCTGTGGCTGCCTGTGTGGCAGGCAGGGCCCGTTTGTTTCACCCGCAAAAGCAGGGTATCGTCATCGCAATCGGCAAAAATGCTCACGACCTTTTGGATATGGCCGGAGGTTTCCCCCTTGTTCCAAAGCTTTTTCCGGCTGCGGCTGTAAAACCAGGTGGTTCCCGTTTCCAACGTCTTTCGGAAGGAATCCCGGTTCATATAGGCCAGCATCAGCACCTCATCAGTGTCATCGTCCTGGATAACGGCGGGGATCAATTCGGACTTGCGGAAATAGATGTCCAGTTCGTCGTCAGTCATCCTCCCAGCCGCTCTTTTTCCGGAAATCTTGCGGCAGGCCACAATGGCGGAGCGCAGATCCAGGGCGCCCGTGTACAGGGATTTCCCTGCAATGGCCCCGTACAAACCCAAATCGTACAGGCTGACGATATCCAGCAGGCTGGCCACGCCGCCGCTGGCAATGATGTGGCAATGCACCGCTTGGTTCAACTTATCCAGCATGACCAAGTTAGGGCCGTTCATGGTGCCATCCTGATGGATATCGGTACAGATCAAATACTGCACTCCCAGGGCTTCCATTTCTTTGGCAAACTCCACATAGTCCACCTGGCTTTGTTCCAGCCAGCCCTCCGCGGCCACTTTCCCGTCCAGCGCGTCGATGCCCACAGCGATGTGTTTACCATGGCGCCGCACCGCCTCCCGGACAAATTCCGGGTCCCGCAAAGCAGCCGAACCCAAGATCACCCGGCTGACTCCGCGTTCCAGGTAATTTTCCACGGTGGCCATGTCCCGGATGCCGCCCCCCACCTCCACATGGAGGCCGGTATTTTCCACCACGTCAAAGATCAGCTGGGCATTGGCAGGTTTCCCCACTTTGGCGCCGTCCAAGTCCACCACGTGGAGCCACCGGGCCCCCTGCTCCTGAAAGCGCCGGGCAGCGGACACCGGGTCCTGGGCCACCACTTCCGCAGTGTCATAGTCCCCTCGGAACAGGCGCACGCATTTTCCCTGATGCAGGTCAATCGCTGGCAGTAAAATCATACAAAACTTCTCCCCTCTCCATCGCCACGGAACAACACAGAGCCTTTTGCCCGGCCTCCGCGGTATGCCCAAATAACTACTTACAGCTGCCGTGTCCCCAAAAAAGCCACGGCCCTGCAATCAGTATAGCACATTTTCCCCCCAGCCGTCTATACAGGCTTTTACAGCACCCCTTTGGAAGAGAGCAGCAGGGCGGGATCCTCCTCTTGGGAAACAGCGTCCCGCAACGCATGGGCCGCCGCTTTGAACATGGCTTCGATCATATGGTGGGAGTTTTTCCCGTACTCGCATTTCAAATGCAGAGTGACCCCGGCGTTAGCGGCAAAGGCTCGGAAAAACTCCTCGGTCATGCAGGTGTCAAAATCTCCCACCCGCTCTTGGGGGAACTCCCCATCAAACACCAGATAAGGCCGGCCACTGATATCCGCCGCAGCAAAGGCCAGGGCTTCGTCCATGGGAATGAAAGCATGGCCAAAACGCTTGATCCCCCGCTTGGTGGGCAGCGCCTCCGCAAAGGCCTTCCCCAGGACGATGCCGGTGTCCTCCACGGTGTGATGGCAGTCCACCTCCCAATCGCCCACGGTGTTGACCTTGAGGCCAAAATTCCCATGGACGGCAAAGGCGGTAAGCATATGATCGAAAAAGCCCACGCCGGTGGACACGCTCCGCTCGCCGCCATCCAGGCATAGCTCGATAGTGACTTCCGTTTCGTTGGTTTTACGGTGCAGTGAAGAATATCGCTCCATAGTATCACTTCCCCTCCGCCGGCGTAGCGGCAAAATAGGCGGCCATTTCCTGCAAAACCGCGCGGTTTTCCTCCGGGGTGCCGCAGGTGATCCGCACCAGGCCCCAGGTATCCCGGATAGCGATGCCCTGCTGCCCCAGGTACTGGAACAGCGCTTCCCCATCTTTTATGGAGAGGGTGGCAAAGTTGGTGGCGCTTTCCAACAGCTCAAACCGATTGGGGAACTCAGCCGCCAAGGCCTTTATCCCGGAGAGCAAGTCATCCCGGGAGGCCAGAAGGGTCTGCAAGGCCTCTTTCATGGCCTGGGGATGCTGGAGCACCAAGGCACCCATACGCTGGGAAAGGCTGTTGACGTTATAGGGGGACTTCACCGCCTTGACCGCATCCACCAACGCTTTCTGCCCCACGGCAAAGCCCAGCCGCAACCCGGCCATGCCAAAGGCTTTAGAACAGGTGCGCAGGATCAACAGGTTGTCGTACTGCTGGAATTCCGGCAGCAGGCTTTGGTCGGAAAAGTCCATGTAGGCTTCGTCCAACACCACCAGGGTGTCCGGCAGGCCGCCAATCAACCGGCGGACCTCCTCCCGGGGGCAGACCAACGAGGTGGGGTTGCCTGGGTTGCTGAACACCAGCAGCTTGACACCCTCCTGCTGGCAGACCTGGATAGCCTTGTCAACATCAATGGCATAGCCCTCCCCCTTGGGGATGGGGACGTGGCGGGCCTCCTGGAGATAGCCGTTGAAGGCGTACATGGAGAAATCCGGCTCCAAGGTGGCAAACGCCTCCCCTCGCTGGAGGAAACCGGTAAACAGCACGGTGATCAGCTCGTCGGAGCCGTTGCCCGCCACCACGTTGTCCACTGGGACGCCGTAATAGGCTGCAAAGGCGCTGCACAACTCCTGGGCGGCGGGATCGGGATACCGGTTAAAGGCCACCTGGGGCAGCTGCTGGGCCAGCTCCTCCAGGATGGGCGCCGGCAGGGGCAGGAAGGACTCGTTGGCGTCCAGGTGGATGCGGTAGCCCCCCTCCACCGGGTCGTAGGGACGCAAATCTTTGATTTTATCGTTTAATTGGTACATGGGCGCCTCTCAGTCCTCCACCCGGACACGGATGGAATTGGCGTGGGCAGTGAGCTCCTCGGTTTCCGCCAAACGGATGATATCCGGGGCGGCCTTTTGCAGTTCCGCTTTGGGATAGTAGATAAAACTGGACTTCTTGATAAAGTCATCCACCGATAAGGGTGAGAAAAACCGGGCAGTGCCCCCTGTGGGCAGCACATGGTTGGCGCCGGCAAAGTAATCCCCCAAAGGCTCGGGGGAGTAATTTCCCAAAAACACAGAGCCGGCATTGTCCAGACGACCGATGTACTCAAAGGGATTCTGGACGCAGACTTCCAGGTGTTCCGGAGCCAGCTCGTTAGCAAAGTCCACAGCCTCGTCCAGGTTTTCACAGATGATGACGCCGCCAAACCGGTCCAAAGACTGCTGGATGATCTCCCGGCGGGACAGGGTTGCCATCTGACGGGTAAGCTCCTCCACAGTGCCCTCAGCCACCGGGCGGCTGTTGGTGATGAGGATGGCGGAGGCCATGGGGTCGTGCTCCGCCTGGCTCATCAGGTCGGCGGCCAGATACCGGGGATTGGCTGTTTCGTCAGCAACAATGAGGATCTCACTGGGACCGGCGATCATGTCGATGTCCACCACGCCGTACAGCTGCTTTTTAGCGGTGGCCACAAAGATGTTGCCAGGGCCCACGATCTTATCCACCTTGGGGACGCTTTCCGTCCCCAGGGCCAGGGCAGCCACGGCCTGGGCGCCGCCCATGAGGAACACCCGGTCCACACCGGCGATATACGCTGCCGCCAGGATATTGGGGTCGGGTTTCCCGGTGCGGCCGGGCGGGGTGGCCATGACGATCTCCCCCACCTGGGCCACCTGGGCCGGGATGACGTTCATCAGCACGGAGGAAGGATAGCCCGCTGTGCCGCCGGGGACGTACACGCCCACCCGGTGTAGCCCCCGCACCCGCTGGCCGGTGATGATCCCGTTCGGCATGGGGTCGATGCGGCTTTGCTGCTTCTGCCGCTGGTGGAACTCCCGGATATTGGCCGCGGCCTTTTTCAGGGAGCCAATAAAGGCGGGGTCGCACTGGGCCACCGCCTGCTCCAGGGCCTCCTTGGAAAGCTCCAGGGTTTCCGGGGTCCAGCCGTCAAACCGCTTGGAAAACTCCTTCACCGCCTGGTCACCCCCGGTGCGGACCGCTTCGATGATGTCCCGCACAGAAGCCTCGATCTCCGGAGAGGTCTGCCCCACCCGGCTCTTCAAATCCTCCACAAAGGACTGGCAGGTCTGCCGGTCCCCTTGCACCACTTTGATCATGTTCCTTCCCCTTTCCGGATCTCCCGCTCCAACCGGGCGGCTAAGTCCTCAATCTCCTGCTTGCGAAGTTTTAAACTGGCGGCGTTCACGATCAGCCGGGCCGACACTTGGTTGATCCGTTCCACCACTTCCAGGCCGTTCTCCCGCAGGGTGGCGCCGGTTTCCACAATATCCACAATGCCGTCGGAAAGCCCCAGCAGCGGGGCCAATTCCACCGAACCCTCGATTTTGATGATACGCACGTCCATCTGCTTGCTTTCAAAAAAGCGCCGGGCCACATTGGGGTACTTGGTGGCAATGGTCTTCACCCGGTAGCCCCCGTAAAAGCCAGAGCCCTTCGGAGCCGCCAAAGCAAACCCGCACTTGCCGAACCCCAAATCCAAGATCTCGAAAAAGTGGCTGCCGTGCTCCATGATGGTGTCCTTGCCCACCACGCCCATGTCACACACGCCGTGTTCCACATAGGTGATCACGTCAGCGGCCTTGGCCAGCACCGCTTCCAGGGAACCGTCCCCCACCGGGAGGATCAGCCGCCTGCCCTTTTCCCGCAGCTGGGTGCAGTCCATGCCGCTGCGCTCCAGCAGCTCCATGGTGGATTTTTCCAACCGGCCCTTTGTCAAGGCAATCCGCAATGGCTTCATTCCTGCCGCCCCCCTTCCAGCTCGATCTCCCTTGTCTGCTCCCCTACCAGGAACACCCGGGGGATGTTGTTTTCTTTGGCGTAGCGGAGGGTTTCCTCCTGGCTTTGGAACAGGGAACTTTCGCACAGGACGCCTTGGCCTGCCAAGGCATTCACCAGCCGCTGCCCTTGGATCTCATAACCGGGCTCCCCGTAAACCAGCGCCTGGACAGCCTCTTCCCCTTCCAGGGCGGTGGCTTGCAAGTCGGCCACGGCGTCCAGATCCAGGGAGAACCCCACAGCCGGCATGGGGTCGCCAAACTTCTCGCACAGGCTGTCGTACCGGCCACCCATGAGCACCGCGTCGCCACGCTGGTGGACATAGGCGGAAAACACTACGCCGGTGTAGTAATCGTTGCGCTGCACCAGCCCCAGGTCCACCATGAGCCGGCCCCCCAGCCCCAGCTCCCCCAGGGCTTGGTACAGCCGCTTCAGGTAGTCCAGGATCTCCCGGGTTTCCCCGTCCTGAAACCAGCGCTCTGCGTCTTTCAGGGCCTCTTCCCCACCGAAAAGCCGGGGCAGCTGTGCCATGGCTTTGGCGGCGGGCAAGTCCCCCAAGGGGTCCAGCAGCTCGGAAAGGGCCGCATAGTTTTTGGACTCAATGGTATCCCGCAGGGCTTCCTTTTCCCCATCGGTAAGGGGCAGCTGATCCGCCAACGCCTGGAAAAACCGGGCATGGCCGATCTCCACCCGGAAATCCGGCACACAGGCGGACAGGGCAGCCACCACCGCGGCGATCACCTCCAGGTCTGCCCGAAGGCCGCCGGCACCCATGAGCTCAATGCCCATCTGGGCGGACTCGTCGCTGCGGCCAGAGAGATCGGGCCGGTTGCGGTAGATGGTCTGGCTGTAGAAAAACCGCAGGGGCCGCTTCCTGCCCTGGAGGCGGGAGGCCGCCATCCGGGCAATGGGCAGTGTGGAGTCGGGCCGGAACACCACCAGGCGGCCATGGTTGTCGGTGCACTTATACATCTCCTGTTGGGGGATGGCCGCCCCCGGCAGGTTAAACACATCGAAATACTCCAGCCCCGGGGTGGTCACCTCCCGATAGCCGCGAAGGGTGAACACCTTACACAGCCGGGCCTGCACCTCCCGCCGGGCACGGCACTCCTCAAACAACAGGTCCCGGGTACCCTCTGGGGTGATTTTACTATTGGTCCTCATAAAAACAGTGGCCCGCCCTGAAAAAAGCCAGGCGGGCCGCCCCCTTTCTTCCGTGCTTGATACTTTAACGTGCTACTATGATAATGTAAGAAACCGTTTTTGTCAAGCTTAAAATAAGGTGGTTTGGCTGCTCTCCGGCAAGCCGAAGAGGGAGCCGGCTTCCCGAAGGGTGTCGATCACAGCGCTGGACACCTTGCTGCGGGCCTGGAGGTCATCGATGGAGATGTACTCCCCACCGGAATCCCGGGCCTCCCGCAGGCTGATGGCGGCGGACTCGCCCACGCCTCCCAAGGAAGAGAAGGGTAGGCGGATCTTGCCGTCTTCCACCACGAATTTCTTGGCTTCAGAGCGGTACAAGTCCACGGGCAGCAGGGAAATGCCCCGGGCAAGCATCTCGTTGATGATCTGCAGCATCCCGAACTCGCCCTCTTCTTTGGCAGAGGCTTCCCGGTTCTTGATTTTCATATCCAAATCCTTCATTTTCCGGAAAACGGCCTCTTTGCCCTTCACCGCAGTGACGCCGTCAAAGTCGTCGCTGCGCACGGTGAAGTAAGCGGCGTAATACTCCAAGGGCCGGTGGACTTTATACCACCCCAACCGCAGGGCAGAGATCATATAGGCTGCCGCGTGGGCCTTGGGGAACATATATTTGATCTTGAAGCAGGAATCGATGTACCACTGGGGCACATTGTGCTCTTTCATAGCCTGGATATGTTCCTGGGTGAGCAGCTTGGTAGCCTTGCCCTTCCGGACGATCTCCATGATCTTAAAAGCCATTTTGGGCTCCAAGCCCTTGTTCATCAAGTAGGTCATGATGCTGTCACGGGTACCGATCACCTCGGAAATGGTGCAGGTGCCGTCCTTGATAAGCTCCTGGGCGTTGCCCAGCCACACGTCAGTGCCGTGGGACAGACCGGAAATCTGCAAAAGGTCGGAGAACTTGGTGGGACGGGATTCTTCCAGCATTCCCCGGACAAAGTTGGTACCCAGCTCCGGCAAGGACAAGGTGCCGGTCTTTACCCCGCCCAGATCCTCGGGGGTGACCCCCAAGGCAGCCGGGGAATTGAACAGGGACATCACTTCCGGGTCGCTCATGGAAACGTCCATCACCGGAATGCCGGTGTAATCCTCCAAATAGCGGTAGATGGTGGGCACATCATGGCCCAGCTCGTCCAGCTTGCACACGTTGTCGTGGATGGAGTGGAAGTCGAAGTGGGTGGTGATGTTGTCGGAAGTCTGGTCGTTGGCGGGGTGCTGCACCGGGCAGAAGTCGTAGACCTCCATGCCCCGGGGAATGACGATCATGCCGCCAGGGTGCTGGCCCGTAGTGCGCTTGATACCCGTACAGCCAATGGCCAGGCGGCGCTCCTCTGCTTTGTGGAGGGTGATGCCCTTTGTTTCGGCGTATTTGCGCACATAGCCCACGGCGGTTTTATCCGCCACGGTGGCAATGGTACCGGCTTTGAACACGTTGTCCCGGCCGAACAGCACTTCCGTGTACCGGTGGGCACCGGTCTGGTATTCACCGGAGAAGTTCAAGTCGATATCAGGGACCTTGTCACCGTCAAAACCCAGGAAGGTTTCAAAGGGGATGGTGTGGCCGTCACGATCCATAGGCGCGCCGCATTCGGGGCAGTCCTTGGGGGGCAGGTCGAAACCGGAGTCAATGGAGCCGTCGGTGAAGAACTCGCTGTGGCGGCACTTGGGGCACACATAGTGGGGCGCCAAGGGGTTCACCTCAGAAATACCGGACATACTGGCCACCAGGGAGGAACCGACAGACCCTCGGGAGCCCACCAAGTAGCCGTGTTCTTCCGAGTCGGCCACCAGCTTCTGTGCGGTCATGTACAGCACGGAGAACCCGTGCTTCACAATGGAGTTCAACTCTTTATCCAGGCGCTCCTTCACAATGGTGGGCAAGGGGTCGCCATACTTCTTCTTGGCCCGCTCCCAGGTGATGGACACCAACTGCTCCTCAGCACCTTCAATGAAGGGCGGGAAGTTGCCCATGGGCACAGGGCGGATGTAATCGATCTGGTCGGCGATCTTGTTTGGGTTTGTAACCACCACTTCGAAGGCCTTTTCCTTGCCCAGGTACTCAAACTCTTTGAGCATCTCCGGGGTGGTACGCATATACAGGGGGGCCTGCTGGTCCGCGTCAGAGAAGCCCTTCCCCGTCATGATCACCCGGCGGTAGTCGGCGTCTTTGGGGTCTTTAAAGTGGACGTCGCAGGTGGCCACCACAGGCTTGTGGAGCTTCTCCCCGATTTTTACAATGGTGCGGTTGTACTCCCGCAGGCCTTCCATATCGGTGTCACCGTTGCGCACCATAAACTGGTTGTTCCCCAGGGGCTGGATCTCCAAATAGTCGTAATAAGAGGCGATCTTACAAAGGTTCTCAAAGGACTCCCCTTTCACGATCGCCCGGAACAGCTCGCCGGCCTCGCAGGCGCTGCCCACGATCAGACCCTCCCGGTACTTGTTCAGCAAACTCTTGGGGGTGCGGGGGGTGCGGTAGAAGTAGTTCAGATGGCCCTCAGAAATGAGCCGGTACAGGTTTTTCAGCCCGGTGTGGTTTTTCACCAGCAAGATCATGTGGTAGGCCCGCAGCTTCTTGGGGTCGCCTCCCGCCAGGGCACCGTTGATCTCGTCCACCCGCTGGATCCCCTGGTCATGACGGAGCCGGTCCAGAAAGTTTAAAAAGATCTCCCCCAGCACAGCGGCGTCGTCCTCGGCCCGGTGGTGGTGGAACGGTTTCAGCTTTAAGTAATTGGCCACGGAATCCAAGGTGGCCTTTTTCAGGTCCGGCAGCAGGGAACGGGCCATAGTCACCGTATCGACCGTGGTGTTGGGGAAAGGTTTTCCCTGGCGCTGCAAGGCCGCCCGGACAAAGCTGGCATCAAAAGAGGCATTGTGAGCCACCAACACCGCGTCCTCCCCGCAAAACTGGAAAAACTGCTCCAGGGCTTCCGCCTCTTTTGGCGCGCCTTTCACCATATCGTTGGTGATGGAAGTGAGCTGAGTGATCTTCTCGGGGATGGGCCGCTCCGGGTCCACAAAGGTGTCAAACCGGTCGGTGATCTCCCCCTTGTGGATGCGCACCGCACCGATCTCGGTGATGCGGTCATTTTTGGCGCTGAGCCCGGTGGTTTCCAAATCGAAGCAAATGAAGTCCTCTGTCAAGGGCTGCTGGCTGTCCCCGGATACAGCGGGCACCAGGTCATTGACAAAATAGGCTTCCGTGCCATAGAGCACTTTAAACTCTGGGTCTTCCTTGCGGATGGACTCCACGGTGTTCATGGCCTCGGGGAAGGCCTGGGCCACGCCGTGGTCTGTGACCGCCACTGCCTTTTGCCCCCACTGGTGCGCCTGCTTAATCAGGGCTGCGGGGGGAGTCATGCCGTCCATGTCGGACATACTGGTGTGCAGGTGGAGCTCCACACGCTTTTCCAAGGCGTCGTCCACCACTTTAACCAAGTCCACTGTAGCGATGGCCCGGGGGCGCATGACATTTTCCCGGTCGTATTTGTCGTATTCAATCTCCCCCCGCACCAGCAGGGCAGTGCCGGACTTCAGCTTATCCAGCGCCTGGCACTCCTGGGCGTTTTGGATGATCTTCAGCGTGATGGAACCGGTGTAGTCGGTAATGTCGATGGAGTAGATCTTCCGGGATTTATCCCGGGTTTCCTTGCTTTCCAGGTTGAAGATCTCGCCCCACACCACGATGGAGCCCATATCCAAGGCTGCCTCCCCCAGGGGGATAGGCTTGCCCTTGGGCACCGCACCCAGCAGGGCTTTGGCGGTTTCCGGGACAATGGAGGGCAGCAGGTGCTCCTCATCCCGGATGCTCACCTGCCGGCGGCTG
The DNA here is from genome assembly GCA_900548545.1 of uncultured Oscillospiraceae bacterium. Taxonomy (GTDB): domain Bacteria; phylum Bacillota; class Clostridia; order Oscillospirales; family Acutalibacteraceae; genus Acutalibacter. The sequence continues at coordinate 54,545 of URKX01000006.1, forward strand.
GCCCGCTCCTGCATGGCCTCCTCATACTCTTCTATCTCCCGGACCTCGGCCTCCCGCTGGCGGCGGATCTGCTCGTTGCGGGCTTTCTCCACCATCACTGCATCCCCGGCGCCCACCGTGAGCCGGCCCACAAATTCCACGGAACAGTTGATGGAAAACCACTCCTTGATCAGGGCCTTCAATTTCACATCGGTGTTCCGGGCGGCAAGCAGGTCGTAGCCCCCATGGGCCAGGTGGATGGACAGCTTCCCATCCTGGTACACGGCCTGGGCCTGGTTAAAGGTGCCGTTCAAAGTGGCATCCCGTTCTTTCAGGGCAGCCACCAAGCTGGACACGCAAGCCCCGGAAAACAACTCCGGCGGGAAGTGGGGCTGAACTTTCAAGTCGCTCAAACCAAAAGCAGGGCCCTCCAGCACCGTTTCCAGCTTTTTCAGCTCGCTATATTCCACCAGCTGAGGGAATTCCACCACCAGCCGCACGGCCCGTTCCGCCCGGTTGACCGTGATCTGTAGGATCTCCCCTGCCCGGAGGGCATCGGAGAAGCTTTCCCCATTGATTTCCTTTTGAAAAAAATGACCCAGTGTGTTCAATGTACGCCTACCCTTTCATTCCCACTCACAGTTACAGCTTGTCCACTTCGTCCAACAGGGCCTGGAGCAGCTGGTTCTCCGGCACTTTGCGGAGGATCTGCCCTTTCTTAAAGAGAAGGCCCTCCCCTTCGCCGCCGGCAATGCCCAGATCCGCCTCCCTGGCCTCCCCAGGGCCGTTGACCGCGCAGCCCATCACTGCCACGGTGATGTCTTTGGGGCAGCCCTTCAGGGCCTGCTCCACCCGGTTAGCCAGGCCGATCAAGTCAATGCGGGTGCGGCCGCAGGTGGGGCAGGAAACAAACCGCACCCCGTGCTTCAAATCCAGCGCCCGGAGGATGTCCTCCCCGGCCTGGATCTCCTCCACAGGGTCTGCGGTAAGGCTCACCCGGATAGTGTCCCCAATGCCTCGCTGCAGCAGGCTGCCGATGCCGATGGCAGACTTCACCAATCCCATCCGGGCGGTACCGGCCTCGGTGACCCCCAGGTGCAGGGGGTACGGGCACTGTTGGGCCATCAGCTCATAGGCACGGATGGTCAGGTCCACAGAGGAGGCCTTCAGGGAGATGACAATGTCGGTAAAGTCAAATTTTTCCAGCAAGGCCACATGGTACAGGGCGCTCTCCACCAGGGCCTCCGGAGTGGGGGCGCCGTATTTCGCCAGGATATGCCGCTCCAGAGAGCCGGAATTGACCCCGATGCGGATGGGGATCCCCCGCTGACGGCAGGCGTCTGCCACGGCTTTCACCCGGCTGTCGTCCCCGATGTTGCCGGGGTTGATACGGATTTTGTCGATCCCGGCGGCAACGGACTCCAGAGCCAGTTTGTAATCGAAGTGGATATCCGCCACCAAGGGGATATTCACCTTTTCTTTGATGGCAGGGATCAAGGCCACGGCCTCTTTGTTGGGGATGGCGGCCCGGAGGATCTGGCAGCCGGCAGCCTCCAGCCGCACCGCCTGGGCCACGCTGCCCGGAATGTCTGTGGAGGGCACGTTGAGCATGGACTGCACTGTGATGGGCGCGCCCCCGCCGATGGGGACGTTCCCCGCCAGCACCTGTTTTGATGTTCTCTGTTCCATGTTGGTTCCCCTTTCCCATTTTTCAAAAAAGGAGGCCCGACTGCCGGGCCTCTCTTTGTTGTATGAATCTTATCCTTGGACAATGCGGAACACGTCGTGGAAGGCGATGACCACCATCAACCCCAAGAACAACACAAACCCCACGGCGTGGACATAGCTTTCGTATTTGGCCGGCACCGGATGGCGTGTAACCCCTTCCCAGATGAGGAACAGCAGCCTGCCGCCGTCCAGGGCAGGCAGAGGCAACAGGTTGACGATGCCCAAGTTCACCGTGAGCATCACCATGATCAGCAGCATATTCAGCACCGCCTGGCCAAAGCTCTCCGCCAAACCTGCCGCTGCGGCCTGGGTGATGGCCTGGGCCGTCCCGATAGGCCCGGCAATGTCATTGAGGCCAAACCGCCCGGTGAGGATTCCCCGCAGGGACTCCACCACCATGCGCACCATGGAGAAGGTGTCCGACACAGAGCGGCGCATCAAGCTCAAAAAGGTGACCGCTTCCGGCTCCACGTAGAAGTCCAGGGAAACCATCTGGGTGCCGTCCTCCAAGGTTTGGGAGTTCAGGGCAAAGGTGCCCAGATCCACCTTCTGGCCGTCCCGTTCCACCTCCATAGAAACGGCGCTGGGGTCAGCCAAAGCCAGGGCGAAGGACAGATCCCGGTCGGTGTAGATGGAATAGCCGTCGATGGACACGATAGTATCCCCCACCTGGGCGCCGGCAGCCTCCAGGGCAGAACCCTCGGTGAAGCTGGCGATCTGGGTGGTGGCAAACACATCCTGCTGGCCCAGGACGATCATCATCATGAAAAAGCCCAGAATGATGTTGAAAACCGCACCGGCTGCCACCACCAAAAAGCGTTTCCACACAGGCTTATTGCCAAAGGCCCGGGCATCCTCGCTTTCCTCATCCTCGCCCTCCATGGCGCAGTAACCGCCAATGGGCAGCAAGCGTAGAGAATACTGGGTTTCCCCCTTTTTAAAGCCAAACAGCCTTGGCCCCATGCCCAGGGCAAACTCGTTGACCCGGATGCCGGAGGCCTTTGCCAACAGGAAGTGCCCCAGCTCGTGGAAAAAGATCACAAAGCCAAACAGTGCCACGCCGATGATGATGAGAAGGGCCGCTGTGACGATTTGCAAAGAACCATCTCCTTCGATGTGTTTTGGTCACATCCCGGCTGCTACAAAGTCCCGGGCAGCCCGGTCTGCGGCCAGGATATTCTCCAAGGTGACCTCCCCTGCTGTCTGCTGGTCCATGGCCTTGGCCACCAAACGGGGAATGTCTAAAAAGCCGATCTTCCCCTCCAAGAACAGGGCCACGGCCTGCTCGTTGGCGCCATTTGCCGCAGCTGGCACCAGGCCTCCCCGGCGCAGCGCCTCCCGGCAGAGCTCCAGGCAGGGGAAGGCATCCCCATCGGGGGGATAAAACGTGAGCTTTTGAAGCTCCCACAAATTCAGCTCCCCAGCAGGGGAGCGCAGCCGCCGTGGATAGGTGAGGGCATACTGGATGGGTACCGCCATATCCGGTACCCCCAACTGGGCCATCACCGCGTTGTCTTTGTACTGGATCATGGAGTGGATGATGCTCTCCCGGTGGACCACCACATCGATCCGGTCCTCCGGCAGTTCAAAGAGCCAGGAAGCCTCAATGACCTCCAGGCCCTTGTTCATCATAGTAGCGGAATCGATGGTGATTTTCGCGCCCATGTCCCAGTTGGGATGGCGCAAAGCCTGCTCCCGGGTAACGGTTTCCAGCTCTTCCCGGCTCTTTCCAAAAAACGGGCCGCCAGACGCGGTGAGGATCAATTTCTCCAGGGCATCCCGCCCGGGGCACCCCTGCAAGCACTGGAAAATAGCAGAGTGCTCGCTGTCCACTGGGAGGATCTTCACCCCGTGCCGCCGGGCCTCTTCCACCACCATGGCGCCGCCGGCCACCAAGGTTTCCTTGTTTGCCAAGGCCAGGACCTTTCCTGCCCGGATGGCGGCCAAGGTGGGCTGAAGCCCCACCATGCCCACCACGGCGTTGAGGGTGGTGTTCGCCCCTTCCCAGGCAGCGGCCTCACATAGGCCCTCCATACCGGCAAGGACCTGGATGGACGTATCCCGCAAGCTGTCCCGCAGGGAACGGGCGGCGGCCTCATCAAACACGGCCACGGCGCTGGGATGGAACCGCCTTGCCTGCTCCTCCAACAGCCTGACGCTGGAACGTGCCGCCAGCACTTCCACCTGGACCTCTTCCCCCTGGGCCTGGAGGTTTTCCACCACCCGCAAAGCCTGGGTGCCGATAGACCCGGTGGAACCAAGCAACGCTAATTTCCTCATGAGGGACCTCCCCTAATCATTATGCACCGGCCAGGGGAAGAAATCCCACCAGCAGGTATACAAACGGCGCGGTAAAGATCACGCTGTCAAAACGGTCCAAAATGCCGCCGTGGCCGGGGATCACCTGGCCGAAATCTTTGATATGGCAGCTGCGCTTGATCAGGGAGAAGCTCAAGTCTCCAAGAATGGACAACACCGAACCAAACAGCCCGATGATAAACAGCACCAAGTAGCTGGCCTGGGCATTGCCGTGGTGGTACAGTTCTGTAAAAAAGACGCCGCACAGCAGCATGGCCAACACGTCCACCACCATTCCCCCAATAGCGCCTTCTATGGTTTTTTTGGGGCTGATATTGGGACACAGCTTGTGCTTCCCGAAAAAGGTCCCGGCAAAATAAGCGCCTACGTCTGCTACCCAGGCAGACAGCACAGCAATGAGCACATAGAACATCCCATGGTTATCGCTCAGATCGCGCAAAGACACCAAAGTCTGCAAGGCGCTGGGGATGAGCACCACCATGCTGTACAACATCCCCACCTCTTTGAAGGTGGTTTCCTGGTGGTAAATAAGCATTGCCGAGAACAACAGCAAGGTAAACAGGCAATACACCAGAAATTGCACATTGCCCTTGCAGAAGGGGACCAGGGCGGCGGCCGCAAGGGCTGGGGCCGCCAAGAACCACTTGCGCGCGAGCCCCAGTGCTTTTACCAACTCGAACACAGCGGTAACAGAGATAAGGGCCACCACAATATTCAACGCCAAAGGAAAAGACTGGTTGAAAAGTACGATCGCCGCAAAAAAGAGCGCTAAAATCGCACCGGATAAAATGCGCTGTTTCATAGCAACATCCCTTTACAGGTATTTTCTCTTTGCCAAAAATACAAACCTTTTGAGGCAAATCAGATAGATTCTTGAAAAACACAAGCTATCATAAGCTGGGGTGTCAGACCCCGCCAAACCGGCGCTGGCGGGAAGAATAAATTTCAATGGCCCGGTCAAGGTCGCTGGTTTTAAAATCTGGCCACAGAATATCGAAATAGACAAACTCCGCATAGGCGCTCTGCCACAACAGGAAATTGGAGAGGCGCTCTTCCCCGCTGGGACGGATAATCAAATCCGGGTCTGGCTGGCTTCCGGTGTAGAGATACTGGGCAAAGCGTTCCTCCGTCAGTTCTTCAGGACGCAGACTGCCCGAAACAGCCTCCTGGGCCACTTTTTTGGCCGCCCGGGTGATCTCCGCCCGGCCGCCGTAGTTCATGGCCAAATTCAGGACCATCCCCGTTTTGCAGGCGGATGCCTCTTCCACCTCTTGGATCAACCCGCGCAGTTCTGCGGGGAATGCCGAAACATCCCCGATAAAGCGCACCCGGATATTCTCGTCCATAAAGTCCCGCAGGGCCTCTTCCAGGTACTCTTTAAACAGGCGCAGCAAAGCGCCCACCTCGTCTGAGGGGCGGTTCCAGTTCTCTGTGGAAAACGCGTACACCGTCAAATAGCGAATCCCAATTTTCGAGCAATACCGGGTGATAGTACGGAAATTCTGGGCACCTGCCCGGTGCCCCGCCGAACGGGGCAAAAACCGCTTTTGTGCCCACCGGCCATTGCCGTCCATGATGATCCCGATATGCACAGGCAGATGGATGGGCGCCTGCCCCTCCTCCTGTTTTTTGCCAAATACCACAGCCAGTTCCCCCTTTCAGGCTCAGATGGCCATGATCTCCTTCTCTTTGCGCTGAGCGCACTCTTCGGCGTTTTTCACGTACTTATCGGTGAGGTCCTGGATCTTTTTCTCAGCCTGCTTCAGGTCGTCCTCGGTGATATCGCCGGTCTTTTTCATTTCTTTCAGTTTTTCAATAGCGTCACGGCGGATGGACCGGACAGCCACCTTGGCCTCTTCGCCCATCTTGGAAACATCCTTGGAAAGTTCCTTACGGCGCTCCTCGTTGAGGGGAGGGAACACCAGGCGGATGACCTTGCCGTCGTTCTGGGGGTTCACACCCAGGTCGGAGGTCTGGATAGCCTTCTCGATACCCCGCAGGACACTCATGTCCCAGGGGGTGATGGTGAGCACCCGGGCCTCAGACACAGCCACAGCTGCCAGCTGGTTGATAGGGGTGGGAGTGTCGTAATAGTTGACCATGATGTGGTCCAGCACAGCGGGGTTGGCCCGGCCGGCACGGATGGTGGCAAACTCCTCTTCCAGATGGTCAATGCTCTTTTTCATTTTGCTTTCGGCCTTTGCGAAAACGTCCTTCATTTCTGCCATGATTCAATCCAACCTTTCAAAATGTGATGGTACTTCCGCAGGGGTCTTTTGCTTACTGGACCAAGGTGCCCACCTTCTCGCCGGAAACGGCCCGGACAATATTCTCCGGGTCTTCAATGCTGAACACCAGGAAGGGGATGCCCCGGTCTTTGCAGAAGGAAGCGGCGGTCATGTCCATAACGCCCAAGTTCTTATTGAGCACATCCATGTAACTCAGGGTGTCGAACTTTTTGGCGCCGGGGTTCTTTTTGGGATCGCTGTCGTAGACGCCGTCCACCATGGTGGCTTTCAGGATGACGTCGGCATCGATCTCAGCGGCACGCAGGGCAGCGCCCGTATCCGTGGAGAAGAAGGGGTTGCCGGTGCCGCAGCCGAACACCACCACTCTGCCCTTTTCCAGGTGGCGCACCGCACGGTTGCGGATGTAAGGCTCTGCCACTTCCTGCATGGCGATAGCGGTCTGCACACGGACGTCCAAGCCCAGCTGCTCCAACCCGTCGGCCACGCCCAGGGCATTGATCACAGTGGCCAGCATCCCCATGTGGTCAGCCCGGGTGCGGTCCATGCTGCCGCTGCTGCGGCCTCTCCAGAAGTTGCCGCCGCCCACCACGATGGCCACTTCGGCGCCCATATCTACAATTTCCTTCACAGGCTTGCAGATGGCAAGGACTGTGTCAAAATCGATGCCGTGCCCGGCCTTTCCCGCCAGGGACTCACCGCTGAGTTTTAGCAAAACGCGCTTATATTTCGGTGCCATGGTATCTCTCCCGTTCTAGAATTTATATTCTAACTTATTTTACATGAAAACCCCTCGGTTGTAAAGCTTTAAGAAATTGTTTCCCTCAGGAAAGGCCAGGCGTTACAAAAAGTTTACAAGTTTCCCCACTAGCGCCCCTCCTCCCCCGGATAAAAAGTTACGTTGTTCTCCCCGAGTGCCAGGTGTGCTACAATAAAAAACAAAAAGAGGGGGTTTTATGAAACAGAAAGTATAAAACGCTGTATTCCATCCTGTCAGTATGGCGATCATCGGCCTGTTCACAGGATTTCTGGTTAAGCAGATGGATGTCTACTGCTATACCCAACACTTCGGGGTTTCTTTAAGCGATATTTTCTCCCAAGGGGGTGTATGGGTGGTCATCGGCATCGGCATCAGCCTCTACAGCCGAAGCACAAAATTTGCCATGGTCAACATTTTCCTATTTTGTGCCGGGATGCTGGCAACCTATTACCCCACTGCCCAGTTGACCAACTCCGTCTATGGCTGGAACTTTATCAAGGGATGGGCAGTTTTTGCCTGCCTCTCCCCCCTCATGGCCTATCTGGGCAGACTGACCATGAGGCCCGGCTTGTTGGCTCTGGTTTTAAAATTGGGGGTTTTCGCAGGATACTTGGGGCTGAATCTCCTGCTGGGGTATTTCCTCCACTATTACGATCTGCCTTTTCTGCTGATCTTAGTCTATCTGCTATTCCTGAAAAAATGGAAGGTACCTGAAAGTGCCACGCCGGCACAATAACACTGCGCAAAAAAGGGAGCACGAGGACCAGCCTCATGCTCCCTTTTCATAGCTTGGGATAAATTCTTATTTCACCATACCGGCAACTTCGGCAGCGAAGTCGTCCTGACGCTTCTCCAGGCCTTCGCCCTTCTCGAAGCGGGTGTAGGCAACGATCTTGATCTCGCCACCCAACTCCTTGCCAACAGACTCGGTATACTGCTTCACGGTCATGGAGCTATCCTGCACGTAGACCTGATCCACCAAGCAGATCTCCTTGAAGAACTTGTTCAGACGGCCGGCCACGATCTTCTCAGCGATGTTCTGTGGCTTGCCTTCGTCCACGATCTGCTGGGTGAGGATTTCCTTCTCCTTCTCCACGCGCTCAGCGGGAACAGAAGCCTCGTCCAGATACTCAGCGTTCATAGCGGCGATCTGCATGGCCACGTTGTGAGCGTAAACCTTGAAAGCGTCGGTGGAAGCGATCTCGTCGGTGGTGTCAAACTTCACGATAACACCGATACGGCCGCCAGCATGGACATAAGAGGTGACCACGCCTTCGTAACGGGCAAAGCGGCGGATTTTGATGTTCTCGCCAATGGTGAGGATCTTCTCCTTCAACAGGGCGTCCACCGTCTCCTCAGAGCCATGTGCCTTGCAAGCCAGCAGAGCTTCCACGTCGGCGGGGTTCTCGTAGATCACGGTGTCGGCACAGGTCTTGACAAAGGACTGGAAATCGGCGTTCTTGGCAACGAAGTCGGTTTCCGCATTGATTTCGATAACCACGCCCACCTTGCCGCACTCGCTGACAGTGGCGAATGCAACGCCTTCGGCGGCGATACGGGCAGCCTTCTTCACGGAAGCGGCCAAGCCCTTTTCCCGCAGGAAGTCAATGGCCTTGTTCATATCGCCCTCGGAAGCGGTGAGAGCCTTCTTGCAATCCATCATGCCGCAGCCAGTCTTCTCACGAAGGGCGGCGACATCTTTCGCGGTAAAGTTCATCTTTGTAACATCCTTTCTCTAGTACAATGCCCCAAAACAAGTTTCAGGACCCATCTATTCCAACAATCAAACCCTGTGGGGAAGGATTACTCCTCCACGTTGATGTCGCCAGCCTCAGCGTCAGCCTCTTCCTCAGCGGCTTCCTTGGCAGCAGCGCCCATCTGGCCTTCGCGGCCCTCGATGATAGCGTCGGCCATAGCGCCGGCGATCAGCTTCACAGCGCGGATCGCGTCGTCATTGCCGGGGATCACGTAGTCGATCTCATCGGGATCGCAGTTGGTGTCCACGATAGCCACGATCGGGATACCCATCTTGCGGGCCTCGGAAACAGCGATGCGCTCCTTGCGGGGGTCCACAATGAACAGGGCGCCGGGGTAGCTCTTCATATCCTTGATGCCGCCCAGGAACTTCTCCAACTTCTCGATCTCCAGCTGCAGCTTGCTGACTTCCTTCTTGGGCAGCAGGTCGAAAGTGCCGTCCTCTTCCATCTTCCGCAGCTGAGCCAGGCGCTGGATACGGGTGCGGATGGTGGCGAAGTTGGTGAGCATACCGCCCAGCCAACGGGCGTTTACATAGAAAGCACCGGCGCGGGTAGCTTCCTCGCGGATGGACTCCTGAGCCTGCTTCTTGGTGCCCACGAACAGGACGCTCTTGCCTTCGGTGGAGATGTCGCGGACGAAGTTATAAGCCTCTTCCAGCTTCTTCACGGTCTTCTGCAGGTCGATGATGTAGATCCCGTTGCGCTCGGTGAAGATGTAGGGAGCCATCTTGGGGTTCCACCGGCGGGTCTGGTGACCGAAGTGGACACCGGCCTCCAAAAGCTGTTTCATAGATACGACTGCCATTTACAAATACCTCCTTGGTTTTACAAAGCCCGTTTGGTTTTTTTGCCGGGCTTTTGCCTCCGCCGCGCTGGCAATTCGGGGCAAACCCAAAAGATCTTGGGCACCAATCCGAGGCGCGGCGTGTGTTTTGCTGAAATATTATAGCACAGGGGATTTCCAGAATCAAGGCCAAATTTCCCTGGAAACGTGTTTTTCCGGCGAAATCCCAAGATCAGAACCCGATTTTGTCCAGCACCCGGCCCAGCAGCCCTGTTTTAGCGCCTTGGGCCGGGGCTTCGTACTCCACCAGGACGGTGTCTTCCCCGATGAGGACGATCTTACCCCAGGGGATAACGAAGTCCGGCTCTCTGCCGAAAAGCCCAAACAGCCGCAGGCGCCCGTAGACCACCACGGCGGTGAGGCGGGCCTCTTTGGTGTCCACCTCCACGTCACTGACAAAACCGATCCGTCCGCCGTCCTTGACGTTGATCACTTCCTTATCACGCAAGGCATCCATCCTGCACGTCACGGCGCCACCTCCTCCCCTTATCCTATGCGCCCCGCCGGATAACTATCCCTTCTCTTTTGGAAAAGGATGTGGTACAATTACGAGGAAACGCGGAAACCGTTGCCCCAGTGAAAGCCACCGCAGCTGCGGTATCATGACTACAGGCGTCCGGGCACGCCATCTGGGGAACCTTCTAAAAAGAAAGGACAATGCGCATGAACATCTGGCACGACATTTCCCCCAAGCGGATTAAAGCAGACGATTTCTTCGCCGTCATCGAGATCACAAAAGGCGGCAAAGCCAAGTATGAAATGGACAAGGAAACCGGCCTTCTCCGGCTGGACCGTGTGCTGTACACCTCCACCCATTATCCGGCAAACTATGGGTTTATCCCCCGCACCTTCGCCAACGATGGCGACCCCCTGGACGTTTTGGTACTCTGTTCCGAGAACATCATCCCCATGTCCTTAGTGCGGTGCTACCCCATTGGGGTGATCGTCATGGATGACGGCGGAAGCGAAGACGAAAAGATCATCGCCATCCCCTTTGACGACCCCACCTACAACAACTATACCGACATCTCCCAGCTACCCAAGCACATCTTCGACGAGATGCAGCACTTTTTCACCGTGTACAAGCAGTTGGAAGACGCCACCCATACCCAAATCGGCGAGGTGAAGGACCACGAGGCTGCCAAAGCCATTGTCGCCTCCTGCCTGGAGCGGTATTTAAACGACTTCTGCCGCTGACTCGCACATAATTAAAAAGGAAAGGAACCGGCCCCGGAGCACGGGACACTGGTTCCTTTTTTCAGCATTGGCCATGGTAATATTTGCGAATCAAATCTGGGAGATCTTTGGCTACCACATGGCTTTCAAAGGTCTCGTGCTCCCAAATATAGACCCCCGAACCATCCGCCATGCCAGTGGGCAAGATACGGTAGCAGTAATAATCACCGCAGCCGTTTCCCGCGAAAAAGATGTGGCGCCCCACCTTCTCCAAGTATTCCTCGTAGGTGTCACAGACATCCAAAAAAACTTTCATCCGCTCGGCACACTCAACCATCTCTTTTGCGGACCACAAAAGCCAGTGGTCGCCGTTTGTCTCCCGCAGCAAAGCTTTCAGCTCTTCAGGGAACGGATAGCCCACCGCATTTTCCGCCTGGGTAATTTCGTCCTCCGGGCAGGACGGCTCCAGATAGGCATACTCTGCCCCCGATTCCGAAACGCATTGAGCAATCAATTCTCGAAACATCCCCTGGATTCCCCCAAGAACGTCATTGGTTTTTCAAAAAGTCCTCCAAGCCGCCTTCCCGTAAGTCCACATACTGCTCTTCATTTTCTCGGGACACCAGCCGGACATACAGCGGGGGTTCCTCTAAAGAAGGCCCGCCAACCATCACACAGTAGTCCTGGTTTACATCGTAGACACGAATATATAAACCGGAGCCGGTTTCTTCGCACTGATACCCTTCAAAGTCACTCCAAGTGAGGGCCGTCCCCTTCTCCGCCAGCTTTTCAACCTTTCCCAGCGTCAGTTGACTGTTGCCCGCCGCACAGCCAGCCAGGACCATCAAAAAGGCCGCAAACACCAAAAGCGCCAAAGTTTTTTTCATCGTGTAAACGACTTCCTTTCCATCGGCAAAGAAGCTGAACTGACCTTTTTCAGTTTTTATTGTAGCACCCAGGCTCCCATCCTGTCAATTATCTCTTGGAAGATGTCAAAAAAAGAAATCCGAAGTACACAACTTCGGATTTCTTTGGTGGAGATAAGCGGGATCGAACCGCTGACCTCTTGAATGCCATTCAAGCGCTCTCCCAGCTGAGCTATACCCCCATATTCACTTAAGCGTTTCGGCTTTTTTCGTTACCGCCTTGGCGCTTGATTATAATACCACAGGGTTCTAGAAAATGCAACCCCTTTTTTGCAATTTTTTAAATTTTTTCTTTAAAAAAGCTTTTCCCGCACCAAAAACGCTTCTTGAAAATACAATGGGATGAGAGCTTGCGGAAACCCTTGCTGAGGTGATTAAACCCTTTAAAGCTAGGCAAAACTAAAGACAAACAACTGCATGGGAGCGTGAAAACCGTGATCGTACACAGAGGAGATATCTATTACGCGGACTTGAGCCCTGTGGTGGGCTCCGAACAAGGGGGCGTGCGCCCTGTACTCATCGTGCAAAACGATGTGGGCAACAAATTCAGCCCCACGGTGATCGCCGCGGCCATCACCAGCCAAAAAGGCAAGGCGGACTTGCCCACCCACATTGCCGTGGACGCCCAGGGTTCCGGGCTGATCAAGGATTCCATCGTCCTGCTGGAACAAGTGCGCACCCTGGACAAACACCGCCTCCGGGAAAAAATGGGACGCTTAGACAAGGACTCCATGGGCCGGGTGGACCAGGCCCTTTCCATCAGTTTTGGCCTTCGGCCTACATAACCCTATGTAGGCAAAGGCAGCGCCGTGAGGGGTTCCTCCCACGGCGTTTCTGTTTTTTAGGAAAGCCCCAACAGCTGCCGGGCCAAGGCCTCCAATGCAGGACGCTGGTTTTCCACCTGCCCCCGCTGGACAGCTTCGAACAGCCGTCCCAGCAGGTTCCCCAGTTCCGGGCCGGCTGGGACCCCCAACTCTTTCAGGTCATCCCCAGAAAAGGCCATATCCCGCAGCGTCAAACAGTCCCCCCGTTGGAGGATGGTCTTGGCCAACTGGCGGCTCTTTTCCAAGTCTGGCAAGCGGCGCTCAAAAACCCCGGGGGCTTTGGCAGACATATCCGCTTCCATCAGGTCAAACAGGGTGAACACAAACTTCTCGCCGTAAGTCCCCAGCAGCTTCTTGAGAGCGGACTCTTTCATGGGGATGGCCGTCTCGTGATGGTCCACCAGGTTTGCCACCCAATCCCGCTGGCGGTTGGAAAACCGCAGCCGTGAAAGCACCTGCCGGGCGATCCGGCCGCTTTCCGGGGGATGCCCGTAAAAATGGGCACGGCCATCGGCGGAGAAGGTCTTCTTCCCAGGCTTTCCCCCGTCATGGAGCAGCACGGCCCAGCGCAAGTCCGGCTGCCGGGGCGCATGGGACAGCGCGTGGAGGGTGTGTTCCCACACGTCGTAACAATGGTAAGGGGTTTCCTGGGCGCATCCCTTCATAGGCGCCAGTTCCGGCAAGACGGTGAACACCACTTGGGCATATTCCCGCAGGACTGCTTCCGCATTTTCCCCGCAGAGGAACTTTGTCAGCTCTTCCCGGACACGCTCTTGGGACAGCGCCAGCAACAGCCCTCGCCTATCCCGCAAAGCAGCGGCCGTGGAAGGCTCTATGGCAAATCCCAGTTGGGAGGCAAACCGCAGGCACCGGAGGATGCGCAGGGCGTCCTCGGAAAAGCGGCGGACAGGCTCCCCCACGCAGCGGAGGATGCCCCTCTCCAGGTCTTCCCTGCCCCGGAACAAATCCACCAGCCCCCGCCGGGGGTGGTATGCCATGGCATTGACGGTGAAATCCCGGCGTGCCAGGTCATCTTCCAGGCGGCGGGAAAAGGAAACGGAATCGGGGTGGCGGGAATCGCTGTAGGCGCCGTCGGCCCGGTAGGTGGTGATCTCGATGGGATGGCCGTTTTCCAGGACCAGGGCAATGGTGCCGTGGGCCGCGCCGATCTCCACCAGCCGCGCCCCGGGAAAACAGGCTTTTGTTTCCTCTGGCCGGGCGTTGGTGGTCACATCCCAGTCAAAAGGGGGGTTGCCCAAAAGGGAATCCCGCACACAGCCCCCCACGCACCAGGCTTCATACCCGGCCTCTTCCAGGCGGGACAGGGCTTCCCCAACAGGTGCTGGGGGCTGGATGGACAGGTTCATGGGGATCCTCCTTTGGGCAGTTGTCGTTTCACACAAAGTATACCATAAAACCGGGCCGGTGAAAAGCGCCTGCGTTGACAGGGCCGGGGAAACATGGTAAGATACGAACTCAGAGAACATCACAACACGAGGAGAGATGATCGATGGCACTGCTGGAACAGTGGCGCACCTACGCCGAAGAACAGCAAAGCGGTCCCCAGGGCCCTCAGTTCTGGAAGGATTACTTTGACCGGGAAACTGAAATTTACAAGCGCATCTTAGAGAGCAAGCCCCGGAAAAACACCGTGAAGGGCTACGCCGAAAAGTATGGCGTGGACCTGATGACCATGGTGGCTTTCCTGGATGGCATCAACGACAGCCTGAAGGAGCAAAACCCCTTGGAAACCATGGAGGAAGACACGGAAGTCAACCTGAACTACGACAAGGAGCTGCTCTACAAAAACATGGTGGAAGCCAAGGCTGAATGGCTGTACACCCTGCCCCAGTGGGACAACCTGCTCACCGGGGAGCGGCGCAAAGAGCTTTACAAAGAACAAAAGCTCTCCAAAACCGTGGTGAAGGGGCAGAAGATCGGCCGCAACGACCCCTGCCCCTGCGGCAGCGGGAAAAAATACAAAAAGTGCTGCGGGCGCGACTTATAAGAGAAACGCTATATGGAACGCTCCTCCTCCGGCTCCGGCCTTGAGCGGGGCGTTTTTCACTTGATTAAACTTCCCAAAAAACGCAAAGACTACCTTCGAGGAACCAATCGGAGGTGGTCTTTTTTATGCAGGGAAAAGTGGAGATCTGCGGGGTAAACACAGCAAAATTGAAAGTGTTGAAAAGCGATGAGATGAAAGACCTTCTGGTAAAAAGCCACAACGGCGACAAGGCCGCCCGGGATGCTTTGATCTATGGGAACCTGAGGCTGGTGCTTTCGGTGATCCAACGGTTTGGCAACCGGGGCGAAAACCCCGACGATCTATTCCAAGTGGGGTGTATCGGCTTGATGAAAGCCATTGACCACTTCGACGTGACCCAGGGGGTACAATTTTCCACCTATGGGGTGCCCATGATCATTGGGGAGGTGCGGCGCTTTCTGCGGGACAACAACTCGGTGCGAGTGAGCCGCTCCCTGCGGGACACGGCTTACAAGGCCATCCAGTGCAAAGAGCGGCTCATTGCCCAAAAAGACCGGGAACCCACCATTGAGGAGATTGCCGGCGAGCTCTCCATGAAGCGGGAAGACGTGGTGCTGGCCTTAGAAGCCATTGTAGAGCCTGTGTCCCTTTACGAACCGGTTTTTTCCGACGGCGGCGACACGCTCTACATCATGGACCAAGTAGGCGACCCGACAGGGGACGGGGACTGGCTGGAGGAGATCGCTGTGAAGCAGGCCATCCAAAACCTCTCTCCCCGGGAGAAAAAGATCCTCTCCCTCCGGTTTTTAGACGGCAAAACCCAGATGGAAGTGGCAGGGCGCATTGGAATTTCCCAGGCCCAGGTTTCCCGGCTGGAAAAAGGCGCTTTGAACAAGATCAAAGAAGAACTGCGGTAATGGAAAACGGCCGCTGCCTTCCGGCAGCGGTCGTTTTCCATGTTTCAGCGCTCTCACTTTCTGTGCTCTTGCAAAAACAAGCGGACCTCTTCCTCTGTTTCCAGGGACATGGCTTCTTCCGTAACCGTTTCAGCCTCCTCTTTACTCCACAGGGAAATTGTCTTCCGCACGGGCAGAAGGGACGCTGGCGCCACACTAAATGCCTTCAGCCCAAAGGAAAGCAAAACAGGTGTCAGGGCTGTATCCGCAGCCGCTTCGCCGCACATTCCCACGGGAATGTCGTTCTTTCGGGCTGACTCCAGTACCTGGCGCACCATCCGCAGGACCGCCGGATGGAAGTAAGAGTACAGATGGGCCACCCGGGCGTTGCCACGATCCACCCCCAACACATACTGGGTCAAATCGTTGGTACCCAAGCTGAAAAAATCCGCCTCTTTGGCCAGGGAATCCGCCATCAGGCAAGCGGACACCGTTTCCACCATCACGCCGATGGGCAGGTGCTCGTCAAACACAATGTCTCTCTTCCGGAAACCTTCTTTCTCCTCCTCTAAGATTTCCTTAGCACGGCGGACTTCCTCCACACCAGTGGCCATGGGCAGCAGCAGCTGTGCCTTCCCGTAGGCGCTGGCCCGCAGCACTGCCCGCAAATGGGAACGGAACAGCTCCTCCTCCCGCAGGGAGAACCGCAGTCCCCGGCATCCTAAAAAAGGGTTGTCCTCATGGGGCTGATTGAGATAAGGCAAGGTTTTGTCGCCACCCACGTCCAAGGTACGGATAATCACGCGCTTGCCCCCCATAGCAGCCAGGATCTGCCGGTAGGCATGGAACTGCTCCTCCTCCCCTGGCTGGGAAGTGCGGTCCAAATAGAGAAACTCCGTGCGCAGCAGCCCAATGCCGTCGCACCCGTATCCCCCCGCCCGGACAGCATCCCCTATGCTGCCCGCATTGGCTGAAAGCAGGATGCGTTCCCCGTCGGCGGTGACCGTTTCCCGCCCCACAAATACCCGCATGGAGGCGCGCAGCTCTTGGAAATCCTTCTGCCTGCCGCGGTAGACGGTTTTCATCACATGGCCGGGTGAAAACACCACACAGCCGCGGTTGCCGTCTACAATGACCGTTTCCCCCGGGGCGACGTCCATCACCCGGTCTTCCAGGCCCAGCACGGCGGGGATCTCCAACGCCCTAGCCAAGATGGCGCTGTGGGAGGTGGGACCGCCTTTTCCCAGGACGATCCCAGCCACATTGGCGGAATTCAACACGGAAACCGCCGAGGGGGAAAGCTCCTCAGCCATGAGCACCGTACCAGGCTGCAGGGCGGAAAAATCCATTTCCGGAAGCCCCAGCAATAGCCGGAGCATACTCCCCCGCAGGTCCCGGATATCAGCCGCCCGCTGGCGGGTAATTTCATCCTCCGAGGCGGTAAACAAATCGATGAACAAATCGCAGCTGGCAGAGAGCGCCGCTTCGGCAGACTGCCCTGAGGCAATGCGGCCTTCTACCTGGCCGTTCATGTAAGGGTCGCGGATCATATCCGCCTGGCAGCGGATGATATCCCCTTGCTCCTTTCCAGCCATTTCCGCCACCCTGTCCGCCTTTACCTGGGTGACACGGCAAAATGTTTCCACCGCACTGCGGTACCGCTCCAGTTCCAGTTTTGGATCGGCGATTTCACGCTCTAAACTATCCATTGGTTTCTCTTTATAGATCAGCGCCTGGCCAATGCCGATCCCTGGGGAAGCCGCCACACCGTACAAGACCCGTTCGCCTGTCACCCCTTGTCGCCTCCCGCTTCCCCTAAACCGGATTCCACCAGCGCTACCGCCCGCGCGAGGGCCTTTTCTTCATCCGGGCCGGAACAACACAGCTCCACTTCGTCGCCACACTGGATCCCCGCGGCAATGAGGTTCATAATGCTCTTCCCACTGGTAACTGACTCGTTGTGGCAAACCCACACGTCGGACAGGAATCTCTGCATCTCGTTGGAAAACAGGCCGGCAGGGCGCACGTGCAGCCCTTCCCTGTTCTTCAGCACAACCTTCTTCGCTACCATGCTGTTTGCTCCTTGTATTATAGAGTAGTAGTTATTAGAGCCCCTCTCCAAGGGCTTATGCTACACTGAAAGGGATGCTGTGGATTGGTTGGTTGCTCCTACCACAAGATGGT
>URKX01000007.1 GCA_900548545.1 uncultured Oscillospiraceae bacterium
ACCATCTTGTGGTAGGAGCAACCAACCAATCCACAGCATCCCTTTCAGTGTAGCACACAGCCCTTGGAGAGGGGCTCTAATAACTACTACTTTATAATACAAGGAGTAAACAACATTGCCCGATTTTGAAGTTCTACAAACTTACGCATCCTGGGTTGGCATTGCTGTGCCGGATAAATTACCGGGGATACCTTTTGCAAACCTAGATGTCTTTGAGGATGACAAAAGCCTGAGAAACCGGCTCTTTTATCTTGTACCGGACACCTCTTCTGGAGAGCTGCGCTACTTCTTCTACTTTGAGGACAACCTGTTCGCTAAGAAATCCAATGGGGACTTGATTCTCTTAGAGTCTTCTCTCCATCCTTTTACCTTGTAAGCCTGAGACTACATACGAAGGAACCAGCTATCCCGCCCAGGGTAGCTGGTTCCTTTGTCTACTGCCTTGCTGGAGTTGACGCTTTCGGCAAGAAGAAACAGAAGTGCAACATGGTGAAGATCACAGGAGAGAACATCATTGTAAAAGAGCCCAAAACAGCTGCCGGAGACCGGTTCGTGTACTTCTTCCCGAAAATGGCCAGCCTGATAATCTCCGGCAGGGCGGACGTGGCCACGGCGTCAGGGATTTTAGGCCACGCCTAGGTATCCACCACGCTGGACATTTACACCCATGCTTGCAATGAGAAGAAGCGGGAGGTCAGCGCCCAGATGCAGAGACGGGTGTGGGTGTAAATATTGAGTCCCTCCGCTTTCAACAGTTCTTATTCTTTAAATTTACTTGAGAGAATAGGACGATGCTTTTGCCCAAAACTCCCGATTCTTGCCCTCGATCCACCGGTCGCCGTCGATTCGGAAGCTGCCGGAAAGCCGCACGTCGTCGGAAGAGGCGGCCTCTACGCGGATCTCCCCGTGCTCGATCTTCCACTTCATGTCCTGGTCCAAGAAGGCCAACTGGCTGGTGTGCAGGGAGAAGGACAGTCTCTTTTTTTCACCCGGCTCCAGATAGATGCGGGCAAAGCCGGCCAATTCCTTCACAGGCCGGGTCATGCTGGCGTACACGTCGGAGACATAGAGCTGTGCTACCTCCTCCCCTGGAACAGCGCCAGTATTCTCCACAGTGAAAACAATCTCCACGCTTTCCCCCGCCGGAACTTCTTTCCGGGAAATTTCCAAACCCTCATAGGCAAAGCTAGTATAGGATAAGCCAAAGCCAAAGGGATAGCGCGGACGGTGGGGGCAGTCCACATAGTCGGGAAAGCCGATGCTCTCGCTCTGGTGCCAGCCGGAACCCCAGGGGTGCGCATAGTACACCGGCACTTGCCCGGCGTTATAGGCCACAGATACCGGCAGCTTCCCGCTGGGATTGTAATCACCCAGCAGCACATCACAGATGGCCTGTGCGCCGGCCTCGGCAGGGCTCCAGCACTCCAGGATGGCGGCACAGCATTGGTCCGCCGCGTCGCTGGAGATGGGCCGCCCATCCAGATGGACCGCCACAAGGGGCTTTCCCGAAGCCGCGGCTTGGCGGAGGAACTTCTCCTGACAGGGGGGCAGGTTGATGTTCGTGGCATCCACGCCCTCGCCCATGGAGGCGATGGAGCAGGTGCCATGCTTGCCGCCCAGGGTCAAAATGGCCACATCAGCTTGGGCGATATGGGCCAGCGCCTCCTCGTATCCGGAGTCGTCCTCCCCCGCCACAGGATAGCCATAGGCATAGAGAATGCGGGCCCCCGGCAGCCTGTCCCGCAGCTCCTGGAGCAGGCTTTTGCAGCCCGGCTTCTGGCGCTTCAGCACTGCCTGAATCTCCGGGGTTTCGTCCGACTGGATCTGGGTACCGGAGACAAGCTGTACCCCGTAACCGTTGGCCCCTTCCTGATCCACCCCGGCGATGGAAGCCCGCACCGCATAGGTGGACTCCGCCATGGCCACGTGGGTGTAGCCGCCGAAGAATTTGTTGGCGTAGTCCGCCTGGGGGCCGATGAGGGCGATGGTCAGTTTCTTCTCCCGAATGGGCAAGGTGCCGTCATTTTTCAGCAGCACCAGGCTTTCCCGTGCCGAGCGGAGGGCCAGCTCCCGGTCGCCGTCATCGAAGAAGGAACTGTCCAGTTCCTCGCCTTCCAGTGCGAAGGGATGGTCGAACAACCCGGTGCGGAACTTGGCGGTGAGCACTCGCAGCACCGCTTGGTCAAGGATAGCCATGTCCGCTTTGCCTGCGGCGAAAAGATGTTCCAGCCCATCGCTGTATCCATGCTCGCTGGGCAGCTCTACGTCCATGCCCGCTTCCATGCACCGCAAGGCGGCCTCTTCCATGGTCTCCTCCACGTGCTGGTCTTCATGGGTGTGGGCCACGCCGCCGTAATCGCTGACGGTAACACCCGTAAAACCCATCTCCTCCCGCAGCAGCCCGGTGAGCAACTTTTTCGAGGCGTGGACCGGCTCGCCGTCGATAAGGCTGTAACAGGGCATCACGCCCTTCAGCCCAGCCTTGGAAATGGCCGCTTGGAAGGGCTTGCCGTAAACCTCTTGCAACTCTCGTGACGTAGCCATGCTATGGGTGCCGTGGATGCCTCCCTGGGAATTGTGGAACGCCAGGAAGTGTTTGGCGGCTCCTTCGGTTTCCCGCCCGGAGGTCTTTTCCGCTTGCAAGCCCTTGAGAAAGGCAGCGCCCATGGCTGCCACCAGGGTTGGGTCCTCCCCGTAGGGCTCCCCGTGACGGCCCATGCGGGGGTCTCGGGCCACATCCAGCACAGGGGCCAAGGTCTGGGTGATACCGCAGGCAGCCTCCTGCCGGCTGACCACCCGGCCCAGCCGTTCCTCCAGGGCAGGGTCCCACCCGGCACCCCGGGCAATGCCGGAGGGCAGGCTCAAAGAATCCTGGATAAACGCCCCGCACAGCCCTTCCATATGGAAAGCGGCAGGAATATGATGGGGGCTGTTTTCCATGGCAATCTCTTGAATCTTCCGCTGCCAGGCACAGCATTCCTCTTTGGTGTGGAATTCCCGCATCTGCAAAGTGCTCACCTGGCCGATACCGTTTTTCGTTTGGCGGGAGATATCCTCCCAGTTATCTCCGCCGGGGCCAAAGGGGAAAATACCCCGTACTTGGGCCATTTTCTCAGGAAGGCTCAGCTCTTCAAGGAGAGCCTGGGCCCGCTGCTCCGGTGGAAGCGTTTTATTTTGATACAAATCGCTCATACTCTATCCTCTTGATGGTTTTCCCCATATCTGCCAAGGCTTGCCAACATGGAAAGCAAATGGCCCACAGCCAGTTCCAATTCCTGACGGGTGACCCGCCCCTCCTCCAGGCCTTTCAAAATTTGGGCGATGACAGGAGGACCCCCAGGCATGACCACATCGTTGCCGGCAGCGACGGCGTCCGCGCCGTCCACAACAATGTCCATGTCACCCCAGTCGGTAACGACAGTTCCATCGAAGCCCCATTCCTCCCGGAGGATATGGGTGCACAGGTCCTTGCTGCCCCCGGCAAAGGTGCCGTTGATTTTGTTGAAAGATGTCATGATGCAGCGGAGGGAGGCGCCCTTTACAACCATCTCAAAGGGCTTGAGGTAAAATTCCCGCAGGGCTCGCTCGCTGAGGATGGAATCCACAGCATCGAAGGTGAACCTGCCGTTTTCCTGCTTGGCACTGCCCCGGCGGTACGTTTCCTGCTCGTTGGCAGAAAAATGTTTGACGCACACCAGCACAGGATGACGCCCCTGCACACCTTTTGTCACAGCACAGGCACACGCGCCTGTGAGGAAGGGGTCTTCGGAGTAATACTCAAAGTTCCGGCCGCCCAAGGGGTGCCGGTGAAGGTTCAAAGCTGGAGCCAGCCAGATATCCACCCCTTGGGACTGGCATTCTTCCGCTACAGCGCTGCCAAAGGCCCTGAGTAAATCCTGGTCAAAGGAGCAAGCCATGAGCATCTCGCTGGGCCAGGCGGTTTCCCCAACCCCCGCCGGGCCGTCCTTGTAGTAAACAGAGTGGATGCCCTCCTCTGGGATGGCAGGGGATACATACCCATTGACCCCCTCTGGATGGTCGTTGACCGCAATAGGCCGGCCGTCTTCCTCGAAAATGGTGTTGGGATCGGGGACATCCCGAAAAGCGGAAAAGGGGATCCCGGGACCATATCCCACACACAGGGCTGCCAGCTGCCGGTCGCTGAGCCGGGAGCAGTCTAGGACGGGCACCGCAGGAGTTTCCCAGTGGGGAACGTCCTGGGCTGTTAACACAAGACAGGGCAGGTCTTTTTCTAGAACTGGAACTGCCAGGGGCTGGCGGTGGAGAAATTTCACTTGGGCCGCATAGGCCGGGTCCATAGAGAGCCGGTTAGAAGTCTGTTCCACCAGGATGTCCTTGTCCACCTGCACGGCCCCCACAATTTGGGTGGCACGGGAGGAATTTCCCACCCGCAGCAGGTAGGTTCCCGCCTCAATAACCCAAGCGGCTGTGTCCTCCTCATAAGTGGCCAGTTCCCGCCAGGGCACCGTGAGGGTTAGCGCTTCTTCTTCCCCGGGAGCCAAAAGGCCCGTTTTATCGAAAGCTTTCATCGCCTGGGCAGGCTGCTCCGATAAAGTACCCATGGAGGAAACGTAGAGCTGCATGACCTCCCTTCCCTGGCGGTTTCCCACGTTTTTAACCGCTGTGCTCACTGAAACCCCCTCCGGCTGCTTTTTCACACCGTCCGGTTTCCAGCTGAACGCCGTATAGGAAAGGCCGAACCCAAAGGGGTAGAGGGGTTCTGCGCCAAAGGCGTCAAAGTAGCGGTACCCAGGATAGATGCCCTCCCGGTACACGGTCACCGGACGCCGAAGAAAGCCCCCTTTGGCGGGGGGAGGGGTCAGGCCGTAGTCCTCATAGGTGAGGATGGCTTCTGGATGGTCTTTATCCCAGGAGAAATCCCGGCAAGCAGGATAGTCCTCATATTGTTTGGCGATGGTAAACGCCAGCTTGCCAGAGGGATTTACCTTGCCTGTCAGCAGGCCGGCCAGAGCCATTGCGCCCTCCTGTCCAGGGATGCCCAGAAAGAGAAGCGCCTTGACCTGGGGATATGCCTCCATCCAGGAGAGGTCCAGAAGGCCATTGACATTGAGCACTACTGCAACCTTTGAAAACCGCGCGCACATCTCCTGAAGCAGCGTCTCCTCCTCTGGGGAAAGTTCAAAGTCATTTTTCAAGTGGCGGTCGCATTCCTCCCCGCCGGATTTCCGCCCGATAATCCACAGGGCAGTGTCCGTTTCCGCGGCAGCCTGGTCCAGCAAGTCCCCTGGCAAGGAAAACTCCCGCGGGGATGGCTGGTATTTGCCAAAGATCTCATACATCAAGCCGCTGGTGACAGCGTGCTTTATCTGTGTGAAATCTATTTCTGGAGGCAAGTTCTTTTGATCTTCCTTCACCAGCTGAACATAGGCCCCTTTTAGAGGGTCCACAGGAACCAGACCTTCTTGTTCCAAGGCCGTGAGGAAATTTCCAGTTTTGCGGCTATGCGCGGCCCCAGAACCGTTGCCGGAAAGCGCCGGTTCCAGCTGAGCACGGCCGAAAACCGCCACTTTTTTACCAGGGGCAAAAGGCAGCAGCCCCTCATTTTTTAGCAGGACAGCGGACTCTTCCGCTATTTGACGGGCGAGCAAAGTGTGATCCATCATTATCCTCCTGATTTTTCAAGAAACGTATGCCTTTATAGACGGTGTTCCAGGCACACCCGCAGCAGGGAGGGGCGGCCTCCCAACTGTACCCGGAATTCGTCCCCGTTTAAGCGCCGGCCAGGGATCCATTGGCCGTTTTCAAAGCTTCCCTCGGTGATAGAGAGCACGTCCACAAAGCCGGGATCGTCTCTCTTGAGCTTGGGGGCCGCTTTGTAATTCAGCCCGGCCAGCAGGAATTCCCCTTCTCCCAGCTGGAGGATGAGGCCGCCGCCCTTGGGGCTTTCCGGGCTCTGGGTATATTGGATGAGCCAATCAAAGCCCGCAAAGGAAAGGAGGGCGCCCTCTTGGCGGCCATTGCGGGTAAAGCCCCGCAGGGCAGGGGTCAGGCGGTACTGGAGCAGCAGCGGCTCAATGCTTCTGAGCAGGGCATAGCTTTCCGCCAGGTATTCCCCAGAACGGTACACATCAAAGGCTTCCGCCATGATGTTTAGCTGGGCCAGATCCGGGGCCAGGGGCTGGGGGGAACCCTTGCCTACGCTCTCCATGGCAAAGGGGGAAAATCCCAAAGCGCCGTGCTCCCCAAAAGCGGCAAACACGTTGGAGGCGGAATCCATGCAAGGCCGCGCCTCGGGGATGAACAGGGGATTGCCCTGCTGGGTATATTCCCGGCAGACAGCTTCAAAATCCGGCAGGTAAATGTCGGGAGCGAAAAAGTCGATGGAAGGGGCCAGGGCTTTCCACTGGCCCATCACCTTGGCGATGGGCCCGCCGCTGGGGTAAGTGCCGGGAATCCAGGGGTACTGCTCCAGCCAGGCGTTGACGTACAGGGGCAGAGGATACTCCGCCTTGCCTGCCGCTGCAATTTTTTCCACGGCTTTGGCGTAGTGGTACACCATGAACCGCTCAGGAGCATTTTCCCCAAAGGCTTCGGCCCAGGTGCCGGATACCTGATACAGGTCGGCCATCTCCTGGGGAATGGCCGAGGCGTATGCGGCTTCTGCGTCAGGACCGAAATCCCGGCAGTCGCCCAGCAGGCCCATTTCGTTTTCCACCTGGACCATCACCACAGTGTGATCCGTGTCGGTATCCCGAAGGTGCCCCAGTAAGGCCCGGAATGCCGCTGCGTCCCGCTCTACGCCTGCCTGGCACAAGGGGGAAATGGCATCCACAGCCCGGCCGTCCCGGGTGCGCATTAGAACGTAGGTATCCCGATCTTGCTTCATCCAAGCGGGGATATACGTGCTGGCCCCGTTCTTCCACAGGCCGAACCAGAGCAGCACCAGACGCACCCCTTCCCGGTGAGCCTGGGACAGCAAACCGTCCACTAAAGTGAAATCGAACTCCCCGGGCCGGGGCTCTAAAAACTCCCAGGAAACAGGAGCAATGACAGCGTTCAGGTGCAGGTCCCGCAGATGGGGCCAGACCTCTTTTTCCATGTAGTCCAGGCTGGAAGCACTGGAGTTATGCAGTTCCCCGGCAAAAAGCAGGGTGGGGTTTCCGTCAATCATAAGGGTGGGGCGTCCGTCATTGTAAGACAGGGTGGGGATAGGTTTCATAGGGATCCTCCTTGTAAGCGGTTTGGTTGAGCACAGTGTTCCAAAAAAAGCGGGAAAAGCGGGCAGACAAATGCCCGCTTTTTATTATAGCATAGTTTTTAAAAAACAACTATTATAGGGGAGTTTTTTCTAAAATACGCCCAATTATTTTCACCGCTTTGGGCGATGGGGGCAGAGAGTTTTCCCACCGGGACACCATAGCAAACAGGCCTTGGGCCAGCATAGCCATGGGGCGCGGATCTTCAGCAGAAGGCTTTTTAGCCTTTCACAGCGCCAATGGCAATGCCTTTGACGAAGTATTTTTGCAGGAAAGCGTACACAACCAGCACAGGAAAGATACACAGCACCGTAACGGCCATTCTCACGGCGTTGGAGGGCAAGTCGGCGGTAGTTGCCGCTGCCCCCGCCTGGGCACTGGCTTTCATTGCTTCCATTTGGCGTTGGATGTTCATCAGAAAGACCTGCACGGTATAGTAATGGTCATCATTGATGTAGTAAAGCCCGTTGGTCCAGTCGTTCCAGTAGGCCAACCCCACCAGTACCACGAGGGTGGCGATGATGGGCATAGCCATGGGAAACACCACACTGCGCAGGATACGGAATTCGTTAGCGCCATCGATGCGGGCGGCCTCGATCACTGCATCGGGAATGTTCGATGTAAAGTAAGTACGCATCATGATGACGTTAAAGGCACCCATTAAAAGGTTGGGGATCAGCAGGGCAAAGATGGTATTGGAAATGTGGAACGTTCTGGTCCACATGATATACGAGGGCACCAGCCCTCCGGAGAACAGCATGGTAAAGAATAGGAAGAACGCGAACGCCTGGCGGCCGGGCAATTCCTTTCGGGAAAGAGGATAGGCGTACAGAGTCGTTAAAGCCAAGTTGCAGATGGTTCCCACAATAGTGACAAGGAAAGACAGCCCATAGGCGGAAAGAATAGACGTGGAATCTGTTAAAATATAGCGGTAAGCTTCCACACTGAACTCTGCCGGGAAAAAAGAATACCCGTTGGCGATTAAGGCGTCTTCCGCTGTGACCGAGGACATGATTAGCAAGAAGAAAGGCGCGAGACAGCACAGAGAGAGAAAAACCATTAAGACGTGGGCAAAAATTTGAAAGCCCTTATTTTTTTCGACCATCGTGTGCTCCCTCCTTAAAACAGCGCGCTGTCATTGTCGATCTTCCGCACGGTCAAGTTGGCAGCCAGCACAAGCACAAAACCTACTACCGATTGATACAGACCTGCCGCGGAGGACATACCGATATTGTTCGTCTGGGTTAGGCCGCGATAAACGTAGGTGTCGATCGTTTGGGTGACCTCCAGAAGCGTGCCGGAATTCATAGGCACTTGGTAGAACAGCCCAAAATCCGAGCGGAAGATATTTCCCAAGCTCATCAGCGTAAGGATGATAATGGTGGACTTCAGGCAGGGCAGGGTGATATGAACGATGCGCTGCCAGCGGTTGGCCCCGTCTACAATGGCAGCTTCGTACAGGGAATAATCGATGCCGCAGATCGTAGCGTAGTAGAGGATGCAGTTGTAGCCCAAACCCTTCCACACGTTGATGAGGATGAGGATAAAGGGCCAATATTGAGGGCTGTTGTACCAGCTGATGGGTTCCATGCCCAAGGCGGGCAGCAAGGTATTATTGAAGAAACCGTTGCCATCGCTGAGAAACGCAAAGGCAAGATAGCTCACCACCACCATAGAGATCAGGAAGGGAATCAGGATGACGGTCTGGTACGCCTGCTTGGAAGCCTTGTTTTTAATCTCGTTGAGCACAATTGCCACTGTGATCGCCAGCACTGTACCAATGACGATAAAGGCCAGATTGTACAGAAGCGTGTTCCGGACCATGACCCAAGCGTCGTTGGTCTTGAACAGGAATTCGAAGTTTTTCAGTCCGATATTCGGGCTGTTATATAGCCCGTCACGCACATTGTACTGCTTAAAGGCCACCACAATCCCCGTCATCGGAATGTAGTTGTTGATGATAAGGTACACTGTGCCGGGGATGAGCATTAAATAAAATGGCCAGAAGCGCTTTACAGCTTTTACCGCTTTTGACATAGCCGCTTTCCTCCTCTATTGGAAAATAGGCGAGCCGCGCGCTCCGCGGCCCGCCCACTTTCAACGGTTGATGGGTCAATTACTTTCCAAGGAACTTATCAAGCTGAGCCTGCTTTTCATCGATAATGGTCTGAAGGCCCGCGGCATACAATTCTTCATTGAGCTTGGGCAGGGCTTCAGCGGGATCCAGCTGACCCCAGCGCAGGCCCACTTCATACTTAGCAGTGACGTTGTTACAAGCGGTAATCTCGTTCATCACCATGGAGCTGTCAAACTTGAAGCCCAAAGCCGGGGAAATGGCAGCGGATTCCCGGAAGGACTTGTTCTGATCCCAGATATCCACGTCAACACCCTCCACAACGGCGGCGATGGATTCGTTGGGCCAGCTCCAGCCGATGTGGCCATAGGTGGAATCTGTATCGCGAATGACCATCTCGTGGGTATCGTCGGTAAACTCGTAGTCTTCCCCTTCCACACCGTAGGTCAGAGCGTTTGCCAGGTCGGCGTCGGTGTACATCAGGTTCCAAAGCTGCATAGCCTTTTCCGGGTGTTCAGACACATAGGGGATAAAGTAAGAAGAACCACCTGCGTCGCAGGGAATGAAGGGATCCACAATTTCCACCGCAGTCCCTTCTTTGCCCTTCCAATAAATCCCATTGGCCAGCTCTTGCTTCTTCTGGGGCGTGAAGTTTTCAATAGACGCGTAACCCACGGTATTGATCAAGTCTTTCGTGCTTTCCGTAGTAGTAGTGGCGTCAGGCATCAGCAGGCCTTCCTGATTCCACTGATACATCATTTCCACAAACTCCCGGTAAGAGTCGGTTTCAAACATATTCACTACAGTGGTGCTGCCCTCGTGGACATTTTCCAGAATACCCAGGCCGTCCCAGAAACCGGTGCCCAGATTGTCAAAGGCAAAAGCTTTTTGCATACCGCCGCCTCCCCAGGCCGGTACCAGCGGGTACATATCCGGATGGGCTTCCTTCATCTTGAGGAATGCTTCGTGGACGTCGTCCCAAGTCTTCAGGGTAGAAGCGTCAATGTTCAGTTCATCCAAAATAGCGCTGCTGATGGCCACGCCGTAGCTACTGGCCCACACATTGATGGAGGGAATGGAGTAGAGCTGCCCATCCACCACGCCAGCGGCCATCATCTCTTCCCCGACAGCCGCCGCGGCATCCTGGCCGTACTGCTCCACCAGGTCGTCAATGGGTGCGGCCATGCCGTTGTGAACCAGGGTGCTCAGGCCGCCTGAGAAGGTGTGATAGTTCACCAAGTCCCACTGCTCGCCGGAGTTCATGGCCAGGTTCAGCTTTTCCGCATCGCTTTCCCGCACGATCTCCACTTCCACGCCGATCTTCTCCCGAGTGATCTCACTGACAGCCTGGGAAACGCGGGCCAGATCCTCCGAGGTGGAGGTATAGTCAAATCCCCACACTTTCAAGGTAACGGTCTCCCCATCATCCGCCGGGGCAGAAGTCCCGGTGGATTCCGCCTGGGAACTGGGGGTAGATCCGCTTTCGCTGCCGGAACTGGAACCGCCGCCGCAAGCGGTAGCGGTCAGGGCGATGGCGCCTGCCAGGATAACCGCGCTCATCTTTCTTAGATACTGATTCATAGGTACGCTCCTCTCATATCTGCTTGCTGCTGCAAGCGCTCTTTCTGCTCCCAATGATAACAAATCAGGGGAGGTATTTTCTACTAAACAACCGAGTAACTGATGTAGAAAAAACGATAAAAACAACAAGAATGATTGGAATTGTATTGATAACCCGAGCACCGAATGTTGTTTTTCCGACTTCAGGTGCATCACTGGCACATGGTCTTTTGTTTGGAAACCACTTTCTTATTGAAAGCGATAGCAGCCAGCAGCACTAGGAAGGAAAGTATGGCAAGAAGCTGCTGCCCATGGATGGGAAGCCCAAGCACCCTGTTCCCGTTGGCCTGGACTTCCGCCAAAATCCGGCTTCCCACCAGGGAGGCCCCAAAGCCCAGTGTACCGGCGATACTGCAACGGATGGCCTGGGCTTGGACAAAGTAATCGATCGGGACATAGCTGTAAGTCATGTTGTTGGCGTTGCCAGCAATTCCCGCCATGGAAACATTGTAGCAAATGGTGTAGCCAATGACCAGCCACCAGGAGTTTTGGGTGGTGCAGGCAAGAAGAAGGAAACTCCCCGCGCAAAGCCAAAGCCCCTTGCGGTACACGTAGGCGAAAGATGTACGGTCGGCCCAACGGCCGATGGGGCGGGACAGGACGCACCGCAGTGTATTCGCGGCGATGTTAATCAGCTGCACGGTTCCTACAGAAAGCAGCAGATCTTGGGTCTTAAAGGTGCCTAAGAACCCAATGGTCAAATAGCGTGCGATGTCATACAGGGAGATCATAATCACCACATTCCGGAAATTCTGGTTCCCTAGGGTGTTCCGCAGCACATCCCGAAAGGGCTTTTGCTGCTTGACAGCGTCCTTCGTGCTGTACTTTTTAATCGTCAGCAGCATACAAAGGTCTATGACGGCCAGGACCCCGATGACGCAGGCTATGATAAGAAAACTTGTTTCCAGATGGCCGGCTTGCTCATAGCGGTCCACAAGGTTCCCCATCACCAGGGTAAACACCACTCCAACCCCCAGGGAAATAGCCTCGTTCCTGGCCGAAAACTGTCCCCGCCCTTCTGGACGGACGAAGGAATTCCCCCATTTGTAATAGAGATTCAACTGTAAATATTTGAAGAGGAACCCTCCTCCGATAGTGGCAAATACCAGGGCCGTTCTCACTTCGGAAGATACCGGGATAAAGGGCAGGAAATAAGTAACCATGAAGCAAAGCATACTGGTGATATCAATGAGGATGACCACTTTCTTCACGTTGCTGATATGCTGCATGAGAAAAATGGTGCACAGCTGCACCAAAAACGCCAAGGACATCAGCGATGACACGATACCGATGCTGGAATCAGATAGCCCGATCTGCTTGAGCAGCTTCGCTAAAAAGGCATCTGCCACTAAAAGCGTCACCAAATATTCCGTGACACACTGGATGTGGTAAGCCACTCGGGAGCGCTTGTAGCTCGGGGAGTCAAAAAGGTCGTTCATAACGTTCCTCCTAAACCTACTGTTCATTACAGGCTGTCTGAGCCTCTGCCTATTATATTTTACAGAAATGCCTCATTCTTTTCTGCCAGGCCTTCGAGAGACTGCTGTCAAAAAAACGTGGGATTTTAAAATAGCCGAACGATCCTGTTGTAAATCCGACTTCCTAGTATCACTTTTCCGATTTCTGTTTTACGCAAAACCACTTTTGTGGTAAGCTATAAATTGTACATACTTGACCAGAACCGAGGTGCCCGTAATGAGTAAACCGCCTGCTCCTAAGGTAGTCTCCTTCCGCAACACGGCCATTCGCACTATGGCCATTGTGGCGGTCCCTCTTTTTTTCTCTGTCGCATTGTTTATAGGTTTTACGATCAACAACCAGCGGGAAGCTGTAAAAAGTTCCCACTTAAATACACTGGCAGCCTACCACGCCCAAGTGGAAGAGACAGTCCAGCTTGCCGGTCAATATCTGCAAAACACTACGGTTTCCAACCAGAACTTTCAAAGTATCATTTATGCCCGCACAAAGACGGAAGCGTTTGCTGCATCTCATACATTGGCTGAAACGATCCGCCCGTTAATGCAGGCAAACCGAATAATCAGCGGGTTTTACACTTACTCAAAACCCTTTGACTATTACCGCCCCAATAATCTGGAATCGTATCCGGCGGCAGACGCGGCTGTCATCAAAGAAGCTGTGGTTTCAGCAACGGAACAAGGGAACCAACCCATGGGCTGGATGTTCTTAACGCTTTCCGACAGGACCGTACTCTTGGCCGTCTCTGTGTTCCGGGACACTGCTGCGGCAGTCGTACTGGATATCGGTGCCCAAGAGGTTTCCGGGCTGGAAACAGAGAACATGATCTTTTCCGTTACCCCGGACGGGACACTGTACAAACCCACCGGCGGGTTTCAAAGCGTAGCCCTTCCGCGGGAAAACCAGGATTTTCCCATTTCCGCCAATAATTTTGGCCGCCGGTACGAGCTGGTGTCCCTTCCCTACAAAGAGATCGGGGGATACATCCTCTATGCGGCACCGGTAATGTCCTTTTTTCAGCAGCTGAACCTGCTGCAAAAGCTTTTGCTTCTGATCATGGTGTTCCTTCTGGCGGTGATCCCATGTTATTGGCTGGTCTTTCGCCGGATGCTGTTAGAGCCTTTAGTCAACTTGACAGCCACCATGAAGGCACTGAAAAAAGGACAAACCGGCCTGCGGGTACCCCAAAATTCCAGGTTGGAAGAGGTAAACCAAATTGCCTGGACAGTAAACGCCATGCTGGATTCCCTCCAGGAGCAGCAAACCGTTGCTTATGAGCAAAAATTGGAGATCCAGCGGGCCCAGATGCAATACTTACAACTGCAGATCCGGCCTCACTTTTTTTTAAACTGCTTGAACATCATCTTCTCCTTGGCGGAGGAAAAAGACTTTAAAACCTTGCAGCGGG
Source organism: uncultured Oscillospiraceae bacterium (assembly GCA_900548545.1). GTDB lineage: Bacteria > Bacillota > Clostridia > Oscillospirales > Acutalibacteraceae > Acutalibacter. Next base: position 13,817 of record URKX01000007.1, read on the forward strand.
TGGTGTTGGACCTTTCTGCTTATCTGCGGGGGATGTTCCGGGATAGCTCTAAGCTCATCCCCCTCTCCACCGAGCTGGATTTGGTACAAAGCTATATCCGGATTCAGCAGGCCAGCGCTCAGCAAAAACCGCTGCTCCACTTGGAACTCAGCGCCGAGACAGCGCAAGCTATGGTGCCGCCGCTCTGTATCCTCACCTTTGTAGAAAATTCCTTTAAGCACAATACTGTAGCTGAAAGCCCTGTGGAGATCCACGTAAAATGCGGGAAACTCCCCAGCCCCGAAGGGGATTGGCTCAACATCGTGATCTGCGATAACAGCGGGGGGTTTTCCAAAGAGCAGCTGGAACATTTCAACCACCCCACAAAAGAGATTTACCGAGAAAACCATGTGGGAATCTTCAATGTCATTCAAAGAATGCGTATGCTGTATGACGATCGGGCGGCAATCACCTTCCGCAACCGCGACGGCGGGGCTTGCGTGGATGTATTTCTCCCCCTGAAGCAAAACGTGACAAAAGATGGTGAAACAACATGACAGTGCTTTTAGTAGACGACCAAATCAGTATTTTAAGCGGACTGATCTCCGGTATTGACTGGAACGCATTGGGAGTGGACGCTGTCCGCACGGCTGGCAACGCCGCCCAGGCCAAAAAGATTTTGTGTCAGGAGCAGGTGGATGTTTTGCTGTGCGACATTGAAATGCCCGGCGAAAACGGGCTGACCCTTCTCCGCTGGGCCCGAAGCAAAGGCATGGACCTGGTATGTGTGTTTCTCACTTCCCACGCCGACTTCCTCTACGCCAAAGAAGCCATCCAGTTGGGCTGCTTCGACTACATCTTACAGCCGGCCCGATACGAGGATATCCAAGGCGCTGTAAAAAAAGCCCTAAACAGGGTACAGGCAGATCGGAAAGACAAGGAGCTGGAATACTACGGGATTCTTGCCCAAAGCCACCCGGAAGGAGTCTTTCAAAATTTGTTTAGCGGGTGGCTCGCGGGCGGCAGCCTTTCCCTTCCGCGATTGAGGGCCATGCTGGGCCGCTTCCACAAGGAACTCCCTGCCCAATGCAGCTGCGCACTGGTAATCGGCCAGCTTTTGCGCTGGCGGGCTCCCCCTTGGCCTATGGAAGAATGGAGCTATGGGCTTAATAACATCTTTGTGGAATTGTTTGGGAACGCAGGGATGGAAGCCCTCCCCTTCTCTATTGACCAGTCTTCCCTTGGTTGGTTCGTCTACGCGCGGGAGCAATTTTTCCCCCAGAAGAGCCAGCCCCTTCAGATACTGGAAAGCGTCTATCTCCACCTTGCCCAATATTTCCCCTGTGACTTTGCCTTTTACCTTGGAAAATCCCTGCCAGTGGAGGAAATGGAACCCCAGGCCGGAAAGCTGCTGCACGCCAAGCGGGACAACGTTCTGCAAAAAAGCGGCGTTTTCCCTTTGGATATGGCAACTTCCAGCGGAGACCCCCTGCCAGGGGTGGATACCGTCCAAATGCGCCGGTGGGAAGAACTGCTGGCAGCCGGGGAGGGGCATCTCTTACAAGAAGAGGTCGTCCGCTATTTGGATGAACTTTCTGAGGAAGAAATATTCGATTACCAGTTCCTACACAGCCTGTGGCTGCAATTCCAGCAAGCTGTGCTCAACGTGATGTGGGAGAAGCAGCTCGGCGAAAAAGAAATTCTCGCGGCGCTGCGGCAAGGGGAAACGGCCCAATCCCTACAGGCAGTAAAAGACGCTATCGAGAAAACCGCCGCCCATTTTGTTCGGGAAGATCCGGAACAGGACAGGCAAACGACCGTGCAATCGATCGAACAATATGTGGAAAATCATCTCGATTCCCCACTGGCCGTGACCGACATCGCTGGCGCTATGTTTATGAACCCCGACTATCTCTCCCGTTTGTTTAAAACGGAACATGGTATTTCTTTAAAGGAATACATCGTGGCGCGAAAGATGCGCGCAGCCCAGGTTCTGCTGAAAACCACGGCCCTGCCTGTCGGGGTCATCGCCTCTAAAGTGGGGTATGACAATTACTCCTATTTTTCTCAGGCGTACAAAAAAGCCATCGGACATTCACCTTCGGAAGAACGAAAAAAATAAAAGACAGGCCGTTGGCTGCTTAAGCAAGCGCCATACGGCCTGTCTTTTTATCACAGTGGGAATTTACTCCTTCGCCGCCGCCAGGTATCCCCAGTTGTACAAGTTGGGGCCGATACTGCCCTGGACGGTGTATTCGTTCTCTACCGCGATGCGGTAGGCGTCGAAATAGCTTTCGGCGGCGGGCCAAGCGTAGACGCCGGGCCAGAACCGGTCATTGCGCAGATTGGGGATAAAGCCGTCCCGATTGCTGAAGCGCATATTCTGCGGTCCGGCAACGGTGATGCCCGCCGGGGCCGGCTGGCCGGTGATGCGGCTGTCATGGTGGAGGATGTTTACCACGTTGCGAACACCCGCGCCCGTGGTGTAGCACAGGTTGTCTGGGTTGGCGCCGCTGCCAAATCCACAGGAGGCCACCGCCGCCGCCAGATAGCAGCTGTCGCCGGTCAGATAATGGGCCCGGGCCAGCTCTGTCATCTTGGAGACAGTATAGAAAGAGCTGAAGGAGCCGGTGGAGGTGATCTCCGGATCGGGGGTGGTAAGGTGATAGGGGGCCTTCTCCCCAAAGGCTAGGGCCCGCTCCGCCGCCTGGAGGATGGTGTGGACGCAGGCCTGGCGGGTCTCACCGTCCCCCATGCCGCCGGGCAGGGTAGCGTAAACGAAAGCCGCCTCATAGCTGTGCTCTTGCCGCAGCTGCCGGTAGAGGGCGTCGTACTTTGCCTCCCCGGTCAAACGGTACATATCCACCGCGGCCAGTTCTCTTGTGTCGCGGATGCGCTGGTGGGCGGAGGGTGTCCACTTATGGCCTTCGCTGGCAAGAAGCCGGGGGTACTGTTCCTCGGCCCAGTCCATGGCCCGCTGGGCGCTTTCCTGATAAACGGCACTCTTCTCCGGGTCAATGGGGCGAAGGGCAAATGCCATTCGCGCGGCGGCGGAAGCATACCAGTGGCTGCTCCAAAAATCAGGGGCATAGGCCCAAGCAGGCCAGCTGTCCTGCCAGCCGCACTCCCCTAAAATGGGGTGCTCCTCTGCTTCAATGCCGCCCCGGATGCCGCCGTCCGGCAGCTGGAGCCTCCGGTAAAAATCCACGTTGTACAGGCCCTCGTTGAGGATGTCCGGAAGCCCGTTGCCGGATTCGGGGATGGGCAGGCGCAGCTCACCATAATAATCCGGGAACATGAGATAGAGCTCCGTCAACAGCTGGGTGGCCCGCAGGTGCTGGATGCGCCGGTCCCAGTCGCAGGCGTCGAAGGTGCCGCCCCAGGCGTTCTCCACCACTTCATCGGTGGCCTTGCGCACCAGGTTCCCAAAGTTGTTCACATCGGTGCCGTAACAGTTCAGGCCGTTGCCGCTCTCCATCAAGGAGCACCGGGACTGACGAATCACCCGGCCGTCATCGGGATGGTATACTCGGGGCCGGGAAAAACTGGTGTATGGCTCCCCGGTAACAGTGCCGCTGCGCTGGCAATACAGAGCGTTCATGGAGAGCTTAAAGCCCCGCAGCCAGGTTTCCCGCTCATCGATGGCAAAGGGGAAACCGCATCCCAGGCCGGGCACAAAGACCCGATAGGTGCCGGGGGTGTTGAAATCGGAAAAGTCCATTTCGTAGACAGAAGTGTGGGTAGTGAGTTCATCGGACTCCCCATTTAACCGGCAGTGGTTGTGGAACACCACCGGCTCCCCGTCATGTTGGAAGCGCACCTTGCCTGTGTACACGATCGTGCCGGTGGCATCCTCCACCAGGTGGAACTGCTGGTACCGGTCATAGCGGATGCCGCCGCCCAGGCCCATCCACTGGGACAGGTACGCCACCTTGGAGGGGTCGCCGGGCCGAAAGCCCAGCTGGGACACGTGCACCGCCTCGGACCGCTGGGAAGCGGGCCGGAAGGTGAAGCGGGCCGTCTCCGCGTCCAGCAGGCCGGACGCAAAGCCGAGGGCGTACTCCTTCCCCTCCTCCAAGGGCTTTTGCAGCACCAGGTACAGCACATGAAGCAGCGTTTCCTCGTAGGAGGGGTCGGCGATGTTGTTTGCCTTGGACTTGCGCCACACCGCCAAGGGCCGTTCCCCATTGACAGTATAAGACGCCGGATTGTCGGCCAAAGCCGTGTCCAGGTCGGCCCCTAAGCGGGTTTCCAGAACAAAACGCTGGTCACCCTTCTGGGTATCCTTTACCAAGGTGGCCACAGGCTTGCCGTCCTTCTCGATCCAGGTCAGATAGGGGATCCGCGCATCCTGCCGCAGGGACTCTCCCTCCTGGGGTACATAAGGCTCCTGGACGCCTCCTTCCACCCAGCCTTCCTGTACCCGCAGGGCCAAGATGTCCTCTCCTACGGCGCTGACCTCCAGCAGCCAGGGCTTTCTCTGTTCGTTCCTTCCCATGATAATTCCTCCTTGGATATATTTGGTTCAATAGCAGCCACTTTACAAAATCGCTTCCACTTGGTGGATCTTTCCATCCCGCAGGTCTGGCAGCAGCGAGCCCTCGATGGGGCTGCCATCCAAAAACAGGCGTGCTGGGGCCGCCTCCTTATGTTCTTGGTTGCGGATGGTGATGTGGTAATCTGTTCCCCGGAAGCGGCGGGTGACCTGAGCTTCCTCCCATGCGGCGGGGAAACAGGGCTCCACCCGCAGGCCGTCAAAGTCCGCCTTTACCCCCAGGATGCCCTCGTAGAGGCCCATCAGGCACCAAGCGGAAGTGCCTGTGGTCCAGGATTGGTAGGATTTCCCGTAGTAGCCCGGATTGGTGGAGTAACAGTTGGTGAACACATAGGGCTCCGCCCCAGAGCGCATAGAGGGATTCAAGGGACTGTCCGGGGCGATCTTTTTCAGGGTTTCCACCGCCTGGGTAGCCCGGCCCGTCTGGCAGTCCATCAAGATTTTAAATCCTGTGGCATGGCAGTAGACGCCGCCGTTTTCAAACAGCCCCGGCAGCATCCCGGACATCCGCCCTGCGTGAGGCGTATAGCCGGCATAGGGCGGCAGGTTTAGAGGGAATCCAAAGTCCTGCTCCATACTGTCCACCGCTTCCAGTACCTGAGAGAGCCGCTCACCTTCCGCTACGCCGGCAAGTACCGCCCAAGTCTGGGCGTTCAGGTAGATTTTGCTGCCCTCGCTGTCTTTCGATCCGATGTTCTCCTCCCGGCTGAGAGCCCGTATATACCATTTCCCGTCCCAAGCTTCCCGGTTGATGGCCTCTTTCATCTGGCGGTACATCTCCCGCACCTGCCCGGCGTAGCGTTTGTCCACCCGGTCCATCAGGGGCGCCAGGTCTTGCAGGGCCAGGCAGAACTGGTGGGACAGCATGACAGATTCTGCCTCAGGGTCGGTGGTGATGTTCAACGCGTCGTTCCAATCGGCGAAGAAGATCTTTGTCAGCCCGTGGGATCCCCGATCCTCCCACAGCCGGTTCACCCCGGCTTTCACATGGTCCAGCACCGTAGCTTCTCCCCCATCCTGCCAGGGGATGACCTCATCCAGAATGGATAGATCGCCTGTTTCCCGCAGGAGCCGGCACACCGCCCAGACGATCCAGAAAGGCTGGTCGGAGTACCGGGTGTCATCGTAAGGGTACCAAGTCAGCACCCCGTGGCCGTCCTGAAACTGATGGCGCAGGCACTCTAAAATCTCCTCCCGGGCTTTATCCAGCCGGTAGTCCAGCAGGGCTGCGGCGATCTGCAAATTGTCCCGTACCCCTTTTTTCCCCACAATGCAGAAGTCTACCTGCTTTTTCACCCAGTTGTTCATCAAGTGGTTCAGCCGTTGGTCTGGGGTGCGGACAGACAAAGTGCGGTACTTTTCCAGATAGGCATCTTGCGTCTCTTGCAGCTCTTCCTCTACTTTTCCAGGGGTTTGATATGCAGCCACGGTTTTCCGGGCTTCCTCCAGGGATTCTGCCACACCTAAGAGCAGGTGCAGCTCCTTTTCCTCCCCCGGTTGGAGAGTGAGCTTGTGCTGCAATACCCCACCTAAAATAAACAAGCTGGCCTGGGAGTTGGTACAGTCCCGGCCCTCCATCACCACGGCTGGCCGCTGGAACAGAGCCGACGCGGAGGCGTCCGGCAGGGTGAGGGTGCTGTCTGTGCCGCAAAAGGCTTGCAAATCCCCGTCATAGGCGAAAGGTGCCTCGCTGGCAGCCAAATACCCTTTGTACCGCTTGTGCGGGGCAAAGGGGTGGGCCGAATCACAGAACACCCCGCCCAAGGCTTGGTCGTAAGAGGTACTCATACAGCGGTACATCTCGTAATAGCGGGGATAGGAGAACCCCTCCATGTAGAAGGTCACAGCGGAGAACACGCTGAGATTTCTGGGCTTGGTCCCCTGATTGTGGAAAGAGAGGGTCCACACCTCGTGGAAGCCCCGCCGGGGTACAAAGATGCGCCAGCCGTTGCAGATCTCTTTGTATACGGAGGTAAGCTGTGAATAGGCGATAGCGTGGGTGCATCTGTACTCCTCCACCGGCGTGTTCACCGGGCCCTGGCCGATATTCCACACCTCACCCGTGTCGTCGTCCCGGACGAACACATAGCGGGCGTCATCCCGGTTAATCTGGCACATATCGGCCTTTTCGTTCAGGTAATAGCTGCGGCCGTGGCCCATTTGAGACACCTGCGCGCAGTAGCGGTCTTCGTTCCACAGGTAGTTGTACCAGTGGCGGGGCGGGTTTGCAGTCCGAATCGCGCAGGAATTTCCATCCTCCGAAAAAAGATAGGGTTTGCAATGAGTTCCATCATGCTTCATGGTGATCTCCTCCTTGTATGAACGATATAGCCAGGTGCTGCGTTGGTTTTATTCTAACAGGCTATCACTCTCAGTTCCATGCGATGATCCGAGAAAGCATTGTTGAAAAACCGACTTCTTTGGTCTCGCCCCGGCGGGTCGGGAAAACTCAGCCCGGCCGCTCTACCTTGCAAAAAGGGCCCGCCTTCTGCTTAGGCAAGCCCTTTCCTTTAATTCCGTTTCAGAAGATAGGCGGTGGCTGGCAGGCCACCCGTGAGATTAAATCGTGTCCCGTCAGCTGCTGCCTCCCCGGAGATCGTCCCCAGCTCGCTGCCGTACACGTCCAAGGCGGTAAGGGCGGCATCCCCCGCGATTGTCAGAGAGCCTTCCCAGGTATCGGCGTACAGCTTGCCCTGGAAGGCGCAGGCGGTGAAGGGCACGCCGGGAAAAAGCTCCACCGGATTCATAGTAGTCTCATCCATGCCTGTTTCCCCAACGGCGGTGAGGAGCACCTCTTTCGCCTTCGAAAGGGGCTTGCCGTCCAGGGGAAGGGCGGAGAGGGACAGCCGCCGGTTTTTCGCCTGGGCGGTGATCCCCTGGCCCAAGGCAATGTCGCCGTTGGGCTGGCCGCTGAAATAGGCGCACTTTTCTGCATGGATGGCAAACTGGGCGTGGTCCGGGTCAAACACCAGCTCCCCGGTCTGGGAGATGAGCTTCCCATCCACAAAGCCTGTGCCCTCTGGCAGCACACCCCACCGGTGCATGGCCTGGGTCATGGCCTGGGCGAAAGCCCGATAATCCCCGGCCCCGGAAAGGGCACGGATGTCCTCGAACACCAAATCCTTGCCCAAGGTCACGCCAGGTTGGAGCTCCTCTCCCCCCTTTACGGCGGCGGGCAGGCGGGACTCATCCCGGAACCTCCGGAAAGCGTCCCGCCAGGGGGACCAAGCATAGGTTACCCCGTGATTAGCCTGGGACAAGTCGCCGGTGTTGACGAACCCAGCGTTCACCGCCACATCAGCGGGACCTTTATAAGCCTCGCCCCCGTCTAAAAACACGCTGGCAGTGTTCATCACATAGGGAAGGAAACAGTTGGGCATCATGTGGCCGTTGGGCAGAGTCAGCAAATCCTCCTGGGTGTAGACGATCTCCGCCGTGGCGCTGGCAGGAGCCACCAGGCCTTTTAGGAACACTTCCGCCATAAAGCCCCATTGGCAGATGAGGGAGGGGTCGTTGTAGGCGTCGAAGATGTTGAGGATCTCGTCGGCGGGCTGGTCGTCCCACTTCTCTGAGGTGTGGTGGGCGTAGAGGATCAGCCCGTCCCAGTCGTTTAAGCAGGCGTAGGCCGCCATCTGCACAAAGGCGGTGGAGTGGAAAGGGTAGGCCCCGTACTCGTTCCACTCGCTGAGGACAAAAGGCTTCCCCGCCACCACGGCGGTGGCACCCAGGCTCAACAGGGAGGTGCGGGCCGCCCCGTAGCCCTGCTGCATAGTCAGGGGGTTCATGGAAACATATTCCTGCAGGCCCCCTACTACATAGGTGTTGCCCCGCACCGGCAGGATGGGGTGGTTGAAGTAGGAGTTGTTCTCCATCAGGTCACCGTCGGTGTGGCCGTACACGTCCGCCGCCCCACCCAGCAAATTGCTGGTGGCGATGGGCGCTTTGGCCCCCAGGGCTTTGAGGAAGTCCTTCATCTCCCGGTAGAACCGGCGGTTCAGCTGGATGCCGAATTCCATGGTGTCGGCGTAGCGGGCGGGGCTGTTCTCAGCTCCCCAGTCCCCGGCGGGCTCGTTCACCGGCTGGACAAAGCCCCCTTCGGCAATGCGAACAGTGCCCGCCGCCGGGTCTTCCTCCTCCCCCAGGGCGCAGGCGCCCTCATAGGTCCATGCCTCCTTAAGCTTTTCCCTGCTGCCGTATTTCGCCAGCAGGAAGTGCCCAAACTTCTCCAGCAGCTCCTTCCGGTAGGGCGCCACGCCGGGCAGGTCTTTCACGTCCGCCGTGCCCTTGATGGCCGAGTCCTCATTGTTGATCTGGATGGTCATCACCGCCGGGTCGTCCAACAGCCGGGTGCCGGTGTAGGGGTTCACATGGCACAGCAGCTTTTCGGCGTATTCCTTTTGCAGTTCGATCAGCCGCCGGTTTACCATAGTGTAGCACTTCAGGCAGGAGCCGGGCTGGCCGGGGTAGTCCAGGCCGTCGCCCTCCTGGAAGGCCCGGGCCACGATCAGATCGATGTGCAGGTAGATGCCCCGCTCCTTCAGCTTGGCCCAGAAGTAGTCGAACCGGTCCAGGCCCGCCTGGGTGAAGTTTCTTGTGGAGCCGCTCTCATAGTTCAGCAGAGACGCCTCCCGGCAGGAGGACCAGCTGCCCGGCTCGTCCCCGATGGGAGCGTCGGCGGCGTGGAGGCGGATGACGTTTACCCCCAGGCTGGCGAAGCGGGCGGCCAGCTTGCCGGCGGTCTCGTGGTCCGGGGTGTTGGAACGGGTAGGCAGGTTGAACCCGATGAACCGGGCCCGCGTACCGTCCTCAAAATAGAAGTGGCCGTCCTTTACGGTGACGTGGCCGTGCTTGCCCGCTGGGGCGTCTAGCAGGTGGGAGAAATCCAGTGCCCCCACGTTGGGGGTGGCTTTGTCAACGGCGATGCGCTGTTTCATGTGTGATCTCCTTTCAACGGTGTTTCCGGGCGGCCTTGGCCGCAGCTTTGGCTTCTTTTTTTACCTGTCTATCCAAATACTTCTGGTTTTCCGTGTCAAAGTCCAGGCCCTTTCGCTGGCAGAGGGCTTTCAGGTCGGCGATGCGGTCGGCCTCATGCTGAGCGGCCAATGCCTCCCGCTCCCGGCGTTCCAATTCCTCCGGCTCGATCCACTCCCCTCCCTGGGCCAAGACAGCCCGTTTCTTCCGGTCCAAAAGCTCCTGGTTGATCTGGGGCATCTTCTTCTCCACATCCACAAAGGGCAGCAAAATCAGATAAGCCGTGGCGCAGATGAGGTCGAACAGATAAAAAGCCAGCACCATGAACTGTTTCACATCGGTGCCGGGCACCACACCCTGGGCATCCACAAAGCCCATCTTCAAAATGGTGGACTCGTATCCCCCGGCGAAGGGGGCGTAGATCACCGTCTGTACCGCCCCGATGATGGCCACCCCCAACAGCCCTTCCAGCCGTAGGTGGGAGCGGAACTCCACACTGTCAAAGGCAAAGCACAACAGGGTAGCGAACACGTAGTTGTTGGGGATCAGACCTCCCTGGCGCAGGAATCCGGCGGCAATTGCGATAGGCAGGTTGGAAGGGAACAGAAGCCCCAAAATGCTCCCTGCCAGGATACAGGCGTACCCGATGTAGGTGAAATTGCGGATGCCGATCTTCCGGGCGACGGGATAGGCAAAGATGGCCCCCAGCCCCAGGGGGATGCCGGTGGCGATCTGGTAGGCGGTGAACATCATGGGATCATCCGCGCCGCCCAGCAGGAACTTCACATAGAAGTACTGGACATTGCCGCCCTTGAAGTTGTCCACGATGCCGGTAAAGGTGGCCAGCACCGTTAAAATAACGTAATACTTGTTGGTGAGCAGGGCCCGTATCTGATCCATCAGGGGGACGCTGTTCTCCCTGCTCAGGCCCACCTCCACCGCCATGTCCTCGGTGATGCGCTCCCGGGTGTAGAAATACTCCAACAGCAGCAGGGGGATGGCGGCGATGCTCAAGCACAGCATGAGGACGGGGTAGCCGTTGATGTCCTTTTCCAGCCACATGGGCAGCAGCACCATGTTGATGACCATGCCGATGACCACGCCGGAGAGCAGCGTCCAGGACATCTGCCGGATAAACTGCACCTGGGTCTTTTCCCTGGGGTCGCGTGTGGTCAGGGAGCAGATGTTATTGCGGAACAAGTGGAAAAAGGTGGAACCCACGGTGTTATAGCAGACGATCAAAAAGAAGAAGTAATACCAATAGGCCCCGCCCAGGCCATTGCCGGGGAACAGGAAGATCAGGCACCCGACGGCGATGGTGATAAATCCGAAGATCAAGTGCCAGGGCCGGAAGCGCCCCTGCCGGGACTGGGTGTGTTGGATGAGCCATCCCATAAGAAGACCCCAGCCCACCGCCAAGATCTTGGTAAAGGTCATCACCACCTCGTACCGATGGCCCATCACCCGCACCATATCCAGGTTTTCCACTCCATAGATGGCGCCGGTCTGCTGGGTGAAGAATTTTTCCACCAGGGCGGCGATGGTGTTCACCACGAAGATGAGCCCCAGAGGTCCCACTAGATGCCCCAGGATTTCTTCCTTTTTTGACAGGGTCCGGGACTTTACCCGTGAGTCCATAAAGGGCTTTTCAAACAGGCCGTGGCTGAGCAACTTGATTGTTTTTGTCATGTCGTCCTTCCTCCTTCTCAGCCGTATTTTCTCCATTATAAGAGGCAAAGCTTGAAATGTATTTCAATGGAAGCTATAATTTTATAAATTCGGATAAGGGAGGCACAAAATTTGGAAGTGGATCTGTTTTGCCAGCTGTTCTATGCCAGCCATTATATTCCCATGGCCTTGCTCCAAAAGGGAGCAATCCAAAAAACTTATTCCGGCTTGGAACGACCTTTGCCCCTCTATGGGAAAGTTCTAGAGCAAGCAAGGGGATTCTCCGGGGCGTGCAAAGTTATCTCCGCGGAGGAGCTGGGCCTTTACGGATTGGTGGAGGCCGGGGAGCAAGCGCTGCTGTTGGGGCCGATATACAGCCAGCCGGTGACGGAGAAAATGGTCTCCGCCTTTGCCCGGAAAAACGGTATCGGCAACCGGGATTGGTCGGTCCTCTACTGGCTGCTTGCCGGGGTACCCCGGTATACCTATAACCAATTTTCCAACCTGCTGCGGTACCTGGATTTCACCTTGAACGGGCGTGTTCCCCCAGAGAGCGCCGGGATCCCACAAGAGATTGCCGCGGCCTCCCAGCCAGAGCCGGTAAAAGCCCGGCGGGCCATGCGCAGCCCTGAGGAGGAGTGCCGCCACGAGACTTTCCGGGTGGAAAATATGATTTTGGCCACGGTGCGGGACGGGGACGTACAGGCCCTGGAACAGCTGCTGGAAACTTTGGGCAAGGTGGCCAACCTCCGGGAGGGCCAGGTGGCCCAAGCACCCCTGCGCCAAGCGAAGAACATCTTCCTGGGGCTGGTCTGTATGGTAGGGAAAACCGCCGCCATCCCCGGCGGCATGGACGACGAGGGTGCCTATTCCCTTATCGACCTGTACTCCCAGGAGTGCGAGCAGGCCACTACGGTGGAAGCCGTCCGTCTGCTGCAGTACAATATGCTGCTGGATTTTACCCAGCGGGTGGCACGGGAAAAGCTGCCTCCCCACCTGTCCCCAGAGATTGCCAGGTGCGTGCAGTTTTTACGAAGCCGCCTGTCCAGCGACGTGGGCATCGACGAAGCTGCCGGCCTGGTGGGTAAAAGCAGAGCCTGGCTCACCAGGAAATTTAAGGAAGAGATGGGGCTGAGTTTGGGGGAGTATCAATCTTACCTGCGTCTACAGGAATCCAAGCGCCTGTTGCGGTACACGGACATGACCCTCAGCGAGGTTGCTGGAGCACTGGGATTTTCCAGCCAAGCATATTTCCAATCTTTCTTCAAAAAGAGTGCTGGTGTTACCCCGGCAAAATTTCGGCAAGGAGACAACTAATGTTGCGAACATAAGCTACCATGGTCTTCCACACTTGTTTTGAAAGAATGGCCTTCCCTTTTTGAAATCCATGTCACTTTGAAGAACTAAAAATACAACACTAAAATCTTATGTTTTTTGTTTTTCGCCATCCATCGAGGCATAAAAACCACAAACGGGTCATTCCTTTGTGGGTCAGCTGTGCCGGTGTTTTGTGTCTCCCGCAGCGCAGGCAAAAAGTTGGGTGCAAGGCGGAATGTCGTGAGGTCTTAGCTGCCGCCTCGGGTGCTGGTCCCCGGCAGGGACGGCCCCACCCCGGCGGAAGTGGTGTCCATCCAGAAGCACCGCCGCGACACCGCCCCCTACTCCGTGGGCCACGCGAAATTTGCGGTGGGGAAGGCGAGTGGTTTTTCATCAAGTTGAAATGGGTGAGAACAGTGTCCGAGTGCCCTCGGAGATGACCACTATTTGACTACTACACAAATTCTCCCTAAGCCCCAGGTTTTTATCTATTTTCCTGTATATATTGCTTTTTTCAATGTTATTATAGACATAAGAAAACCTCCAAAGGAGTTAATCCTTTGGAGGTTTTGGTGCGCCCGACTGGATTCGAACCAGCGGCCTACAGAGTCGGAGTTATCAGGCCGTCAAGGAGGAAACCCAGGTTCCATGCGGGTTTTAGGTACATCGCATAAAATTAGCAACCATTTGCAAAAACCGTGAAAGCCCTTGGCACGCCTGGGCTCCCACGGCTTTTCTAGTTTTGAGAAATAGTAGTCAAACAGCAGTCAGAGGGCGGGCAGAAAGAGAGGAGGGGCACAACAGTGAACGGTTTTATTTTACTCGAACAAATCGCTGTTTGGGGCTCTTGGGTTTATCTGGGATCGTCATGCGCAGTTTTCCTTGAGCCACCAGTGGCTGCACCAAATTGGACATGGTGTAATACCGGGAAAGACCCGTGAAATCCACCAGCTCTGCTCTGCTCCTGGGCTCTTCGCAAAAGCGGAGCAGCGCATCTTCCAAATCTTCTTTCTCCAAACCCGTTTCTGTCTTATAGATGTTGTTGCGGAACACCACTTTAAATTCCCCGTGGAGAACAGAAAAGATTGGCGCAGGCAAGCCGGCGTCCTTGCACGCCCTCCGAATCGTCGGGATACCAGAGTACCGGTTTTCCGTCACTTTCAAAAGCTCCAGCATATTTGCTAAGGCAGCGTTCCTTGTTTCCGGACGCACCTTCCCCAAGGAATCCACGGTGATTTTTCCATACAGCCCGCCACTGTTGGCGATTTCCATTCTATCACGGTACATTTCTATGCGGATCGGGACATTTTCAGTGTGAACGCTGTAGTCCCGGTGGATCAGGGCATTGAGGACCGCTTCGCGGACTGCCACAGTGGGGTACTCATCCTTGTCATGGCGCAGCCCGTCGCCCCCAATCACGGATTTTGTGCGGCTGTTCGTCCGGACAAAATCAACCGCTTCTTTCAGCATATCCGGGATAGCGCCGGTGATGCGTTTGTTGTCGATAAACCGCTCGCCGTCTTCTCCTACAGCGCCAATCTCCGTGCCGGGCACCACCACTGCGGTGATACACAGCTGAGGGAAATAGGTTTGGGGATAGATGGAAAAAGTCATTGCCCCTGCTAGCGTAGGCGTTCCGTGCACGGTGACCCCCATCAACTCCAGAATCTCATCGTCGGTTACGTTGCCTGCTAGATTCTTCCGCTCCTGTTTCACCGCATCCAGGTAACGGGTGAGACGCTGCTGGTTGAACAGGTCCACACGGGCGCCTTCCACGATGCGGAGATCGTCTCGGATTCTTTTTCGGAAAGCGTCGTAACTGTACACCTCATACTCGCTCATGGGTTCGTCGGATTCGCCCACTCGGATGTAGGAGCCTTTGATTCTTCCAACACCTTTGTAATAAACGGGCCGCTCCGAGATGTCCACCCCAGGAATCTCCGCAGACACCACCAGCTTGCCCTCTATCTCACAGACCGTAAACAAAGCGCGAACAGCGGGTTCCATCTGTTTGCACTGTTCATTCACTTTTTTCTGAAGGTCCTGGGCGTCATAAACTCCAATGATTGCATAATCACGCTGTTCATCTATGCCAAAAAGCAGGATGCCTCCTTGATCCTGATTGGAAAAGGCAGAGAGCGTATCAAACAACCGGGTGGGGCACCCCTGAGCCGCCGCCTTGCACTCGATGTTCTGCCTTTCGGTTTTCTGCCGCTGAACTTCTAAGGCCAAAGCCTTCAACTCTTCCGCTTGCATGAAACAGCCCCCTTACACGGTAATCTCTTCAGGTTAAGGATAGCAAGTTTTCGTAAGGTTGTCAACGGTTTGCCAATTTATCCGCTCAACATGACAACAAAACCCAAAGTTTGTCAACTATTTTGCTGAGTTTGACAACTAATCACCGTGGGTTGCCAACTGTTTGCCAACTGAAGTTGGCAACCTGCAAGATTTTCTTCCTTACCCTGTGCAATCGTGTCTCCCTTGTGTTCCAGAAGCCCTCTCCCCATGGGAGCATTTCGTTTCCACATTTATTATTGTGTGTGTTCTGTTCCCTTTTCTCAATGAAGAAATCGCTCATCATCTTCCCAGTATTCTCGCAAAAGCAAGCGGTTTCTAACGGAAGAAGAAAGGTCAACCGTCCCATCCACTCGTTCTAGTTTTTCCCTCACGGCAGGGACTTTTCTTTTTCTGCCTAAGCCTTAGCCCGTAATTTCTCCGTGGCGAGCAATTCTAACCCAACTCAACGTTTATCGGCGCTGGCATAATTACTGAAAATCCCTTGGCTTTCAAAGGTTTGTTTGTGTACCAACAATTTAACTAGTGATGTAAATTTTCTTTCAAAAACCGCAAGATGCAGGCGGATTGCTCGTGCCCTTCTCCCGCATATAGGGGTATCCCCCTGTCATGGTGACAGGGGCCCCCCTTGTTTTCCTTTGGGCTTTTCCCTACAACGGGAATCACAATTTGACAAGGAACATTTGTTTCTTGCCAGAGTCATTGCGGGGTGTTGGAAATGAGCAATCTATAACGGTTCTTGGATTTTAGGACACTGCTCCCACCTTTTGCAAAAGAGGTGGGAGTTTTGTATTCCCCATCCAATTCGGAATTGCTAGGAAGAATGCGGGCTAGCCCTCTAAAAAAGTGCCAGGACATAACGGAAGATGCGGCCCTCGTCACGAAAAAATCCTCGGCGCATAGCGGGATACCTTGCCCTAGCTCCAGGTGGTTTGCGAAAGCCCTTGGGGCTGGGCTTTCCATGCAATCTCGAAATTAAAAAAATGCTCCCACCTTTTCCCTGGGAGCGAAGAAAGGAGTGTGAAAACTTTGCCGAAAAATCAACCCGAACTGAAGCTCATCTCCCTGGAGGACGTGGTGGTGGAGCCGGTGCGCTGGCTCTGGTATCCCTATATTCCCCTGGGAAAGCTGACCATCCTCCACGGTGATCCCTGCGAGGGCAAGACCACCCTGGCCCTGTGGATCGCGGCGGCCTGCAGCCGGGGACAGGCCCTCCCCGGCGGGGAATCTGGGGAACCCCTTACCGTTCTCTACCAAACTGCCGAGGACGGTTTGGGGGACACCATCAAGCCACGGCTGCTGGAATCCAAGGCGGACTTGCACCACATCTACACCATTGACGAAACGGATTTTCCCCTCTCCATGCTGGATGAGCGCATCGGGGAGGCTATCCGGGACACCCATGCCAAGCTGATGATCCTGGACCCCATGCAGGCGTACCTGGGGGAGAAGGTGGACATGAACCGCGCCAACGAAGTGCGCACGGTGATGAAAGGCCTGACCAAGGTGGCCAATCAAACCGGCTGCGCCATCGTCCTGGTGGGGCACTTGAACAAATCTCAGACCGCCAACAGCGCCCAGCGTGGCTTGGGCTCCATGGACTTCCGGGCAGCCGCCCGGAGCGTTCTTCTAGTGGGGCGACTCAAACAGAACCGGGACATCCGGGTGATGGTACACGACAAATCCTCCCTGGCCCCAGAAGGAAACTCCCGGGCCTTCTCCCTGGAGAACGGCACCCTCCACTGGCAAGAGGGGTATGAGAACCTCACTGCGGACGAGCTGTTGAGCGGAAGAAGTCAAGACTCTAAGCTCACGTTGGCGGAGCAGCTTATCTTAGATACCCTGGACAAGCACCCCGTTGTTCCCGCCAAAGAGATGTACCGCTTGGCGGAGCAGGCCAGCATCTCTCCCCGAACTCTTAAGGAAGCCAAGCGGAATCTAACTGGCTATGTGGAGTCCGTCCGCCTGGCCAACGAGTGGAATTGGCTGAGAAAAGAATGAAGGGTGCGAGAGTGCAAACGGGTGTGGAGCACACTTGCTCATCTTGTGTTTAGAGAAATACAATCACCTACATATTGTGTGAAAGCTGAAGAACACACTGGTACGCATTGCCTCCTTGCACCCTTGGAAAAGCCCTGGCAAGTGACGCAAACCATGTCCAACCCCCTCTAGCGGAATTATGCGTCCCTTGCGTTCCTTCCGGCACTGGCACAGAAAGACAACCATCCCAAAGCTAGTTCCCACCAACCATCCCAAAGCTAGTTCCCACCAACCCTCCTGTTTAGCCCCCAGGAGGCCCGTTTTGGCCGGTTTCCGCCTCAGGTAGGGGAACGGCCCGCTCCCGCCCGGTCAGGGGGCGATTTGGGCCACACAGGGGCGAGTTTAGCAGAAAGAAAAGAAAACAGCCCAGCCCGGAAAGCAACCGGCAGCGTGGACGAAGAATACGCCAACTTCTGACTTTCCATCAGGCATACGGTTTCTTCAAAAACCAGCAGTGGTGAGAGGTGTGAAAAACAAGCAGGTGAAAGGCCCGGGGTCGCCCATAGGCGTCCCGGGCCGGGTCACTTCGCCCGGCAGAGCTGGTCGTGACCGGATTTTTCCCAGGCGTCAATTTTCCCGTTTTCCGGGATCGTTTGGCGGCCTTGGGGTCACGGACGGGGTCAGAAAAGCAAAATTCCCCGGCGGCAAGCCATTTTTACGGGTGTCACCGCCGGGGCCAACGAAAGGATGAAGAAAACTATGGCAGAAAAAGATTTGAATCGGAAATTCGCCCTGTGGATCCGCCCCTCCCTGCTGGAGGAAGTGGATTCCCTCTACGAAAGCGACAACTGCGCCAGCCGCAGCGAGTTCATGGAAAAGGCCCTGCGGTTTTACATGGGGTACCTTTCCAGCCAGAAAAACCAGGACTACCTGGCCCACGTCATCCCCGCCACGGTGAAGGGCATCGTGGACGAGAGCTCCAACCGCATGGGGCGGCTGCTGTTCAAGATAGCGGTGGAGCAGGCGGTGACAGAGAACATTCTCGCCGCTGTTTGCGAGGTAGACCCCCAGGATGTAACACGACTGCGGGGGCAGTGCATCGAGGAAATCCGCAAGACCAACGGGATGATTTCCTTTGAGGAGTCCCTCCGTTGGCAGCAAGGCAACTGACGTTGCCTCGGCGAGTTTTGCTTGGAGGTTTGGAAAACCTCCATTTTGCTTACGCAAAACCGCAAAACATCGCGCTAAAGATTGAAGAAAGGAGAAAAACATTTGGCAAGCATCAAACAAATCAAAGACCGCAAATTTAAGATCACCGTCAGCAATGGCTACCGGCCAAACGGCAAGAAAATCTGCAAAGCGAAGACCATCATCGTACCGGATTCTGTGAAGCCCAGGGGCATCCCCCAGTACGTTGCTCACGAAGCCGAGGAGCTGGAGCGCCTGGTGAAGTCCGGTTTCGCCGAGGATCGGGACACCACCTTTGAAGCCTACGCCGCCCGGTGGTTGGAGCGGCAGGTGAAATACGCCCCCGGCACCCTGGCCAGTTACCGGCGGATGCTGGAGCGGGTGTACCCCTACATTGGGGCCATCAAGCTGGGAGAACTGCGGCCCATGGCCCTGGAAAACATGATGATTGAGTTGAGAAAACGTACCCACCAGGGCAAGCCCATCCAGGAGGCCACGGTACAGAAATACCTGACCGTGGTGTCCGCTGTGTTTAGCGACGCCAAGAGAAACGAGATCATCCAGCGCAACCCTGCCCGGATGATTGACCTGCCGGACACGGAACGGAGGGAACAGTTCATCCCTACAGACGAGCAGGCCCAGTACTTCCTCAACGCCTTGGCCGAGGAGCACATCCTCTACCACGCCTTCTACGTCCTGGCGATCTACACCGGCTGCCGCCGGGGCGAGCTGTGCGCCTTGCGGTGGAGCGACTTCTCCTTTGTGGACCACTACACCTGGAACCTGGTGGTGTCCCGCTCCCGCAGCGTGGTGCCGGGGAAAGGCGTGGTGGAGGGGCCTACCAAAAATGGCCGCAGCCGGTCCATGACCATCTCCTACTACGTGGTCAGCACACTGTGGAGCCTGTATGACTTCCAGAAGCGCATGGCCAGGGAGAACCATCGGAAGGTCAGCCCCTACCTGTTTGCCAACGCCCAGGGGGAGCCGGTTCACTCGGACACCTTTACCAAGCGTCTGCGAAAGATTTTCCGGGAACTGGGCTTTCCCTCCTCTTTTCATCTGCATACCCTGCGCCACTATTTCGTCTCTGCCATGCTCCACGAGGGGGTGGACAAGCAGACTGTGGCGGAGCTGGCTGGCCACGGGGACACCTCTTTTCTGGAGCGCACATACTGTCACCCCCAGATGAAATTGAAGCAGGAGGCCGCCGAAATGCTGGAGGAAGCCCTGTTTCGGTTCTGAAAACCAGGTACATCGCTGGGGCTTGTGGGTAGGCTATGCCGCCCCTCTTGTCCAAAGGGTAGAAAGTGAAAACAGGGCTGGACTTCCACCCGCACGTGGGGTAGTGTGTGGTTGCCTCCACAGAAGGAATCCTAACAGGAAAGAGGTTTTTTATCATGGCAAGCATCCGCAAACGGGGAAATAGCTACCTATTGGTGGTGTCCATGGGCTACGACCCGGAGGGCCACCGCCGCAAGCCCCAGCAGAAAACCGTTCATCCACCAGAGGGGTTAACACCAAAGGCCAAGGAAAAATGGCTGGAGGCGGAAGCCGCCCTCTTTGAGCGTGAGTGTAAGAATGAACCGCTGCCGGTAGACAAGTCCATCACCCTGGCGGAGTATACCGCCTACTGGCTGGGACACATTGCCCCTGGCAAGCTGGCAAAATCCACTCTGGCCCGGGACAAGCAGGACGACGTATTTCAAACTCATCATCGCCACGGGGATGCGCCGTGGGGAGTGCTGCGGTTTGAAGTGGAAGGACGTGGATTTCTCGGAAAAGTCCATCCACGTCTGCCGGAACGTGGTGAAGGTCACGGGAGAGAACATCATTATCAAAGAACCCAAGACTGCCGCTGGAGACCGACACGTGTACTTCTCCCTGGAGATGGCAAGCCTCTTGAAAGAGTACCGCTCCTTCTGCCAAGGGGAGTTGGTACTCCACGAGGGCAGAGAACTGATCCAGGAGGACTACATCTTCCGCCGCCACGGGGCCGATTTACCAATGACTCCCAGCACCTTTACCTGGCGGTTCAAATTGATTCTCAAGAAGCACAAGCACGGCTTTCCCCTGGACTTAAACGTCCACAGCCTGCGGCACACTGCCGCCAGCCTGATGATCTCCGGCGGGGCGGATGTTGCCACCGTTTCAGGGCTGCTGGGGCACTCCCAAGTGTCCACTACGCTGGACATTTATACCCACGCTTTCGATGAGAAGAAGCGGGAGGTCAGCGCCGAGATGCAGGGGAGGGTGGGGGTGTAGCCGTACAGAAAGCACAACTTGCAAGTTAGAACAGTCGAACAAAAATCCCCTAAAAAAACGGTTTTTGTTTCCTGTTACCTGTTCTGAAATGGTCATAATACTTTCATTGAAAACCGCACCTTTACTCTAAGAGTTAAGGTGCGGTCTCTGATATTTGATGCCCCCAGCCTTGCCGTTTGGTTGCTCAACTTTAAATGTTTACTCGTTAGAGGTTTACTCCTTAGGCGTTTCCTCCTGTGCCATCAGATATTCGAAGAGCATCTGATCCTTGGAATCTTCCATGCCCTGATGCCCCACAATTTCATCGCCCAAGTCGATCCAGCCATAGTTTTCATCACTGGCAGGCCAGTTGGGCAGGCCAGGGCCATTGGGGTCACCGGTTTTCATAAAGTTGGCCCAATAGCTGCTCATCTTATCGGCCAGCTCCACGTCGTAGTCCGTCCAAGGGCGAACGGGCGGCACATTGCTGGCGCCGTTCTTACCCATCCGCAGGGAGTCGAACATATACCACAATTCCGAGGAATGCCATGCCAGCATAGTGTCATGCTTCCGTAACGGGATCATCTCATCATCGGGACGGCCCGGGGTGACATGGGAGAACACATAGCTGTAGGTTTTGGCTTTGGGGTATTTCTTAGCCCGGTATTGGCCAAAGTACAAATTTTTCATGTTGCCGCCGAAGCCTGTAAGCCCTTCCACAGCCAATCGCCGGGAGAGGAACGATGCCTGTTCATCTGATACAGGGTAGGCGTTTTGAAAGTCATACTTGTTGTAAAGCTCCTCGCCGAGCACCTCTTTTGCGGCTGCATAGAAGTCCGCTGCGGACTTGATGGGCTCGCCTCCCAAACGGAAGCCCTTGGCCATCGCGCACTCTCCATAGTTGCCGCCCACCAGGTAATCTAGATCTCCGGCGTACTCGTCAAAGCTGACAGCGTTATCCTGTTCCGGCACCCAAACGCCATCGTAAACCATGCTGCCGGGGGTGCGCACGGTGTTGGGGTCAAAAGGATTGCCCAGGTTGACGTTGAAAACCTCGGCATCCGCAGCGCGCAGCTCCTCCAAGGTGGCGTCCGGCTTAAATCCCAGGGCCTGGATATAAGCAAGTCCCTCTCGCTCACCATCGGCCACAGTGGCAAAAGAGCCAGTCCAGTTCAGGCTGCTTTGGTTGATGACCCGCTTGATTTTTCCGGCCGCCTTTGGGCACCGAGCCAAAGCGCCAGTCTTGGCGGTGCCGCCGGACTGGCCCCCAATGGTGATGTTATCCGGATCGCCGCCAAAGGCAGCAATGTTCTCCCGCACCCAGTCTAGAGCCTTCACCTCGTCCATGAGTCCGTAGTTACCGCTGATTCCGTCCTGCTCCGCGGAGAGCTGGGGCAGCGCCAGGTAGCCGAACACGTTCAGCCGCTGGCCTACGGATACCACTACGATCCCCTTTTTCGCCAAGGTTGTGGGGTTAAATTCCACCTCGTAGCTGTAGCCGCTGGAAAGCCCGCCGCCATGGAACCACATAAACACCGGCCGCTTTTCATCGGCACTCTGGGCGTCAGTGGCCACGTTCAGGTACAGGCAGTCTTCGCTGTAGGGCGGATTGCCCATGTAGTAGAAATCCGAGGCCCAGGGTTCAAAGAACAGGCCGCCGTTGTTAACCTGCATGGGCCGGGGACCGTACTTATCACACAACCGCACACCTTCCCAGGGCGCCGGGTCTACCGGGGGCTTCCAGCGCAATTCGCCCACAGGCGGGGCGGCGTAGGGGATGCCTTTGAACACCAGCACACCCTCTTCCACAACGCCTTGCACTTTTCCGTATTTGGTGTTGAGAATGTTTAAAGCCATGATCGTTTTACCTCCTTCCAAGGTTATCAGTTGGTTTTGGGATCGGGATATTTATTCCGCACCAGCCACTGGCCATAGCGGGGCATAACCTCCTTTTGGTGGAACTCATCCAATTTGCGTATCGCCTCCAGCTTGGCGGGCATATTGCATCCCGCCACAATTTTATCCAGAAGTATTTCGCCCTCCGTAGCCATCTTTTCCACTTCCTCCCGGTTTTCGGGGGCGTAACAGCTCCCGCCGTGCTCCAACACGTTACCGTACTTCCACGCAGTGGCGTAGCCGCCTACGGGCTGAATTGTTTCAATTACGCCTTCGGGCAGCTGGTGTCCGGTATCAGACTCCGGAGTGGTGACAATTTCCGGGTTGTTGCCCAGGCCCACAGGGATGTCCTCTAGACGCCCCATCATTTTGTAGCCTGCATAGAGTACCTTGTCAAACCCGCCGGGCCCCATAGAGAAGGGATCCATCCCGGCTTCCTTCATCAGGTTCATCATATCGTAGTAGAGCAACGGCACTTTCGTTTCGTCCAAAAACTGGGTGAGCATGGGGATGACCGTCATGTAGGCGGGGCCGTGGCCGGTGAGGAATACCTGCCGCCGGAAGCCCTGGTTCAGCAGGGATTGGGCCACTGCCCGCAGGTAAGCCGCGCCGTCGGTCATGCTCATGTACACGGTGCCCCTGCCAATATCCGTCGCGCCGGGATGGAAGTAAACCATATGAGGGAGGACAAGGCCATCGCACTGTTTCGCCAGCTTGTAGGCCAGTGCCTCCACTCCCACATACTCGCAGTCCATGGGCAGAGGTCCGTGGAGTTCCACCGTGCCTACGGGAATGAAAATTACATCGTTGCGCTTGAGATATTGCTCTGCCTCCCAGTTGGTAAGCGCGCAAAGGTTTCTGGTTCGCATTGTTTCGGACATGGTAATTCCTCCTTACAAAATGAAATTTAAAAGAAAGAACCCGCAGCCGCAGAGCGGCTGCGGGTTCCTTACACTTTAGAAAAACACGGGCGGCAATGCCTATTAACGGGACATAAAGGCGTCGTAGGCCTCCTGTACAATTTCCACGACCCGGTCAATGTTAAGGGTTTGCAGAGTTTCCAGATAGGCGTCGTACTCGTCCAGGGAGCGCACGCCGCTGATAAACTGGGGCGTGGCCTCGTCCACAGCGGTTTGCACATCGGTCATAATGGTGGAGTATTCAGCATTCTGCTCGGGGGTCATACCCAGGGAGGCGGGGGCGGGCATGGCCATATCATTGGTGCCTTGGCCCCACACGTCAAAGCTGACTACGTCCTTTGCGGGGACGGATTCCAGCTCGCGGGTCCAGTCCTGATAGACGGGCCGGGCAGGAGGCATGGTGAAGTAGGCCTGAGCCTGGGCATAGGAAAGCCCGTCGGGGTTCTTCAGGATTTTATCGGTAAAGTGGTGTTCCCCTTCCTCGTCAAGTTCAAAGGTGTCGCCTTCCACGCCCCAGTTGCAGAACTCGGCCCCTTCCTCGGAGAACCAGTAATCAAACAGCTTCAGGCATTCCTCGGCATACTCGCTGTTGGCGGAGATGGACAAGCCCATGGTGGCGGAAGCGCCGGAGAGGGTGACGCCCTGAAAATCGTGGGTCTGGCCCGCTTCCTTCATGGGGGTGTACACAGGTACAAAGTTATCCTCGTCGCCTTCAATGGCAGCTTCCCACATGGCCACGTTGGTGTACATACCCACAAAAGCGCCGGTCTTTCCAGTGGTAATCATAGCGGTGTCGGGCAAAAAGGAAGCGGCAGAGGTAGACGCCATGAAGTCGGGGTCGATCAAACCCTTCTCATACCAGTCATGCATCAGGGTCACATAATCTCGCCAGCCCTCTTCCGCAGGGCCGAACTTCACTTGGCCGTCCACCTGATACCAAGCGGATGTGATACCAAAGCCCATCACCAGACTGTTAAACGTACTGTCATACCCGTTCTTAAAGAGGAGCATGGGGGCGGTGGCGCCCATCTCATCCTTGAAAGCGGTGAGCATCTCTTCCCAGTCATCAAAGGTTTCAGGGGTGTCCAGGCCGCAGGCCTCCAGCCAATCCCCCCGAACGTACAAGCCAGCCCAAGGGCCTTGGGGCTCCTGCATCAGCTGGCCAACAGCGCCAATGCGGCCGCCACCAGTGTAAGCGGACCGCATGACGTTTTCATCGTATTTGGAGGAAAAGTCTTCCAAAGCCGCCATATAATTGGGGCAGTATTCCGGCACCAGGTCGGTCAGGTCCAAAATATAGCCGTCATCGATACAGGCGTCCAGGCCGCCAGGGTAGCCAGGATTGGTATGGGAGATCATGTCGGGCAGGTCGCCGGAGGCGAACAACAGGTTGTAAGCGGTGGTTTCATTGCCCGTAGCGGGGTGCTGGAATTCAATGTGGATGTTGGTCTTTTCCTCCAACTGCTGGAAGAAGGGGGTCTGGTTCATGTTGTCCACTAGTGTGGGCAAGCTGGAATCCATTCCCGCAAACCATGTAATGGTGATTTTCTCATCGCTGATGGGGAGGGCCACTTCGCCGGGCTCCGCCTCTGTGCCGGATATTTCGCCGCTGGATTCGCCGCCCTCAGACGCGCTGCTGGTGGAAGAACTGCCTTCTGTGGAAGCGCTGGAATCATTCCCGCCGCAGCCGGTAAACGCGGAAAAGGCCAGCAGAGAGGCCAACAGCAGAGCAAGGAACTTAGCTCGTTTCATAACTTTTACCTCCATTTTTTGGATTGTCCCGGCGCGTTGCACCGTTTGTTTGGTTCGCGGCCCCGTGCCCGCTGCGCGCCGGCAGACACCGCGGCCGTAAATTACGTTTCCATTATAAGCTGGATGATTTGCCTAAGTAAATGGCTTGTTTTTGAGTTTTAGTAGCTATATTTTTCAAACACGCAGAATAGGAGTCCCCGGAAAGAGGGACCAGATTCCCGGAAAAGTAAAAGTCAAATTTTTGCCATCCGTCAAAAATTGGCAATTGGGCAAAGGGGGGAAAAAGCAAAATCTGTGTTATCCTGCGCAAGGAGCGGTTCTAGGCAGAAACAATTTTCGCCACTATAATAAAGCCAGAAAAAGCGGCCGGGAGTTGTGCCGCGCTGACTCAAAGAGAGAAAGGATGAACGTCATGAAGGAAAGGAAATTCACCTGGTCGGCCATTAAAAAGGATATCCGGCAGCACTGGGCGCTCTATTTGATGGCGGTCCCGCTGATCGCGTTTTTTATCATCTTTGCCTATATGCCGATGGGCGGCTTGTTTATGGCCTTTGAAAACTACCGCCCCAACAAGGGCATTTTCGGCAGTGAGTTTGTGGGCCTGCAAAATTTTATGGACTTCTTCAATTCCCCCTATGCCCCCCGCGTAATCCGCAACACCTTGATCATCAGCTTTTTGCAGCTGCTCATCGAGTTTCCCTTAGTCATTGTGTTCGCTCTGCTGATGAACGAGATCAAATCCGGCCCCTTCCGCAAAACGGTGCAGATGTTTACCTATATGCCTTATTTTATCTCCATGGTGGTTATGGCGGGCATCATTGTAGATTTCTGCAAGAGCACCGGCGTGGTAGGCCAGCTGATCGGCCTAATTACCGGTACGCCTGTCAACCTATTCGGTGACCCGGTTTATTGGCGGCCCATGTACATTATAACAAACCTCTGGCAGGGCTTAGGTTTCAGCAGCATCATCTATGTGGCGGCTTTGTCCGGCATTGACCAGTCACTGTATGAAGCCGCAGAAATCGACGGCGCCACCCGGTGGAAGCAGACTATCCACATCACCCTTCCCGGGATTGCCAGCACCATTATTATCATGCTGATTTTGCGGATCGGCTCCATTATGTCCGTGGGTCAGGAAAAAACTATCCTGCTGTACAACTCCCAGCTGTATGAAACCGCCGACATCATCTCCAGCTTCATTTACCGGAAAGGTTTAATTGAGTTCAACTACGGTTACAGCACGGCGGTGAGCTTATTTAACTCCGTCATCAACTTTGTATTGCTGGTGACGACGAACCAGATCAGCAAGAAGTTTTCCGAAACCAGTTTGTTCTAAAAGAAAGGGAGGATTCCATCATGGTCAAGAACAAGACAATCGGTTACCGAGTTTTTCTGGTGTTCGACTATGTGCTGCTGGCGTTGATCTCCATTCTGTGCCTGTTGCCGGTGGTGCACGTAGCGTTCGCCTCGTTTTCTGATCCCGCTTGGGTGATGAGTCAGTCCGGGCTGATTCTCTGGCCCCACGGCTTCAATGTTGAGGGCTACCTCCAGGTATTTTCCAACCGCCAGCTGATGGGCAGCTATGGCAATACCATCCTTTATGTGGTTTCCGCCACCGCTATCGGCTTGCTGGTTACAGTACTGGGCGCCTATCCTCTATCTAAAAAAGAAGTTCTCTTTTCCAACACGCTGATGCTGTTCGTTTCTTTTACCATGCTGTTTAACGGCGGCATGATCGCCTTTTACATGGTGGTCCGCAACATCGGTATGCTGGATACCCGCTGGTCCGTGATCCTGCCCACCTGTGTCAGCGCCTTTAACCTGATTTTGGTCCGGACAGCTATGTCTACGGTTCCCAAGGATCTGGAAGAATCCGCCATGCTGGATGGCGCCGGTCCGGTCCGGATTATGTTCCAAATCTATATGCCGCTGATCAAGGCCACCATTGCCACCGTGGTGCTCTATTACGCAGTGGCCCATTGGAATTCCTGGTTCAACGCCTCTATTTTCCTTACCGACCGAAGCAAGTTCCCCCTTCAGCTGATTCTCCGGGAGATCCTCATCGCCAACGATACCGCCAGCACTGCCACCCAATCGGGACAGGTTGCAGGCAACGCGGACCTGTACAAGCAGCTTGTCAAGTACTGCACCATTATGGCGGCGACCGTACCGGTGCTGTGCTTCTATCCTTTCATTATGAAATACTTTGAAAAGGGCGTTATGATCGGTGCCATCAAAGGATAACCGTTGTAACTTACTTAAAATACAAAAGGAAAGAAGGAAAGAGCGCTATGAAAACGACAAAAATGCGAACCCGTACTTACACAGACCTAACTAACTATGAAATCGAGCAGTACTTACAGCGCAATGACATCATCGTGATCCCCGTGGGCAACTGTGAAACCCATGCTGGTTATCCGGTGGACTGTGAATTCGTCATGGCGGAAGGATATGCCCGGCTGATTGCCGAAAAGGTAGACGGCTTGTTCCTACCAAACGTGGTCTATTTTAACCCGGGCGGTACCCAGATTGGCCGGGGTACCGTTCACATGAGCATGACCGAAAGCTTCCGTTATACCAAACAGCTGGCATATTCTCTATTGAACCAGGGATTTAAGCGCCAAATTTGGATTCCATCTCATATGCCCACTACCCAGTTTTTGTTGCCCATGATTACGGAATTTTTTGACGAAACGAAGGTTCCCATGCTGTTTCTCGATGTGAATTCCTACTTTAGCAATCTGGGGATTGTACCGCCCATGTCCTTCGATCCCAATGCGCCTAAGCCCCGGACTAAGTCCGGAAGAGAGGTCAATCCCCTCAACGATGTGATGCTGGCGGGATACCGTCTTGCCAAACGGCTTGACGCTGTTCCGGCCAAAGGCGAGGTGGAATTTCCTTCCGCTCCGGAGAAGGATCCCACGGAATTTTTCCCAAACTGGTTCCCGGAGTACGACCTGCTGGGAAAGTGCTCGCCGTTTATGACTGCCCCAGCTCCCTTCTACTACAGCAAACCGGACGACCACATTGGCCCGCCCATCACAGAGTTTACCAGGCGGGAATTGGAAGAGCGCGCTGCCATAGGGGAAGAGTATATGCGGGAATTGCTGGACAAAGCCAGGCTGGATGAGCTGATGCTTGCCCTGCGGCACTTGCAGGAATATATGCGGGAGATTGTGGAACAGCATTATGACCATTTGCCCAAGAATCCCTATTCCTGCGTAAATCCCTTCTATCGCGCCAAGTAAAATACATTAGCACTTGCCGCTCTCTCCTCTTTTACGAGTCTGTGTACCGACAAAAAAACGGAGCAGTCACGCGATTAGGGAACTGCTCCGCTGTATGTAATCTCTATTTGAGAAAATCTTGCTTTCAACCATCCGATGCGCCTATGTCAGGAGATGCTTTCTTTGTGCTGGCCGGATTCCTGATACTGGCCTGGGGTGATACCCTCGTATCGTTTAAACGTGCGGATCAAAGCCCTGGATTCCAGATAGCCCACCTGGGAGGATGCCTGCTGCACGGTGCATCCCTGGTCTAAAAGCTCTTTTGCTCTGGCAATGCGGATCATGTGGATGTTGTCCAGTACGCCGATAGACATGGTTTTTTTGTAGGTGCGGCTCAGATGGGAAACGTTCACTGAGAACTCCTTTGCCAGCAAAGACACGTCCAGTTGGGGATCACTGTAGTAGGTTTCAATGTAATCGCGGACTTTCCAAACCCAAGGAGGGGCTTCGGGCGTTGAATTCTTCTTGTTGTGGGTAATGATGTATTCAAACAGCTTATCCACCTTTTTACGCAGATCGTTAAACGATTTCTCTGTCAGCAGTTCTTTCATTTGGATGCTGATCTGTTCTTGCTCTTCCGGTGCCAATCCTTCTGGCAATTCAGAAAGCATGGATTCCATCAGGCTGCTGATCAGTCCGAACACCTTAAACCGCTCTATGCGGAATCGGTTTATGTCTTTTGGGATCCCAGTGTTCAGAGATTCCATCAGTACCTGATGGGCGCCTTCATAGTCCTTGATAGACAACAGATTGACAAAACGTTTTTCTGCGCTTGCGTAGGCATAAGAGCCTCTCAGGTCAGTTAAATCGTTGATCTCGCCGTAGAACAGGATGTCCGGTACTTCCTCATTCCAAAAGGCTTTGTAGTGGGCCATTTCCTCCACCCGGAAAAGCATTTCCGGAAGGTCTGCGTAGGAGCTGCAGTAACCGGCGCAGAAGATCTGCAGATCCGTATGAAGGGTGTCCCGGTGAAAATTTCGGATTTCTTCCAGCTTTTCCCGCAGGGTATCCCTTGCCACCTTCTGTGGGGGCTGGTAGAGGCAGTAAGTCTGCACATCGTGGGAGATGGCCGCGCCCCGCTGGGAGCAGAGCATTTCCTCAATAACATTGCAGCTGGCATAGAGCAGCATATCCACATCAATGGTGCCGTTTTGGCAGAAGACGGATTTTTCCATTCCGGTGTATCTGAAAGAGATGAGATAGAGCGGCACGCCTTCTAAAACAAGGTGGTATTTTTCCACTTCGGAAGCCGAGTCCCCAGGAGAAATGCGTCCGGTACAGAGGCCCCAGATAAACCCGGCCTTTTTCTGCCGGCTGCTCTGGAACAGCTGGTTTCTGTTGGCGGAAAGTTCCTCTTTGTAGGTGGATAGGGCGTGTTCCAGGGAGTGCATGGCCTCGGGATAAGCCACCGAAGTGTCCAATGAAAGCGAATTGAGGATGCTGTGAATCGGCTTGGAAAAGTGCCGGCTGAAAACCAAAGAAAGGGTTACTCCAGAAAACAGGCTCGCGACAAGGGTGGCGCAGAACCACACCAGATAGAACATATTGGATCGAAAAAACTCCTGGGAAGGAATGGAAAAATAGTATTTCCAGGTGTTCACCGAAGACCGCAATCCCACGGTGATAAAATCCTCTCCCTGAATCTGATTTTTTACCGGGGTAGCATCCAGGGGCACTTGGCTATAGTCTGGAACCTCTGAGGCCGTGTTTGCGAATCCGCCATTGTCTATGTAAAACACTTCCTCCCCATTTTCCATGTGGCACACGCTGCCCTCTGCCCAGCTTGATACGTTTAGCTCCTTTTGCAGCAGAGACATGGACAGGCGGGTCATCACTGTGCCAACCTTTTGAAAGTTTTCATCGTAAACCGGTACCAAATAGGTCAACTCCGCTTCCGCCGTGCCGGGGTGTAAAATCCGCAGGGAGCCTGTGGCTGCTCCCTCAGACAAAAAAACACGGAATTCCGCCGGGGAAAGGCCCAGTTGTTTCGTGTAAGCGTCCAGGTTCTCGCTTCGGTAACGGTATTCTCCGGTGAGAACGGAGTCAGAGTGAGCAAAATAAATCACGGTCTGTCCATCGTTCCCCAACAGAGTGTTCTGTTCTACAATTACCTCGTTCAGGGAGTGATAAAAGGTCTGATTGGAAACTTGCTCCTCATCCATTTCAGAAATGGATTTTGTAAGGGGATACGAAGCCAGAAATTTGTTAATTTTGAAAATGGAGTTTAAACGTAGATCAAATTCTCGTTGGATTTGCCCCAGATAGGAAATTTGCAGGGCTTCCATTTCCTGCTGAGATTGGCGGATGGAATAAAAGTACCCGAATACAGGTAAAGAGATGGCTGCTATCAGGAGCAATAGGTAGGTGACCAGCACCGATAAAAACAGCCTCTTGCCGACCCCTTTGGAAATATGCTGGTTTTCTCTCACAAACATGGCTCCCCCTCAAAAAACAAAACTTTTTGGAAAAATCTTACAATTAGACTCTAGAGCAAAATCAACGACAAAAAATCGCTTAATTTGTATTTTATCATAATTTTTTCTGGGAATCAACTGGTTTATTTTCACTAACTATACATTTCCAATACGGTCACCTGGACCAAGTGGCCGCTCTAAAGTGGGTGAAGCGCAACAATGCGAACTGCGGAAAAGGCCAGGAGCAGCTTCCCGCCCAAGTACGCTTTCAGCTCAGTGCTTGACAACTACTTTCTGGATCACACGCCTTCCAAGGGCTACTTTAGCGGACAGTTCAAGGGCATCCCCCTGATGGTGGGCAACACCGCCGGATGTACCCACCTGGGAGGAAGGGATCCGCCGACAAACTTCGCAAAATCCGGCAATCCCAGCGAGGATGACGTCCCTCAGTGGGATCCCTACACCAAGGAAAAGCCGGTGAATATGCATTTTGGAGAAACCTCGCGGTGCGAACTCATCGAGGAATCTCCCTTGCGGAAATTTGTAAAAGATGCTATTTTAGAGATATAAGACTGCTATTCATCTTTGACAATTGGCAATTCCATCAGGGAGGAACGAATATGTTACAATATGTCAGCACAAAGTACGGCCAACTGGAAGGAACCGTCTCCCCCAGAGGATATACCCTCTTTAAAGGCGTCCCCTACGCTGCCCCGCCTGTGGGGAAGATGCGATGGAAGCCCTCGGTGGATCCAGCGCCCTGGGATGGTATAAGAGCTTGTGATCAATGGGGTAATGCCTGCTTGCAAGCCGTCACCATGGACGACCCTACAGCGGGATACGGGAAAGAGTTCTATGCTACGGGAGACTATCCTCCTAGAATGGATGAGGACTGTCTCTATTTGAACATCTGGACTCCGGCCCAGGATCCTGGAGAAAAATTACCAGTGATGATGTGGATCCACGGAGGGGGTGTGCAAACGGGTTTCAGCCATGAGTTAGAGTTTGACGGGGACGGTTTCTGCCAGCGGGGAGTGATCCTAGTGACGGTAAATTACCGGCTGAACATTTTCGGCTACTTCGCCCACCCGGAACTCACTCTGGAAAGCCCACAAGGGGCCAGCGGCAACTATGGCTTGCTGGACCAGATCCAGGCGCTGCGGTGGATCCACGAAAACATCGCCGCTTTCGGAGGGGATCCGGACCGTGTTACCGTGTTCGGTCAATCTGGTGGCGGCCGATCTACGCAGGCTATCAGTTGTTCCCCCTTGGCCAAGGGCCTGGCGCACCGTGCCATCGTTCAGTCTGCGGGAGGATTGCAAACTGCCATGGGACGTCTTCCCCGAGAGGAACTGGAACGCCGAGGCGTGGATTTCATGAACTACACTGGCTGCCAGAACTTGGCCCAGTTGCGACTGCTTCCTGCCCGGCAGCTTTTAGAGTTGTTCAACCAGTATACTCAGCCGGTAAACGGAGACTTCCGAGCCGCTATGCAAAAAGGATTTAACATTAGCACTGATGGCTATGCTTTGCCCCTTTCCATGGAGGATTCCCTCCGTGAAGGTACTCAGGGCAACTTGGATTACTTGCTTGGCTGTACCACCGGGGATATGGGTTCCATGCTCCAATCCTTGGCTGGATGGGCACAGCTACAAGTTACACAAGGAAAAAAACCAGCCTATTTGTATCAGTTTTCCCGCAACTTGCCCACAGATAACCCATCCAACCCAAAGGAGCTGAAGGGGGCTTTCCACTCCTCAGATCTGTGGTATACTTTCGGCACTTTGGGTCGTTGCTGGCGTCCCATGACACCAGGGGATTACCAACTCAGCCAGACTATGGCGGACGCCTGGGCCAATTTCGCCAAAACTGGCAACCCCAACGGAGAGGGTGCGCCCCATTGGGATACCTACAATCCTGCCGCGCCAGCGATGATGGTATTCAATGTGGCAGAGGAGGGAGGCAGCCACATGACTTCCGCGGACCAAGAAGGTCACCTGGTCCAAGATATCGCACGCATGATGGAAGAGTGAGATTCTTTCTCTTCCCGCCTGCTAGGCTCCGCTCGGGCAGAAGACGGTTGGAATCTCCCAGCACCGCAGGTAACGACGAACCCGGCACTATCTTGCAAAGGCTACAAATGGTATAGCAGGCCAGTAATATGTACAGACAAACACATGAGGCCATCGTCCGACAGACGAGAGAAACTGCTCCAAATGAACAACATTATAAAAGAGAGATCCAGCGGAGGAGGAAAGCGTGCAGTGCAGGAAAACACACCAAATTCAAAAGCCTCATTGTGAACATGGAAATTCATTGTCCTCATTTTGATCAACCTGACAAACGGTGCGGCGGGGCAGATGACCTTCCCCCTGGTGGCCAGCTTCGCCCTGGACCTGGGCGCGGAATTGACGGTGGCCTCGTCCATCGCGGGGATCATGTCACTGATTGGAATGTTCATGTCCCCGGTGGCGGGGGTTTTGTCCGACCGGATGAACCGCAAACGGCTGCTGATGTGCACCGAGCTGTTCTATGCCCTGTTTTTGCTGGGCCACGCCTTTGCTACCACCATCCCCTTTTTGGTGTTCCTGCGGGCGGGCGCCGGCGTGTTCTTCACCATCAACTCCGTGCTTACCACCGCCTACGCCAGCGAGTTCATCCCCCGGGACCGCATGGGGAAGGGCCTGGGTTACTTCGGCTTGGTGATGCCCCTGGCCCAGGCGGTGGGCCCGGCCCTGGGCAACGCTCTGGCGCCCATCGGGAGGTAGCTTCTTCATGAAATCTTTCGGTTATGAGGAGATGTTTTTCGGCATGGGCGTGGCAACCTTGTTCATTGGGATGCTCTTCCTGCTGTGGAACTATTTGCGGGAGAAAAGGGCAAATCAAAAGCAAAGCGGCTTATTTAACTCCTTGCCAAAACAAAAAAGATAGTGTATCCCGAAACAAGCGGTATCTCGATGGATAAACAGTATGGTAACCGAACAACAAATGGAGGCGCCACTTATTTTGTCTTATTCTTTTGGAATACTTTTTGTTTTTAGCTTATGTATTGCTGAAAACAGTGTATTTTAACTTTTAATTGTCCGTCCAACATTGGAAATACAAATCCCTCCAGAGAATCCATTTCCTTGGGGATAAGTGCGATAGGATTCGAACAAGCAGTCTACAGAATTGAGGGCAAAAGAATAAAACCATACTAATTCTTAGTGTTGGTCACTATTTGACTACTACAGAAAATCTCCCTAACCCACAAATCTGCCGTTCTACTCCTGGGCACATTGCCTTTTCCGCCGTCATTTTAGACATAAGAAAACCTCCAAAGGAGTTAATCCTTTGGAGGTTTTGGTGCGCCCGACTGGATTCGAACCAGCGGCCTACAGAGTCGGAGTTATCAGGCCGTCAAGTAAGAAACCTAGGTTTCATGCGGGTTTCAGGTACATCGCACAAAATTAGCACCGATTTGCAAAAACAGTGGAAGCCCTTGGCACGCCTAGGCTCCCACGGTTTTTCCGGTTTTTAGGAAATAGTAGTCAAACAGTAGTCAGAAGGTAGGCAGAAAGAGAAAAGTCACTGGGTGAAAGAGGGGCGAATTTTGGAGAGTTGAATCACAGCCGGTGTTTCATTCCTGATACTTGGTTTTAAAACGCCATATTTTAGATTATTGCGGCAAGACGCAAAAATCCAAAATATGACAGTTGTAAAATAAACTTACTGGTGCTATACTGTTATTGAAGATTTTTGCAGCTATCCGCAAAAAAGCAAAACGATAGGAGTTTGGAATATGGAAATCAGACGGGATCGATATTTGAACCTGCTTATCAGCAAGAAGCACAATGGGTTAATTAAGGTTATAACTGGGATGCGAAGATGCGGAAAGTCTTATCTACTTTTCAATCTTTTCAAAGAACATTTACTCTCAGAAAAAATTGACGAAGATCACATTATTGAAATTGCATTTGACGCTTTTGAGAATAAACAGTATCGAGACCCCAACAAGCTATACCCTTATCTGAAAGGGCAGATCAGCGACCAGGGGATGTACTATGTGCTTCTGGATGAAGTACAGTTACTAGATGACTTTGAAGCAATATTAAACAGCCTGACACGGATGAACAACGTGGATGTATATGTAACCGGAAGCAACGCCCGCTTCCTTTCGAAAGATGTGATTACCGAATTCAGAGGCCGGGGCGATGAAGTGCATATGTATCCTCTGAGTTTTGCGGAATTCATGACAGTCTATCAAGGCACAAAGCAGGATGGCTGGAACGAGTATATGCTATACGGCGGCCTGCCTCTTGTGTTGAGCTTTCAAACACCCGATCAAAAAATTTCTTTTCTAAAAGCTCTTTTTGAAGAAACCTATATTTCCGATATTGTCGGAAGGCATAATGTTCGCAACAAGGCAGAACTGGAAGACCTTCTCAACATCCTTTCTTCCGCCATCGGTTCCTTGACAAATCCAGAGAAACTTTCCGCAACTTTTAAGACAGTTAAGAAAAAGAAAATAAGCAGCAATACCATCAAAAAATATATTGAGTATCTGTGCGATTCTTTTCTTATCGAAAGCGCAGTGCGGTATGATGTGAAAGGGAAGAAATATATCGACACCCCCATTAAATACTATTTTACTGACATGGGGCTTCGAAATGCCAGGTTAAATTTCAGGAAGTTGGAAGAAACGCATACCATGGAAAATATCATCTTCAATGAACTTAAAATCCGTGGATTCAATGTTGACGTGGGCGTTATCACACAGTATGACCGGAATGAGAAAGGAAACAGCATCCGAAAACAGTTAGAGATTGATTTTGTCTGCAATCAAGGCTCCAAGCGTTACTATATTCAATCGGCGTATGCGATTTCAGACCCGGCAAAGCTGGAACAGGAACAGCGCTCTCTCATGATGACAGGGGATTTTTTCAAACGCATCATCATCACGAAAGATACCCCCGCACCGCATTATAACGAGAATGGTGTTCTGATTATGAACATCTACGATTTTCTCTTGGATGACAATAGTTTAGAAAACTAAAAATGCGGGATGGTCTTGGGCTGCTGTTGACTTACAGGGTTGCCGCCATCAGAGAACAGAGGACGAACAGATCCACAAGCAACGCTGGCACCAACGCGAAAGGGATGAGGAGGTAATTCCAGGAAGAGTACATTACAATGTACTCGTCCCAGTCTTCTAACTCGTGTCTCGGAAATTCCCACCCTCTATAATGAACCTACAATTTCACAATTGGAGGTTTTGTTTATGAAGATCAACTACAAAAAACTGGGAAAACGCATTCAGTCCGCCAGGAAAGAGACGGGGCTTTCCCAAGAGCAGCTGGCCGAAGCTATTGGAAAATCCCCGTCCGCTGTTAGCACCATAGAGACTGGAAAGAGAGGGGCGAGCCTGGAAACATTGGTCCACATCGCCAATGTGCTGCAGGTATCCGCCGACTATTTGCTGGCCGATCAGCTGCCCCACATCCCCTGGGAGGCCTCCCGGAGATCCCTCCTCTTTTTTCACAACTGTGAGGAATGGGAATTGCTGTTGCTGCAAGAGGTAGCCCATTGCATCCATGGGGCGCTGCTGCGGCGTTTCCGGTAATTATTTCCTCGTTTTTGACCGGGAGTCAAGTTCCTGACTCCCGGTCGCTTTTGTTTTTTGGGGGATTCACTATAATGGGTGATGAGAACCGACAGGAGGTGAGAAGCGCAATGACATCTACGGCGCCGGGAATGTGGGGACAAGAAGCACCATTCGCACCATTGCTGCAGTTGACAGATTCCGATACAAGGCAGCGGAGGATTGGAAATGTCCGGCAGGAAAGGCCGTCCTCAGCGCACCCTTTTCATGTGGCGGTGTATATCCGGTATTTCAACCAAACCCGCTACAAAAATTACCTGGAGCTTCACAAAAAGGCCTTTGCCGATTCCATGGCCCGCTGCCCCAACTGGGACTTTGTGGGTTTCTATATCGATGAGGGTTCCACCGCGCCCCGCATGGAAAGCGCCAAAGCCTGGTCACGGCTGCTGCAGGACTGCCAAGACGGGAAGGTGGACTTGATCGTCACGCAGAAAACGGGAAATGTATCTCAAAAGCCCTTTGAGGTGTCTTTCTGCGCCAGGCTTTTGGCGGCGCTTCCCCACCCAGTGGGGATCTACTTCATTTCTGAGGACATTTTCACGTTGGCCTCTTACTACCAAGAAGACCTACGGGATCCCATCTTCCTGCCGAATCCAGAAGGCCCCACCTTGCCAAGGGAGGAGCATCATGATGTATGAAGCCAAAAAAACCAATGGCCTCTCCCAAAAGGAACGTGTGCGCCGGCGCATTCACACGCCAATCGACCAGGAGAATTACACGTTCTTTCCCGCCAAAGAACCGAGGGATTTCTTTGGGGAAAGTTCCACGCTGTCGGTGGCTGTCTACGCCCGGGTGTCCACCGGGAATGTGGAGCAGACCTCCTCCTACGAGCTGCAGAAAAAGTATTACGAGGATTATGTCCGCCGCCACCCCAACTGGACTTTGGCACGCATCTACGCCGATGAAGGAATCAGCGGCACCTCCTTGGCCCACCGGGAGCAATTCCACCAGATGATTGCGGACTGTAAGGCAGGGAAAATTGACCTCATCCTCACCAAAAGCGTTTCCCGCTTTGCCAGGAATGTGGTGGACTGCATCAGCACCGTGCGGATGTTGGGGGAACTTTCTTCGCCGGTCGGGGTGTTTTTTGAGAGCGAGTGCATTTTCTCCCTAAAGGAAGATTCCCAAATGGCCCTGTCCTTCCAGGCTACCATGGCCCAGGAGGAATCCCATACCCGCAGCCGGAGCATGGAGACTTCCCTGCGGATGCGCCTGGACGGCGGGCTGCCCCTGACTCCCAAGCTGCTGGGGTATTCCCATGACAGCGAAGGGAACCTGGTGGTAAACCCCCAGGAAGCCCCCACGGTAAAGCTGATTTTTTACCTGTACCTTTACGGCTATTCCACCAGCGAGATTGCGGAAATCCTCACACGCCAGGGAAGGAAAACATATTTGGGCAATCTTCGGTGGACGTCCAACACGGTGGTACAGGTGCTGCGCAACGAGCGCCACTGCGGGGACGTACTCACCCGAAAAACCTTTACCCCCAACTACCTCACCCACAAAGCCAAGAAGAATAAAGGCGACCGGCCCCAAAGCCTTTACCGCAACCATCACGAAGCCATTGTCTCTCGGGAGGATTTCATCGCCGTCCAACACCTGCTGGACAATGCCAAATACGGCAACAAATCCTTTCTCCCAGAGCTTCGGGTGGTGGATCAAGGGCTGCTGCGGGGCTTCGTGGTGCTCCATCCCCGCTGGGCTGGATTTCGTCCAGAGGATTACCTGCAAGCGTCCGCTGCTGCCCACGCAGAGGAAGAGGAGAAAGGATCTGCCTCCTCGCCATGGGATGGCTTCGAGAGGACGCGTTCCCAGCTGTTTTCAGAGGCGCAGCAGGCATCCATAGTTTTCCAGCGGAACAAAGTGCGGCTAAGCGCCGTATGTGTGCGGGATTTGGGGGAGCGCAATAAGGTGGAACTGTTGGTAGATCCTCTGCGAAAACTATTGGCCTTGCGCACAGCCCCTTCCTCCAGCCGGAACGCCCTTACCTGCTCTACGCTCTCCAACGGTGTTTACTATCCCCGAGAGATGGGCGCCGCCGCGTATTTCTCCACGCTTTTTACTCTGTTGGGCTGGAATATCGAACTCAAGTACCGCGTATCCGGCATTCGCTACCGTGGGGTGGGAGAGACAGCCTACCTTTTCCGGGCCAGGGACGGGGAGGCATACTTCACCCCTCACTCCATAGAAACCGGTGTGCCGGACGGCTGGGAACCGCTGCTGCGGTCAGGAAAACAAGTTCGGGGCATCCCGGTAGAGTGGGTTTCCTCCTTTGGGGAGCCTTTTGTCCCAGAAGAACCAGTGGGGAAGGACAGCTGGAACATGAAAGATCTTGGCCGCCTGCTGGAAACCAGGGAAACACTTCGCACCACCAGCCGGGAAGAGATGGAACGCTATATCCACTCCATGCTGGGGGATGCCATGGGAAAGGAAGTTTGGAATGGCTGACAATACAACCAAAACGATTGAGCAAGCCGGAGACGTGATCCGGTTAGACCACCCCTTTGACTACGAGGGATACCAAGTGGTGCGCCAGGAATTTTTCGCCCATGTAAACGAGCCCGCCGTCACCTTTAACAATTACAAATTCTATGGGAACGCAGCCTGCCTGCGGCGCTTCCCCACCACAGAGTTTGTGCAGGTGCTCATCAACCGGGAGCAGAAACTCCTAGTGCTGC
The DNA here is from genome assembly GCA_900548545.1 of uncultured Oscillospiraceae bacterium. Classification (GTDB taxonomy): domain Bacteria; phylum Bacillota; class Clostridia; order Oscillospirales; family Acutalibacteraceae; genus Acutalibacter. Next base: position 52,599 of record URKX01000007.1, read on the forward strand.
GCCCTTGCGGGGAGGAAGACAGGGACGCCTTCCCTTGGCGGACGCAGAAATCAAAAAAGCCGAAACAGGCCACCTGCCGCCTGTTCTTCGCCAAGGTGTTTGAGCTGATGGGCTGGAACCCTGCCCACCGTTACCGGTTGTTGGGAAAGGTGGTGCAAGCCGCGGGGGAACGGCTGCTGGTATTTGACATGACCGCTACGGAAATCTATCAGCGGGTGGGAAAAGATGGGGAAAATCCCAAGACATCCCGCTCTCCCCTGTTTCCGGCGGAGTGGAAAAATCAGTTTGGCTTGCCCTATTCCCAGCACCAGAGATCCCTGCGGGTGGATTTACTGGATGGGTACGCCATCTACGGCTTGGCGGAAAATCAGACTCCTGCGGAAAACCAACAGGAGGTGCGGCAGCCGTGACAGAGCAACCTGCGAAAACGGTGGAAATCACCATTGACCCTTTGCGAAAAAGGATCCGCATCCACCGGGAGACATTAAAACAGCTTCGCTACCCTGCCTATGTGCAGTTCTTGGTAAACCCTGAGAAATCCTACATGGCGGTTCTGGGCTCCGACCGGCCCTTGCGGGGCGGCACGGCAAACCGGCTGCAGATCAGCCCGGATAGCCTTCATAGTACGCAGTCCACAGAGCTGTACAGCTCTATCCTTTTGGAAAGCCTTTCTCCTCTCCTGGGGGGCATGAATCCGGCTTACAACTACCGCCTGTCCGGGGAAGTGGACGTGGAAAACAGGGTGGCTTATTTTTCACTTAAGCAGATACAGCCCGTGGCTCACAGGAGGCATCATGGAAGCAAAGAAGTTTGACTTGAAGGTGGACGAGGAGTTCCGGCGGCTGTGCCCTGCCATGGGAAAAGAAACCCGCCAAAAGCTGGAGCGGCTTCTCTCTCAGGACGAGCCCACCCCACCTATTCGGACGTGGAAGCAATGGATTGTAGATGGGTTTGAGCAATACCAGCTGTGCGTTTGCGCGGGGATTCCCTATACCGTGGAACAGCTGCCTTTCACCGGACGGGAAGAAGCCATCCTGTGGATCTGCACTCACAACGCCCTGCGGGAGGACTTGACAGAAGAACAGCGCCGGTATTTGATTGGCAGGCGGTATCAGACGGAAAGAGCGCTCCATGGAGAATCCCTAGGCAGCAGCCCCGCAGGGTTGGAAAGCTGTTGGAAAACCGCTACACGCCTGGGGCTGGAATACGGTTCCACGCCTACGACCATCCAACGGTATGGTGTGTTTGCCGCCGCCATGGACACGATTGGCAAATACGCCCCGCTTCTGTTTGAACAGATCCTCGCGGGGAAAACTCAACTCACCTTTGCCCATATGATCACCCTGGCGGAAAAGAAGCCCCGGGAAATCAAACAGTTGGAGGACAATATTGTGCGGTCATCCGCCTTGCAAAACTCCCTTCGCAAATCCCGCGGCCGAAGCCATCCGCCCATGACCCGTGGCTTTCAGCCCACACCGCCGCCACCCATCAAATCCATGCCCGCCTATGATCCTGACGGGGAGATCACCAGCCTTACGTTGACCATCCCCTCCTGGATTCATTCCATGGAACGAACCTTCGCGGCCGCCCACTGGGAGGAAACTTCTCCCGGGGCCAAAAGGAAACTGGGGGAGGCTCTCTCCCTTCTGTCTCAAAAAATCCAGGAACTCAAAACCCGCGCCCAGGAGGAAGAACATGCAGGAGCATAACCCATACGTCCCCAACGTCCACTTCGAGCAGATCCCCATTAAGAACCTGGTTTCCAACCAGGAGTATCAGCGGAACATTTCCCAAAGCCATGTGGAAAACGCCGCCGCCCACTTCGACTTGTACCAAATCAATCCGGTAAAAGTCAGCCGCCGGGGCGGGATAAACTATGTGTTTAACGGACAGCACACCATTGAGATTGTGGCCTTGGTTTCCGGTTCCCGGGACACGCCGGTGTGGTGCATGATTTACGATGATCTAAACTATGAGCACGAAGCGGACATCTTCGCAAACCAGATGAAATACGTCAAACCGCTGCGCCCCTTTGAAGTGTTCATGGCCAACATCGAGGCGGGAAACGACAAACAGCTGCTGATCAAATCCCTGGTGGAATCCTATTCCCTCTCCATTGGGCAGATCCGCAGCTATGGTGTGATTTGCGCTGTATCTGCGCTGGAAAACATCTTCGACAAGTATGGCTACCACGTGTTGGACAGGACGTTGCGCCTGTGTGTTGCCGCCTGGGAAGGGGACATGAGTTCCCTTTCCGCCAACGTTCTCAACGGCATCGTCCACTTGGTCGTAACCTATGGGGATTCCTTGAAGGACGACCAGTTTCAAGAAAAGCTAGGAGCCGTCTCCATCAAGCAGTTGATCCGCACGGCCAGGGAACGGCGCCCAGGGTCTCTGGGGTACGCGGAAGCTATGCTGTTGGAATACAACCGGAAGTGCCGGCACACGCTCTCCATGAAAAAGCTGTACGAAAAAGATTTTCAATCTCTCTTTGGGGATGGCTTCTCGGAAGAAAGATGAAAGAGGGAGATCCATTGTGTGGGCAAAAGCAACAGACGCCCCCACTGGTTTTCTTCCTCGCTTAACGTGGGATTTTCCATTTCCCGCCTAACCCCCGCTCTTGAATATCCGGTTATTCTCCAACAGTTCATCAAAGGTGACAGGCTGATAGCCGTTGATATCCACCCCGGCGTTGAGCACGTTGTCCCGGGCAGCTAAGAGAGGCCAGAAGTCCGCGCCGGTGTCATTGTGGATGTGGCCGTGGACCATGTAGGACTTTTTGGCGTGCTTCCAGGTGAGCAAAGGGTAATGGCACAGGGTCAGGGCGTGGCGGCCATCGGAGAGTTCCAGCATCAGGTCAACACTGGCAAAATAGCGGGAGACATCCACTTTCGTCATCCACGACCCATCGTGATTCCCAACCAGCAGCCGCTTTTTCCCCTTTAGCCGCCTTAGGATCTCCTCGGCGTTGACCGACCGGAAAAATAGATCCCCTAAGATGAACACCGTGTCGTTGCCCTTGACCCGGCTGTTCCAGTTTTCAATCAGCGCCTCGTCCATCTCCGCGGCAGTGGTATAGGGCCTGCCGCAGAACCGGATGACGTTTTCATGGCCGAAATGGGTGTCTGCTGTGAAATAGATCATGTTGGAATCTCCTCCTTTCCCTTGGAGCAAGAAATATTAGATTTACCGATGTATTTTTACCCCCTCCACCCATTCCTCCCTCACCCGGTACCGGCACACGCCGAAGTGCTGGTTCTGCCGCTCCATAAACCCGGCGGGGATTTGGGCCAGCCACTTGCGGCTGAAGGCGGTGGTGCCGAAGTAGGCGTCAAAGCTTGCCACAGGCAGCACCACCCAGGGGGAGTCCTCCCGCCGGTTTGCAACGTAATACTCTAGCAACGTGAGAAGCACCTCCGGTTTGGCAGAAGGAAAAGAATCCGCCAGCCGCTGTTCCAGGCCGGGCGGCAGGGAGATTGTGGGAGAGCGTAGGGGCCCCAGCTCCAGAGCGTCGGCCAGGATGCCGTCGAAACGCAGCAACCAGCCGCCCTTGGTTTCCGGGGAGAACAGCGGAATCTGGAATCGAATCACTTTGTCCCGCCAACCCTTGTCCCAGCCGTGGGAGAGGGGTTCCAGGTTTTTCAGGGTGGGCTTGCTCACCTTCTCCGGGTGGTGTTTGAGGAAGTCCCGCACCCCGTGGACGTGGCGGACAAACCAGCCGTTGCCCTGTTCGTCCACCAGCTTCGGGAATCCATTGTGGAGCTGTCGGAAATCTGTCTCATACTGCCAGGCCTCCTTGGGCTTGGCTTTTTTGCTGTGCGGGATGCTGCACCAGGCCCGGAGGGCGTCCCGGGCACGGGCAAGGTCCGGTTTTTCGGCCTGCCACAGGTAGCCTCGCGCCACTATCGTCAGGATACGCTGCATTCCCTCTCCCTTTAGCAGGGTGTCAAAGGTAAACCGCCCCAGGTAGGAGCTGTCCTGCTTGTTCTGGGCGTCATACACCACCTGCCCGGTGTAGGCGGCGAATTCTTCACTCTCGTCAATCACGGCGCTCCTCCTTTCGGGCGGTGGCCAAAACGGCGTCCAGCAGCACATCCCACAGGAAGCCCCGTTTTCCCAAGCTGGCGGCGCACTGCACCGCCAGCTTGGGCTGGATGTGCCGCTCCAGGTACCGGCGGCAGCCCCGTGCCGCCGCCTCCCGGTAGGACTCCTGGGCCGTCTTGTTCTCGTAGCTCTCCAGCATTTCCTCCATCTGCTCCGAGTCCCCCGCCCGGTGGAGCTGGCGGCTGGCTTGCAGCCGGTTTTCCCGCTCCACGTCCAGCAGCAGGTCCCCCAGAATCCGGTAACCCCCTGCCCGGAAGTCGCACAGCAATTCCCCATAGGAATCCACCAGACTGGCAGGCAGGTGTTCCCGGAGGAAGCTTTCCCGCTCCCCAGGGGCCAGGAACTGCCACGCCTGCTCCCGGATTTCCTCCAGCAGGGCAGCCGCCTGTTCCGGCTCCAGGGCGGAGAAGGCGGCGTACAGCTCCTCCGCCGTCACCAGCTCCTCCTGGCCCCGGGCGTACAGGATGCGTTCCACGTCTGTGCGGTGGGGCTGCTCCCGGACAGGGGCCATGCTGGCCCGGATACGCCCCAGGCACCGCTGGTACTCCAAAATCATCTCCTCCACCAGCTTGCGTGCGGCCTGGGGCAGTTTCTCTTTCCACTGGGGGTCTTGGGCGAAGGTGAACAGCACCTCATCCGGCTGGGAGGGCTCCCGCAGTTTGGGGGTGTGCTCCTCCAGCTGCCAGGCCAGGTAGGGCAGCCGCTCCAGGTTGGAGTCCACCTGCTCCCAGTCGGTGGAGGACAAAAAGGCGGCCCGCTTTTTCTTTTCTGCCTGTCCGTTCATCAGATACTTGTAGGTGAGGAACAGGTTCTTCCCCTTGCGGGACCTGCCCAGGTAGGGGGCCAGGTCGGGCTTCACGCCGCTCTTGGTGGAGTCGATCTCCAGCCCGGTGAGGATGGCCAGAGTTTCCACTTCCTCCCGTGCCTGCTGGCGCTCCTCTGAGGGGGAGTTCTCGTTGTAGGCGATGATGCTCCGGGCCAGGGCGGCGTTGGAGATCTGCCCCACACGGGAGGAGAAGGTGTCCCGCACCGTCTGGAACCGGGCCCGCCAGTCCCCGGCGTCCTGGATGCGGGCCTCGATGGAGGGGATTTTCAAAAAGGGCAGGTTGTCTATGTTGTCCAGCTTCTCAGACTCATAGTTGCGCTCCACGCACCGGTTGACAATGGGGTCGGCGATGGTCTTCACCATATCCCCGTCAAAGTCCGCGCCCCCCAGCCGCTCGGCGGCATACATGGTGGAGCTGACCATCACCACGTCGGTGAGGTGGCCCAGGTAGTGCTTGCGCATCTGCTCCACGGGCCGGTAGGGGTCGAGGAGGATTTCCTCATTCCGGGCGATGTGGGGATTGCGGAGAATGGTGCAGGCCGACTTGCCCTTGTAGCCGGGCCGGGGCGCGTAAAAGGCGTGGTCTTGAAACTCCGTGGACAGGGCGACAGACAGAAAAGTCCGCTGGGACTTGGTGAGCTTTTCGGGGGCCACGTCCAGCAGCATCACTAGAAACCGCAGTAAGTCCCCGGAGAGGAACCGGACATCTCCCGCCACCTGCAGCCTGCCCAGGGCGTAGTCCTTTAGGAGCCGCTGGGCCATGGCCTCCAGCTCCTCCTGGTACACCGACTCCCCGATGAAAGATGGATTCTTCTCCAGCAGCTTCCCCAGGAGGTAGGCCCGGCTTTTCCTGTCGGTTCCCCACCACTCGGCCCGCCGGGTGAACACCTGGCGGCGGTAGTCTCCATCCGCCCGCAGCTTGTAATATTCCGTCTCTGTGGCCTTGGTCAGCCACTGCCGGGGGTCTTCCTCCGGGCTGTGCTCCCAGCCGCGGGGTAAGTCCCGTGGCCGGAACTCCTCCCCGGTCATGGACAGGGTGGTGAGGAACTGGTAGTTCAGCTGGGTGAACCCCTGGGGCCGTTCCTTGCTCACATTGGTCACATACAGGGCGTGGCGGTACTTGCGGAAGGCTGCCCAGTAGTCCTCCCAGGACTTGCCGTTTTCCGCAAGCCACCCATAGCCCTTAAACATACTCTTGGTGAGGATGACGTCCACTTTCTCCACCGGGTGGCTCACGCCCCACAGGTCGGCGAGGTGCGTGGTGCCTGCGGAGCGGAAGAAGTCGTGGAAATCCACCTGGTGGAGCATCCCCTTTACAAAGGGCAGGCGAATCTGAAAGGAGGTATGGCGGCCGCCCAGCGCCTTGTTGAGCCGGGCGGCGTACTCCTTGGAGATGAGGCCCTCCCCGTCAAACTCGGTGACGGAAAAGTCCTCCACCCGCTCCACACGTTGGTAGCGCCGCACGTTGTCCGTGCCACCCACATCCTCCACAGTGATGACCCTGGCGCTGCGCTGCAGGGCATGGTTGTCCAACACAATGACCCGGTGGGTCCTGTCGATCTCCATGCCCTCCACCCGGGCGCCGGAGGAAAGCATGAGCCCGTTGTAGGCGTAGAGCTTGGAGAGCTGGCACTGGCCCAGCTCCAAATCCAGCATAATGCGCCGACGCACTGTCTCCCACAAATCCGCCCGGATAAACGAAAGTCGCCCCATGCGGCTCATGGAGTTGGAGCGCTCAAAGGCAGCGTACTGCCGGGGGCCGTTCCCCAAGTCCAGGGTGGCGCCCTCCGGCCGAAAGAGCACTTCCGCCAGGGCTTGGAGCCGTGCCACCCGGGGCGAGGTAGGATTCCGGTCGAAGATGCCGGAAAAGTCCACATAGCACAGGACGGAGGACAAGTCCTCCACTACGCCGGGTTCTTCCGTGGGGATGAACCCGTCCCCGTGGAGGGCGCACTGGATCTGGAAGAACAGGGCATTCTCCTCCTGCTCCTGCCGCCCCGGAAGCTGACACCGCCGAGTGGCGTCCCGGTTGAGGGCGATGGTAACAGCCCCGCCCTCCTCCTTGGCGTAGCTCAGGATGGTCTTGGCAGAGAGCAAATAAATCCGGTAGCGGCGGGGCATGGGCGGGCCTCCTTTCTTGTCCTATGTGTCTTCCTCATTCCACCCTAAAGCCTCCATCATCTCAGCCTGGTGTTCCATCCTGGCGATGAGGGCTTTCTCCTCCTCAATGGAAAGGGTATGGGGGAGCAGGGCGTAATCCTCGAACATAAATCGCAGCTTGTCCACTTGCTTCTCTGTGTGGTAGTGGCCGCAGTACCAGCGCTCGTAGTGGAGTTTGGACTCGATGGTGTCCAGCCACTCCTCGGTGGACTTGTTCACCGTGCTCTGGTCGATGCCCGGCAGAAACACCTCCACCGGCTCGCACTTGAGAGGGCAGGTGTGAGAGAACACCACGTCCACCCGCCAGTTCCGTTCCTCCAGTACCTGCTCCACCTTTTCCTTGACATTGGGCCACCAGCCGTACCCCATGGCCAGCCGGTAGTGCTTGTCGATGCTGTAGGCCCCGCCGATCACCAGGCAGCTGTGGCCGCAGAAGTCGTAAACCTCCCCATCGATGGCGAAGACGATGTTGGGGTACTGGGGCTGCACCCACACAAAACCGCCGTGGTACTGGGACAGCTCGTAGCCAAGCTCTGGCCCTGGCCGCTGTTCATGGTTGCCGTGGATGCAGAAGAACGTGCAGGGGAGCTTTGCCAATTGCTCCTTGCCTAGGGCGTCCCGCCGGCCGCCATAAAAATTGAGGCCGGCGTCCCCCAGGATGACAAAGGTGTTCTCCGGCTCCATCTCCCGCCGGGAGCAGAAGTCCACAATGCGCTCGAACCGTCCATGGGTGTCCCCGGTGAGATAGACAATGTTCCGGGAAGCGAACGCTTCCCGCAGCTGGGCGAACACTTCCTCTGCGGGGACGGTGCGCCCGGCCTGGATGTCTGCTTCGGCCTCTTCTAAAAGACGGCACAATTCCCTTTCGGCTTCTTCTCTTGTCATGGTAAGCTCCCCTCCCTCTGCGTGGTCTAAGAAAAGGATACCACACGCAACTCGATTCCACAATAGGATGAAAGATTTAAAGTGCAAAATTAGATACTACTCCCACCTTTTGCAAAAGAGGTGGGAGTTTTGTGTCCCCATCTCATCCGGGATTGCGGGGAAGAGAGGGGCTACACTTCCGCAAAAATACACCGGAACATAACAGAAGGGAGGCCCTTGCCGCAGGATAAATCTCCGGCGCTTTGCGGGTTGTCCCACCATGCTCCAGGCGGTTTGCAAAAGCCCTTGGAGCTGTGCTTTTCCATGCAATCCAGCGAAAAATACTGCTCCCACCTTTTACAGGCTTTGGAGATCAGTATTTCAAATTCACACGACAAAAAGGAGGTCGATGATGTTCGTGAAACGAAAGAAATTGCAGGTCATTGATGGAGAAACCCTTATGGACCTGCGGCTGGAACCCACCCGCTTCTGCGTGGACACCCTGCTTCCCCAAGGGGTGTGTATGCTCAGCGGGGCGACAAAAATCGGGAAGTCCTGGATGGTGTTGGACTGGTGCGTCCACATCGCCAAAGGGGAGCCTGTCTGGAATCTTCCCACCCATCGAGGGTCGGTGCTCTATCTTGCTCTGGAAGACCGGATGAGCAGAATCCAAGACCGGCTGAACTTGCTCACCGATGAGGTGCCAGGAAACACCTACTTTGCCGTGGCAGCGGAACGGCTGGACTCTGGCCTGTGCAACCAGATTCGTGATTTTGTCAAGGACTATCCTGACACGGTCCTGGTAGCTGTAGACATCTTCCAGCAGATTCGAACCAGCCGGGAAGACTCCTCTTACGCCAATGACTATGAGGACATCGGGCAGTTGAAAGCCCTGGCGGATGAGTTGGGAATTACCGTTCTGTTGGTACACCACAACCGGAAAATGCGTGACAGCGATCCGCTCAACAACCCGTCCGGTACCACGGGCATCAGTGGAGCCCTGGACACGGTTCTCATCTTGGACCGCAGCAAACGGGAGGAAGACTGCGCCACCCTCTACTGTACCGGGCGGGATGTTCCCACCCGGCAGTTGGAACTGCGGATGAAAAGTGACACCTGTATCTGGGAACTGCTCTCAGATTCCTTAGAGCAGCCAGAGAAGTGCTTACCAATCGAGATGGAAAAGCTGGTGGACTTTATGAAGGAGAAAGGCCATTACCGAGGTGGAAACAGCGAGTTTACTGCCAGCTTCAATGCCTTTGCCGGCACAAACTTCACGGCCAAAGCCCTCAAGCAGCAGATGAATCGCTACCGTTTTCTGCTGGAGGACATGGGCGTCCGGTTTGAAAACCGCCGCAGCAATGGCCAGCGGCTGCTGGACATTTCGTTCTCCTCCCCGGCCAGTGACGCAAGTGACGCTGAAAACTAGGGGCTGGTTGCGACCCTCCCTGCTGCAGCCTGCGTTCCTGTTCGGAGCCCATAAGAAGGGTGAAAGGTGGGCGGGTCACCGTAAACAAAACCCTGTATCTTGTATGCTGCAGATCAAGCTCACCTGTATTTTGTGTGACACAGGAGGAAAGACGTCCTACATTTTTTGCTCTTGTACCCACGCAGATTTCCCGGCAAGTGACGCAAACCATGTCCAACCCCCTCTAGCGGAATTATGCGTCCCTTGCGTTCCTTCCAGCACTGGAGAAAACCACCCACAGCTAACAACGCCTTGTTCGACCACATTTATCCTGGATGTGTGGTGGCAATCAACGCGGAAAAAGACAGTGTGGTGGGACACTGGGGAGAAATGATGAGCTATGGCGCTAGGGCCGCGGGAGCAGTAGGCGCTGTGATTGACGGCGGCACGAGGGATAAGCCGGGAATCTTGGACATCAGCAGCTGGAGCTGCTTTGCCCGGTACACATCTCCCATCGAATCCAAAAAGCGGTGGAGACCCCGGGAAATCCAAATCCCCATCTACATGACGGGAACACTGACAAACGAAGTCCTCGTCCGCCCAGGTGACTGGCTGTTTGGAGACGTGGACGGTGTACTGGTCATCCCCCAGGAAATCCTTCCCGAGGCCGTGGAAAAGGTCACCGAGTTGTCCCAGCTAGAGAGGCTGTCCCGAGAAGCCTTCCGTAAAGGGGCCAACTTTCGTGAGGTATACGAAAAATTTCAGCGAGCGTAATATTTCACAAGATATCAAAGATATAACCAAACAAAAGCCGCCCGATGGGCGGCTTTTAGTATCCTTTAGAATAACATCTGCAAAGGCTTTTAATTTACTCCTTTTTATTTTGGCCAGAATCAGCTTTTCCCTTAAGATCAAAGGCAATTAGGAAAACCTCCAAAGGAATCAATCCTTTGGAGGTTTTGGGTTTACGCTACAAAAAAGATACCCATCCCAAATTTAAAAAGTAAGCGTCAACCCCAGCACCGCAGTGCCCTTCTCAAAATGCAACGCACTATTAAATTTCCCGTCTTCCACTGGAGCAACAGAGTCTGCTGTCTTGTCGTTATACAGATATGTGCCGATCATGCCGCTGGTTCCGGTGTCATATACGGTGGCGCCGCTGGTTTCATCCATCTCCCAGTGCATAACGAGATGTTCCTGCTCCACTGTTTCCGCAGCGGCAGTCAGCAGCGTCCAGGAATACTCCTGATCAGCTTCGCTGCCATCCTCCGCCTGCAAACCCTCATTCAGCGCCAGCGTGTACTCTGTAAAAGGTTCCAAGCCTTCCAGAGCAATATCAAGGCGTGTTCCATCCTCGCTCCACGTAAAGGAATCATCAGTAACTTTGTTTATTCCTCCTGCATCGACCAAGGTGACGGGCTCTGAGGCAGATTCGTCCATAGCTTTGCTGAATTGAATTTGAATCGTGCCATTTACAGAAACATTATAGGCATTGCTGGCTAAGAAAGCGGTATAACCAGCTTCCTCAGCCGCTGCCGGCGAGATGGTGCCCACAACCATTGTAAAGGCCATGACCAGCGCCATAAACAGAGAGACTGCTCTCTTTTTCAAAATGATCTTCCTCCCTTCCCCAAAGTGGCACAGACTAGCACTGTGTACTTTGCGGATTCTTTTTGGTTCGGTCTTCAAGATGTCTGAAAACTGTTGCTTCCGCAAGCGAAAGCAAACGGTAAAAGCAAGCCGCAGATTTGAAAGAGCCAGGTATTCCCCTTCATATTTCTAAAATTTTATACATTTCACCTCCCACATTGTGTGATATAGTACAAAATTTCTTTATCACGGTAAAGTACAAATAGTAGAGATTTCATCAGATTCCTACCACTTCCTTCATTTTCGAAGTCTATCTGTCTGATTATTCCACCCGTTCAGTACATAACTGGATTCGAGCCAGCGGCCTACAGAGTCAGCAGCTTTCCATTTTTCAGATATAGGTCTTTTTGCTCACTCTGGTTTTATTTCATAGTCTAAAGCAATAAATCAAGAATCACTATTAAAATCAACTACTGACTTGACCACTACGAAAATTCTATTTATCGCACAAACTCTAAAATGTCACTTTTACCCATTTCAATTTTCTACTCGCTGTTTTTTCACATAAGAAAACCTCCAAAGGAACAAGTTCTTTAGAGGTTTTGGATTTACGCTACAAAAAAGATACCCGGTTCAAAATGAGAATCCCGGTTCGGTATGAGTCTATTGTCATTTTACATTGCGATTTGGATGCCCCATTCCCGCAAGAAAAAGGAACTTTGAAAAGTTGAACGGAAGCTTGGGCTTCCAGCGCAGAAAAAGAGGCCGGAATTTGGATGTCTCATTTTTGGGTTCCAAATTTCGGCCTCTTTTCTCATGTATTATTGGATCAAACCGCTATCCTTCAGCAAAAGCTCCAAATCGGTTCCCCTTACTTTTTTTATAGCGAGCTTCAGCAGCTCTTTTTCCGCAAAGGGCAATTCCGCCTCCAATAACGGCTTTTTGTCAATGGCATAATAGCAGGCGCGCAGAATCTCACGCACATCGTATTTGCTGCCCCAAACCTCCGGTACGCCGCGGTCAATATCCAGCAGGGTATAGACAGACTCCATACCCGTGCGCATGGAATACTCGGTAGTGAAAATGGTATCCCGCGGTGTCTCGGCAAATTGACCGATGAAAGCGAAGTTCACAGCTCCGTCCGGTACTACTTTCGGACGGTCGGATTCTTTTCTCGGCTGGAAAAAGGCGTTGATATACGGCATAAAGCAGGTTGTGGTATTGCAGGCATCCTTGGCGAGAGCGTCAATTTTATCGGCCGGAACACCAATATGGTACAGCCACTCGCGGCAAACCTCTTCTCCGGTGCAGTCACGCATCGCTTTTTTTACATAGTTGCCCTCTTTATTCGTATTGAGCGAATAAAGCCATACCAAAACCATGTTCTTATCCTGAGACTTGAACTGCGGCTGACGGTTGATTGTCCAGGAAAGGTACCAGTTGTCGGTGCTGTCCTTAACGGTTACGATACCGCCGGTCGTTACCTTTCCAGAGCGCGGGTCGCGTTTGCAGACACTCATAATGTGCCGGATGATTTCCTCGTTGGATGTCGCCACGGTTGCGCTCATCCAGTTGGTGGCATCGATGTTGCTGCAGAAGGCTTCCGGGTTCCCGAATTCTCCATGTTCGGCTTGGGCGGCGATGGCCTTCCACATATCCCACGATTCGCCGCAACCGTTGTGAATGACAGACAGGTCCGGGGCGTGGGTCTGGTCGCCGTAACAGGAAGTATCGGTGCAGCAGCCGTTGGTAATGAATACGAGATCATCCTCAATCAGATCAATAGTCTGCTCCTTGCCGTCTTTTACATAAAGAATCTGCTTTGCGATTTTCTTATCGCCCTCGGTTTGTATCATGACATTTTTTACGTCCATGCCGTACTCGATTTGTACGCCGTGATTCTCCAGATATTTGACCAGCGGCAGGATCATACTCTCATACTGGTTGTATTTGGTGAAACGCAGGGCGCTGAAATCCGGTAAGCCGTCAATATGATGCACATAGCGGCAAAGGTAGCGCTTCATTTCCAAAGCGCTCGACCAGCGCTGGAAAGCGAACATCGTCTGCCAATAGAGCCAGAAATTTGTGCTCCAGAAGGATTCGGGAAGCACATCAGAGATCTTTTTGTCTTCCAAATCCTTTTCCTGTGTTAAAAACAGCTTGGATAAAGCCATTGCCGAGTCTTTATCCAGTTTAAACTTCTTGTCCGTATGGGCATCCTCGCCGCGGTTTACCGTAGCCCGGCAAAGAGAATAGTTCGGGTCGTGCTTATTGAGCCAGTAATACTCATCCAGTACCGAAACTCCTGGTGTTTCAATGGAAGGGACATCCCGGAAGGTATCCCACATGACCTCAAAGTGGTTATCCATTTCACGGCCGCCGCGCATGAAAAAGCCTTTTGTCACATCCTTGCGTCCGTCGCAGCTGCCGCCGGCAAGCTCGAGTTTTTCAAGCAGATGGATATGCTCTCCCTTCATCTGTCCGTCACGGACAAGATAGAAAGCAGCGGTCAGCCCGGCCAGCCCCGTGCCAATAATGTAAGCGGATTTCTTATCTACATCCTTTGGTTTCTCGGGATGGGCAAATGATTCATAAGTTCCTGCAGAATAATACATAACGAAAACCTCCTGTTTTTTCTTTCTGTTTTCATTATACCTGCTCCCATCAGAGGCACAATGAACAAAGAAAGCCCCGTGACAAAATTCTTATCACGGAGCTATAAAGTGTAAAAAAACTTATCAAATTTGCAAAAATGATAAAATCAGAGCTTGAACCGGGACAGGGCCTCCGATATGGATCCCTTGATGAGCTTGGACAGCCTTTCCACAATTTGCTGCGGATCTTCGCACATATCGTCCTTGATCCAGTCGAGCATCAGCCCGATAAACATATAAGAATAAACCTGTGCAATAAACTGCTTATCTTCGTCCCGGACCGTTATCCCGGCTGCCTCCTCGTTAATAACATTCAAAAGCAGTTGATCCACCAGCGGCTGCAGATATTTCTCAACCTGCTCTCGGTGAACGCAACGGTAAACATTCAGAATAAACGGATTATTTTCCTGCACCGCTTTAAAAATTTGCAAGAGCCCCTGCTGCCAAGTGTCGTAGGTTTTCTTTTCATCTAACGCCCTTTTGGCGTCTTCAAGGCACGACCATTCGACCAAATCATATATATCTTTGAAGTGATAGTAAAAAGTCATACGGTTGATTCCGCAATCATCTGTAATATCGCCTACCGTGATCTTTGTAAGCGGCTTTTTCAGCAGTAGATTTTTAAGGGACTGCTCCAACGCCCGTTTTGTTACCTGAGACATTGCGATTTGCACCTTCTAATCGTTATTTCTATGAGAAAATCATATCATAAGTCGGGCAATTTCTCAATGAAAAAAGCGGGGCCTCTGTCCTGGACAATCAGACGCAAGCCCCGCTGTGACGGATTTTACTGCGGTATGCTGTTTGAACCACGGTAAAAACGTTTTTCGTATTTTACTCCCAAAAGCCCGCAAACCCGCATGAATACTGAAAAATGGAGTGACATCTTTTTTGTCACTCCATCATGGTGCGCACGACTGGATTCGAACCAGCGGCCTACAGAGTCGGAGTCTGTCACTCTATCCAGCTGAGCTACGTGCGCAAATATGTATGAGAACCACGAAAGCGGTAGTCACCTTTTTGAAAAATAGTAGTCAAACAGTAGTCAACGGCGGAAAATTTCCGTTCCGCCGAACCCGCAAAGCCCAATAAACACTGGCTTTTGGGGGATGTCTCAACTGAATCGGCCTGAACCGTCGGAGTCTGTCACTCTATCCAGCTGAGCTACGAGCGCATTTGTTATTATTTAGAAACCGCTTTCACGGGTTCTTAACTAAAAGATGGATCTACAAGAGTATCTTGAGGGAAACTGCAAATAGTATACTGCCGATCTCCCGCAAAAAATAGTAGATTTTGTCGAATAGGAAAAATTTTCTTGCCTTAAAAATCATGCCGATCTTTTCGCTGTTGTTGCACCCACATGGCAGCCTCATCAGCAGATACTTTTTGTGATGCGCGAAGCAAAGCAATCAACTTTTTCTCTTCGGCGGTTAACTCCCCAATTTTGCTTGGATCGGGGAAAGGCTTCTTCGGGCAACGTTCCCGATCCGTAAAGTACAAGGGCGTGAAAGAATCGTTTTCATCTTCAAAAAAGAATTCAATGGGTGCCCCACAAATACGGGCAATCCTTCCCAGCGTAATGGGGTCAGGGGAGGTCTTGCCAGTTTCATAGTAGGTATAAGTGGCCCGGTTTACATTCAGTGCATCGGCGATGTTCTGCTGAGAGTACCCTGCCTGTAGCCGAGCTTGCCGCAGCCGTGCTGCCAAAAAACTATTGGTCCCCCCAAGATCTTTCGCCATGGAAATCCCTCTAACGCTCCTTTCAAAATGGCTCTATACACATCTTAGCTTGTCCAAAAAGATGGAGCAAAACCTTAAAAACGAGGCGCGCTTTCAGGACGTATAATGTATTATATATCACCTTCGACAGAAAAGCCAGAGATTCTGCAAATTTTGTATTCTATTGTGAATTATATTCACAATTCGACGAAAATTACATCAGCAAAAGTTTTTTGAATATCACATTGACTTTTTTTCATCCCGGGGTTATAATAAACAAGCACTATAAAAATCGCGGGCGTAGTTCAGTGGCAGAACATCAGCTTCCCAAGCTGAATATGAGGGTTCGATTCCCTTCGCCCGCTCCAGGTAAATTAGAGTAAAAGTATTGGACAGATTTTCTTAAACTGTTTGATACTTTTACTTTTTTCTTTTTTCCAGGCAAACTCGCGGTAAATCGTTAAAAACCAACTGCCGGCACAAGGAAGTTGACTTTCCACGAAGCCCCCTTTCGGTTCAGCGGCCGATTTTAGAACTTGGCATTGCTGTCACAATGAGGATTCCTAAGCCCGCTGACATCGAATCCAAGTAGGCTGAGCAAACACACTTACAAAATTATCTGCAAATTCAAAAATATACGAGGTTGATAAATGATGGCGGACATAGACTACATTCTGGACCTGCTGGATTGGAATAGGACCAAGGAAGAACAGGCAGAGGGACTGCGGCTTGCCCGGCAGGTTAAAGCTTTCAATGTGTTTTTACAGCCATGTGACAAAAAGAACAATAAAAATGTGTGGGATAACTGCGCCCTTATTGTCTCTGAAAAGGAGGACTCAGACTTATTTGTTTATCTGCCAAATCTATTCATGTGGATACAGGACTTGAACTGGCCAGGGGCGTTCTGCATTGTAGAGCGATTGAAGGAATATGGGAAGAGAAATGCTTCTTATAGCCGAGATTGGCAGGAGGCATATACCTGCGCGAAAGCATTGAACGACAAAGTGTGGATGAAAAACCTAAAGATGGTGCGGCACACTTAAGCTTGCCTTTGCCGCGTGCCTTTTTAAAAAGATAGACTGTCCGTCCTCACAAACACAAAAAAACGTCCGCACTGCGCATAGAAGCACAGGAACGGGATCACGACACGGGCACGATACGGGCGCAATAGAATATCCGTGAAACGCAGCGGGACTTGCAATGGGTACCGTTGCGTTTTTTTATAAAGAGGAGCGCAAAAAAGCGGCCTCCCCTATGGGACGCCGCTTTCTCATTGCCTGGACCAGGCAAATTTACTTGATCTCTTTACTGGCCACTTCGGCCTGGGCCTTCTGGATAAAGGCTTCTAAGGTCAGGGAACCCAGGTCGCCGTCCTTGCGGTGGCGCACGGAAACCGTGCCCTCTTGGGCTTCCTTGTCACCCACCACCAGCATATAGGGGGTCTGCTGCAGCTGGGCTTCCCGGATCTTATAGCCGATCTTCTCATTGCGGACATCGCACTCCACACGGAGGCCAGCCTCATCCAGCTGCTGCTGCAGCTTCTGGGCATACTCGTGGTGCCGCTCAGAAATGGGCAGGATCACCGCCTGGACAGGGGACAGCCACAGGGGGAACTTACCGGCAAAGTGCTCGGTGATGACGCCGATAAACCGCTCGATGGAGCCCAGCACCACACGGTGGAGCATGACGGGGCGGTGCTTCTGGCCGTCGGCACCCACGTACTCCAGCTCGAACCTCTCAGGCAGCTGGGAGTCCAGCTGCACCGTGCCGCACTGCCAGGTGCGGCCCAGGGAGTCTGCCAGGTGGAAGTCCAGCTTGGGGCCGTAGAAGGCGCCGTCGCCCTCGTTGACCTCGTACTCCTTGCCCATCTCGGTGATGGCCTCTTTCAGGATGTCCTGGTTGTGCTCCCACTGC
>URKX01000008.1 GCA_900548545.1 uncultured Oscillospiraceae bacterium
TTCGCACCATTAGCTCAGTTGGTAGAGCACCTGACTCTTAATC
The DNA here is from genome assembly GCA_900548545.1 of uncultured Oscillospiraceae bacterium. GTDB lineage: Bacteria > Bacillota > Clostridia > Oscillospirales > Acutalibacteraceae > Acutalibacter. Next base: position 44 of record URKX01000008.1, read on the forward strand.
AGGGTGTCCCGGGTTCGAGTCCCTGATGGTGCACCAAACGGCCCGTTGGTCAAGCGGTTAAGACAGCGGCCTCTCACGCCGTTAACGTGGGTTCGATTCCCGCACGGGTCACCAAGGCAATTCGTAAGAATTGCTTTTATATTCCTCCATAGCTCAGTCGGTAGAGCACGCGGCTGTTAACCGCGGTGTCGTTGGTTCGAGTCCAACTGGGGGAGCCAAAACCTGCAGACATTTGTTTGCAGGTTTTTTTGTAAAAAAAGAAAAGCCGCCTTACATTCCTGAAGAAGTAAGGCGGCTTACTGTTTTTGTTACTTAGCACTGCAATTCATCCCGGTGCAGGTCAACCTGCATCAGGATATGTCCCATGCCTTTGTAGGGGTTCTTTCGACTTTTGCACAGCAGTATCGTTGCGGCGGTTTCGTCAAACACGACAATAGCGTTGTATCCTTGCACAGCTCTGGCCCTCCTAACTGTCCTTTTACAAAAATTGTACCACGCCTTCGTTTCCTTTTCAACCAAGACCGGGGATCTTTTAGGCAGTTTCCCAAAATAAAAGGAAAGATCCTGGACACAAAATGCGTCCAGGATCTTTCTGGATTTACGCTACAAAATAGATACCCGACATAAACGCAAGCGAAAAGGCAAAATAAAAAACTGAGCCAGGAACGCGAAGCGCGTCCAGGCTCAGCCTGGTGCCGGTGGCCGGACTCGAACCGGCACGGTATCGCTACCGGTGGATTTTGAGTCCACTACGTCTGCCAATTCCATCACACCGGCGTATGCGGAAAAGCAGGTCTTATTATACATCCTCTGAGAGAAAAATGCAAGCCTTTTCTGAAAAGATTTAAAAAGTTTCCAAACCGCCCTGTGTTCCGAAGTAAGATTCCCGGTATTGAGAGAGCTGCCAGGGCCAGTCTGTCTGGATCACCCGGATCCCTTTCCGGAACATCTCTCCCCAGGAAGCATCCGGATTCCCGTCTAAAGCCACGTTGTCGTCTAAGCCTGCAAACAGAGTGCCTGCTTTGTGGGGCCGCAGCTTGATAGCGTTGGCCCAGGCAAAGACGCCGGCCTCCGTCAGCCGCTGGATCAGACCGTCCTGGAACAAGGCGTCCTCTTTGGTGGAGGCCTGTAGTTCCATGCCCACCAAGTTGATGCCCGGCCAAGCCAGCGCCTGCTCCACTTCCTCCAAGTTCCGCACAATGGCCATATAGGGGTACTTTTGGGGGCAATTTTGGAAGAATCCCAGGTATTCCGGCTTCACCGGCGTCTTGATGATTGCCTGGTGCAAAGCATGGGGGTAGCGGTTCAATACGTCGGTCAGTTGGGGCAGGTAATCCCAAGCCCGGTCAATGTTGAAAAGTTCCCCGTGGCAGAAGGCGCACAGAATGTCCTCCAGTTTTTCCACGTGGACGCCGCTGGGTTCAAATACGGTGTTGATATACACCAGGGAGCCGATTTCCTGGGAGGACATGGTTTTGATGTTTTCCTGCCGGCCCAGGTTTCCAGGCTCGGTGCCATCGTGGAAGGCATAAAACACCCCGTCGGTGGAAGGGGCCAGGTCACATTCAAAAATGTCCCCGCCCATTTGCCGGGAAATCCGGTAGGCTTGGATGGTGTTTTGAGCCACATTGCCGCCCCAGGTACCCCGGTGTACCGCGATGAGTACCTGCTTTTCCTCCAGCTGGCGGTTCAGGTTGGTGTTGATCTCCCGGTATTCTTCTTTGCCGAACATGGGCAAACCCTCCTTTTGTGATCCTGATGCACCATTATACCCCTCTTTTTGATGTTTTACAACAAGCCCTGCCTCTTCCTTGGGAAAAAGCGGCCTGTACTTGACTTTGATAGGGCGCTGTGATAGAATATTTTCCGAAAAAGTGCGGCCTGGCCCTTTCCCGGGGCTGGGTTTTAAAAAGGCTGTGAAGGAGATAGGCGGGTGCGCAAGGCACCTCAGAGAGCCGGCGGCAGGTGGAAAGCCGGTGGGCCAACCGTTTTCCGTATCCCTCCCGAGCCGCGAGCCTAACGGGCTGTGTTCCCTTTGAAGGACACTTCCCTAGTAAGCAGAGCCGGTCCCCCGCCGTTACCGGGGCGCGTATTGTTGGATATGCCGGAATGGGTGGTTGAATAAGCGAAGCCGAGCCTTCGTCCCGTTTGCGCGGGACGTGGGCTTTTTTTATGCGTCGATTCCGGTACACTGGAAAGACCAGAGAAAGGATGGCTGCCATGAGCAAGTATCAGGAGGTATCCACAAACCTGAACTTTGTGGAGCGGGAAGAAAAAACCGAGAAATTTTGGGAAGAAAATCAGATTTTTGAAAAGAGCGTAAAAGAGCGGGAAGGCCACCCCTCGTACGTGTTCTACGACGGGCCGCCCACTGCCAATGGCAAGCCTCACATTGGCCATTTGCAGACCCGTTCCTTTAAAGACCTGTTTCCCCGGTTCCACACCATGAAAGGGGAGATGGTCCCCCGGAAAGCTGGTTGGGACACCCACGGCCTGCCGGTGGAGCTGGAAGTGGAAAAGCTGTTGCACATCAACGGCAAGGAGCAGATCGAGGAATATGGCATTGCTCCCTTTATCGACAAGTGCAAAGAGAGCGTGTGGAAGTACAAGGGGATGTGGGAAGATTTCTCCAAAGATGTGGGCTTCTGGGCCGACATGGAGCACCCCTATGTGACCTACGACAACAGCTTTATCGAGTCTGAGTGGTGGGCCCTCAAGCAGATCTGGGACCGGGGCCTGCTGTACAAGGGCTTTAAGATCGTCCCCTACTGCCCCCGCTGCGGCACCCCTCTGTCCTCCCACGAAGTGGCCCAGGGCTACAAGGACGTGAAGGAGCGTTCCGCCGTTGCTAAGTTCCGCTGCAAGGACGAGGATGCCTTCATTCTGGCCTGGACCACCACCCCCTGGACCCTGCCCTCCAACGTGGCCCTGTGCGTCAACGCCAATGAGGACTATGTGAAGGTGGAAAGCAAAGGGGAAACTTACTACCTGGCACAGGCTCTGTGCGACACCGTGCTGGGCGAAGGGGAGTACACGGTGTTGGAAACCTACAAGGGTGCCGACCTGGAAGGCAAGGAATATGAGCCGCTGTATCAGTTTGTCAGCCCCAAGGAAAAGTGCTGGTACGTGGTCTGCGACGACTACGTCACCCTGACCGACGGTACCGGCGTGGTGCACATTGCCCCGGCCTTCGGTGAGGACGACGCCAAGGTGGGCCGGAAATACGGCCTGCCCCTGGTGCAGTTGGTGGACGGCAAAGGCCAGATGACCCCCGAAACCAAGTGGCCTGGGGTGTTCTGCAAGGATGCCGACAAGGAGATCCTGAAAGACCTGGATGAGCGGGGCTTGCTGTTCTCCGCGCCCAAGTTCGAGCACAGCTATCCCTTCTGCTGGCGCTGTGACACCCCCCTGATCTACTACGCCCGGGAGTCTTGGTATATCAAGATGACCGACGTGAAGGACGAGCTGATCCAGAACAACAACACCGTCAACTGGCTGCCTGAGAGCATTGGCAAGGGCCGGTTTGGCGATTGGCTGGAGAACGTCCAGGATTGGGCCGTCAGCCGGAACCGCTACTGGGGCACGCCTTTGAACATCTGGGAGTGCGAGTGCGGCCATCGTCATGCCATTGGCAGTATTGCCGAACTGAAAGAGATGTCCCCCAACTGCCCGGAGGACATTGAGCTCCACCGCCCCTATGTGGATGCGGTCACCATCACCTGCCCTCACTGCGGCAAGCAGATGCACCGTGTGCCGGAAGTGATCGACTGCTGGTTCGATTCCGGCTCCATGCCCTTTGCCCAGCATCACTACCCCTTTGAAAACAAGGAGCTGTTCGAGCAGCAGTTCCCCGCGGACTTCATCTCCGAGGCCGTGGACCAGACCCGCGGCTGGTTCTATTCGCTGCTGGCCATTTCCACCCTGCTGTTCCACAAGTCCCCCTTTAAGAATGTGTTGGTCCAGGGCTTGGTCCAGGACGAGAACGGCCAGAAGATGTCCAAGTCTAAGGGCAATGCCGTGGATCCCATGGAAGCCTTGAAGAAGTTTGGCGCCGATCCCCTGCGCTGGTACTTCTATACCAACTCCGCCCCCTGGCTGCCCAGCCGGTTCCATGAAAAGGCTGTCATCGAGGGCCAGAAGAAGTTCTTCTCCACCCTGTGGAACACCTACGCCTTCTTTGTGCTGTATGCCAACATCGACGAGTTTGACGCCACCCAGTACAAGCTGGAGGATTGCGCTCTCACGGTGATGGACAAGTGGCTGCTGTCCCGGCTGAACACCGCTGTAAAGGCTGTGGATGACAACCTCTCTGCCTATAAAGTCCCCGAAGCTGCCCGTGCTTTGCAGGACTTCGTGGATGAGCTGAGCAACTGGTACGTGCGGCGCAGCCGGGAGCGGTTCTGGGCACAGGGGGAGAGCCGTGACAAGACTGCTGCCTTCATGACCCTGTACACTGCCCTGGTGACCACTGCCAAGATGGCTGCTCCCATGGCTCCCTTTATGAGCGAGGAGATCTACCGCAACCTGGTGTGCTCGGTGGACCATGCGGCGCCGGAAAGCGTGCACCTGTGCGCGTATCCCACCTATGAGGAAAGCTGGGTGGACAAGAAGCTGGAGGCCGACATGGATGAGGTACTGCGGGTGGTAACCCTGGGGCGCGCTGCCCGGAACCAGGCCAACCTGAAGAACCGCCAGCCCCTGCAGGCGCTGTACACCGACGCCGACCAGGGCCTGGGCGAATTGTATCAGCACATCATCAAGCAGGAGCTGAACGTGAAGGAGATCCAGTTCCTGACGGATATGTCCCAGTTCACCGCCTACACCTTCAAACCCCAGTTGAAGATCCTGGGCAAGAAGCTGGGCAAACAGCTGGGCGAGGTGCGTCAGGCGCTGCAAGAGCTGGACGGCTCCGCGGCAAAGAAAGAGCTGGACTCCACCGGCAGCCTGAAGCTCTCCCTGGCCAGCGGCGAAGTGGAGCTGGCACCGGAGGAGCTGCTCATCGACACCGCCCAGAAAGAGGGCTACACCTCTGTTTCCGACCGCGGCCTCACCGTGGTGCTGGACACCGCCCTCAACGACCAGCTCATTGAGGAGGGCTTTGTGCGGGAGATCGTCAGCAAGCTGCAGTCCATGCGCAAGGATGCCGGGTTCAACGTCACCGACCACATTGAAGTCTATTGCCAGGGCAACGAGAAAGTGGCCCAGGTGTTTGCAGATAACCAGGATTCCATCCTCCACGACGTCCTGGGCAACGCCTGCCACATGGATACCCTGGACGGCTACACCGCCTCTTGGGACGTCAATGGCCAGCAGGTCACCTTTGGCGTGAAGCGGGTGTAAACGCAAGAGCACAACAAAAGGGCCGCCCCTTGTGGAACGGCCCTTTTTGCTGCCTTTTATGCGAAGACGTATTTCTGTTCTGTGCGCCAGGCTTCGTAAGCGCCCACCATCAGTTTGGTCAGGGCCACGGCTTCGTCCATGCCGCTTTCAATGGTGCCTCCCACGCCGCAGCAGGCGGAAAGCCAGGCATCCACCGGCATAGGGGAGGAGGCGGGCAGGTCTTCCAGCTCCACCACCTTGCCATCGGTTTCCGGGCAGCTGTACTCCAGCTTGTTGTTGTGCACCAACAGGGAACCCTGGGTGCCGCTCATTTCCAAAATGTACCCGTTGCCCGTGGTGACAAACCCGGTTTCGGATACGCCGATGGCTCCGTTTGCAAATTCGATGACGGATACCGCGTTGTCCTCCACGCCCCGGCCTGTCACCTGGGTGAACTGGGAAACGATGCTTTTGGGCTCGCCCAAGAACCAGTGGAGGGTGTACATGGGATGGGCCCCCAGGTCGATCATGGCGCCGCCGCCTGTCTGGGCGGGGTCATAGAAGTGGGGGGGCAGCCACCCGGCAGAGCTGCCGTTGTGGGCGTCCCGCACCCGGGCGTAAGTGATCTGGCCCAGCTTGCCGCTTTCCACCAGGGCTTTGGCGGCCTTCAGGGTGGGCCAAGTCTTGTGGGGATAGGAGATGGCAAATTTCACGCCGCTCTCCTTGACAGCTTGGGCGATCTCCTGGGCGTCCTCGTTGGTGAGGGCCAGCACCTTTTCGGTGAAGATATGTTTCTTTGCTTTGGCGGCTGCCAGCAGCACCGCTTTGTGCTGGCTGGTGGCTGTGGTGACCTGCACGCCTTTGATGGAGGGGTCCTCCCAGATGGCATCCAGGTCCGGCTGGAAGGGGATGCCCAGCTGCTGGGCCATGGCCTTGCCCCGTTCCTGGTTGTCATCCCACAGGCAGGCAAGCTCCCCCTGGGGGTTGTTCAAAATGGCTTCCGCGTACTCGTGGGTGTGGACGTGCCACGCCCCAATGACAGCAATCTTCATCAGTTGTTTCCTCCCGGAAAGAAAAATTCGCTTATACCATAGCATCCCGCTCTGCGGAATGCAAGAGGGAATTGAAAAAACAAGATGCCCGCCTGAAAGGCCGCGGGGGAGGGTTTGTGCGGTCCAATGGGGTAAGGGGGCCTTCCGGGGCGAGGATCCCCTCTGCGCGGCCGGAGAGGTAAAAAGGGCAGGGGCTTTGAAAGCCCCTGCCCTGGAGTATCGAAAGATTCAAAAACGAAGAGACAGGTGGATGATCACTTCCCCGGACGTGCCGGAAAGGGAAAGCTTCCCGCTGTAGCGCCCCACGATTTCCCGGGCGTTTTCCAGCCCATGGAGACTATCGTCTTCCTGGCCTTCCTCAAATAGCCAGGCCAGCGTTTGGGAGAGGGTCTTCCCCTTCCAGTCGAAGGGGGCTTTTTGGGGCAGTTCCCCCGAGTAGACCACTTCCATAGTCAAGGTGTCCTCCCCCGGGAAAGCGGCAAAGTGGATGTTCCGTTCCCCATCGTAGAGGGCGGCGTCCCCGCAGGCCCGGCTGAGAAGCTCGCTGGTGAGCACACAGAGTTCCGCCGTGGAGAGAGGTGTCTCCCCGGTGACGGCGTTGCTTTCAAAGTGGATGTGGTTGTGAGAGGCAAATACCGCTTTTGACGCGATGACAGCGTTTAGATAGGGGTTCTCACTGTAGGTATGGAACAGGGGGGAGGAGGACACGTTTTCCTTAAATACGGAAGCATAGCGGGGGACCATCTCCCCGTTGCCGTCTTGAAGCATCACGTTCACCGTGTCCAGGGCGTATTCACCTTCCTTCCAGCCCGCCTTGGCCTCTTTAACGGCAGCCAAAGTGTCGGCGTAATCGCCGGCTTTCATGTCCAGCAGCCGGGAACGGGAAGCATCCTGGGCGGCCCGTTGAATGTACTGGCCGCCTTGATACAGGGAGCGGAACGCGAAGATCACCGCCAGGAACAGCAGGGTGGCAGCCAGCAGCCGTGCCCCGGGAATGTGCACCCGGAAGAGGAAGTCTACCCGGCCGTTGGCAACGCCGCAAATGCCCAGCTGTACCAGGGACATCCCAATGAAAAAGGCAGAAGGCCCCTGGCCGCTGAACAGCTGGTAAGGGTGGTAGAGGCACAGCCCCAACAGGGCAGCCAACAGCACCTGGCCCAGAACGGCGGCAACCCCCGCAAAGGCGCCCGCGGTGGGGAAGGGCAGCGCGCCCAAGACAGGGGGCAAGAAAGCCTCCAGATAAAAATGGCAGGAAAGCGCTAACAGCGCCACATAAAATTTTTGCAAAAAGTTGTTCCGCGAGAGGAACACCGAAGCGGCAAACAGCACCAAAAGCCCTCCCGCTACACCGTAGGAAGGCCCCAGCGTTTTGGCGACGATCCCTCCCACCCCCAGGGCAATCAGGAATCCAACGCCATAGCAGGCCACAGTGACCCACAGGCGGAAGCGGTCTTCCAACAGGACAAGAAACAGCCCTGCCGCGCAGAGCAGTGAAATGGCAAGATCCGTCACGATGAGCATCCCCTTTTCCATGCTTGGTCCCAAGAGAAGCGCCCGCCAAACAGGAGGAAACCTCCCCGCGGGGCTAACTGCGAATAGTATAACATATTCTGTTATGGGAAACAATTTCTTTTTTCCCTATTCAGCTTTTGAAGGGAGTGGGAAATCCATTGACAGCCGGGGTGCGGGTATTGTAAGATATGGATTGTAAGACGCGAGTTTGTAAGATACTAGTGGTGAAAATACCCAGGGGAAAGGAGGGAGCGGCTGTATGAAAAAGCGTTGGGCCTTTGTGGGGGCTGCTTGTTTGCTGGCCGCCCTGTTTTTGGTGGGCGTGTTGGCTGTGGGCCGCACCACCCAGTGGTTTGGGTTGGAAGTCTTGGCAAAGGGCGCATCCCCCGCTTGGGAATACAGCTATTCCACCATCTGGGACCCGGAAGTGAATTCGGTGGACGCTCTGGACATTGGCTGGGGCAGCGGCCCGGTGGAAGTCCGGGCGGGCCAAGGCGCGGTGATCACCGTGACGGAATATGCCTCCCGCCCCTTGGAAGAGGCGGAACAGCTGGTGGTCTCCACTTCCGGCGGGGCGCTGAAAATCCGGTGGGACGGCAGTATCGTGCCCCTGGGCCTGCTGCAAGCTTGGGAAAAGCGCCTGGTGGTGGAAGTGCCCCAGTCGCTGGCGTCCCAGCTGGATGAGCTTCGATGCCGGAATTTTTCTGGTGATGTGGCGGTTTCCGGGTTCTGGGCGCAAGACATCCAGGTGGCTTCCGCTTCTGGGGATGTGTCCATTTTTTACCTGGACGGGGAAACGGCCAAGGTGTCCACTGTTTCCGGGAACGTGTGCTGGCAAGGCGGCAACGTGTCCCAGCTGCGGGTGGAGAGCACTTCCGGTGCGGTGGATCTCACCGGGATGGCTTCCCAAGTGTGCAGCCTGGAAACCGCTTCCGGCCCGGTGCGCTACCAAGGGGAAGGGAAGGAATTTTCTGTGGAAACCGTGTCTGCCCCCATGTGGGCGGGGCTGTCTTCCTGCCCGGAAGAGGCCGATCTGCGCTCCGCCACGGGGGCCATCTCCCTTTCCCTGCCGGAGAACCATGGCTTTGAGGCGGTCCATTCCAGCATTTCCGGCAAGTTTTCTTCCCAGTTCCCCGGCGAGGAAGAGGATCAAACGCTCCGCTATAAAACGGGGGGTGCTAAGCTTTCTTTTACCACTACCTCGGGGGATATACAGATCAAAAAGCAGTGAAACAGCCAGGGGATCTAAAACAAAGGGGGCGTTATATGTACGGCGCAATTTTAGGGGACATCGCAGGTTCCCGGTTTGAGTTCAGCCGCCCGCAGAATTTCGACTGGAAAACAACCGATTTTTTTGGCGGCATGAGCGCTTATACCGACGACACGGTGCTGACGGTGGCCACCAAGTATGCGGTGCTTACCGGCACGCCCTATGCCAAGGCTTATTCCATCTTTGGAAAGCGTTATAACCGGGTGGGGTATGGGACCATGTTTAAAAAGTGGCTCAATTCATCTTCCCAAAAGGGATACAACAGTTATGGAAACGGCGCCGCCATGCGGGTGAGTTATATCGGCTGGCATTTCCCTACCCTGGAAGAGGTGGAGGAGCAGGCTTGCCTCAGCGCCCTGGTGACCCACAACCACCCGGAAGGGGTGAAAGCCGCCCAGGCCACGGCGGGTGCGGTGTTCCTGGCCCGCACTGGCTCTACCAAAAAAGAGATCCTGCGGTATTTTCACAAAAAGTTCGGGTATGTCACCTCCACGCCCTTGATGCTGTACCGGCCTTTTAGCCGTTTTGACGACTCAGCCATGGGGACCATGCCCTTGGCGATCCGGTGCTTTTGGGAATCGGAAGACTGGGAAAGCTGCATCCGCAATGTATTCAGCGTGAAGTGCGATACGGATACGGTGGCGTGTATCGCCGGAGCCATCGCCGATGCCTATTACCGGGGTACTGGCTTAGAAGAAGAGGCCCTGCTCAAGCGCTTTTTGATCAAGCCCGATGAGCACGGCGTGTTTGACACGTTTTTGTATGACTGGGCAGTGAAGACGCCGGAACAGGCCCGTAGGGAACAGGAAGAACGGTTGAAAAGGGAGAAAGAAGAAAAAGAGAAAGGCGGCGTTTTATGATCGTAATAACCTATCAGTCCAAACTGGTGCTGCGTGCTCTCAGAGCGGGGGAAACCTACCGGGCAAAGCCCAACCTCACCCTGCGGGGGGAATATGACGCTTTGATCGATATGCTGGGGCTTAAATGCGAGTGCCCCATTTTTGGGGTGCTGAAAGGCAAGCGGCAGAATACGGGGGGGAAGGTGTCCGGCTCGGTGAAGCTGACGCTGGACGTGCCGGATAAATACGTCCACTTGACAGAGTATGGCGTGTGGGCGGATTTCCTCTACGCTTTTAAGTTTTCCAGCCCGTCCAATTACAAATCCCTCCGGCCGGACTGTGAGGAAGTTACGGTGCGGCAGTATAACGAGATGATGAAAGACCTGAAGAAACAGCGGAAGCCCTCCCAGTATGAGTGCCCCCAGGTTGTGCTGGAAAAGATCAACCCTGCCTGGCTGGTGCACGCCCATGTGGTGGGAAAAGGGGAAGGCTTTTTGCGCCGGCTTTTTGGGAAAAAGGGCTGAATGCCCAAACAGAGGGGAGCGATCGAGCCATGATGGTGGGAAAGTATATTTTATCCATTGACCAAGGGACTACCAGTTCCCGGGCGGTGTTGTTCGATGCGTTTGGAGGGGTGGCAGGCATGGGCCAGCGGGAGTTCCCGCAGATCTACCCCCAGCCGGGTTATGTGGAGCATGACGCGGTGCAGATCCTGCAGACCACCTTGTACGCCATGCGCCAGGCTGTGGAGAAGGCTGGCGTGCGCGCCAGGGACATTGCGGCCATCAGCATCACCAACCAGCGGGAGACCACGGTGGCTTGGGACGCGGTCACCGGGATCCCGGTGTGCAACGCCATTGTGTGGCAGTGCCGCCGCACCGCTCCGGAGTGTGAACGGCTGCGTGCCAGCGGCATGGAGGGGTACATCAAGGACACCACCGGGCTGATCATCGACCCCTATTTCTCCGGCACCAAAATGAAGTGGATTTTGGAGAATGTCCCCGCAGCCCGGGAGCTGGCGGAGAAAGGCCGGCTTCGTTTGGGCACCATTGACGCCTGGCTGGTGTACTCCCTCACGGATGGGGCTTCCTTTGTCACCGATGTGACCAATGCCTCCCGCACCATGCTGTTTGACATCCGCAAACTGCGCTGGGACGAAACCATGCTCAAAGAGCTGGGTATCCCCCAAAGCGCCCTGCCCCGGGTGGCGGAAAGCGGCGAGATCGTGGGGATGTGCAGCGCCGACGTGTTGGGGGAAGAGATCCCCATTGCCGGCATGGCGGGGGACCAGCACGCGGCCCTGTTCGGCCAGTGCTGTTTCTCTGAGGGGATGGCAAAGAATACCTACGGTACCGGCTGCTTTGTGCTGATGAATACGGGAAGCAAGCCGGTGGCTTCCCAGGAAGGGCTGCTTACCACCATTGCCTGGAAACTGGGCGGCCGCACGACCTACGCCTTGGAGGGCAGCGCCTTTAACGCCGGCTCGGCCATCCAGTGGCTGCGGGACGAACTGGGGCTGATTAAGACCCCCCAGGAAGCCGACCAGCTGGCCGAAACAGTGGAAGATGCCGGTGGGGTCAGCTTTGTGCCCGCCTTTACAGGCCTGGGCGCCCCCTATTGGGATATGTACGCCCGGGGCGCTTTGCTGGGCATCACCCGGGGCACCACCCGGGCCCACCTGTGCCGGGCTGTGCTGGAGAGCATCGCCCTGGAGAGCGCCGACCTGGTGCGGGCCATGGAGCGGGAGAGCGGCGTGGCCATCCCGGAGCTGCGTGTGGATGGGGGCGCTTCCCGCAGCCGGTTCTTGATGCAGTATCAGGCGGACATTTTAAACGCCAAGGTGTGCCGGCCCCAGTGCCTGGAAACCACCGCTTTGGGTTCCGCGATGCTGGCGGGGCTCACTGTGGGGGTGTGGGACGATCTGGAGGAGCTCTCTTCCCTGTGGCGGGAAAACGCTTCCTTTACGGCCCATTACCTGGAGGAGCGCCGCCAAAGGGATCTGAACCGTTGGCACGAAGGCGTGAGCCGCAGTATGCGGTGGGCTGTTAACTGATGGGAATATGGCGGCCCAGATCCACCGGGGCTCTTTCTCTGCCCTTGACTTGGGCCGCTTCTTCTGGTATGATTGCTTTATCTTGTTAATGAGGTGAAGTGCAGTGATCTCCATTATCGACTATGGCGCAGGTAACCTGCAAAGCGTAGAGAAAGCCTTGCGCTATATTGGCTGCCAGTGCCAGGTGACCGCTGGCCCGGAAACTCTGTTAGGCTCCGCAGGGGCAGTGCTCCCTGGGGTGGGCTCTTTTGGCGACGCCATGGAGCAGCTTCGCGCCCGGGGGCTGGAAGGGCCTATCCGGGAGTTTGTGGCCTCTGGCAAGCCTTTTTTGGGCATCTGCCTGGGGCTGCAGATCCTTTTTGAAGAGAGCGAGGAAAGCCCGGGGGCAAAGGGCCTCGGGCTGCTGAAAGGCCGCATTGTACGGCTGCCCAAGGAAAGCGGGCTGAAGATCCCCCATATCGGCTGGAACTCTCTACGGCTTCCCCGGCAGGAGGGGCTGTTTGCCGGGCTGGAAGAGGAGCCCTATGTGTACTTTGTCCACTCCTACTATTTGCAGGCGGAAGAGGATATAGTCACGGCCACAGCAGAGTATGGAGCCACCATTCACGCCGCGGTGCAAAAGGGCAACTTGATGGCTTGCCAATTCCACCCGGAAAAAAGCGGGAAAGTGGGCTTGCAGATTCTGAAAAACTTTGCTGCCATCGCGGAAAAGGGGGAGTGACCATGTATGCCAAGCGGATCATCCCCTGCCTGGATTTGAAAAATGGCAGGGTGGTCAAAGGGACCAATTTTGTAGGTTTGCGGGACGCGGGCGACCCTGTGGAGGCCGCCATCGAATACGACCGCCAAGGGGCGGACGAGCTGGTGCTGCTGGATATCACGGCCTCTTCCGACGACCGGGGGATCATGACGGAGATCGTCACCAGGGTTGCGGAGAGCATCTTCATCCCCTTTACCGTGGGAGGCGGCATCCGCACCGTGGTGGACTTCACCGGGATTTTGCGTGCGGGGGCGGATAAGGTTTCTGTCAACTCGGCGGCGTTGAAGAACCCCAGTATCATCCAGGAAGCAGCGTATAAATTTGGCAGCCAGTGCGTGGTAGTGGCCATGGACGCCAAGCGGCGCCCGGCGGGGGGCTGGACCCTGTACTTGAACGGCGGCCGTGTGGATACGGGCAAGGACGCCGTGGAGTGGGCCAAAGAGGTGGAGCGTTTGGGGGCGGGGGAGATCCTGCTGACCAGCATGGACTGTGACGGCACAAAAGCCGGCTATGACTTGGAGCTGACCCGTGCCATTTCGGAGGCGGTGTCCATCCCGGTGATCGCCTCGGGCGGGGCAGGGACCATGGAGCACTTCTACGACGCCTTTACCCAAGGAAAGGCCGACGCTGTGTTGGCGGCCAGCCTGTTCCACTTCCGGGAAATCACCATTCCTCAGTTGAAGGAGTACCTGGCAGGGCGGGGTGTCCCTGTGCGCAAGTGATTTTTTGGGGGATGCGGGAGAGGCGCCGGGGGAGGTTTAGAAAAAACGAAAAAAATGAAAAAAGGGATTGACTTTCCAAGAAAACCTGTTATAATAGATACTGCCGTTCGGACAGGGCGGCACTTATAAAGCGGTATTGTGTAAGGGTAGCACAGCAGACTCTGACTCTGTTTGTCTGGGTTCAAATCCTGGTACCGCTGCCAAAAGCCTTGGTTTGAGAGAGCCGAGGCTTTTTTACGAGGTGTGGCTCAGTTTGGTAGAGCGCTACGTTCGGGACGTAGAAGTCGCAGGTTCAAATCCTGTCACCTCGACCAGGCAGCATGTCGCTGCACCCAATTCGCGGACTTCACTTTTGTGGGGCCCGCGAATTTTTTATCCCGCAGGGGGGCGGGCCTGCTGGTTCCTTTTATGGCAGAAGGTCCCAGGCAATTCGAGGTGGCGGTTACCTGTGGGAGCGTTTCTGTATCCACAGGCCGGTGGGAGAGTCCTTCTTGACGCCTTCTTCCCACCGTGCTACAATCACCCTGAAAGCGTGTCCCGCCGCAGGCGGGATTTTTAAAAATGCCATTCTTTAAAGGGGAGGAATCACATTGAAGATCTATGTTTCAGCCAGCGTGAAACGCAGCGGGGACGGCTCCCAGGCTGCGCCCTATCAGACCATCCAAGAGGCGGCCCGGGTGGCTGTGGCCGGGGATGAAGTCATTGTGTCGCCCGGTGTGTACCGGGAATGGGTCAACCCCCAAAACGGCGGTGAGAGCGACGACTGCCGGATCACTTACCGCTCCCAGACTCCTGGGGCCGCTGTGATCACCGGTGCAGAGCCAGTGAAAACCTGGCAGCCATACCAGGGGGACGTGTGGGTGGCCCGCATCGGGAACGGCCTGTTTGGAGAGTACAACCCCTACACCACCTTGATCGAAGGGGACTGGTACGAGCCCAAGCGCCCCTTCCACACAGGCGAAGTGTACTTAAACGGCAAATCCATGTACGAGGCGGAAACCCTGGAGGGCGTGCTCCATCCCCAGGTGTTCCAGGCCTCCTGGGACCGGGAATTCACCCTGTACCGCTGGTACACCTGCCAGGAGGGGGAGGAGACCCTGCTGTATGCCAATTTCCACGGGGCTGACCCCAATGAGGAGAACGTGGAGATCAACGTCCGGCGCAACTGTTTTTACCCGGATAAGACCGGCGTGAATTACATCACACTGTCGGGCTTTACTGTGCGCCAGGCCGCCACCCAGTGGGCGCCCCCCACCGCCTACCAGGAGGGCATGATCGGCCCCCACTGGTCCAAAGGCTGGGTCATTGAGGACTGCGAGATCTCCGATTCCAAGTGTTCCGGCATCTCCCTGGGCAAATACCGCCAGCCGGAAAACGACAATAAGTGGCTTCATAACAAATTTAAGGACGGCACCCAGACCGAGCGGGAGTGCATCTGCCTGGCCCAGATCCAGGGGTGGACCAAGGAGAATATCGGCCACCACATCATTCGCCGGTGCAATATCCACGACTGCGGCCAGACCGGCATCGTGGGCCATTTGGGCGGTGTGTTCTCCCTGATCGAGGACAACCACATCCACCACATCAACAACAAGCAGAACCTTTCCGGCGCGGAGATCGGCGGCATTAAAATGCACGCTGCCATTGACGTGGTCTACCGCCGCAACCATATCCACCACTGCACCCGGGGTCTGTGGCTGGACTGGCAGGCCCAGGGCACCCGGGTCACCCAGAATCTGTTCCACCACAACACCCTGCCCAACTTGAGTGAGTCCCCCGATAGGGAAGAGTTCACCGGTATCGGGGAGGACATCTTCGTGGAGGTTTCCCACGGCCCCACCTTGATTGACAATAACCTTCTGCTTTCCACCCGGTCTATGAAGCTGGCCACCCAGGGCGTGGCCCTGGTGCACAATCTGATTGCGGGCAGCTTTACCACCGTGGGCATCGGCACGGACAACGGCGCCCCCAGCCTGCCCTCCCCCCGCTACACCCCTTACCATGTGGCACACCGCACAGAGGTCATGGGCTTTATGACCATCCTTCACGGGGATATGCGGTTCTACAACAATATTTTCGTCCAGCAGCCGGTGCATCCTGCCCTGGCCAAGCTGATGGAGGACACCCGGGCTGCCCATGTGATTTGGGATGACAACAACGTGGAAGTGGGCCTTGCCCCCTACAATGGCTATCTCACCTTTGAGGAGTGGGAGAAGCAGTTCGAAGGCTATTGCGGCATGGGTTCCGTCGCCACCGACCGGTATTACAGCCATCTGCCTGTGTGGGCCAAGGGCAATGTTTACTTTGGCGGCGCCAAGCCTTGGGATCAGGAGGACTCCCCCTTGGTGGTGGAGCAGCCTGTCGCCCTGGAACTGGAAGAGCGGGATGGGAAAGTGTTCCTGAAAACGGACCTGTACCGTTACCTGCCCACGGGGAAAGCAGCCTGTATTTCCACCCAGGTGCTGGGCATGGCCTTCGAGCCGGAGGAACAGTTCGAAAACCCCGACGGCAGCCCCATTGTCTTTGACCAGGACTACTTTGGCCGCCATCGGGCTGTCCGCCCTGTGCCGGGACCCTTTGAGTCCCCCGAAGAGTGGGAGGAGTCCCTGTTTTGAGCGGGGAATTGACCCTGCGGCCCATCGGCCATATCCACACCGAATTCCCTGAAAAGTTTGGCATCCCCCGGCAAAGCGGCCTGGTGGAGGGCCTGCGGGCTGTGGTGGAGCTGGAGCCGGAGTTCCGTGTGCCTGAGGCGTTCCGGGGCGTCGAGGGCTTTTCCCACCTGTGGCTTTTGTGGCAGTTTACCAAAAGCAAGGGATGGTCCCCCACGGTGCGGCCGCCCCGTTTAGGTGGGAACCAGCGGATGGGAGTGTTTGCCACCCGGTCCCCCTTCCGGCCCAACCCTTTGGGGCTGTCCTGCGTCAAGCTGGAAAAGGTGGACTACCACGCGCCCAACGGGCCCTTGCTGGTGGTGGGGGGCGCCGACCTGCTGGACGGCACACCCATTTTTGATATCAAGCCTTATGTGCCCCTGGCTGACTGCCACCCGGAGGCGGAAGGCGGGTTCTCCGACCAGCATCGGGAGGACCATCTGGAGGTGGAGTGCCCGCCACAGCTGCTGGAGGTGGTCCCGCCCCATCAGCGGGAGGCGCTGCTTGGCGTGCTGGCCCAAGACCCCCGGCCCTCCTACCAGAACGACCCTCAGCGGGTGTACGGGATGGTTTTTGATGGGGTAGAGGTGAAGTTCATTGTGGAGGGCAAGGTTCTCTCGGTGAGATCCATTGAAAAAATCTAAATGGAGGGTCACGCTTCCCCAGCAGGGGAGCCCCCTCCTGGGCAATGCCGGAACACCTTGGTATCTCCTTCTGGGAAGGGTGGTTTTGGACGCCTTTTGGCAAGCGGGCCGCTGCTATCACGCAGCAGCCCGCTTTTTGTGTGTTTCCGCTTTCATAGCCGGGGAGGATGGTTCATATGCTGGTGTAAGGGCAGCTTAAAGAGAACGGCAGGGCGCCGTGGGCCTTTTGGGGAATGTGATACCATCCGGCAATGGCACGTGTGGTGTTATACAGAAAACTAGTCGTCTATTTGGTTATCAATTACAAAGTTTGCGTTTTTTTTTACTGAGATTTAAAGAGTATGGCTAAAAAACACTTGAATTTTTTCGAGTTTATGTTATGATAACAATAAAGAACCCGTTTGTTCGGGGGAAAAGGAGCGTTCGGGCCATGGAACGTGAAAAGAATGTTAACCAATCCCTTTCCGGCAGCCAGCCGGATAATCCGCCTTTGTATCTGTTCCGCAGCGGTAAAAACCGCCGCTCGTACGAATATCTGGGCCTGCACAAAACCACCCATCAGGGCAAGGCGTGCATGGTTGCCCGGGTGTGGGCGCCCCATGCCAGGGAAGTTTCCCTGGTGGGGAATTTCTGCAACTGGGACAAGGCCAAGTACCCTCTGAAAAAAATAGATGACGCTGTGTGGGAGGGCTACACAGACTTTGTCTTTGAACCCTTTGAGCTGTACAAGTTTTATGTAAAAACAGCCCAAGGGAAGGATGTCTACAAGGCCGACCCCTTTGCCCGCCATGCGGAAACCCGCCCCGGAACGGCCTCCCGCTGGTACGAGCTGGATTACCAGTGGCACGATGAGGATTGGATCCGCCGCAAGGAGGAAGCCCCTCACTATGAGCAGCCGGTGAATATCTATGAGGTACACGCGGGTTCCTGGCGGAAATATGCCGACGGCAGCGTGTTCTCCTATGGTAAGCTGGGGGACGAGCTGATCCCTTACGTCAAAGAGATGGGATTTACCCACATTGAATTCATGCCCCTGATGGAGTATCCCTACGATGGCTCTTGGGGCTATCAGGTGATGGGCTACTTTGCGCCCACCTCCCGCTATGGCGAACCCAAGGATTTTATGCGCTTTGTAGACCGCTGCCACCAGGAGGGCATTGGCGTCATTATGGACTGGGTGCCTGCCCATTTCCCCAGGGACGAGGCTGGGCTGGCCTATTTTGACGGCACCCCTTGCTATGAATATGAGGACCCCCGGAAAGGGGAGCACAAAGAATGGGGCACGTTGGTGTTCGACTATGGCAAGCCCGAGGTGGTCAGCTTTTTGATGTCCAGTGCGGTGTTCTGGCTGAAAGAGTACCACATTGACGGCCTGCGTGTGGACGCAGTGGCCTCCATGTTGTACCTGGATTACAACCGCCGGGATGGGGAGTGGATCCCCAACAAAGACGGCGGCAGGGAGAATTACGAGGCGGTGGCTTTCCTGCAAGCCCTCAATGAGGGGGCCTTTGCGGAGGAACCCAACTGTATGATGATCGCCGAGGAGTCCACCTCCTGGCCTATGGTGAGCAAACCCACTTTCATGGGAGGGCTTGGCTTCAACTACAAGTGGAACATGGGCTGGATGAACGATATGCTGCGGTATATGTCCATGGACCCCCTGTTCCGCAGCGGGAACCACGACGCCCTGACCTTCTCCTTTTTTTACGCGTTTTCCGAGAACTTCATCCTGCCCATTTCCCACGACGAGGTGGTGTATGGGAAGAGTTCCCTGATCAATAAGATGCCCGGCGATGACAAGATGAAGGCTGACCAGATGCGGGCCTTTGTCAGCTACATGATAGCCCATCCTGGCAAAAAGCTCCAGTTTATGGGCACGGAGTTTGCCCAGAAAAACGAATGGAATTACGAAAAAGAGCTGGAGTGGGGGCTGCTCCAGTACCCGGAGCATCAAAAGGCCCAGGCCTTCTTCAAGGCTGTGAACCACTTCTACCTCTCCCGTCCGGAACTGTGGGAGGTCGATTTCTCCTGGGAGGGCTTTGAGTGGATCTCCAACGATGACTATAAGCAGAGCGTGATCGCTTTCCGGCGCAAGGCCAAAGACGGCCGGGAGCTGGTGGCGGTGTGCAACTTTGTCCCTGTGCAGCGGGAGAATTACTGCATCGGCGTGCCCTACCGGGGCGTGTGGGCAGAGGTGTTCTCCTCGGATGCCCAGGAGTTTGGCGGCGGCGGTGTGACCAACGGCAGCGCCATCAAGACCCAGGACGTGCCCATGCATGGCTGTGACCAGAGCATCTCTCTGACCCTGCCCGGCTGTTCGGTGTTCTTCTTGGAGTGCGTGAAGAAGACCCCCAAACGGGCCCGGCGTACCACAACTGCCAAAACGGATCCATCACCCAAAACCACTCGCGCCGCGAAGAATGCCTCCACTGCCGGGAAAAACGGTACCACTTCCCGCGCCAAGGGAAAGAAGGCCCAGGGGAAAGCCCCCTGACACATTTGCCAGAAAGGCAGCCAGCTTTTCTGGCTGGGGAATCCCCGGGAGGGGCTGGCTCCTTTTTCTCAAATATCCATCCATTGCCCAAAGATTGAAGATTAGGAGGACGCTAAAAATGTTACCTAAACAAGAGGTTGTGGCCATGCTGCTTGCCGGTGGCCAAGGCAGCCGCCTGGGCGTGTTGACGAGGAATCTCGCCAAGCCCGCGGTGCCGTTCGGTGGGAAATACCGCATCATCGATTTTCCCCTTTCCAACTGCGTAAACTCCGGCATCGAAACCGTGGGTGTGCTCACCCAATACCAGCCCCTGGAGCTGAACGATTACATCGGCAACGGGCAGCCCTGGGACCTGGACAGCAACAACGCGGGCGTGCACGTGCTGCCCCCTTACCAGAAGCAGAAGAAGACCGACTGGTACAAGGGCACCGCCAATGCCATCTATCAGAATATCCCCTTTATTGAGCGCTATAATCCCGACTACGTGGTGGTGCTCTCCGGCGACCACATCTACAAGATGGACTATTCCAAGATGCTGGCTTTCCACAAGGAAAAGAACGCCGCTTGCACCATCGCCGTGTATGAGGTGCCCATGGCGGAAGCTTCCCGCTTCGGCATCTTGAACACCAACGAGGATGGCTCCATCTACGAGTTTGACGAGAAGCCCAAGGTGCCCAAGAGCAACAAGGCTTCCATGGGCATTTATGTGTTCACCTGGGACAAGCTGCGCAAGTACCTCCAGGAGGACGAGGATGACCCCGAGAGCCAGAACGATTTTGGCAAGAATGTGCTCCCGGCTATGCTGGGTGCCGGGGAGGCCATGTACGCTTACCGCTTTGAGGGCTATTGGAAGGACGTTGGCACCATCGAAAGCCTGTGGGAATCCAACATGGACTTGTTAGACCCCAATGTGCCGTTGGATCTCAACGACCCGGAGTGGCGGATCTACTCCCGCAACCCGGTGATGCCCCCCCACTATGTGGCCAAGGGCGCGTCCATGCAGAACTCCTTGGCGGCAGAGGGCTGCAATGTGTATGGCGCGGTGGATTTCTCCGTGCTGTTTGCCGGTGTGTATGTAGCGCCCGGTGCCGTGGTGCGCGATTCCATCATCATGCCCGGCGCCCGCATTGAAGAGGGTGCTGTGGTGCAGTACGCCATTGTGGCGGAGAATTCTGTGGTGGGTGCCAATTCCGTTGTGGGGCAGCGCCCTGAAGAGATGGAGAACAAAGAGGATTGGGGCGTGGCTGTGATCGGCCCCGGCTGCAAACTGCCGGTGGGTTCTGTGGTCCCCCCCAAGGCCATGATCGATGCTGAGGAGGTGGAGAAGTGATGCGCGGCAATGACGTGATCGGCATTCTGTTTGCCTATGTACATGAAGAACGGGTGCGTGAACTGACCCAGAACCGGGTGATGGCTTCCGTCCCCTACGGCGGCCGTTACCGCCTGGTGGACTTCCCCTTGTCCAATATGGTGAATTCCG
Source organism: uncultured Oscillospiraceae bacterium (assembly GCA_900548545.1). GTDB lineage: Bacteria > Bacillota > Clostridia > Oscillospirales > Acutalibacteraceae > Acutalibacter. The sequence goes on from URKX01000008.1 coordinate 20,840, forward strand.
GTATCAACAAGGTGGGCGTCATCACCGAGCAAAACTACCAGTCTTTGATGGACCATCTGGGTTCCGGCAAGGCGTGGGACCTGTCCCGGAAGCGGGAGGGCCTGTACCTGCTGCCTCCTTTTGGCGCTGAAACCATGCGCACCGAGGGCAAGATCAGCTCCTTGGCTTCCATCATGCGGTTCTTGAAGAATTCCCATGAGGAGTATGTTCTCCTCTCCGACTGCGATATTGTGGCTAACATCGATTATAAAGAGGTATTCCAGCTCCATGCGGAGAAGAACGCGGATATCACCATTCTTTACCGCCATGGCACTTCTCCTGATACAGACAAGAACGTGGTTTACACCGTGGATCCCGAAGGCTATATCCGGGATATGGTGGTCAAGCGGGGCAGCGATACCGACTGCAACTTTGGCATGGGGATCTATTTGATTTCCCGGAAGCGGCTGATGGCCATGGTGGAAGAGTGCATGGGCCGCAACCTGTACGATTTCGACCGGGACCTGCTCCAGCGGAGCCTGCCCGAGCTGCGGGTGGTGGGCTATGAGTTCACCGGCACCGCGTACACGGTTTCTTCCCTGGGATCGTATTTCAAGGCCAACATGGCTTTGATGGAGCCCAAGGTGCGCTCCCAGCTCTTTGACGCCGCCCGTCCCATCTATACCAAGGTCCGGGACGACAGCCCCACCCGGTATGGTTTGGGCTCGGTGGTGTCCAACTCCATCATTGCCGACGGCTGCCTGATCGAGGGTGAAGTGGAAAACTGCGTGTTGTTCCGGGGCGTACAGGTGCACAAGGGCGCCAAGCTGCGCAACTGCATCATCATGCAGGATTCCGTCATTGGTGAAAACAGCCGGCTGGACTATGTGGTGGCTGACAAGAACACCGTATTCGATCCCAACCGCACGCTGATGGGTTACCAGACCTATCCCGTGTTTGTGGCCAAGGGCAGCAAAGTGTAACGCCCGGCCTCGATACCCCCCTCCCCTTGGCTCACGGCGGGGAGAGGAAGCGGAAAGATACTGTGAGCGGAAAGGCTGAGGTAACGAAGTTATGAAAGTCCTGTTTTGTGCCAGTGAGGCGCTGCCTTTTTCCGCAACTGGCGGTTTGGCAGACGTAGCGGGTTCCCTGCCTCAGGCATTGCGTGCCCGTTTGATCGGCTGCCGGGTGGTGGTCCCCCTGTACGACGGTATTTCCCAAGAGCTGCGGGACCAGATGCATTTTGTCACCAGCATCAGTGTGCCGGTGGCTTGGAGGCGGCAATATTGCGGCATTTTTGAGGCCAAGGTTGGCAATGTGATCTACTATCTCATCGACAACCAGTACTATTTTAAGCGCAGCGGCATTTACGGCCACTTTGACGACGCAGAGCGGTTTGCCTTTTTCTCCCGGGCCATTTTGGAGATGCTGCCTTATATCGATTTCAAACCCGACGTCATCCACGCCAACGACTGGCAGACGGCCCTGGTGCCTGTGTACTACCGGCTGTTCTACGCCAACAACGAGTGGTATTCCGGCATTAAGACCCTGTTTACCATCCATAACATCCAATATCAGGGCCAGTATGGCAAAGAGATTTTGGAAGACGTGTTTGGCATCCCCAATTCGGAAAGCTCCCTGTTGGAGTTCAACCGGGACATGAACTTGATGAAGAGCGCCATTGAGTGCGCCAACTGGGTTTCCACGGTGAGCCCCACCTATGCCCAGGAGATTTTGGATCCCTGGTTTGCCCACAAGCTGGACCCCATCCTGCGGGAGCGCAGCTGGAAGCTTTCCGGTATTTTAAACGGCATCGATACCGTGGGGTACGACCCTGCCGCCGATCCCAATATCTACGCCCATTACTCCCGTGAGGACAGGGCCAACAAGGCTGTGAACAAGCAGAAGCTGCAAGAGCGGCTGTGCATGGAGCAGAATCCCGACTTGCCCCTGGTGGGCATGGTTACCAGGCTTGTGTCCCACAAGGGCCTGGATCTGGTGAAGGAAGGTATGGACAATGTGATGGAGTATTCCAATGCCCAGGTTGTGGTTTTGGGCAGCGGCGACTTGGAGTATGAAAACTACTTCCAGTGGATGCAGGAGAGATACCCCGGAAGGTTTGTCATGTGCCTGGGCTTTGTGCCGGAGCTTTCCCGGAAGATCTACGCCGGCGCGGATATTTTCCTGATGCCTTCCAAGTCAGAACCCTGCGGGCTGTCCCAGATGATCGCTTTGCGGTATGGCACCATTCCCGTTGTACGGGAAACCGGCGGCTTGAAGGATTCCATCACCGACAGCGGCGACGGCCAGGGCAATGGATTCACCTTTAAGACCTACAACACCGGCGATATGCTCCATTCCTTGCACCGTGCCATCTATGCCTATAATTCCGACAAGGAGGGTTGGGACATTCTGGTGGACCGTGCCATGGGCTGTGACAACAGCTGGGGCCGTTCCGCCAATGAATATATCCGCCTTTACAAACAGATTTTAAAGGGTTAATGTGGTTTTAAGTATCCCTTCTTTGAAAAGCTCCCTGTGGCCGGGGGGCTTTTCTTTTTGCCCGGCGGCCTGGCCAAAAGGCGAAAGAAAGTTGTAAGAACTGGAAAAACACCAGCATTGGCGCGGGTTTGCTTGAGGTTTGAGGATGGAAGTGCGTCAGTTTTTGTTGTGCCCGGGGAAGTTTCGTGCTATAATGGAATCCAATACTTGACATAATCAAAGGAACCCTTTGCTATGATAGAAACCTCTTGGAAAGCGAAAGCGGCAGCCCCGGTGGGGGAGATTATGGCGGCCCTGTTGGCCGTGCAGCCCTTGCTGGATGTGCTGTCCTACTTTATGGGCCAGGTGGGGGCCACCTGGGTGACCACTTCCCTGCGGACGGCGCTGCTAGCAGCTGTGTGCCTGTACGGGTTTGCCATTACGGAAAACCGGAAAGCCTACTACATGATGTACGGCGTGGTGGGGGGATTTTGGGTGCTGCATATGGCGAATTGCCTGCGCCTGGGCTATCAAGACCCGGTGGGGGATGCGGCGGAGTATTTGAAGCTGGTGCAGTTCCCCCTGTGGACGCTGTCCTTTGTCACATTTTTCCGGCAGAGGCGGGATCTGGACTACCGGGTAGTGGGGATGCTGGCGGCAAACTTCGGCATCATACTGGTTGTGATTGCCCTTTCCTACCTGGTGGGCGCGCCGGTGTACACCTACGACTATCCCGACCGGAACGTGTTTATCGGGGTGTTGGGGTGGTTTGGGGTGGCCAACTCCCAAAGCTCCATCTTGACCCTGCTGGTGCCAGCCCTGCTGCTGTGGGGGCTGCGCAGCCAGCGGCTGTGGCAGTTCTGTCTGTGCTGTTTGGGGGGCTTTGGGCTGCTGTATTTCACCGGTACCCGGCTGACCTACTACGGCGCCATTTTGATTGGTTGTGCTTTTTTGGCGTTGTTGCTGCTGCGGCGGCAGCAGTTGCTGTTTTGCATCCCGCTGGTGTTAGCACTGGTGTTGCTGGTGGCCTTCCGGGGGGCTTCTCCCATGGCGGAACGCCAAGCCCTCACTGGGGACTCCTATGCCATCTACCAGGAAAAGGCCGACGGCATCCTGGGGGAGGACAAGGGCTACGTCTACAAAGAAGGGGAGGAGATCCCTCCAGAGATCCTGGAAAAGATCACCCGGGTGTACACAGAGGTGTACGCCAAGCCGGGGCTTTATGGGGCCACCCTGTTGGGGGACCTGATAGAAGAGTTTGGCCTGGAAGCGGTGATGGAGCAGTATCAGTACGCTACCGACCCGGAAACCCTGTACAATTCCCGGGTGAAAAAGCTCACCGCCATGGAGATGGTCTGGCAGGAACAGGACGCCCTCACAAAGATCGTGGGGTTTGAGTATGCCAAATGCCATGTGGGCAGCCACATTTACGACCCGGAAAACGACTTCCCCGCACTGCTGTATTATTACGGCTACCTTGGGGTGGGAATGTATGGGCTGTTTGCTTTGTATTTTGTGTTGGCCTCTGTGAAGGGGCTGCTGGGGGATTGGCGCAGGGTTCTGTGCGTGGAGTTCGGTGTGCCCGCCATGACCTTTGCTTTGATGCTGGGCGGGGCCCAGTTCTCCGGGCAGGTGCTGCGCAAACCCAGCGTGACCGTGTACGGCTCAGTGGCGGCGGCGCTGCTGTATGTGTATCTCCACCCGGAAATGGGGACAGCCCGGGCGTTGGAATCCCGGGAAAAGCTGGTGGTCCGCCGCAGAAAGTCGTTTGGAAAATGGGGTCATCTCCAAGGGGGAAATCTATGAAACAGAAATTTCAATGTGTAAAAGCCGCCATCAGCAAGAAACTTCCCTGGCTGGTGGGCGCGATTCTCATTATCCAGCCCATGTTGGACGTGCTTTCCTACTTCTTAGGGGAGATGGGGAACAACTCCCTTTCCACGGCGCTGCGGTTTTTGCTGCTGATGGGTGTGGCGCTGCTGGGCTTCATTGTCAGTGATAAAAAGCGGGTGTATTTCCTCTTTTATGGGGTGATGGGGGCATTTTGGCTGGCCCATGTGGTCAATTGCTACCGGATCGGCTACCAGTCGGTGGTGTCCGACACCGCCAACTTCCTGCGGATCATGAACTTCCCCATTTTCACCCTGTCCTTTATCACCTTCTTCCAAAAAGGGGAAAACCTGCGGAAGTTTGTCTATGCCGGCTTTGCCATCAATTTGGCGGAGATCGTGGTGTTCACCGCGCTGCCCTGGCTGACGGGCCATCCGGTGTACACCTATAACACCCTGTATTTGGGGGTGATGGGCTGGTTCAGCACCCCCAACGCCCAAAGCGCCATTGTGGTGCTGGTGGCGCCTTTGGCTATCCTCTTTGCCTGGAAGACTAAAAAGTATCCGGTGTTCCTGCTGTCCCTGGCGCTCAGTTTTGGGCTGATGTTCGCCATGGGAACCAAGTTTACCTTTTACTCCATCTTTATCATTGCCGGGGCGTTTATCTTCCTGTTTGCGTTGAACTTCCAGAAGAAGTGCCTGCGGTATGTGCTTCCCCTGCTGGGTGTGGTGGTGCTGGTGGTGGCCTTCCGCAGCTATGCCCCCATGCAGATGCGGGAAAGTATGTCCCAGTATGCTTTAAACAACTACCAGCAGCTGGTGGACGAAAGCTTGAAGAACAGCGGCGCGGACCAGTCCGAGCTGGAGGAGATCCGGCAGGAATTGGCGGAAGGCGAAAAAGACGGCTCCGCTTCCGGCGAGGGGGAGGCGCGGCAATTGCAGAGGCTCCGGGACAGCCTCATGGGTGTGTACACCGACCCGGAAGTGTACGGTTCCATCTTCGGGAACATCTACGACCGCTTTGGTGTGTACAATGTGATGGACGCCTACGATTACACCTCAGAATCCACCATCCTGTCGGATTCCCGGGTCCGCAAGTCTATGTTTGCCAAGCTGATGTGGGAGGAAAAGGATTTCGCCACCCACTTGCTGGGCTTTGAGTATCAGGATATGATCTATGAGGATACCGTTTATGACCTGGAAAACGACTTCCCGGCAGTGTTCTACTTCTGCGGGTATCTTGGGTTCACCCTGTATATGCTGTTTCTGGCACTGTTTGCAGTGATGGTGTTGAAAGCCTTTTTCCAGGATGTGGCAAGCGCATGGAAAAGCCAGGAGGAGAAGCCCAGGCGGCTGCCCCTGCGGGGCCTGTGTGCTTTTGGAGGCGGCGTGCGGCGGTTCCTCACGGTGGAAATGGGCGCTGTGGGGATGACCTTCCTGTTGGCTGCCATTGCGGCCCAGGTTTCTGGCAACGTGCTCCGCCGTCCCAATGTGACGGTCTATTTTGCCGTGGCGGCAGCCTATCTGTGCTATCTTACAGTGGTGGAGCGTGGAAAGGCAAAGAAAGCGGGATGAGGGGAAGCCATCTGGGCAGTGGGCTCAGGCGGTTTTGCGTTGAAGGTTTCTACGAAGCCCTATTTTTTATTTGACAAAATTCACGGCTTGCGCTATAATACCAAACGAAAAATGAAAGAAGGGGTGCCGCAATCGGGCGGCTGAGAGGAGCTTCGAGCTTAAACCCTTTGCCCAGTGGGGCAGGAACCTGATCCGGGTAATACCGGCGTAGGGAGCATTTCATTGTAGTGGTTTCCGGGGGCCAGTGCCGGGAACAGGATGAAAATGTTTGTTACGCTGTTCGGGTTTTCCGAGCAGCGTTTTTTTGTGAAAGAACGCCTTGGGAAACTCTGGAACGGCCTTTTCATTTTTCGCGAAACCAATTTTTCGAGAGGAAGATGAAACATGAACACACTTTCCAAGCGCACGTTCAACCTGGTGCTGGGCGGCATCATGGTGGCCATGGCCACTGTCCTGGGCTTTCTCAAGCTGTGGGAAGCCCCCTACGGAGGCTCGATCACCGTGTGCTCCATGCTGCCTATCCTGTTTTTCAGCTACCGCTGCGGCCTGAAGTGGGGCTTGGGTGCGGGGCTTGTCAACAGTGCGCTGCAGCTGCTGTTGGGCATGAGCGCCCTGAAGGGCCTGACCGTGGGTACGTTGGTGGGCTCTATCCTGTTGGACTACATCCTGGCTTTTACTGTGCTGGGCCTGGGCGGGATGTTCCGGGGGCACATAAAAAATGACGCCGTGGCATTCACCCTGGGCAGCTTTGTGACCATGATGCTGCGGTATTTCTGCTCCTTCCTGTCCGGTTGGCTGCTGTGGTCTGCCCTCAACGAGGCCACCTATATGCAAGAGGTTATTGCCACTTACATCCCCGGCCTGGCCAATGTGTCCGGCACAACCCTGGCTGTGGTATACTCCCTGGTGTACAACGGAGTGTATATGATCCCCGAGATCATCCTCACCTGTGTGGTGGGCTTTTTGCTGGTGCAGTTTGCCGGCAAGCAGGTGCTGGATAAGCCCGCTGACGTAAAGGCGTAACAAGTGGCAATCTCCCGGGGAAATTCCCCGGAAACAAGAAAAAGACCTGCTGCGAAACGCAGCAGGCCTTTTTTGTGTTTATGGGTTCCGGTCAGGGGAGAAGGGCGTACAGGTCTGGGAACAGTTCCACGCTGCGCTTCAAGATCCCCTTCAGGTGGGCGATGGTGATTCCGTAGTTGGTGAAGGGCACACCGCTGTCCCCGGCAGTTTTTTGCCGGTAGGTGATCTCCCGTTGGTTGAGCATACAGCCTCCACAGTGGATTACCAGCTTGTAAGGGGAGAGGTCTTCCGGGAAATCCCGGCCGGAGGAGTGTTCCAGCACCAGGTTTTTCCCGGTGTACTCCGAAAGCCACTTGGGGATCTTCACGGTGCCAATATCCTCGCACTGGCGGTGATGGGTGCAGCCCTCGGCAATGAGCACCTTGTCCCCATCCTCCAGCTGGTCGATGGCTGCCACGCCCCGCACCGCGTCCTCCAGGAAGCCCTTGTACCGGGCCATCAAGATGGAGAAGGAGGTGAGAGGGATGTCCCTGGGCGTGTCTTTGCTCACCGGGGCAAAGGCCTGGCTGTCGGTGATGACCATCCGGGGTTTTGTCCCCAGCTTTTGTAAAGTGTCCTTCAGGCCGGTTTCCTTCACCACAATGGCGGTGCAGCCGGCGTCCAGCACGTCCCGGATGGTCTGTTGTTGGGGCAGGATCAACCGTCCCTTGGGGGCGGCGCTGTCAATGGGGGTCACCAATACCACAAGGTCCCCGGGGGTGAGCAAGTCCCCCACCAGGCGGCGGGAGTCCTCCCCAGTCTTCACCAGACGGGCGATGCGCTCTTTCAGCTCTTCGATGCCCTCTTTTGTCTGGGCGCTGACCGCGAGTTCACGGTCCCCCAAAGCAGGGGCTGCTGCCAAGTCGCTCTTGTTGTAGGCGATCAGGTGGGGGATGTTCTTTTGTTGGAACAGCTCCACCAGCTCTTGGTCGGCGGGGGTCTTGCCTTGGGTGGCGTCCACCACCAGCACGGCGCAGTCGGCCCGGTTGAGGATCTGCTTTGTCTTTTTCACCCGCAGTTCCCCCAGGGCGCCTTCGTCGTCAAAACCTGGTGTGTCAATGATGACCACCGGCCCCATGGGCAGCAGTTCCATGGATTTCATCACCGGGTCGGTGGTGGTGCCTTTCACATCGGAAACCACGGAGAGCTCCTGGCCCGTCACGGCGTTGACCACACTGGATTTCCCCGCGTTGCGCCGGCCGAAAAAGCCGATGTGTACCCGCTCGGAAGAAGGGGTGTCGTTGAAACTCATAGGTTACGCTCCTTTAAAAACGGAAGTCCCGGATGCCCTGTTCGATCTTCTCCAGATGGTCCTTGCAGATCTCCCGGACCTTCTCTTTGGGGATGTTCCCCAGTTCCGCCTGGATCAGCTGTTCACCAATGGCCTTGGTTTCCGGGGCGGCGTAGTCCATCAGGTACTCTTTCAGGGTCATCAGGGCATTGGGGTGGCAGCAGTTCTGGATCTGGCCAGCCTTGCAAAGGCTCATGAACCGGTCGCCGGTGCGGCCTTCCCGGTAGCAGGCGGTGCAGAAGGAGGGGATGTAGCCCAGCTCCATCAGCCAGCGCACCACTTCGTCCAGAGTGCGGTTGTCGGACACGTCGAACTGCTCGGTGTCGTGGGGGCGCTCTTCCTCGGTGTAGCCGCCCACGCTGGTGCGGGAACCGCCGGAAACCTGGGAAATGCCCAAGTGCAGGGCACGCTCCCGGACCTGCTGGTTCTCCCGGGTGGACATAATCATGCCGGTGTAGGGCACAGCCACCCGGATGCAGGCACAGATTTTCAGGAAGGTTTCATCAGTGATGCCGTTGTCAAAAGCGGAGGGGTCGATGTCGTCGGCGTGCTTCACACGGGGCACGCTGATGGTGTGGGGGCCTACGCCGTGGACGGCCTCCAGGTGCTCGGCGTGCATCAACAGGCCGGCAAACTCGTAGCGGTACAGCTCCAGGCCGAACAGCACGCCCAGGCCCACGTCATCAATACCGCCCTCCATGGCCCGGTCCATGGCCTCTGTGTGGTAGGCGTAGTTGCTCTTAGGGCCGGTGGGGTGGAGGTGCTCGTAGCTCTCCTTGTGGTAGGTTTCCTGGAACAGGATGTAGGTGCCAATGCCGGCCTCTTTCAGCTTGCGGTAGTTCTCCACGGTGGTGGCGGCAATGTTCACGTTCACCCGGCGGATGGCGCCGTTTTTATGCTTGATGGAGTAGATGGTGTTGATACATTCCAAAATGTACTCAATGGGGTTGTTGACAGGGTCCTCACCGGCTTCGATGGCCAGGCGCTTGTGGCCCATGTCCTGCAGGGCGATGACCTCTTTTTCCACTTCCTCCTGGGTGAGCTTTTTCCGGGGGATGTGGCGGTTCACCGCATGGTAGGGACAGTACAGGCAGCCGTTGACGCAGTAGTTGGACAGGTACAGGGGGGCAAAGATCACAATGCGGTTGCCGTAGAAGTCCTTCTTGATCTGCTCGGCCAGTTCGTACAGTTCCTGGATCTTCTCCGGGATCTCGCAGGCCAGCAGCACAGAGGCTTCCCGGTGGGAGAGGCCCTTGCGCTCCCGGGCTTTGTTCAAGATCTGGTCGATCAGCTCCACATTGTCCTTGTTCTGGTCGGCGTATGCCAAGGTGTCCAGGATCTCCTGGTGGTCGATGAATTCCTCAGCTTTGAGGGATTTGGGGTTGTACATCGTGTGTCATCCTTTCTTTTGGGTCAGAAATTCTTTCCCGTCAGTAAATATATGTGTTAGGGGGTTTATTCCCAAACCAGCTGGTTCAACAGAGGCTTCCCAGGGGGCAGGGGAGTCACATCAGGCTGTCCCCCCGCTCTGTGGGGATCACATAGCCGATCTTTTCCAGGCTCTGCCGCAGAAGCCCCAGGCTTTCCGCAGCCTCTGCACCGGAGTGCAGCTTGTTGTCATAGAGGGTGTATTTTTGCCTGGCGTCCTCCGGGGAAAGGTTGGGCATCACCACATTGGCCCCGTGGAGGATGCCCTGCTCCCGCCCGTCGGGCAACAGGGTGCCCAGCGCCGTGGTAGCCGGCAGCAGCACCTTGGGCAGCAACAGCCGGATGAGCGACAGCAAAAACAGGGTCAGCTCCCCGCTGCCGTTGGGGGAGTCCTTGAAAGGTGTGTCCCGCTGGGTCAAAAAGGGGCCAATGCCCACCATGTGGGGCGCAAACTCCTTTAAAAACCGCAGATCCCGCACCAGGTCTTCCAGGGTCTGATAGGGCGACCCCACCATGAACCCGGCCCCCACCTGGTAGCCCAGGTCCTTTAGGGCACAGAGGCATTCCATCCGGTGGGCAAGGGTCTGCTCGGGGGGATGGAGCTTGGCATAGTGGCTGGGGGTAGCTGTTTCGTGGCGTAAAAGGTACCGGTCGGCACCGGCCTCTTTTAACAGCCGGTAGCTTTCCCGGCTGCGCTCCCCTACCGAGAGGGTGACGGCACAGTCCGGGTGGCGCTCTTTGATGGAGCGCACTATGGCGCACAGCCGTTCATCGGTGAACCAGCCGTCCTCGCCCCCTTGGAGCACAAAGGTGCGGAACCCCAGCTCATGCCCCAGGCCGCAGCACAGGAGCACTTCCTCCGGGGTGAGCCGGTAACGCTGGGCATCCCCGTTGCTTTTGCGGATGCCGCAGTAGTAGCAATCGTTTTTGCAGATGTTGGTGAATTCGATCAACCCCCGGACAAACACCCGGTTGCCATATTCCTCCAGGCAGGTTTTCTGGGCGGCTGCCCGGAGAAGCTCGGAAGTTTCCGGGTCCCGGTGTGTGAGCAGGAACAGCAGGTCCTGGTCCGGCAGGTCGTGGGTGGCGGCAAGCTGTTCCACCAGGATGGCGGCCCGGCTCATGAACGCACCCCCGAATAGGCCGTTTTGGAGCTGACCCCGGGCAGCTTGCCCACCTTCCCGGAAAGGGCGGAGATCACGTCCTGGGGGGCGTCCACGGCAATGCTGATGATGCTGATGCCCTTTTGGCGGTAGGGGATGCCCATCCGCCCGATGATGGTGTGCCTGTATTCGTGGAGGATCTCGTTGAGGGCTTCCACAGAGTTTTCATCCTCCACCACAATGCCGATCACAGCGATGCGAGTTTCCACAAAAGACCTTCCTTTCCGAAAATGCAAAAAATAAAGCCGCGCCCTGAAAGGCACGGCAAAAAGGCCGGGGCACCCCCCGGGAAACATCCTGTTTTGACCGGCCTTCCACCTCAAAGCCTGTTTTCGGTGTCAGGGCGAGCACTGACAGTAGGTCAGTTTAGATCATTATATCACAGGGGGAAATGTTTTTCAAGAAAATTTGCGAATTTTTACCATTTTTATCGTGGGATAAAAAAGGACCTGCTGTCCGTTACAGCAGGTCCCACACTCCTTTTTCAAATCATGGTCAGGGCTGGTTGACAATCCCCACGAACAGGGGCAGCCCATTATAGGTGGTGATGGCAAACAGGAAGGGCCGGTCTAGGATGAAGTCCAGTTCCTGGGGTTCGGAGAAGGCGCTTGCTGCATTGGCAGCCAGCACGGTGTAGGCAGCGGCCTCCACGCCTTCCTCGTCCACTGTGACCCGTACATCGTGCTGGGCCTGGGAGAGGAACAGCTCCTGGGGTTCGGCGGTCAGGGGGGAGAAGTCCGCCTTGGTGATGTCCATCACGTCTGTGACCCCCAGGGCTGCAAGCCCCTCCAGCAGGTTGGTTTCGCTGGTGATGTCAAACTTGGGCAGGGCCAGGTTAATTTTCCGGTTTTCCCGGTCCTCCCACTCAAACCCGCCGCCTCCTGCGGTGAAGAACTCCACCACTTGGCCCTGGGCTAAAAGCTCTTCCGGGGTGGTGCCCTCATCGGGAAGCACCAGCCACATGGTGGTTTCTCCCAACCCCTTGCCAATGGCTCCAAAGCGTTCACCCCGGTAGTAGAGGTCGTCCTCCGAGGTCTGGTGGAGGAATTCCGCCTCCACGTCGCCGCTGGGGGCGTGGAACGTCTGGGTGGCGGTGTTCTCCGGGTTGAACTCGTCGCTCCAACCGGCCTTGTAATACAGGGTGGTGGCCAGTGCCAATACGGTTTCCGGCCGCAGCTGGATGCCCTCTGCCTGCTCCTGCAGCAGCCCGCCGGTCTGCTCATTGAGCCAGTCCCGTAGGGCCTGGGTGTAGGCTTCGTCGCCCATATTCCCCTGGAAGGAGGAGGCGTAGTAGTTTTCCGCCAGGGTCTTTAAGGTGTCCTGGTTGTAGGAGAGGTCATCCCGCAGCCACACAGAGCTGGCCAAGATGGTGGTAGTAGTGCCATCGTCCTGGTAGGCGCCTTCCCATACGGCCTTGGCCTGTTCCCGGGTGTCCTCCAGAGAGCTGCTGCCCAGCAGGTCTAAAATCTGCTGGCGGCTTTCCCCGTCGGTGACCTCTGCCAGCATGGCCAACGCCATATACACGTTCAAAGGGGAGTAGGCGGCGTTTTCTCCCTCTTTGCCGGACAGGAACACCGGCACGCTCTTTTCAAAAAAGCTGTCCAAGCCGTCGGCGTAGCCCGGCTCTTGCTCCAACGCTGCCTGGCTTTCCCGATAAGCTTCTTCCGCGGCATCGTAGGCGTCAAAGTCTACTTCCTGGGTGCCGGCGTCTAGATAGTCCATGGGGTCGGGCCGGGGGACCAGCTGGGGGTAGTGGGCGGTTTGCAGGGCATAGGTGCCCACCTGGAAGACGTCCCCCTTGGGCCAAAGCACCGCTCCCACGGCCACAGCCACCACCAGCACAGCGGCTACGGCGGAGATCCAAAGGGGTTTGCGGTGGGGTTTCCGGCGCTGGCTGCGCTCCAGCACTTGGTCGTCGATGTGTTCCATGGCTTGGTACAAGTCTTCGTCTTTCATAAATAACCCTCCTTTTGCAAGTGGTCTTTCAGCTTGTTTCGGGTGCGGTTGAGGATCACGGACACATGGTTTTCCGTCAAGCCGTACTTCTGGGCAATCTCCTTGACCGGCTCGGTGAAAAAGTACCTTCGGACAAACACATCCCCTTCCCGGGGCGGCAGCTGTTCCACGAAGTTCCGGATGCACGTTCCCAACTCCTTGGCAACCAGGGCACCATCCAGGTCCTCGCTGCCTGCCACGCATTGGGAAAGCTCCTCCAGTACCAAGGGGAGCTGCCCGCCTCCCCGCTTTTGAGCGGAATTGGCCTTAAAGCGGTTGAAGGCCAGCCGCCGGGTGATCTTGGCGAAAAACATCCGCAGTACCTGGGGGCGGTGGGGCGGCATGGCGTTCCAAGCAGAGAGCCAGGTGTCGCTGACGCACTCTTCCGAGTCCTGGAAGTTATCCAAGATGTGGTTGGCGATGGTGAAGCAGTAGATGCCGTATTTCTCTTTGGAACAGGCAATGGCTTGCTGGTCCCTGTCCCAGTACAGCTGGACAATTTGCAGGTCTTCCATCTTTCCCAACCTCCTCTTTCAAAACCCTCTCACCTTATAAGACAACTTTTCACCGCGAATCTTACACCCAGTATAAAAGAATTTTTCCCCCCGCGCAATGGCCTGCGGCTTTTTGGGAAAAGGAAAAGCCCCGCCGCAGGGGCGAGACTTTTTCAAAGATCTTTTGGAGGGAACGCGTTACTGTTTGGGAGCCGGTTCCTTGGTGTCGAACCGGGTGACGATCATGTGGACGATGTAGGGAATCAAAATAACCGGGATGGCCAGGTAGGCAATGCCGCTGTATGCCTTTTGGATCAGGTTCAGCAGGCCGAATTGGGCGATGCCGAAGTCCACCACGCAGCAGACCAGGGCGGCGATGACCTCTTTTTTGGTGATGCGAAACCGTCCCAGGAAAGCTTTGGGGGAGGCTTTTTCACTGGGGGTGCCGCAGACCCGCTTCACCATGGCGGCCACCATATTGACAGCGGTGGACACAGCCCCCAGGATGATCAGCAGGGAGATGAGGGGCGTCATGAAGGAGGCGCCTACGCCGTTCTCCACCATGAACAAGGTGGGGACACTTTGGGAAGCGGCTTCCGGGTTGGTGTAAATGGTCATCAGGCCTAGCACCACCATCACCATCATCAGGGCGTTGACCACAGCCCCCAGGCCCATACTCTTCACCGCGTCCCCAGGCTTTTCAAAGGACTTGGCGTGCTGGACGAACACGGCGATGTTGGACAGCTGGAAGGTGCCGTACAGGAAGGCCGAGTACAGGGCTGGGCCCAGGGGCAGGTGCTGTTCCCCCATAGAGGTGACCGCTTCGGAGATCTTCCCGGTGTTCAGGGCGATGTTGGGCGGATAGACGATCAACAGACCAGCAATGATGCAGATGGACAAAATGGACGCCACCCGCCGCACCAGGTCGGTGCCGAAAATGGCCACCACAAAGATGAAAATGCCGATGAGGAAGGTACACAGCAGGTAGGGCAGGCCTGTCAGCTGGCTGAGGGTGGCGCCGCCGGTGGCAAAGGCCACTGCCGGGGCCACGCACATGACGCACAGGTACAGCAGCTCAAACAGGTTGGAGAAAACCGGGGCGAACTTCCCGTAGAAGGCGTTGTTGTAGGAGCGGTAGTCGTAGACCTGGTGTTTCCGGGCAAACCGCAGGCTGTAAGCGAAGAAGATCCCGTTGTAGGCCATGGCCAGCACCGGCATGATAATGCACCAGGCGCCGTAGCGGACAAAGTAGCTGTAGATCTGGGCGCCGGAAGCAAAGCCGCCGCCAAAGTGGGTGGTAAACCACACAAAGGCCACCCCCAACACCAAAGCCCCTGTCTTAGCCTTTTTCATGTCACTGCACCGCCCTTTCTTTCAAAACTTCCATTGCCTCTTCCAGCATTTGCCGGGTCACACGGTAGGGGTAGTGGGCAATGTCCGACATGGTGGGGATCACATCCACGCATTCTTCCCACTGCTCCGGGGTGATCTCAAGTTCCTCTAGGCGGGTGGGCAGCCCGATGGACTGGTTCAGCTGATAGATCTTTTCAAACTCTTCCTTTTGGCCGTCCACTAGCAGCGCCAGCAGGATGCCAAAGGCAACCACTTCCCCATGAAGGTGGCGTTCCTCGATGACAGGGTAGGCGGTGAGGGCATAGAACACAGCGTGGGCCAGGCCGCTGTTGTAGTCTGGGGTGAAGTCCTTGGTCAGGAAGATGGAGGCAATGCCGGTAGTGACCACAATGGCCAGCACCACCTGCTCCACCGCGTAGGTGCACAGCCCCTGTTTGTGGTCCTCCAAAGCCTGTTTGCTGTAGGTGAGCAGGGGGTCGCGGCACATCCGGCTGACCTCCACACCCAGGGCGGTGAAGTGCTCCAGCCGCTCATCCCGGGAGGAGATCATGGCCTCGTAATACTTGGCATAGGTGTCGCCGATGCCCGCCCACAGATACTGGCTGGGGGCTTTGGCAAGGATCTCTGTGTCGATAAAGGCGTGCATGGCGGGACGTACAAAGAAGTTGGGCTTTAAGAAGGTGCCGTCCTCGTTGTACATGATGGACACTGAGGTGGTGGCGGCGCAATTGGAGGCGATGGTGGGGAAGGTGAACACCGGCTTGTCGTCGGTGATGCATAGGCACTTTACCGTGTCCAGGGCCTTGCCGCCGCCCACGCCGAACACCATGTCCGCCTCCTGATAGAGGGGCATAGCCCGCAGGCGTTCCACGGTGGCGTAGGTGCAGTTCTCGCCGTAAATCTCCTTGCCAATGATCTCTAAGTTGGTCTGCTCCACGTAGGAAACGATCTTGCCGTAGGCAGCGGCCAGGGCTTTGCGCCCGCCGATGACCAGCACTTTCCTGCCGTAAGACTCACACACCGGGCCGATCTTGTCGTAGATGGTGCTGCCGATGGAGTAGCTTGGCAGATGGACCTCGTAATTTTCCAGTTTCATAATCGTACCCCTTTCCGGGACGGGGCAAATAAAAAGCGCCCTTGTCCCTTACAAAAACTATGCAGGGACAAGAGCGCAACACTCCTGCGGTGCCACCCGGCTTGACGCGGTACCCGCGTCCACTCACGCATACGAAACCCATATGCTCTCTTTGGTAACGGAGTTGGTTCTCCGGCTTGCTTACTGCTGTTTCAGCTCGCCCTCAAAAGCCCATTCGCCTCAGCCCCTCCTGCTGCGATCCCACCATCCGCAGCTCTCTGGAAGCAGGTATCCTGAGGTTACTTGCTCTTTCTCAACGGTTTGGTATTACGTTATCACATAAAAGCGCAAAAGTCAATGGGGAAACCATGTTTTTTTAAGGCCCCAAACAGGGATCACCACGGAGTCAGCTCCAGGTACAGGTCTTTGTACTGCTTGGCGGAGTTCTCCCAGGATACGTCCTTGGCCATATCGCGCTGGACCACTTCGTCCCAGTGGGAGCGGTTGTCGAAGTAGATCGTTTTGGCACGGTTGATGGCGTCTAAGAGCAGGCCCGGCTCGTAGCGGTCAAAGGTGAAGCCGTTGCCGTCCCCTGTGAAGGTGTTGTAGGGCTCCACAGTGTCCTTTAAGCCGCCGGTTTCCCGAACGATGGGGATGGTGCCGTAGCGCATGGCGTTGAGCTGCGTCAGGCCGCAGGGCTCAAACCGGGAGGGCACCAGCAGCGCGTCGGCGCCGGCGTAGATCCGGTGGGCCCTGGCCTCATCGTATTGGATGCAGGCGGCAAAGGCGCCCCGGTTGGTATCTTCGTAGTAGCGGAAGGCGTCCTCATATTGCTTGTCGCCGGTGCCCAGAACCACCACTTGGGTGTTGCCGTCCAGCACTTGAGGGATGATAGCGTTGACCAGATCCAGGCCCTTTTGGTTGGTGAGCCGGGAGATCAGCCCGATGACAAACTTGCTGGGATCCTCTTCCAGCCCCAGTTCTTTTTGCAGGGCCAGCTTGTCCTCCATTTTGCGGTCCAGCACGTTCCCCAGGCCGTAGTTTACAGCCAGGGCAGGGTCTGTTTCGGGGTTCCACATCCCGTAATCAATGCCGTTGACAATGCCCCGCAGCTTGCCGCTGTGGTAGCGCAAATGGCCTTCCAAAGTTTCCCCGTATTCGCTGGTTTGGATCTCCTGGGCATAGGTGCTGCTGACGGTGGTGATCCGGTCAGCGTAGGCAAGGCCGCCTTTGAACATATTGGCGTCGTTGTAATCCTGTTTTAAGGCGCCCATGTTGAACACAGAGTCAGGCAAGCCGGACCAGTATTGGATGGTGGGGATGTTGTAGATCCCTTGGAAGCGGAGATTGTGGATGGTGAGGATGGACCGGGCTCTGCCCACCGGCGAATCCTGGAACAGGGTGCGCAGGTAGACCGGCACCAGGGCGGCCTGCCAGTCGTGGCAGTGGATGATGTCGGGGATCCAATTCATAAAGTTCAAAGCAGCCAGGGCAGCCTTGCTGAAGAAGCAGTATTTGGGTATATCATCCACCAGGTTGATATAGGGGTTACCCGAGGAGAAAAACTCCTGGTTGTCAATGAAATCGTACACCACGCCGTCGCAGATGTACTCCATGATGCCCACGTAATACTCCCGGCCGGTCCGGCCCAAGTCCATGTAGAACTCTCCCCGGTAGATCATCTTCTCCTGGTATTTCTGGGGGATGCAGGCATAGCGGGGCAAAATCACCCGCACATCGCAGTTGAGCCGCACCAGTTCCCGGGGCAGGGCGTACATCACGTCCCCCAAGCCACCGGTCTTCACAAAGGGATGGCACTCGGAGCCAATGAAGGCAACACTTCTGCGGGGGAGGTCAGTCTGCACCTCCAGGGCCGGGGCTTCCTCCGCAACTGGGGTAGGCTCTTTTGCCACGGGGGCGGCTTCTTCCGCAACAGGGGCAGGCTCTTTCGCTACGGGGGTAGTTTCCACCGCAGCAGGGGTGGCTTTTTTCCTGGTGGAAGCAGCTTTTTTAGGGACAGCCCTCTTCCGGGTGGCTGCTGTCTTTTTTGTGGCAGGGGCAGCTTCTTTCACAGGGCCAGTGGGCTCTGTGACGGGAACGTCTTTTTCCACAGAGGGGGTTGCGGCTTCTATGGGAGCTGCGCTCTTTTTTGCGGGTTCTGCTTTTTTTCTTGCCATAACGGATCTTCCTTTCAGATATCTAAAAAAGTGCGGGGGATGTCCACAAGGATGGGTCTGTCCCGCCCTTGCTTTTTGATTGCTCTTGGAGTATTTTTTGGAAATCTCCTGTGATGGGTGTCAGGAAAGAAACGTGTTCCCTGGTACAGTTTGGAGAACGCTTGGAACGCCTTCCTGTTTTTAGTTTATTATAGCAAAAAAATATATATGACACAAGAAATAATAGTAAAAAAGCTGGCTTTTGAACGAGTTTCTTTTCCAAAGGCATTGAAAAGAAGGGGCCAGCCGGTACCTCAACTGTTTTTCAGCTGGTAGGGGAGGGTCAGGCCCCGTTTTCGATCACCTGCAACTCTACCCGGTACCCGTCCGGGTCTGCCAAAAAGCAGGAGTAAACGGGGAACCGGCTATGCTCTGCCGGGGGCGAAACCGGCTGCGCCCCCTGTGCCAAAGCTGCCTGCCACCGGGCATCCACCTCGGCTCGGTCCGTGCAGTTAAGGGAAAGGCAGACGCCTTGGGCGCCGCTCAACGCTGGCCGGCCATCCCCATAGGCGCAAAACCCCCAGTACCCGTAGCCTGTGTCATAGATCTCCGCCCCGCCGGGTTGGACCATCGCAAGGCGCAGCCCCATAATTTGGGTGTAAAACTTCCTGGTGCGGGCCAGGTCTTTTACGGGTAAAAATACAACGCTTCCTGTCATTTTCACAGGATCGCCTCCTTGTTCATACAGTATGCTCCCAGATGGGTGAGCTCAAGGGAGTTTCCGGGCGGTACGTGCCTCAAATGGCCCGCGCGAAATGGCGTTCCATTGCGTCAAAGGCAGCATCATGTTATAATGCCTACAGAGGGGAGGAAAAGCGTAAAAGCTAAAGGAAGCTGCCTGTTTCGCATGGGTACCCATAATCTCTCCTAGCGCGGGGAACACAGTCTTTATGATACCCTTTCCTTTCTGGGAATGTCAATGGCCTGGCTGCGGCCAAGGGGGAGTACGCCAGAAATGGGTTGTCACGACCTTTACCGTGACTGCCTGCGAAAAGCCCTGTTTTTAGGCTTTCACTATGGAGAACAGCAATCTATCCGGGCATTGGGAGGGGCGGTTTACGTCTTCCGAAGCGGCCGGACAGGAGACGTTTACGGAAAAGGCTGCCGTCAAGTACTGGTGGACGCGCCCGCTGGCGTCTGGCTATTTAAAGCGGCAGCAGGGATATCTGAATGATCTGGCAAAAATGCTGGCGGGCTGTTGATCCCGGGGAGCGCGTCCAGGAGGGATTTTCCGGGCGTATTGAGGATGATAGAATGAAATATGGTGAGGTAATCTGGCGGCGGCTGACAAAGAGGGCAAAGCATAACGCCTTATAAAAACCAGCCGTGTTGTTCGTGGAGGAAGTTTTTATGACCGAAGTCGTAGCGGCCCTCATTTGGGAGGGTGATACATTCATGATCTGCCAGCGGCCGGCCCACAAGGCCCGGGGGCTCCTTTGGGAGTTTGCGGGCGGCAAGGTGGAGCCTGGGGAAACAAAAGAGCAGGCCCTGGTCCGGGAGTGCCGTGAGGAACTGGCTGTCACTTTGCAGGTGGGGGAAGTGTTCATGGAGCTTACCCACCAGTACCCGGATCTCACGGTGCGTTTGACCCTGTTCTGCGCTTCCATCCAGGAGGGAACCCCCAAAATGCTGGAGCATAACGACATCCGATGGATCACTGTGGGGGAGATTGACCAGTACCCCTTCTGCCCGGCGGATAAGGAGATTTTAGAAAAACTCAAGCGGGAGAATGGTCAAGGCTGAACCCGTTACAGAACACGGCAAATTTTGCGTTCGATGAGGGGCCGCTGGAATGTAATGGTCCTTATCCTGCCTTCTCTGCGGAAGTTTTCAATGACTGGAAGATACGCCGGGATCCGTGGGAGCTGGGGGCTGGTTTCCGGTTGGGCACTCATTGGCAAAGCAGCATCCTTGGCATTGAGGGGATTTTTTGCAATGCTGGATACAATGATCCAAGATCAGCCAATGGAGGTGGCCGTATACCTGGGCATCTCGGGGAAGGCCCTGTTCAAAAAAGCTTCGAAGGGCGCGGTCGTTGGGGAAAGCATACCCGAGCCGGGCCAGGAGCCGCCGGGTGTAGGCGTCCACAATGAAAGAGGGCTTGTAAAACGAATAAACTAGGATCACATCGGCGGTTTCCGGTCCCACGCCGCGGAGGGAGAGGAGCTCCTTACGCAGCTTTTCCTGTGGAAGGCCCTGTACCACCGCCTGGTCAAACCCGTAGTTTTGATACCATGCGGTGAGGGCTTGGATCGTGCGGGCCTTCGCCTTGGGGAAGCCGCAGGGACGGATCATCCTCTCCAATTCAGCTGAGGTGAGGCGCGCGATTTTTTCCGGGATGATTTGTTCCTCCAACAAAGCGCAGGTCTTTTCCACATTGGCCCAGGTGGTGTTTTGTACCAGCACAGCCTGGAACATAACCCAGTAGGGTTTTTTTGACCACCACCGTGGCTGGCCGTAGGCTGCCAGGAGGGTGTGGAAAAACGTGATCGGGAAGAGGGCAGAACGGTTTTCCTTCATGGGCATTCCCTTCTCTCTTTAGGGTTTTCGGCATTTACCCCGCCCGGTGCGGGCAAGCCTGGAAAAATATTGGCCGGGTGTTGTTGGTACTTTCAAGTGGTTATTCTGGGTTTTTCCGTTTGAGGTCTTTCGGGTGGACGCTGTACTGCCGGACAAAGCAGCGGAAAAAGTTGGCGTAGTCGTGAAACCCGCAGTTCAGAGCGGCTTTGCCCGGGGGCGTTCCGTCTAGGATTTGCTCCCGGGCTTTTTGCAGCCTTTTCAGCATTAAATACCGGTAAGGGCTGGTTCCCACCACCCGCTGGAACTCGTGGGAGAGGTGGTACTTGCTCACGTGGAAAGCCTGGGCCAATTGGTCTAAATGGATCTCCTGTGCAAAGTGGGTATTGATGTAGGCCGCCACCTGCGTAACCAGGGAGCTGGCAGCTTCAGGAGGGGGTGCGGTCTGTTGGGCAAGCCTGGTGAGCAGTACCATCAGCTGAAGGAAACATCCCTGTATGAACAGGGATGACCCCATTCCTGGCTGGGATTGTTCCTGAAGAAGCTGTTCCAATAACAGGCGGATGGCATCGTGGCCCTCCCCGGGGACATAGGGCAAGTACACCGGGCCTCCGGAACTAAAGCATCCCAGCAGGTTTTCCCCCTCGCCTGGCAGGCGCTCGAAAAACCCCTGGCCCACCCATAGCACGATCCGCTCGTAAGGCATGGTCAAAGATTGCACCGCTACCTGGTGCAGCTGCATGGGGCGGATCAGAAGCAGGTCGCCGGGCCTGGGCCGGTAGAGGACCCCTTCCACCCGATATTCCACCTGGCCCTGCAAAAAGCAGTACACCTCAAAGAAGTCGTGGTGGTGGGGCTCCACCGTGTCCAGAGTAGTGTCCTGGCTATGGAAAATCTCAAAATCTGGCCGGCGCATTTCCTGCCGGGGGTCAAATTGAGTGGTTGTTTTCATAAAGATCCCTCCTTTTTTATACTACCACAATATTTACAATATTTTCAACAAGTTTCGCAATTTTTATAGGGAATACATTGTGCTATACTGAGGCTATCAATCAAGGGAGGGAACAACCATGACGCCATTCTTATCCGAACAAACCTTCCTGCTGGACACGGAGGCCGGCCAAAAACTCTACCACCAGTATGCCCAAGGGATGCCCATTGCGGACTACCACTGCCACATTGACCCCAAAGAGATTTGGGAGGACCGGCGGTTCGACGACCTGGCCCAAGTGTGGCTGGGAGGAGACCACTACAAGTGGCGGCTGATGCGGGGGAACGGTGTGGAGGAGGATTTTATCACCGGGGAGCGCTCCGGTTGGGAGAAGTTCAAAAAGTTTGCCGAAACCCTGCCCCGGGCCATTGGAAACCCGATGGTGGAGTGGTGCCACTTGGAGCTGAAAAACTACTTTGGCTATGAGGGGTTCCTCACCGGCGCTACAGCCCGGGAGGTGTGGGAACAGTGCAACCACAAGCTGCGCACCGACCCCGCCCTGACTGCCCGGGGGCTGATCCTTCAGAGCAACGTGGAGATGATCGGCACCACCGACGACCCCTGCTCCGACCTTTCCTACCACAAGAAGCTGGCGGCGGACGAGAGCTTCCCCGTGAAGGTGCTGCCCAGTTTCCGGCCGGACCCGGCGGTAAACATTCAAAAGCCTGGGTTTGCCGCCTACATCCAGCGGCTGGAGGGGGCGGCAGGCCGCTCCCTGGGCACCATCGATGAGGTGAAACAGGCACTGTCGGAACGGATCGCCTACTTTGACGCCCACGGCTGCCGCAGCGCTGACCACGGCCTGGACGCCCTGGTTTGCCGCCCAGTGTCCGACAGCGTGGCCACTGCAGCCCTGAAAAAGGCCCGGAGGGGAGAGTCCCTCACCCAGGAGGAGATCGAGGGTTATCAGACGGCCCTGCTGCTCCACTGCGCCCGGGAGTACACCAAGCGGGGCTGGGTGATGCAGCTCCACTTCAGCTGTATGCGCAACCCCAACAGCCGTATGGTGGCCCTGCTAGGGCCGGACACCGGGTTCGACTCTATGGCCGTCACGGACAGCTGCGGCGCCGCCTACCGGCTGATGGACCTGCTGGAGCAGGAGGGCAGCCTGCCCAAGACAGTGCTCTACAGCCTGAATCCGGCGGACAACGCCTGGATCGATACCCTCATTGGGGCGTTCCAGGGGCCGGAGGCGCCGGGGAAACTCCAGCACGGCTGCGCCTGGTGGTTCAACGACCACAAGCAGGGTATGGAGGAACACCTGACCAGCCTGGCCAACCTGAGCCTGCTGGGGAACTTTATCGGGATGCTCACCGACAGCCGCAGCTTTCTCAGTTACGCCCGCCACGAGTACTTCCGGCGGGTGCTGTGCGGTCTTTTGGGCCGGTGGGTAGAACAGGGCCGCTACCCGGACGACGAGGAGTTGTTGGGCGGCCTGGTGCAGGATATCTGTTACCGCAACGCCAAGCGCTATTTCAACTTGTAAGGAGGAACATCCTATGAAACTTTCCTTCCGCTGGTATGGGGCGGACGACCCCATTTCCCTGGAGTACATCCGCCAGATCCCAGGGATGCGCTCCATTGTTTCCGCTGTGTATGACGTGGCCCCCGGAGAGGTTTGGCCTCGGGAGAGCCTGGCCCGCTTAAAAGAGGATTGCGAGAAAAACGGCCTGGTCTTCGATGTGGTGGAGTCCATCCCCGTTCACGAGGACATCAAGCTGGGCCGGGGGGACCTGGAACAGCTGCTGGAAAACTACCGGGAAAATATCCGCCGGTGCGCCGAGGCGGGGGTCAAGTGCGTGACCTACAATTTTATGCCCGTATTCGACTGGACCCGCACCCAGCTGGACAAAGCTGCCCCTGACGGCTCTACCAGCCTGGTGATGTACTGGGAGCAGATGAAGGGTCTGGACCCGCTCCACGATGACATCCACCTTCCTGGCTGGGATTCCAGCTACACCCAGGAGCAGGTGCGGGAGTTGCTGGCCGCCTATGAAGAGCTGGGGGAAGAGGGCCTGTGGGACAACCTGGAACGGTTTTTAAAAGCTGTCATCCCCGTGGCAGAGGAGTGCGGGGTGAAAATGGCCATCCATCCCGACGACCCGCCCTATCCCATTTTCGGCCTGCCCCGGATCATCACCCAGGAGGAGAACCTGGACCGGATGCTCTCATTGGTGGACAGCCCCGCCAATTGTCTGTGCTTGTGTACCGGCAGCTTGGGCTGCGCCAAGTTCAACGACGTGCCCGCCCTGGTGCGGAAGTACGCCGCCATGGACCGGATCGCCTTCATGCACATTCGGAACGTGAAAATCTTGGAGGACGGCAGCTTTGAGGAGCGTGCCCACCTGTCCTCCTGCGGCAGTTTGGATATGTACGAGACCGTCAAGGCGCTGGTGGACACCGGCTTTGAGGGCTACGTCCGCCCGGACCATGGCCGGATGATCTGGGGGGAAACGGGCAAGCCCGGCTACGGCCTGTACGACCGTGCCTTGGGGGCGACTTACCTCAACGGCCTGTTTGAAGCCTGTGAAAAAGCATTGAACGCGGAGAAAGGGGAATCACTGTGAGACAAAACGTGCTCAATACCGATTTGACTGGGAAAGTGGCGGTGGTCACCGGAGCCGGCGGCGTGCTGTGCTCCCATTTTGCCAAGGTATTGGCCCGGGCAGGCGCCAAGGTGGCCCTGCTGGACTTGAACCTAGAGGCGGCCCAGCAATTTGCGGAAGAGATCCAGCAGGAAGGGGGTACCGCCCGAGCCTACCGCTGCAACGTGCTGGACAAGGCCCAGTGCTATGAGATAGCCGACCAAGTAGCCGCAGACCTGGGGCCTTGCGATATCCTGCTAAACGGGGCGGGGGGCAACAACCCCCGGGCCACTACCGACAAGGAGTATTTTGAGTTTGGTGACCTGGACGGCGACACCAAAAGCTTTTTCGACTTGGAACCGGAGGGGGTGGAGTTTGTCTTTAACCTGAACTTCATCGGCACCCTGCTGCCCACCCAGGCTTTCGCCCGGCAGATGGTGGGCAAGGAGGGCTGCAACATCCTGAACATCTCTTCCATGAACGCTTACACGCCCCTCACCAAGATACCTGCCTACTCCGGGGCCAAGGCGGCGGTGACCAACTTCACCCAGTGGCTGGCGGTGCATTTCAGCAAGGTGGGCATCCGGGTCAACGCCATCGCGCCGGGGTTCTTCTCCACCAAGCAGAACGCCTCCCTGCTGTTTAACCCGGACGGCACACCCACGCCCCGCACCGGGAAGATCTTGGCCGCCACCCCTATGGGGCGCTTTGGCGACAGTGAAAAAGAACTGGCAGGCGCGGTGCTGTTCCTGCTGAACAACGACGCCTCCAGTTTTATCACTGGGGTGTGTATCCCCATTGACGGCGGTTTCTCCGCTTACTCTGGGGTGTGAGAAAAATCGCTTTGAGCGAAGGCGCTGGAGGAGGGCTGCTTGGGGAGAAAATGGCTTTCCGAGTGGCTGTCGGCCAACATGGCGCTGGATAGACGGCGAACCTAGGTAAAGATGGTTTTGGAGAAGTGTTATCACGCCGGATGAGCCTGGATGTGGAATAAGAGAAGGAGCTGATTATATGCGTATTGTAACCGAATTGACCAAGGGCTGGCAGTTTTCCGGGCCGGCCGAGACATGGGAGGAAGCGCTGGGGAAACCCACTGAGACGGTAGACCTGCCCCATACTTGGAACGCCGAGGATGGGCAAGGCGGCGGGGATTACCTCCAGGCGCGGTGCTGGTACTTCCGGAAGCTGGAGATAACCGCCCCTCAGGAGGGCCAGGAGGTTTGGATTGAGTTTCTCGCGGCTAACCAGGTGTGCGACGTTTATTTGAACGGCCAAAAGCTGGGGCATCACGAAGGAGGGTACACCGCGTTCCGTGTGAACTTGACCCCTGCCTTGGGAACAGAAAACTTGCTGGCTGTGGCGGTGGACAACCGGATCACCCCCAGTATTTACCCCCAGCGCAGCGACTTTTCCTACTATGGGGGCCTGTACCGGGAGGTTTTCCTGCTGACGGTGCCGAAAGCCCACTTTGCCCTGGGCTACTGTGGGGGCAGCGGTTTCACAGTGACGCCGCAGGTCCAGGGGGACAGGGCCCATGTCAAAGCGCAGGTGTGGACAGAGGGCCCTGCCCGGCAAGTGGAAATCACGATCGCGGGGGAGACGAAAACGGCCCCTATCGAGAACCACACGGCCATTTTGGAGTTTGAATTGGCCCCTGTCCGCCTTTGGAACGGCCTGGAGGATCCGTATTTATATACGGCGGAGGCTGTGTTGGACAGCGGCGACCAGGTGTCCACGCGGTTTGGCTGCCGCAGCATTGGCTTTGATCCTGACAAAGGCTTCCTTTTAAACGGAAAGCCTTATCCCTTGCGGGGCGTGGCCAAACACCAGGATTGGCTGGGAGTGGGCAACGCCATTACCCACGAGATGATGGACGAGGACATGGCCATTGTGCTGGAATTGGGCGCCAACACACTGCGCTTGGCCCACTATCCACATCATCCCTATTTTTATGACCTGTGTGATGAGAAGGGCTTGGTAGTCTGGGCGGAGATCCCCTACATCTCCCGTCATGTGCCGGAAGGCCGGGAAAGCACCCTTTCCCAGATGCGGGAACTGGTGGTGCAGCAGTACAACCACCCTTCCATCGTGTGCTGGGGGCTAAGCAATGAGATCGCCATGATTGGCGGCGTGTCGGAGGACATGATGGAGAACCACCGGCTGTTGAACGACTTGTGCCACCGGCTGGACCCCACGCGGCCCACCACTATGGCCCATGAGAATACCTTGGCCCAAGATTCCCCTCTGCATGATATTCCGGATATTTCCAGTTATAACCTGTATTTTGGCTGGTATAAAGGGGTCTTTGAGGAGAACGGCGTGTTTTTGGACAGTTTCCACCAAAAGCACCCCCAGCGGTGTGTCGGCCTGTCGGAGTACGGTGCGGATGCCAACATTGACCTGCAAGCCGGCAAGCCTGTCAAGGGGGACTTCACCGAAACCTATCAGTCCCTCTACCATGAACACTTGCTGCAAACCATTGAGGAGAGGCCTTACCTGTGGGCAACCCATGTGTGGAACCTGTTTGATTTTGCCGCTGCCCACCGCAATGATGGAGGCGTCCCCGGCCGAAACTTAAAGGGCTTGGTCACCATGGACCGCAAGCGGCGCAAAGACGCCTTCTACCTGTACAAATCCCACTGGAACAAGGAACCCATGGTGCATCTGTGCGGCAGCCGCTATGTGGACCGTACGGAAGATGTGACGGAAGTAAAGGTCTATTCCAACCAGCCCCAAGTTTCCCTGTATGTCAACGGCAGGCTGGTGGGCACCCAAGAAGGGCCGTATGTCTTCCGTTTCACTGTGCCAATGTCGGGTGAGATGGAGGTCACCGCCAAAGCTGGGGCGCTGGCCGATACCATCCACATCCGAAAGGCAGATGCGCCGAACCCAGCGTACACTTTGCCAAACCGTCAGAATGTCCTCAACTGGATCGATATGGATAGCCACAACAGGGAAAATTGCTCGATCCAAGACACTTTGGGAAGTTTGCTGGATAATCCGGCAGCTCACGACCGGACCTTGGAGCTTATTAACCGGCTGGCTCCCACCCTGCTGGCAGACCCGGATATGGCTCAATTTTTGCGGGAAATGGCCCTGGATCGCATCCTCAACCCCAGCGCGGACAAAGTAAGCAAGGAGGAAGTGCGGGATTTCAATGCTTTCCTCCAAGGGATTCCCAAACAGCCCGCCCGATAACGGCGGGACGCGGCTGGCCCTGTGATCAGCCGCAGACAAAAACCTCCTTTGGTACAAGGAATGTATCAAAGGAGGTTTTCTAAGTGCCGGCGGAAATTTCAATTGGCCCGTAGATATCCCCTGCTGCGTATGGGCAAATAGCTTCAATTCCCCATATGGGATCCTGGATTTCGTTATTTCGTGGGAATGACAAGGAGAACGCATTAAAAGGTACCAAGTTGTTGTGGATGATTCGCAGTTTGCGGCGTACGCTCTGGAAAGATTCAAAATCCCTATGGCTTTTTTCTCTTTCCTGCAATAAAATAGGAGAGAGTTTTGTTTTACTAGCGCCTGAGAGTAGATCTATTTTGCGTTTGGAGGGATCAACCCATGGTTCATTTGCTTTTGGCCGTTATCTACTTGGCCTTTGTCAGCCTGGGCCTGCCTGACTCCTTGCTGGGAGCTGCCTGGCCTTCTATGTATGTGGAGTTTGGAGTGCCTCTTTCTTACGAGGGCATCTTGTCCATGGTCATCGCGGCGGGTACCATTGTGTCCAGCCTGCAAAGCGACCGGCTCACCCGGCTGTTAGGTGCGGGTAAGATCACCGCGCTCAGCGTGGCGATGACGGCCGTGGCGTTGCTGGGTTTCTCCTTCACCCGCTCTTTCTGGGTGTTGTGCCTGTGGGGTATCCCCTATGGGTTGGGTGCCGGCAGTGTGGACGCCGCTTTGAACAACTATGTGGCCCTGCACTATTCCAGCCGGCACATGAGCTGGCTCCACTGTATGTGGGGATTGGGCGCCACCATAGGGCCTTACATCATGGGAATGGCCTTGACCCGGGGTGATGGCTGGGGCGGCGGATACCGCACCCTGTCTTTCCTGCAAATGGGCCTTACCGCCATTTTGCTGTTCAGCTTGCCTCTGTGGAAAAATCGGAAAACCCAGGAAGCCGAGGAGGGGAAACCTGCGGGGAAGGCCCTCACCTTGCGGCAGATCGCAGGCATCCCTGGGGCCAAAGAGGTGATGGTCTGCTTCTTTTGCTATTGCGCTGTGGAACAGACCACCATTCTGTGGGGCAGCAGCTACTTGATGCTCCACAAAGGTTTTTCTGCGGAAAGGGCAGCCAGCTTTGCCAGCATCTTCTTTTTGGGCATTACCTTGGGACGGGGCGTCTCCGGGTTTGCAACTATGAAGCTCAACGACACCCAGATGATCCGTTTGGGGCAGGGGCTTGTAGCTGTGGGGATCCTGTGT
This sequence comes from uncultured Oscillospiraceae bacterium, assembly GCA_900548545.1. Lineage (GTDB taxonomy): Bacteria > Bacillota > Clostridia > Oscillospirales > Acutalibacteraceae > Acutalibacter. The sequence goes on from URKX01000008.1 coordinate 49,305, forward strand.
ATGCTGGTGCCGGGGCCGGTGTTCTTGGCCTTGGCTGGCCTGGCTTTGGTGGGGCTGGGGTGCGCGCCGGTGTATCCCTGTATCATCCACTCCACCCCTGCCCATTTTGGCGCCCAGCGCTCCCAGGCTATCATTGGGGTGCAAATGGCCAGCGCCTATGTGGGCACCTGCCTGATGCCCCCCTTGTTTGGCCTGATAGCCAACCATATCACCGTGGCCCTGCTGCCTGTCTATTTGCTGGTGCTTTTAGGGCTTATGGTGGCCACTCATGAACTGTTGGAACGCAAAGCCCCTAGCGTGGCCTGCCAGGAAACCTGAGCCCTCCGCCAAATGCAGCCGCCTGTCCTCTTGGACGGGCGGATTTTTTATATAAATCCAGGAAAAGGGGCGTCCTTCCGGGGGGAGGCATCCAAAAAACTATAAACTTTTGTCGTCTTTTTTACTTGTCCTCTTTTGGGTGGTTTGTTATAATAAACTCAATTATCACTAGAGAGAGGGAAATCCTATGGAAAATGTCCTGCCTGCTGTCAAGGCAAATATCCAAAAAGTGCTGGTGGGTGAAGAACGGGTCACCAGCTTGCTGCTCACGGCCATGATTGCCGGAGGCCATGTGCTCATTGAGGACGTGCCCGGCATGGGCAAAACGGTGTTGGCCCGGTCTTTGGCGAAAAGCGTGGACGCAGCCTTTGGCCGTATCCAGTTCACCCCGGACCTGCTGCCTTCCGATGTGACTGGCCTCAACTTCTTCGACCGGAAGACCGGGGAGTTCCAGTTTTCCCCCGGCCCGGTGTTCTGCAATATCCTGCTGGCAGACGAGATCAACCGCGCCACACCCCGGACCCAGTCTGCGCTGCTGGAGTGTATGGCGGAAGGCCAGGTGACGGTGGATGGGGAAACCCGTAAGCTGCCCCCGCCGTTTTTTGTCATCGCCACGCAAAACCCGGTGGAAACCCTGGGAACTTACCCCTTGCCCGAGGCCCAGCTGGACCGCTTCCTCATGCGCATCTCCATGGATATGCCCACCAAGGCCCAGGAGTGCCAGATCTTGGAGCGCTTTAAGGACAGCGAGCCCTTAGAGGCTTTGGAGCCGGTGTGCGGCAAAGAGCAGATCTTGGAGCTGCAGGCCGCTGCCCGGAAGCTGTACATCCACCCGGTGCTGATGGAGTACATTGTGGACTTGGCCCGTGCTTCCCGGGATGCCCGGGGAGTGGAATTGGGCGTGAGCCCCCGCGGCACCTTGGCCCTGCTGCGGGCCTCCCAGGCAAAGGCACTGGTGGAGGGCCGGGAGTTCGTCACCCCGGAGGATATCAAAGAGGTGGGGGTACCGGTCATCGCCCACCGGTTGGCGGTCAACGGCATGGCGGGGTCTTCCCAGGCCCAGAAGGACGCGGCGTTGGCGCTGCTCCAGTCGGTGCCCCTGCCCACGGAAGATTGGTCCAAGTGACATGGCGGCGCTGTTGATTTTGCTCCTGCTGGCAGCCCTGTACCTTCTCCAAGGGTTTCTCTATGACCGGTTTTGGAACAAGGGGCTGGAAGTGAAAATCGCGTTCCAGGAGGAGTACGCCACAGAAAACGACACGGCTGCCTTGACAGAGGTAGTGGTCAACGACAAGCTGCTGCCTTTGCCGGTGGTGGAGATCGACTTCCACATGGACAAAGGGCTGCGCTTTGTGGGGGAGGCCAACACCGCTGTCAGCGACCGTTCCTACCGGCGGGATGTGTTCGCCATGGGGGTGCGGCAGAAGATCACCCGTACCCTGGAGTTCCGCTGCGCCCGGCGAGGGTATTACGCCATTGACCAGGCGGGCATGGACGTGCGCAGTTTGGTGTTGACTAAGAAATATGTGGGGACATCCCCCCAGCACACAGCCTTTTACGTGCTGCCCCGGCCTGTGCCCACCCAGCGGGTCCAGATCCCCTTCTCCCAGATCATGGGCAGTGTCCTCAGCCGCAAGCGTGTTTACGACGACCCCTTTGAGTTTGCCGGCCTGCGGGATTACACCCGGGGCGACCCCATGAAGTACATCAACTGGAAGGCCACGGCAAAAACCGGGGAAATGCTGGTGAACATCCACGAGTCCACCCTGTCCCAAAAGGTGGCGGTGGTGCTGGACCTGGAAGGCCTGGGGGTGCAGAAAGCCGATGTGCTCAACGAAGAGGCGGTGCGGATCGCCTGTACACTGTGCAGCCGTTTGTTGGAGGCAGGTATTGTGGTCAGCGCCTATTCTAACGGGATCGATGTGCTCACCGGCAAACCCATGGCCTTGCCGGAGGTTTCCGGAGCGGGCAGTGTGCTGTCCCTGCGGAAGGCCTTTGCCTGCGCCAAAGCTGCCAACGGCCTGATCCCCATTGAGGAGTATTTCCCTGGGGAGGACAGCGGCCTGCTGTGCGTGTTGGTGTCCCGCAGCCAGCGGGAGGATCTGGCCCGGGCCTTTGCCCAGTGCGCAGGCCAGCGGGAGTGGGTGCAGATCGTACCCTATCAGGATTTGTATGAAGAGATGCCCCAGTTTGGTACCGTGCACCGGTTCTACTGGGAAGTGTAAAGGGGGGAATGGCGTGAAACATTTTCAAAGGATGGGGAACTGGCGCCAAGCCCTGCTTCGGGTCATGGGGTGGTTCCACTGCGGGTGGATCATCGCCCTGTACTACGCTACTGCTTACCGGATCTTTCAGGGGGATGCGGCCCTGCCCGGCAGGTTTTGGCGCGGCCTTTTGGTGGTGATCCCCTTTGCCCTGGCAGACCTGGCGCTCCAGTTTACCCGCAAGCTGTGGGAATACCTGTTGGTGAGCGTGTTTCTTTGTGGGCTTGCCTGGCTGCTGCTGGGGACCCCTGTAGCGGCTTTGCCTGTGGCGGCGGTATGCTTTTTCCGGGCGAGGAACCGTCTGTCGGAAGAACTGGTGGATTCCCTGCTGGACCACCCCAGCCTTCCGTTGCTCATCGCGGTGGTGCCGCCCTTTTTGTACAGCGCCGCAACAAACGGCCCTTTGCTGCAAAAGCTCTGCCTGATTTGGATGGCAGTATACGGCTTGCTGTGGTGCGCTTACCGGGGCCTCAAAAACATTGAAGCCTATCTTGAGCTTAACCGGACCATGTCTGGGGTGCCTGTAAAACGGATCGTGCTCACCAGCGGGCTGGCGGTGGCTGGCATGGTGTTTTTGGCCGGGGCCCTGGTACTGCCGGTGCTGGTGATGGGCCAGGGGTTTTTCCGTATCGACCCCACTGCCCCAGACCGTGGGGAACCCCAGATCCAGCTGGAAACCACCGGCCCCAGCATGGCCATGGAGGCACCCCAGTGGTTGGAAGAGATAGGGGAAAAGAACACGTTTCAGATCCCACCGTTTGTGGGGTATTTCTTCGGGGCCCTGGTAGGCGTTGGGTTGCTGATTTTCTTGCTCTACGGGGTGTATTGGGTGATCCGCGGGCTGCGGGGCAGCTTTGTGGACCACCGGGACGTGGTGCAGTATTTACACGGCCCGGAGGATCAGATGGAGGAAGCGCCTTCCCAGCGGCGGGCGCGCCCTGCCCTTTGGGACCGTTCCCCCAATGCCCAAGTGCGGCGGAAGTACCGGCGGACTGTTTTGCGGCTTTCCAAGGAGGCTCCCCCTTCCTGGGCGGCCCCCCAGGAGATCGAGGAGCGGGCAGGGTTGGGGGACTCCCGGCTGCACCAGCTGTATGAGCGGGCACGCTACAGCCGGGAAGGCGTCACTTCCCAGGAGAGCCGCAGCTTAAAACGGTGAACTGCCGCCCCAATGGTTCGGCTGCCGGGAGAGCAGCAGGACCAGCCGGTGCAAGTCTTCTGCGGTGTGGATGAGCTCTTCCCTTTGATGCAGCTGAAGCTGCATCTTTACCGGCAGGGAGAGAAAATAGGACCGGCTGCTGGGACTGCCGTCCAGCAGGGCGCTTAAATCGTGATAAGCCATAAAAAATCACCTCTGGGGTAGTGTGCCCCAGAGGTGTTCTTTTTTTGCAAGCTTACCCATACCTCCGTATCCCTTGGACCAGCAGGGGATAGACCTGTGGGGTGCCGGCCAGGATGGGCTGTTTCTCATCGTAGCGGAAGCCTTTCCCAGGGGCAGTGCCAATCAGCCCGCCGGCTTCCCGCAGGATCACCGACCCGGCCGCGTAATCCCAGGGGGAGAGGCGCAGCTCGAAGAAGCCGTCGCAGCAGCCAGCGGCCAGATGGCACAAGTCCAGTGCAGCGGAACCGCTCCGCCGCAAGTCCCCACAGTGGGTGCAGAGTTCCTTTGCCATGGCAAAAGTGGTGTCTGCTAGTTCCGGGTAATAGGGGGAGGTTCCAAACACCACTAAGGCATTTTCCGGCGGGACATCCGCCACGTGGATGGGTTCCCCGTTGCGAAAGGCGCCCTTGCCCCGGATCCCGGAGTACAGATCCCCGCTAGCCAGGTCCAGCACAAGCCCCAGCAAACCTTCCCCGTCCAGCACGAGGCCCACCGAAATGCACCAAGACTGGTAGCCTCGGATAAAATTGGTGGTGCCGTCAATGGGGTCGATCACCCAGTTATAGCCGGGGGCCAACTGGTTTTCCTCCTGCTCTTCGGCGAAAAAGTGGGCTTCGGGCAGCAGGGGGGATAAGTGTTCCATAAGGTAATTTTGGGAGGCCACATCCCCTTCGGTGACAAAATTGGCGTGCCCCTCTTTCGTGTAGATTTTGGGCCGGGGGATGGCCCGGATCACTGCCCCGGCCTCTTTCATAACTTGGCTGGCCTGAGCGGCCAACTGTTCCAATTCCATAGGATCCCTTCCTTTCCCACGTCAGTATAGCACAGCGGCTGCCCAGCCGCAACCGGATTTGTTCCCATCTTGGTCAAAGAGATTTCACGAAACGCTTAGAGATCGTTCAAACCCCATTCAAAAACGGGGGGTATCCTATAGACACAGCAGAAGAGAAGCGGTTCCTTCCCTTGCTTGCTTTTTCATAGATTCCCCTCCCTCTCCTACGCCGCCCGGCTTTTGCTGGGCGGCGTTTCCATGTTCCCCCTTCTCTGGCCGGGGACAGCAGGGGGCCTTGGAAAAGGCCGGTGGAAGGCGATGGAATCCTCTTAAATAAAAAGTGAATCATTCTTATTTATTTTAATTCTTCCCATAAATTCTGAATAATTTGTGAACTCCATTGACAAATTTCGCACGATCCAGTATAGTTTCTTTGGAAAAGAATGATTGCAAAATCTTCGCGTATACTCTATTTTTAGAAAAGAGGGATCTGCTGTGAATCTTGTAGTGATTGGAGCTAACCACGCTGGCACTGCCGCGATCAACACCATCCTGGACAATTATCCCCAGGAAAAAGTCACTGTGTTTGACCAGAACAATAACATCAGCTTTTTGGGCTGCGGCATGGCCCTGTGGATCGGCCGCCAGATCAGCGGCCCCGGTGGGCTGTTTTATGCTTCCCCAGAGCAATTTGAGCGTAAAGGGGCAACCGTCTACCTGGAAACCACAGTGGACGCCATTGACTTTGCCGGGAAAACTGTCCATGCGACGGGGAAAGATGGCGAGAAGATCTGTCAACCCTACGACAAACTCATCCTTGCCACTGGTTCCCTGCCCATCCGGCTGGATATCCCAGGGATGGACCTGGAAAACGTCCAGTTTGTCAAGCTGTTCCAGGACGCGGAAGCTGTTGTGAAAAAACTCACCGACCCGGACATCCAAAATGTCACGGTGGTGGGCGGGGGCTATATCGGCGTGGAGCTGGTGGAGGCCTTTGTCCGTAACGGCCGGAAAGCCCGGCTGATTGATCTGGCGGAAACCTGCCTTTCCGGTTATTATGACCGGGATTTTTGCAACCGTATGGCGGAGAACCTTTCCTCCCACGGGGTGGAGTTGCGCTTTGGGCAAACGGTTACCTCTCTTCAGGGGAAGGATGGCAAGGTGACCCAGGTGGTTACAGACAAGGGCAGCTATGACACAGACATGGTGGTGTTTGCCATTGGGTTTAAGCCCAACACGGCCCTGGGAAGCGGGCATCTGGAGCTTCTGCGGGGGGCATACCACGTGGACCGCTGCCAGCAGACCAGTGACCCGGATGTGTACGCAGTGGGGGACTGCGCCACCATTTACAACAACGCCAAGCGGGCTGACGACTATATCGCTTTGGCCACCAATGCGGTGCGCTCTGGGATTTTGGCAGCCCATAACGCCTGTGGCAGCCATGTGGAGAGCCCCGGTGTTCAGGGGTCCAACGGCATCTCCATCTGGGGGCTGAACCTGTTCAGCACGGGGCTGACCGTTGCAAAAGCCAAAGAGGCAGGGTTTGATGCCAAGTCCACGGAATATACCGACTGGCAGAAGGCTGGTTTTATGGAGTCCGGCAACACCAAGACCACCTGCCGCATTGTCTATGATGCCCAGAGCCGGGAAGTACTGGGGGCGCAGCTGATCTCTGACTACGATGTGTCCATGGGGCTGCATATGTTCTCTCTGGCCATCCAGGAGCACATTACCATCGACAAGCTAAAGCTGCTGGACCTCTTCTTCCTACCCCACTTCAATCAGCCTTACAATTATATTACCATGGCCGCTTTGCTGGCGGACTAACACAAACGCGCATAAAAAAGAGAGGGATTTTCCATCCCCCTCTTTTTTTCTATATCTTGTAAAGTAAATTCACTTTTCATACTGTTTAAAAAGTGAAGCCGGTAAACAAAGAATATTGCCGAAAATCAGGATATGTGTAAAGTCTATAAACTTGTCAATTTTACAAAACGAATGACCCTTAAAAAAGCAGAAAATCCCTGGCAGAACCCTGCCAGGGATTTTGCTTGTCTGTCGGGCAGCCTCTTTTTAGATGAGAGCCAGCAGGATGAAGTTCAGGATAAACAAAGCGGTGACCACCCACAGGATGGGATGGATCTCCTTGGCTTTGCCCTTGCAGATCTTCACGATGCAATAGAAGATGAAGCCGGCGGCAATGCCGTAGGAAATGCTGTAGCACAGAGCCATGAACACGCCTGCAAAGAAAGCGGGAACAGCCTCGTTAAAGTCGTCCCATTTTATCTCCTTGAAGGCGGACATCATCATGACGCCCACCACCACCAGGGCGGGAGCTGTGGCAGCAAAGGGGATAGCGCTGACGAAGGTGGCCAGGAAGGCGCTGAGAGCGAAGCAAAGGGCCACGATCACACTGGTCAAACCGGTGCGGCCGCCGGCGCCGATGCCGGCGGCACTCTCCACATAAGTGGTGGTGTTGCTAGTGCCGAAGATAGCGCCAATGGAAGTGGCGGTGGCATCAGCGAACAATGCACGGTCCATCTTGGACTTGAAACCGGAGTTGCTTTCCATGGTCTTCTCATCCTCATCGGAGAAGATGCCGGTGCGGCGGCCAGTACCGATGAAAGTGCCGATGGTGTCAAAAGTGTCGGACACGCTGAAGGAGAAGATGGTTACCAGAACCAGGGGCAGCTTTGCCATGTCGGTGAACAGGGAGGGCAGGCCGGCGCTGGTGAAAATTGCGCCAAAAGTGGTGGGCAGGGCGGCGCATGCCTCCGTAAAGCTGACAGTGTTGCTGGTGACGGTGACGCCCATGGGGATTCCCAAGAGGGCGGTCACAACGATACCGATTAGAATGGCGCCTTTCACGTTGCACACCAGCAGGACGATGGTGAGGGCCAAACCAATGAGGAACAGCCAGAAGGTGGGCTGGTTCAGGGTGGAAAGGGCGGGTACACCAGAGCCAAAGTTAATGATGCCCACGTTCAGCAAGCCCAGGTAGGCCACGAAGATGCCAATACCGCCGCCAATGGCGTTTTGCAGGCTGCGGGGGATGGATTTGATGATGAACTTGCGCAGCTTGGTCACAGTGATAATGATGTTGATCAGTCCGCAGATGAACACCATGGACAGCGCCTGCTGCCAGGTGAAGCCCAAGCCAAAGCACACTGTGTAGACGAAGAACGCGTTCAGGCCCATGCCGGGGGCCTGGGCGTAGGGGACGTTAGCCACCAGGCCCATCACCAAAGTGCCGATGATAGAGGCGATGATGGTGGCCAGGAACACGGCGCCCCATTCCATACCGGACTCACTGAGCAGCGTGGGGTTGACCACGATGATGTAAGCCATGGCGAAGAAGGTGGTCAAACCGGCGATGATCTCGCGGCCGACCGTGGTGCCGTTCTCCTTGAGTTTGAAGAATTTTTCCATTTGCTCACCTTCCTAAATGTATTACCGCTCAAGCGGCTGAGGAGGGGCAAGGCACGGGGGACTCTCCCTCCGAAAAAACCGCACAGGAGCAAGAGAGTCCCGGAAGCGGCCAAGCCCCCAGGGAGCGGCGCCCGTTTTAGGGCGCCTACAAACTTGATTATAATGGGGAACGCGAAACTTGTCAATGAATGTTAAATGATTTCGTTATAAGTTGAGAGAAAAAACCATCCGGCTTTTTCCACCAGGGGAACCCTTGTGCCGTCAAAGCTTTTTCTCCCCGGTTCCCGGCGGGGGGCAATGGTTCCGTTTCCACTCTTGGATCTGTTCCAGACGCTGGGCAACCCGGGCCTCGCTGCCCTGGTGGGTGGGCCGGTAGTAGCGCCGGTCTAAAAGGGAATCAGGAAGGCACTGCATGGTGGTCAGCTTGTCCTGGGTGTCGTGGGCGTACTGATAGCCCTCTCCATAGTGAAGGTCCTTCATCAGGCGGGTGGGGGCGTTGCGGATTACCAGGGGCACTGGCTCGGCCAGCATTTTCTGGGCGTCCTTTTTGGCTGTTTCATAGGCCGCGTACAGGGCGTTGGATTTGGGTGCCAAAGACAGGTACACCACTGCGTGGGCCAATGTGACGTTGCACTCGGGCATCCCGATAAAGTGGCAGGCTTGGTAGGCGGCCGTGGTGATCTCCAAAGCCCGGGAATCTGCCATGCCCACGTCTTCGCTGGCAAAGCGGATTAGCCTCCGGGCCACGTACAGGGGGTCTTCCCCGGCCTCCAGCATCCGGGCCAACCAGTAGATGGCGGCGTCCGGGTCGGAATTCCGCATGGATTTGTGCAGTGCCGAGATCAGGTTGTAGTGTTCTTCCCCGTTTTTGTCATACAGCAGGCTTTTCCGGCTGACACACTGCTCTAAAATGTCCTGGGTGACAAAGGTGGTTTCCCCTTCCCGGCGGCCGTTTAAAACCACCATCTCCAAAGTGCCCAGTGCAGTGCGGGCGTCCCCGTTGGAGAAGTTGGCCATGGCTTCCAGCATCCCCTCCTCCAGGCGGATGTCCTGCTCCCCAAACCCTCGGGGGTCGTGGAGGGCGTTTTGGAGAAGCTGTACCAGGTTTTCCGTGGAGAGGGCCTGCAGCACAAACACCTTGCACCGGGAGAGCAACGCGGAGTTCACCTCGAAAGAGGGGTTCTCCGTGGTTGCGCCGATGAGCACGATGCTGCCCTTTTCCACAAAGGGGAGGAAGGCGTCCTGCTGGGCTTTGTTGAAGCGGTGGATCTCGTCCACAAAGAGGATGGTCCGCTCCCCCATGAGGCGGTTCTGCTCCGCCTCAGCCATGACGCCCTTGATCTCTTTGATGCCGCTGGTCACCGCGCTGAAATTGATGAAGTTGGACTTCGTCTTGCCGGCGATGATCCTGGCCAAGGTGGTCTTTCCCACCCCCGGCGGGCCCCAGAAGATCATGGAGGACACCCGGTCTTGGTCGATCAGCTGCCGCAGCACCTTCCCCTCCCCCAGAAGGTGCTCCTGGCCCACAAACTCCTCCAGGGTGCGGGGACGCATCCGGGTGGCCAGGGGGATGTCCCGTGGGTCTTCCCGTTCAAATAGGGATTGCTGTTTCATGTGCGCTCACTCCTTTCCCAGCCGTGGGACGGCCCAGGCCAGGGCCTTTTCCCAACGGGCGTCCATCCCTTTGCCGTGTCCGCCCTTGTTCCACTCTAAAAGGGTGTCCAAGCCCTTTTCTTTATAATAGGTATACGCTGCCCGGGTGCAGTCCCCCACCGCGCGCAGCAGGGGAGGCCCGCCAAACTCCTCCCGGTCCCCCAGGGAGAGGTAAATCTTCTCCCCCGGCCGGGGCGGATGGGCCTTGCTGTAATCCAGCCATCCCGGGTACCACAGGGACCCGGAAAGCGACCCGGCGGTTTGGAACCACTCCCCCTGGGTTTGGGCCCACAGGGCGAACAGTCCGCCTAGGGAGTACCCCAGGATTGCCCGATGCTCTGGCAAGGGGCTGGCCTGATACTCTTTCTCCAGCCGGGGCAGGGCCGTTTCAGTTAGAAAACGCAAATAGCCTTCCGCCTCCCCGGTAAAGGTTTCGCCCTCCCGGACACCCTCTGCGGGCCAGGGGGTGAAATCCCGGTCCCCGTCGGCCTGGGCGAAAAACAACAGGGTGGGGGGGAGTTGGGCGGCAAACTTGGGAAGCTTTTCCTCCATGTGCCAGCCGCACAGCACCAACAAAGGGAAGGAGCCTTCCCCTTCTGGGGAGAAGCAGGCGCAGGAACGCCCCTCCCAGGAAACTGTGTGCAAAGTCCCGTTCACAGGTACGCCTTCTTTCTATTAGGAATCGTTCTGGCAGGTGGGAGCCGGGCAGGGCTTTATGCTCCCGCCTGCTTTTGATACTCCCGGGGGGAACGCTTCATCCGGCTGCGGAACACCTTGGAAAAATACGCCGGGTTGGAGAACCCTACTTGGGAAGCCACTTCCGCCACCGTGGCGCTGCCCTCTTGCAGCAGGGGAAGGCTGCGGCCAATGCGGTAATCCAGCAGGTACTCAAACAGGGGCTGATCCATCTGCCGCTTGAAGAACCGGCAGCATTCGCTTTTGCACAGGCCCACTTGACGGGCCACGTCCTCCAAGGTGATTTTCTCCCCGTAGTTTTCGTGGAGGTAGGAGAGGATCACCCGCAGCCGCTGGATTTTTTCCGGGTCGGTGGTGGAGGGGCCTTGATCCTTCCAGTGACGGTACAGCTCTCCCCAAATGCCCAGCAGCAGCCGCTGTACCTCCAGCTCGTAGGTATCCGTGCGCTTTTGGGACAGGCGGTAGATCTCCCGCAGCCCCTCCAGGGAACGGCGCTGCCAGCCCTCTTCCGGAGACAGCCGCAGGGAGGCAAGGGCGCTGTTTTCCACAAGGCTGTCCACAAACTTCTGGCGGATCAGGGAACCGTCAAAGCCCCCAAGCAGCCGGGGGTGGAAGGTGAGTGACACATAGTCGCAGTCAGCACTGCCCACCCGGCTGCCCATATGCAGGGCGTCGGAGTTGCAGAAAAGCCCCTCCCCGGCCCGGAGCAGATACTGGCTGTCATTGACGTGGTAGTCGATCTCCCCGGCAAGGATCAAAGTGAATTCCACCTCGTCATGCCAGTGCCAGGGGAAGGCCCCTGTTTCGTAAGAGGAGAGCCGTTTGCGGCTGATATTTACCGGGAAGCTGTAAGTGCCGTGGGATTTTATCTCCCGTTTTTCGTTGTTGACGAGAAGTTCCATGAAAACCTCAATATAAGAAAAGAATCGGCCAATATCTTTGTTGTATTTTGCTCTGTAATCTCATTATAATAATGACAAAGGCGGAAAGCAACCCGCCGGAAAAAATTTTTTGCAGGAGGTATGGGTTATGGCGGTTCTAGTATTGGGCGGGGCCGGCTACATTGGCTCCCACACGGCTTACGAGCTCATCGACAGCGGCGCTGACGTAGTGATTGCGGATAACTTGGAAACAGGTCACCGGGAGGCAGTCCATCCCCAGGCGCGGTTCTATCAGGGGGACATCCGGGACAGGGCTTTTTTGGACAGCCTCTTCCAGCGGGAATCCATTGACTGCGTCATCCATTTCGCGGCCAACTCCCTGGTGGGGGAGAGCATGACAAAGCCCTTGAAGTATTACGACAACAACCTGTGCGGCACCAAGGTGTTGTTGGAATCCATGGTGGCCCACGGCATTGACAAGATCGTATTCTCCTCCACTGCCGCCACCTACGGCGAGCCGGAGAACATCCCGATTTTGGAAACAGATCCCACCCATCCCACCAACACCTATGGCGAAACAAAGCTCTCCATGGAGCGGATGTTCCACTGGGTGGGCCAGGCCCACGGCCTGCGGTATGTGAGCCTGCGGTATTTCAACGCTTGCGGCGCCCACAAGTCCGGGCAGATCGGCGAGGCTCACAACCCGGAAACCCATCTCATCCCCCTGATCCTCCAGGTGCCCCTGGGCAAGCGGCAGAGCGTGGGCATCTTCGGCACCGACTATGAAACCCGGGACGGCACCTGCGTGCGGGATTACATCCATGTCACGGACCTGGCCCAGGCCCACATCCTGGCTATGGAATACCTGCAAAACGGCGGGGAGAGTTCCATCTTCAACCTGGGTAACGGCGTGGGCTTCACGGTGAAGGAAGTCATCGACACTGCCCGGGAAGTCACTGGCCATCCCATCCCCGCGGTGGAATCCCCCCGTCGGGCTGGCGACCCTGCCCAGCTGGTGGCCTCCAGCGAAAAAGCCCGGACCGTGCTGGGCTGGAAGCCTCAGTACAACGACTTGGAAACCATCATTGCCTCCGCTTGGAAGTGGCACGAAACCCATCCCAACGGCTACGGCAAGTGAGGCAAGGCAAGCCTATTCCCAGAGTAAACAACAGCAGCGCCCCCGAGCATCTGCCCGGGGGCGCTTTTTGTCTATAGAGCGTAAGTGTTTTTTGATTTTTGCAGAATTCCAAAATAGACTTCTGCAAACGTTGTGACAAACGCTGAAGTGTGATAGGGCTGGAGCTGGAGAAAACATCTAGGGGAAAGATTACCTATTAAAAGTCGAGGGGTGAAGTGGAACAAGAAGATGACAAAAAGAGTATAAAAAATAAAGCCGCGGAGAAAGAGAAGCTCTGCAGCGTGGAGAAGGTTAGAGAAAAGGGAAAGAAAACAGCCTTTGGAGAAATCAAAGGAGTCCAGGAAGTCGAAAAGGCCATCTAGGAAAGCCCTTCGATCAGGGTAGCTATCTACTCTGGTGTGGGACGCAGAGCGTCTATGGTTTTGCAGGAAAGGAACGCGGAGATAATCTTTGATTCGCTTGTGGAAAGACTTCTTCATGGTGCCTTCTTCATTCACTTCCTGTTAAATTATTGTACCCCTTTTGGAGAAATAACAGCAATATTTTTTGTAAATCGGATGTGCTTAGTTATCAAAATAAAAAAATAATCCGAACCCGTTTCCTATCGGAAACAAGTTCGGATTATATTGCTTTGGTACGAATGGCGATACAGAACTTTTTAAAAAATCCTGTAATATCAATGGTTCCCGGGCTTGCCGGATAGCAAATAACTTGTATTAGACCCCCTATCGGGCGGCTGTTTTGATGACAGCCGCCCTTTTTCTATCCCCAAATCAAGTGTGCGTTTTAGGGTGGAAAATCCCCAGATTTTTCGTCTGTGGGCGGCGCAAACGAAGCCGCCCATATCCTTTCCCTCATGGGAGGCCAGACGTTGATACAGGGGCACAAACCCACCGAAACGTACACTTTTTAAGGCCGAAAAAAGGAGATGTTCGATATGGCGGTGTTCCGCATTGAGAAAACCTAAAATTATACAGTGATGTCCAACCACCATCTGCGTAACATAGATCTGTCGCTTAAATCCAAGGGACTGCTCTCCATGATGCTGTCCCTGCCGGAGGACTGGAATTATACCACCAGGGGCCTTGCGAAAATCTGCAAGGAGGGCACGGACAGCATCAGTTCCGCCCTGAAGGAACTGGAGCGGGCCGGGAACATCGTCCGCAACCGCCTCCGGGACAACAAGGGCAAGATCGTGGATGTGGAGTATGTCATCTATGAAACGCCCCGTCTCCCAGAACCTGATGTGCCAGACGAGGGTGCGCCGGGTGCGGCTTGTCCAAATACGGAAAACCCGGATATGGATGGCCCGGGTCTGGAAAACCGGTCGCAATTAAATAAAGAGAAAAGAAATCCCGAAGAACAAAATACTGATTCACCAAGTACGGAAGGATCAAATCCTGTCCTATCCTCCCCCAAAGCCCCCAGGGGTTCGGACGGGATGGGACGGGACTGGATGCGGGAGCGGGAAAGTTATCGGGAATTGATTTTGGAGAATATCGAGTATGACTACCTCATCCAGAACCGTCAGCTTGACCGGGACCGTCTGGACGAGCTGGTGGAGCTCATGGTGGACACGGTGTGCTCTCGTCGGGAGACCATCCGTATTGCCGGGGACGACTACCCGGCGGAGGTGGTCAAGTCCCGGTTCCTGAAGCTGGACAGTTCCCACATCGAGTATGTGCTGGATCGGATGCGGGAGAACACCACCTATGTCCGCAATATCAAGAAATACCTGCTGGCCGCCCTGTATAACGCCCCGGCCACCATCGGCAGCTACTACACTTCCCTGGTGAGCCATGACCTGTACGGCAACGGAGAAAGGAAGTAATCACCCAGGGCGCAGTCTCCCTCTCGGTGGAGGCGGGCAAGATGACCGTAAACTTGCTCCCAAAGGCCATGATGAACTAGGACCTTTCCCGCCCACAATGAGGAAGAACCAGGAACGCGCCGCGCCGGAGAAAATGACCGTCTTAGTGGTGAAACTGGAATCGGAGAGTTTTGCGTTCCTGCCCGCACTATCTTTCCATCCGTTCCCCAAAAGTGCGGGAATTAGGGTTCAAAATGGGCAAAGAAATCGCCTGCGGCGACTTTTCCATGTAGGAGCAGTATGATTTCCCATGTGGGCCGACAGGGTGTTTCTGCATAGGGAAAATGCCGGATTTTCACTTTAGACAAATGGGAGCGCCATCATCGAATCAAAATGACCTGGTGGTGGCGCTCCTTTTCTTTTTGCTCGATTAAATATCTAAGATATTTTCTGAAGGCTTCATATCAAACATTAACAGTAACATCGTTCGAAAGCTTAATATTGCTGTGCCAGAAATGGTAGTTATCCAAGCCCTGCGTAACATCATTGTAGATTGGAGCGATTCGATTAGGATCTCGGACTGTAATAATGAGACAGAGGTCTTGTTTTGGAATACTCCGCTCCAAACTTGCTTGTTGCTCTGTGTGCTCGCAAAACAGTCCTCTTAGTGTGAGGTACCATTTTTTGCCTTCTGTAATATAGTGCTGCTTATTGGCATCAGAAAGTTCCGATAAGTCGACGGCATACTTCTTGACGGGATAGTATTTATCGCCGTATTGAATCAACAAACGCTCTCTAAGTGCAAAGTCACTACTGTTATCTCTCATCAATCGTTTGCTATAAAGCGACTCACGAAACAAATTTTGGGAACCTTGGCGTCCAACAGGGTTCAAAATACCTCTTCTTTGGGTATCTCGTTCCGTTTTGGAATCGTAGGTGCCGAACTTTAAATCAATATTTGACTGACAATACTCAATTCCCTGAGACGGATCAAGAATAGGTTCGTATACTAGAGTTGCGATGATTTGTCCAGTATAAAAACCATTTTGAATTAAAGATTTAGGCATCGGGAAATCCATAATATCGATATATTCACCTTTAGCTAGTGTATCTCGAAGAATCAGAGTCGCTTCATAAGGATCGTTATAGAGGATATTATGAATGTTTTGAGGGATACCAAAACCAATTTGATTGGCTCGCTCCGTTTCGGGAATATGAAGATTATGAGGATAAGTGGCCGAGTGAATTATTAATCCTTTTATTAACAGGGGATCAAATTTTTCATCAAGTTCTTGAAAGAGCCCTGTAGCTAAAGACGCAACTCTGGGAGTCGAAAAGCTTGTTCCTGCATTTTCAATAGTCGTTCCGTTGGTAGAAAATGATTTCACTCCTGATATTACCAAATTTCCATGATTATCTATCCCAGCATTCCCACCATAATGTGCTACTTCTGGTTTTATAATAAATTCCGGACCGGGGCCGACCCTTGTAAAGGGAGACGGATTATCAATGTCTGCACAATCAAACTGTCCTTTTTTATGTGCCATCGAACCAACCACCAACGAGAGAACCGAATCGGCTCCTTCATGAATTCGGCCTTTAGGAAGATGCATTGCGAAGTTTTTGCAATTGCCGGCAGATTTGCAAATCAAAATGTTATATTGTTCTTGTAGCGCATCCAGAGCGATTGCAAAATCAGAAAACTTGCTGTCGTCAACCTCTCGAGTAATGCTAACAGAGAGATTCCAAACTTTCACTTTTTCGTGATTTGCTTTAATTGCTTCCTGGATATTTGCAATTAAATCATCTTCGTCCAAGCTTTCCTTTGCGGGATCGGGAAAGATAGCTGCATCAAACAGCTTGATTCCATTATGACCAATCCAATCCTTTTCCTCAAAAATATCTCCATAGAGTGCTACACCAGCTACAAAAGTGCCGTGCGTCTTTGAAATAACATTCTCTGGATAAACGGTCCATCTCTTGCCTTCCATCCACGGCTGAAGCTGAGGAATACTGGCAATGCCATTATCAAGGATTCCTAAAGTTTCGTACCGTCGTCCGTCTACAGGGTATACCGGCGAAACGTCATTACCATGATCCACAAAATCCAAAGACAATGTATACTGCGGCATAGGCTCAATAGAAAAAATCATTTCAAAAGAAGGATCATTTGCTAGATTATCAATCGTCATCTTTGGCGCTTGCTTAATTTTATAGACTGGCACTTGGCTTGTATAAAGAGTTTTTTGATATGCAATACTTTTTTCTGTTAATCGTTGCTCAAATAGCCTTTGCATAGCAATATTTGTTTCATAATTCTGAAAGTCTATCAACTTAATTTTATACGCTTCATTCTCTTCGTCCCACTGAACAATGGGCTCAAATTGTCTAAAGGTTTCTAAACAGGAAATGGCGTAACTGTTTCGCTCATAATCCCCAATACGGAATCCAAATTCATCCATTTGAGCGGGAGATTCTACTTTAACGATAAGTTCATCAGAACTTATTAACCCTAGGACGTTGCTTTTTTCGGCCGTTTGAAAAAGATTCATAATGTCTTTGCGTCTGGATTTGGCAGTAGCATCTTCACACATTTTTGCAACAAAGACAAATGGGATAGGAGATGATGTCCGTTGCTCAAAGATGTCCGAAAATGAATGAAATGCATCCAACAATTGTGTCGAACGGTCGATTAGGTCTTGACCGGTAAGCAACCATCTAGGAGGCTCTTGGTTGCGATTCCCTTCGACACGGAGCTCATCGATTTCCCGTGGTGCAAAGAACTTGATTGGCAGTCTTTCATTATCCATGTCTTATGGCTCCTTTCGTTCTAATGACTTTGAAATTGTTTGAATTTTGCGAAGAGGAATCCCAAGACTCTCATTAGCTTCTTTATGGGTAACTCCATGATTGAGCAAAAATGCAATAAAATCATCTTCGCATTCTACAGCATGTTTTTCATAGAGATAGATTGACTTTAAAACATCGCAGTTAGTCAAGTTTTCACGGCCGGACAAGATAACAGTCTTTAGCGCATTGAGGATAATAGTCCTTATATCAGAATAGCTAAGTCCTTCAAATGCGCCAACAATTCGTTCAAGTTTTTTCTCATTAGAAATAAAATAGGTGGATTTATTAGCAAGAAGAGTATTCAAATAGCGTATTATTTCATCCCTTTGTGGCTTTTCCAAAGCGACTATGGTCGAAAACCTCCTCCAAATTGCAGGATCAAGTAATTCGTGATGGTTAGTTGCAGCAATCAAAATACTGTCGTTATTAAAGCCATCAATGTTTTGAAGTAGGCTATTCACAACACGTTTGAGTTCTCCAAGTTCATTTTTATCATCGCGTAGTTTTGCAATTACATCAAACTCATCTAAAAACAAAATGCACTCTCTTTTAGATGCATAATCAAAAACTTTTCTAATATTTTTAGCCGTACTCCCCAACAGAGAAGAAACCAGTCCATCTAACCGTGCTGTTACCAAGGGAAGGCCTGTAACGCTAGCAATATACTGCGCAACAGTTGTCTTTCCACATCCAGGAGGACCATAAAGAAGTAAAGTATTTGAAACTTCCAAGCTAGATTGAAGCAGTATATCTCTATGTGTATAGCTATCAACAAAACTGTGGATTGAAGCGCGGGAATATTGATCTAACACGACCTGCTCAGGACTAACCTGTGGCATTGTAACCTCAACAATATCCATCCTACTTTCAGTATCAACTGGCCTTGTTGAGAAACTGTCCAATGCGGTCAGTGTGCCTCTTTTTTTATTAAGTGTTGAGCGTATTTTTTTCGCTAATGAAATCTCTCCCTGCTGCTCCAAATTATTTGCCAAAACTTCAGCATAGTTAATTACTTTTTCTTTATCATTAACTAGGCCACCTTCAATAATTTTCACAATTTCTGTGTACATGATGACCACCTCACTTATCTACGATCCAGAATATCACATTCCGTTATCAAAGTCAATATATTCGTTGTTGAAATTGGATATTTAGTTATTAAAGCATCGATTTTCGTTATTGATGTTACACAACCAGAATAAAGCTATAGTGAAAACTTTTTGGTCACTATTCTTTTAGAGTTGTCAGTTTTAAGTATATCCTTTACATTCTGCCGGACAGTATCGTACTCCTTTTCCTCCCGCTGTACTTTCCGACGTTCCGCCTGCAAGGCGATCCGCCTAGCGGTGAGCTCGTCAATCTCGGCTCGGAGTTGTAGCGGGCAAGAGTATAGAGTCCAATCGTTTCAGCTTCCTCGCCGTTGCCGCAAGCAGAATGGTCTCGCCCTCATGGCCCAGAGAAAATTTTTTCTTGCTTCTGGACCGATGGTAAAGGAGCCGGTCAATGGCGGCACGCAGCTTTGCCTTATAGCTGGTGCCGTTCTGTTCCACCTGGTGCTCGATGTAGCTCTTGTCCTTGTCCCGGCCGGGGACGATGACGGACAGTCCATGCTCTTTACAGATCCGGTCGCTGGTGTGGCGGATGAAGTGATAGCTCCGCTTATTGGAGTGATAGTGCCTGTGGTCCTGAAAGCTGACGGCATTGAAAATCAGGTGATTATGGACATGATCCCTGTCTATATGGGTGGTGAGGACGAATTCATACTTGCCGCCCAGGACCTCCCGCGCCAGCTCCATGCCAATCCGGCGGGCCTCCTCCGGCGTGACCTCCCCAGGTTCAAACGCCTGGATGAGGTGCCGGCCCAGGTTCGTACCCTTGTCGATGGCATGGCGGCGGGTCCATGCAAATTCAATGTCGGCGGTTTCCGTGGTGCATCCGAAGGAGGACACCAGCAGCTTCCCGTCCGTCTTGTCGGGATTGCAGATATAGTCGATGGCCGCTTTCAGCGTTGACTTAATAGGATGCGTCTTTGTAACTGCCATATCTG
>URKX01000009.1 GCA_900548545.1 uncultured Oscillospiraceae bacterium
CTCGCTGACCATGTCCACCGGCCGCTTGATGGTTCGAAACAGACCGATCAACGTGGTGCCGGTCAGGATCATCACCGCAACAAAGAGCAGCAATACCACCACGATCCGGGCGCCTACCAAGCCAGCGGCCTGGATCAAGGGCAAGCCCAGGATCCCGCCGATCACGCCGCCGCCCGTTCCAGAATTGCCGGTGTACAGGTACGCTATGTACTCCCAAAAATTTAATTCCTCCGGGATATTCCGCTTCCCAAAGATGAACCCAGTGGCACAAAAGAGAACAATCACCACGACGGTCATCCAGACTTTCCCACTGATGGAACCCCGGGGCTTTTCCATGGCAGTGATCACCGCTACGTAGATCATCAAAACCGGCCACAGCAGTGCCCAGCTTCCAAAAATACCCAAAACAGCATTGTGCGCCCAACGCCAAAGGTTGTCCCCGGGGATCAGCACCAGGCACCCCAGCAAAATAGCGCAGGCAAACAACACCACTGCCCGAACCTGGTTCTTCTGTCGGATGGCCTCTGCGGTCAGGTGGGCGTCTTGGGGTTTCCTCCCCCCTCGGGAAGTGGTAGGTTTCTTCCTCGAGGAAGAGGCCGGCGGGGTCCTCTTGGCTGCCGGCTTCTTCTTTGCGGACGATGTACTTTTTTTCGCGGGCAAACTTCTCCCTCCGATCTCAAACCTCAACCAGCATACGACTTCCTTACAAGGGCAAGCCGGTAAACAAGTTGTTCCCTGTGATATGTTCGATGATGCCGATGACCACGATCAGGGCCCCGACGATCAATGTGTAAAACGCAAAAATATGAAGCTTATTGGTGGTGACAATCCACTTGAGCAATTTGATGGCCAAAAAACCCACCACCGCTGCGGTAATAATGCCGGCAATCAGAGGGGCCGCCCCCACAGCGCCCGCCTGGTCGCCCATGTCAAACACAGAGACCAGCGCCGCAGCGGCAATGGAAGGGATTCCCAGCACAAAGGAATAATCCAAGGCGGTCTGCTGGTTGATGCCCCGGAGCAAGCCGACCGACAGCGTGGAGCCGGACCGGGAAAGCCCCGGGAACACAGCCGCCACGCACTGGGTGATGCCGATGAGGATGGCGTCCACCGTGTGGATCTTTTTCCGGCCCTTGCTGGTTACAATGCGGCCGGAAGCATCTTTGCGCCGGTGGGATTCCTTCATCTGCTTGTTGGCAGCGATCCCCGAGAAAAGCAGGGCGCTGGTTGCCAACAGTGCAAGCCCTTCCACCACGATGTCCGAATCAGACCCCAACATATCCGACAGCCCCTTGATATCCATGCCCGTACCGGGGATGGGCAAAAACAGCAAAAACAGCGGCACAAGGCCGATGATCAGCATGAAGATCAACCGGCGGTCCTGGTTCATCTCGCTCCATTTGAAATTGCGGTGCGCGATGTCCACGCACAAAGCTCCAAACTCCTTGATCAGCCGCCAGATCAGCTCCCGATAGACAAACACCACAGCGATCAAAGTGCCCAGGTGGAGCATCACGTCAAACAGGATTCCCGGCATTTCAATGCCAAACAGATGCTTGGAAATGGATAGATGGCCGCTGCTGGACACAGGCAGGAACTCGGTGGCCCCTTGGATGATGCCCTGGATAATGGCTTCAAAAATTGTCATAATCTCCTCCTATGTAACGGCGGAAAACCGCCGGTGTGTCACTCTGATTTTTTCTTTTTGGTGGTGCTCTTGCGTTTTTTCTCCTTGTCGATCATTTTTTCCAAACAATCAATGGCGTCGGAAAGGGAGCCCAAAGAATCGATCAACCCTTCCTCCACGGCTTCAGGCCCGTCTAAAACGGTACCCACATCCATCACCAGCTCTTGGGTGTTCATGGAAAGGCTTGTAAAACGTTCTTTCGTGATATTGGAATTTTGGGTGACAAAATTCGTGATCCGGTCCTGCATCCGTTGGAAATACTCCAGCGTTTGGGGAATCCCCAGCACCAGGCCGTTCATCCGCACGGGATGGATGGTCATGGAGGCTGACTCCGCAATAAAGGACCGTTTGGCCGCCACGGCCAACGGCACCCCAATGGAGTGGCCTCCTCCCAGCACCAGGGAAACCGTAGGCTTTTTCATGCCGGCCACCAGCTCCGCCAGGGCCAAGCCCGCTTCCACATCGCCTCCCACCGTGTTCAACAGCATTAAAAGCCCATCGATGTTGGGGTCTTCTTCCACCGCCACAATTTGGGGGATCACGTGCTCATACTTGGTGGTCTTGTTTTGGCTGGGCAGGATATAGTGGCCCTCAATCTGGCCAATGACAGTCAAGCAATGGATCGAGCGGCCATTGCGCCGGGTGGTCACGCATCCGTCTTCCATCCGCGGGTTCTGGCTGGCGCACCCAGTGTCCTCCCCTTCTTGGGGATCTTCCAAAGCGCTGCGCGTTTGCCGGTGCAGTTTGTTCTCTTCAACCTGTTTCATGGCAGTATCCTCCTTTACACTAGGATAGTCTGCCTGGATGGCCCGGAAACATACAGCGGGCCCCAAAAAACGGGAAGGATGAGAAAACTATCTTATTATACCATCAGTTTCCTGTAAGGGCAAGTAAAAAGCTTTCCCTCTTTGGAAAGTCCGCTTTACTTCGCCCTTAGTTTGGTGGTATAATTTTATCGCAACTCAACATTTTGTGTAGAAGGAGCGTGACGCTGGATGGATAGTTTAATCCTTTCCTTGGAAATTGTGCTGCCCCTGTTTCTTTTGATGGCCTTGGGGTATGTCATCAAATTGACCGGGATGATGAATGAAACTTCCGTCAAACAGGTGAACAAGGTAATCTTCAAGATCTTCTTGCCCCTGTTGGTATTCTGCAACATCTATAACACTGAGATCGCGGAAAGTTTCAACTCCCAGCTTTTACTGTATGCCGTAGCTGGGGTGCTCATTCAATTCGTGCTCTCCCTCTGCTTAGTGGTACTGCTGGAAAAGGACAACTCCCGGCGCGGTGTGATGCTACAAGGGATGTTCCGCAGTAATTTTGTCCTGTTTGGCATCCCCATCAGCACGGCGCTGTTTGGTGACACAGCCGCCGGCCTGGCATCCATCCTCATCGCGGTGATCATCCCCCTGTACAATGTTCTGGCCGTGATTTCCTTGGAACTGTTTAACGGAAAACGTCCCAACATCGGAAAGATCCTCCTTGGCATTGTGACGAACCCGCTGATCATCGGCTCCGTACTTGGCGTCTTGTTCGTGGTGTTCCAAATCCCCATCCCCACCCCCATTTACGACACGGTACATGATCTTGCCTCCATTTCCACCCCTCTGGCTTTTGTGATTTTGGGCGCCTCCTTCAGCTTTGGCGATGTGGGACGCTACTTCAAAGAGCTGGCCATCACCTTAGGCGCGAAACTAGTGGTGTTCCCCGCCCTGTTTCTGGGAATCGCGCTTCTGCTGGGCTTCCGGAACGCTCCTTTAGCCGTTTTGCTCACGGTATTTGGTTCACCCATTGCGGTGTCATCCTTCACCATGGCTCAACAGATGGGCGGTGATGACAAACTGGCTGGGCAGCTTGTCGTGTTCGGTTCCATTCTTTCCATCGGCACCATGTTCTTGCTGATCTTCTTCTTGAAAGAGATGGCGTTTCTCTAAAAAGAAGCTGTCGTTTCCGCAAAAACTTAGACAAAACATTGACAAGCCGCCTGTTTTAAGCGATAATACTCCATAGAGTTTCATTGCTTTAATACAGAAAAACAGCTTTTCATTTCGCCAAGAAAAGGAGGATTCCCGTGGGAAAAACACTTGCACAAAAGATTATCGCAGAGCATTTAGTTAGCGGCCAAATGAACGTGGGTGAAGACATTGGCTTGCGCATTGACCAAACCCTCACCCAGGACGCCACCGGCACCATGGCCTACTTGGAGTTTGAGGCCATGGGTGTACCCCGGGTAAAAACTGAGCGTAGTGTGGCATACATCGATCACAACACCCTGCAAAGCGGGTTCGAAAACGCTGACGATCACCGGTTTATCCAGTCCATTGCCAAAAAGCACGGTATTTACTTTTCCCGGCCTGGTAACGGCATCTGCCACCAGGTCCACTTGGAGCGTTTTGGCGTTCCCGGAAAAACCCTGATCGGTTCAGACAGCCACACCCCCACCGGCGGCGGCATTGGGATGCTGGCCTTCGGCGCCGGCGGTTTAGATGTGGCTGTGGCCATGGGCGGCGGGGAATACCACATCAATATGCCTAAGATGACAAAAATAAATCTGACGGGCAAACTTTCCCCCTGGGTTTCTGCGAAGGACGTGATTTTGGCCGTGCTGCAGCAGATGAGCGTCAAGGGCGGCGTGGGCAAGATCATCGAGTATGGCGGGGAAGGCGTCAAAACCCTCACGGTCCCTGAACGCGCCACCATCACCAACATGGGCACCGAGCTGGGTGCCACCACCTCCATCTTTCCCTCCGATGAGATCACCCGTCAGTTTCTGGAGGCCCAGGGCCGCGGGGATTGCTGGAAGGAACTGAAGTCCGATGAAGATGCTGTCTACGACGAAGTGATCAGCCTGGACCTCTCCGCCTTGGAGCCCCTAGCAGCCTGCCCTCACAGCCCCGACGCTGTAAAGTCCGTCACGGAGATCGGCCCCATCAAGGTGGATCAGTGCTGCATTGGCTCCTGCACTAACTCCTCTTATCTGGATATGATGCGGGTGGCCTCCATCCTGAAAGGACGCACAGTCCATCCCGACGTGAGCCTGACCATTGGCTGCGGCTCCAAGCAGGTGTACAATATGCTAGCTTTAAACGGTGCGTTAGCGGACATGATCGCCGCGGGCGCCCGCATTCTGGAGTGTGCCTGCGGCCCCTGCATCGGCATGGGCCAGTCCCCCAATTCTGCCGGCGTATCCTTGCGGACCTTCAACCGGAACTTCGAGGGGCGCAGCGGAACTGCCGACGCACAGGTGTACCTGGTCAGCCCGGAAACCGCCGCTGCCTCCGCTTTGACCGGCGTGCTCACAGACCCCCGCACCCTGGGTGAAGAGAGCGAGATCCCCATGCCGGAGCACTTCCTGATCAACGACAACATGGTGGAAGCCCCCATTGAAGAGGCTCTCATGGAAACCGTGGAAATCCAGCGGGGGCCCAATATCAAACCCTTCCCCGTGTCACAGCCCTTGCCTGATTCTATTGAGAAAAAGGCTATCTTGAAGGTGGGCGACAATATCACCACCGACCACATCATGCCTGCGGGCGCTAAGATCCTCCCCTACCGTTCCAACATCCCATACCTGTCCCAGTTCTGCTTTGGCGTGTGTGACAAGGAATTCCCTCAGCGCTGCAAGGAAGAGGGCGGCGGCATTGTCATCGGCGGTTCCAACTACGGCCAGGGTTCCTCTCGGGAACACGCGGCTCTGGTGCCTCTGTATTTGGGGATCAAAGCAGTTGTGGCCAAGTCCTATGCCCGTATCCACTGCGCCAACCTGGCAAATGCCGGCCTGATCCCCCTGCAGTTTGTGGACGAAGCAGATTATGACCGCATTGACCAAATGGATGAATTGCGCCTGCCCCGCATCAAGGAAGAGTTGAAGCAGGGCACCCAGGTCACTTTGGAAGATGTGACCAAGGGCTTTGCCGTCCAGGTAGAAGCACAGCTGACCCAGCGCCAGCGGGAGATGGTTTTGGCTGGCGGCCTGCTCAACTACACCAAACACCAGGCAGAATAACTGATTTTGAAATAAAGGAGAGATATCCATGGCAGAGTTTCAAAAAATCCCCATGAAGACGCCGCTGGTAGAGATGGACGGCGATGAAATGACCCGGGTCATCTGGAAGATGATCAAGGACATTTTGCTGCTCCCTTATGTTGATCTGAACACCGAATACTACGATCTCGGCCTGGAAAACCGGGACAAGACAAATGACCAGGTCACCGTGGACTCCGCCCTGGCCACCAAAAAATATGGGGTGGCTGTAAAATGCGCCACCATCACTCCCAACGCCGCCCGTATGGAAGAGTACCATCTCCACGAACTGTGGAAATCCCCCAACGCCACCATCCGTGCCCTTTTGGACGGCACGGTATTCCGCTCCCCCATCCTGGTGCGGGGTATCACCCCCTTCATCCCCGGGTGGCGCAAACCCATCACCATTGCCCGTCACGCTTACGGCGACCTGTATAAGAACACCGAAGCCCAAGTGCCTGCTGGCGCCAAGGCTGAGCTGCTGGTCACCAAAGAAGATGGTTCCCAGGAAAAATACCTGATCCACCAGTTTGATGGCTCCGGAATTATCCAAGGGATGCACAACACGGACAAGAGCATTGAAAGTTTTGCCCGTTCCTGCTTTAACTTTGCCTTAGACAGCAAACAAGACCTGTGGTTTGCCACCAAAGATACCATTTCTAAAAAATATGACCACCGGTTCAAGGATATCTTCCAGGAGATTTACGATAAGGAGTATGCCGAAAAGTTCCAAAAGGCCGGCATTGAGTATTTCTATACGTTGATTGACGACGCAGTAGCCCGTGTGATCCGCAGTGAAGGCGGCTTTATCTGGGCCTGCAAAAACTATGACGGCGATGTGATGAGCGACATGGTGGCCACAGCATTCGGCTCCTTGGCCATGATGACTTCTGTGCTGGTGGCTCCTGACGGCACCTGCGAATATGAAGCTGCCCACGGCACGGTACAGCGCCATTATTACAAGTATTTGAAGGGGGAACCCACCTCCACCAACTCTGTGGCCACAATCTTTGCTTGGAGCGGCGCCTTGCGCAAGCGGGGCAATCTGGACGGCAACCAGGCTTTGGAGGAGTTTGCCGGCAAACTGGAAGCTGCCACCATTTCCACCATCGAATCCGGTGTGATGACCGGCGATCTGGCCTCTATGTCCACCTTGCCTGAGATTCAGAAAGTGAATACTGAGGAATTCCTTCGGGCGATTGATGCTAATCTAAGGGAAATGCTGTAAGAAACTGCTCCACAAAATTTCGAGCCACAGGAAGTAACAAACCATGAACCAAAAAAAGCAAAATGTTTCTATGTCAGTCGTCCGCCGATTGCCCCGGTATTATCGCTTTCTCACTGAATTAAGCAAGGAAGGGGTAACCCGGGTTTCCTCAAAAGAGCTTTCCCAGAAAATGGGGTTTACTGCTTCACAGATCCGCCAGGATTTTAACTGTTTTGGCGGTTTTGGGCAGCAGGGATATGGTTATAACGTCCTCCAGCTCTGTGAGGAAATCGAAAAGATCCTGGGTATCCAACAGCATCACCCATGCATCTTGATCGGCGCCGGTAATCTGGGCAAGGCTATCGCCCGGCATATGTCTTTTGAACAGTTGGGCTTCCAGCTGATCGGTGTGTTCGACAACGCGAAACAGGTTATTGGAGGGAAGATCAACGGTCACGAGATTTTGGATTACGCCCTCTTGGAAGAGTTTTACAAAGACCACCGCCCTTTAATGGCGATCCTCTGCGTGCCGCAAGAAAACATGGAGCAGATTTCTGATAAGCTTTACGCTTTGGGGATCCGGTCATTCTGGAATTTCAGCCACTATGACATCACCCTAAAGCACCCTGACGCCATCGTGGAAAACGTACATATGAACGACAGCTTGATGACCCTGTCCTACAAGCTCCGCCTACAGGAACAACAAGAAGATGACGAATGAAAAATCCCCCCGGGCCGTCCGCCCGAGGGGATTTTTACTGCCATTTCTAGCCTTCATAAGGGACAATGTCCACCGACTGGATCACCACATCCTCCAAAGGCTTATTGTTTGAGTCGGTTTCCACTTGGGAAAGGGCATACACGCTTTCCACACCCTCAAACACCTGAGCGAACACGGTGTGCCCTGTGCCTTTGGTGGAATAATAGCCGTCCAACGTAGGGTTCCCGCCCTGCTGGTCGTACAGTTCCTCCACATCTTTGGTCATTTTTTCCATATCCACCCAATTGCCAAAATAGGAGGTAAAGGCTTCCGGATCTTGCTTGTACACATCATAGCCTTGCTGATACTCATCCCAGCTGCTGCTCATGCCGCCAGTGGCATTGATGAAAAATTGGCTTCCATTGGTATCAGCTCCCGCGTTGGCCATGGACACAGCGCCATCAATATTCAGCAGGTTCTTGTTAAACTCGTCTGCAAAATCCTGGCCCCAAACGCTTTCCCCGCCAGTGCCGTCCCCAGAGGGATCACCTCCTTGAATCATAAACCCTTCCATAATGCGGTGGAAGGTTAAGCCATCGTAGTAACCCTCCAAAGCATGGAGTTTGAAATTGTACACAGCCTTGGGGGCTTCATCAGGGAAAAAGCGAAGTTTGATCACCTCGCCGCTTTCCATGGTGACAATGGCGATTTCCTCACCCTCTTCAGGCTGTTCCAGCTGATAGCCCACTTTTTTCCCGTTGCTCTGGGGCTTTAAATCATCCTGCGGCACTAGGGTGTCTGTGGTGCCAATCACAGTTTCAGCAGCGGAAGGCTTGCCGGGGCTGCCGCAGCCTGCCAGCAAACAGGCGCAAAGCAAGGTGGCAAGGCCAACCAAAAAGACGCGTTTCATATTGGGTTCCTTCCTCTCTCGTCAAAGTGCAATTAATTGTACCGCAGATATGGGAAAGATGCAACCTCTCTTTGGGTATTTTCTCCCTTCCCTGTTCATATAGATTTTGTATCACACAGGAAGGGTCGTTTGGAACTTGGAAGCCCAGCCGGGCCGCCCTTGCAGAGAAAGGAAGACCAGAAAATGCAGTTTCATCCGGAAGGCCATTTGATCGATACTTTTGAAAACCGGGCCTCGCTTCAAACCCCTGCCGCTTTGGCGGAAGCCATGCGGGATGGGAAAATCCTGGAGGCCAAAGCTGTGATGTGCGACTCGAAACATAACTTGATCGTTGACCTGAACTTTATGCGGGGGATCATCCCCCGGGAGGAGGGAGCTATTGGGATCAAGGACGGCTCCGTGCGGGACATCGCTATTTTGTCCAGGGTCAACCGCCCCGTGTGTTTTTTAATCCAAGATTTCACTCGGGACGAGTATGGAAGGATTACCGCCCTCCTTTCCCGCCGTGCTGCCCAAGAAAAGTGCCGCTCTGAATTTATCTGTTCCCTCTGCCCCGGCGATGTTGTCGATGCCCGGGTGACCCACATTGAGCCCTTTGGTGTTTTTACAGACATCGGTTGCGGGATCGTTTCCCTGCTGCCGATTGACTCCATCTCTGTTTCCCGGATTGACCATCCCCGGGAACGATTCCTGGTGGGTATGGACATCCGGGCCGTGGTGAAGTGCCGCGACCGCAGCCGTGTCACCCTGACCCACAAAGAGCTGTTAGGCACTTGGGAGGAAAACGCCGCCAAGTTCCGGCCTGGGGAAACAGTGGGAGGAATCATCCGCAGCATAGAGAGCTACGGGGTTTTTGTGGAGTTGACCCCCAATCTGGCGGGCCTGGCTGAAGTAAAGGAAAACATCTACCCCGGCCAGCAAGCCAGCGTGTTTATCAAGAGCATCCTTCCCGGAAGGATGAAGGTAAAACTGATTATCATAGAAACGTTTGACCCAGAACCCAAGCGCCCCAGCCCACCGGAATACTTTTTCCATGGTGACCATATGGATGAATTCCTCTACTCTCCGCCTCAGTGCGAAAAACAGATTGCCACGATCTTTAGCCGGTAACCGGCCCGGAGGTTCTTCCCGAAACTGGTCCCAAAAAAGATATATCAGTCAAGGGCACCCCTTTTAGGGGTGCCCTTGACTTCATTGAGAAAGGGCGGTGGATTTTTCGAGAACATTTCTTCCAGTCCGTCACCTAAAATTCGCATTTTCTTTAGACTGCCTTTAGATGAGGGAGGTATCTTAAAGAGTAGAAATAGAATGGAAGGAGAATAACTATGCGGCTTTTGATTGCGGAAGACGACACACGGCTTCTGCGCTCCCTCACCCATATTTTAGAGCGTGAGCGGTACCTGATAGACGGGGTAACCAACGGGGAGGATGCACTGGCTTATGCCGAGACGTCAGAGTACGACGGATTGGTACTCGACATTATGATGCCAGGTCTGGACGGGGTAACTGTCTTAAAACGGCTGCGGATGAAAGGTGTGGACACACCGGCGCTGTTTCTCACCGCCAAAGCAGAGGTGGCTGACCGGGTAGAGGGCCTGGATGCCGGAGCAGATGACTACCTGGCAAAGCCTTTTGCCGTGCCGGAATTACTGGCCCGCGTACGAGCCATGCTCCGTCGGAAAGCTGCCTTTACCCCAGACCTGATCCGGGCTGGAAAACTGGCCTTAAACCGTTCTACCTACGAGCTATGCTGGCAGGACAAATCTCAACCTTTGAGCGGCAAAGAACTCCAAGTGATGGAGATGCTTTTAGAGCGGCCAGGGTGTGTGATCTCCCCTGACCAGCTGCTGTCCCACGTATGGGGCTGGGACAGTCCCGTAGAGGTAAGCGTGGTATGGGTCCACATCTCTAACCTGCGGAAAAAACTGGAGAAGCTGGGGGCTTCTGCCAACATCCGCTTTTTGAGGGGAGCGGGCTATGTGCTGGAGGTAGGGATATGATCTACCGCCTGCGCCGGAAATTCATCTGGATCTGTACGCTGTCCTTTTTAGGGGTATTCGCAGCCCTGTTCTTCGGGATATCCCTCATCACCTATTTTCAAACTTGCGTCTCTCTGGATGACTCGGCAAATATCGTCTCGGAAAACAACGGGAAATTCCCGGACTTCCAGTTCCCTGCCTCTCAGGAGAAGCCCCGTCCCGCCGAGCGGGATCCGGAGGCTCCTTTTACCACCCGGTTCTTTACCGTCACCTTCCCGGACACGGGGAAGCCCGCTGTCAACGTGGGGTCCATCGCCAGCGTAAGCCAGGAGGAGGCGGAGGTTTTGGCCCGGCAGGCCCTGAGTGAGAACAGGGAACGGGGCTGGGTGGGGGAATACCGCTTTAAGGTGTGGGAATCTGAGGCGGGGATCACCGTAGTGTGCGTCAGCGGGACACTAATGCTCGACACCAACCGGGCCTTCCTTATGTCTGCGTGCTTAGTGTTCATTGGGGGAAGCCTGGCAGCGTTGTTGCTGGTGGTGGTGTTCTCCAAAAGGGCGGTGCGGCCTGTAGCAGAAAGCTACCAGCGCCAGCGGCAGTTTGTCACCGACGCCAGCCATGAGCTGAAGACCCCCCTCACACTGATACAAGCCAACCTGGACATTCTGGAGAGTGAGACAGGGGAAAGCCCCTGGATCTCTGACATGAAGGAAGAAACCGTCACCCTGACGAACCTGGTTCACCACCTGGTGAACTTGGCCCGTCTAGACGAGGAAGCCCCTTTACAGATGAAAAACTTTGACCTAGCCCAGGCGGTGTGGGACACGGCCTCTATCTTTGCCCCTGCGGCGGAGCGCCAGGGAGAAAGGCTTACCATGGAAGGCCCTTCCTCCCTGTGGTGGAAAGGGAATGAGGCCGCCGTTCGGCAACTGATATCCATCCTGCTGGACAATGCGGTGAAATACTGCGACCTGAACGGCACCATCCGGGTAGGGATCTCGGGAAAACGACGGCCAGTACTCACCGTGGACAACAGCTGCCAGCAGGTGGATGAGCTTCCCCTATCCCGGCTGTTCGACCGGTTCTACCGGGCAAACACGGCACGAACCTATGGCAGCGGGTTTGGGGTGGGGCTGTCTATCGCTAAAGGTATTGCCCAACGTCACGGCGGGGATATTACCGCCCTAAAACTTTCGCCGGGGGTCATCCGCTTCCGGGTAAAGCTGTAGCGAGCATAGAAAATGCCCTGGGAAAGCGTCCCAGGACATTTTTATATCACAGGGTGTGCAGTGCTTCAATGGGCCGGAGCCGGGATGCTTTGGCAGCCGGATATCCTCCAAAGACCACGCCGATGACAGCGCAGAACAACACCGCCGCAATACCCGTGGACCAATCCAATGCCACAGAACCGCCGATGGTCAAACCGTACATGGCCACCGCCCCGGCAGATGCCAAAAGGCCCAAGAGGCCTCCCACCAGCGAGAGGATGCAGGCCTCGCAGAGAAACTGGGCCAAAATATGGCGGCGTTTGGCCCCCACCGCTTTGCGGATGCCGATCTCCTTGGTTCGCTCGGAGACGGCCACCAACATGATGTTCATGATGCCGATGCCCCCCACCAGCAGAGAGATGGCAGCGATGCCGCCCAAAAGCAGGGACATGGTATTGTCCACCTCGTCCATGGCATCCAACACCTGGGACTGGTTGCTCACGGAATAGGCATCCTCATTGCGAGTGGCTTG
Source organism: uncultured Oscillospiraceae bacterium (assembly GCA_900548545.1). Taxonomy (GTDB): domain Bacteria; phylum Bacillota; class Clostridia; order Oscillospirales; family Acutalibacteraceae; genus Acutalibacter. The sequence goes on from URKX01000009.1 coordinate 12,248, forward strand.
CAACAGATAGTTTTCCACCGTATTCATGGCCCGGGAAACCGCCTCCTCGCTGGTGGCCTTCACGTGGAAGGCGCTCACACCCTTCTGCCCGGTGGCCCGCTGGGCCGTGGTGTAGGGAATGAGGATCTTGCTATCCTCCGAGCCAGCCAGACTGGACCCCTGCTCCTCCAGAACACCCACCACCTTGTAGTTACGTTCCCCTAAGGTGACAGTGCCTCCCACCGCATCCCAGGTGCCGAACAGGTCATAAGCAGCCTCAGTGCCCAGCACCGCCACCCGGGTGGCGTAATCCAGATCCGATTCTGCGATCGTCCGGCCACTCTGTACTGCGATCCCCTGCACGCTGAAGTAATCTAGGGTGACGCCTACCACAGTGAAGAAGCCGGACTCATCTTTGTGGCTGGCCGTCTCGTTTTCAGAGATCACAGGGGCCACCTTCTGAATGGCGCCGGAACCCGCCAAAGATTCCACTGACTCACGGGAAAGTGACACATCACCGCTGGTCACCGTGGCGGTGATAAGCTGGGATCCCATACTGGAGATGCTGTCATTAATGCCCGCCGTGGCATTCTGGGTGATGGACACCAAAATAACCACCGCCATTACACCGATGATAATGCCTAGCATGGTGAGGAAGGAGCGCATCTTATGACTTAAAATGGAACGCAGGGAGAGTTTCACGATTTTTTGGATCATAAGGCCACCTCCTTCGCAGAAAGGATCCCATCGCGGACATAGACTCTGCGCTGGGCCTGTGATGCAACATGAATGTCGTGGGTGATAAGGACAATGGTGTTCCCCGCCTGCCACAATTGCCGCAGGATGGCCACCAGGGTACCGCTGCCACTGATGGTTGTGTCCACGTCCCCGTAGGAAACGGCGGACACCTGATACGTTGTAGTGCTGACGGCCTGGGCAGTGGTACCCAACCGCTGGACGGCAAGGGTTACCACTGCCACCACCAGGATCGCGATTACGATGGCCGCCACGGATTTGCCGATCCGACTTCTGTTCTTCCGGAAGCTGCGCGGCGCGGCTGTGAGGGCGGCGGCAGGGTGGGATTGTTCTGCCTGTTTAGCAAAGGGGATCCTCCCCATTCTTGTTTTTGGGCGAGTGCCCTGGCGCAGCTTCAGCCGGTGGCGCAAGGCTTCCTCAACCCGGATGGGGACGTCCATGGTTTGAAAAGCATCGCTTTGAGGACTCTTAAAATCCGTAAATAACCGTACCAAGGCTGCCCGCCGGGTCTTATCCATCGAACCGTGGGAATCAATAATTTCCTTCTCCGCCCGCTTGATCAATGCCTCCACCTCCTCCTGGGAAGAACCAATGATCTCTGCCATGGCCCGGGAACTAACCCCGCCGATAATATGGGTTAGGTATACGGGCCTCCTGTCCAGTGAGACAGCCCGCAGCTCCAGCCGGCAGACCTTGTACTGCGGGGAAAGCTGAGGATCGGGCAAGTCACCCCAATCCCCATCGGGTTCCACGCCGTTTAAGTACCCCGTGAGGATTTCCCGGGAAAGTTCTTCCATAAAATCGCCAGTAGGCCGGGAACTTGCTTCCCGGCAAGTTTGCAGTGCCCTCTCCCAAGAGGATAGCAGCAGCGGTACCGCCACAGCACTGTCCAGGGTAATCTCCTGACACAGGAACCAAGACCGGGCGAGGTTCTCGGTAATTAGCTTTTCTATGGTCTGGGGTTTGCCTTTTTTTAGGCTGGTGTACAGTTCTTCGTCCACAGTGGTTTCCTCCTACGGCTCAGCTTGCAGCAATCCCGCTGCTGTTTCCAGTGTAGCCGCCGTCCCTAAAGCCAGCCTAAAGCCTATGTGAAGACGATCTGAACTTTGAAATCCCCGTTCAGCACATCCTTCAATATTTCAAATTCACCTGCGTCTTTGCCATTGCCAAACCAGCCCTCCCCTGTTCCGTGCCGCGTTCTCCCGCATCCACTCCCAAACCCCACACTACAGAGCTGGACTTTGCTTCTGCTGTCACGTTTACTTTCCTCAAAAAGATGCAAACCAAAAAAGCCCCCGGGATTCCGGGGGCTTTTCACGTTTTGAGAACAAAACAGACTGTCACGGATCGAGTTGAACCCGTGTTCAAAGGCGTTTTCTTCGCCAGGCAGCAGGAGAGACATATTATTTGCTCAGGCCGGAAGTAACACCACTAACAACAGACTTTGTTGGCACAGACAACGAGGTTCCCTTTGCTCAATGAATTTCAGGATATCTCCCTCAGTCCACGTCTATCCCCAAGAAAGGGAACGACGTGCCCACATGGTTCATGTTCTAACCACGGATGCACAATCTTGCCTTCAAAGATCTAATGATAGACCCCCACGCTGGCAATGGTTCCGGGATTTTCATAAGGCTTCCATAGTTTACACCTTATTAGAACCCATGGCCTTGTAAACATCTTTCCGGTCAATCCAATCCAAAAAAGCCTTGACCTCTATATCCCAAATGGCAAACTCATGCTCGTAGCCAGGCAAATCGTCATACCGCAGTCGTGAACCTTTCCAGATGGGTTTTAAAAACTGGTAATATTTGCTAACCTTTTCGTAGAGAAAATCCTTATCGCCAATACAGATGAACAGGTCTGGCAACTTCTTACCGCTGTTTAAAGCTTCTTCTGTCACCGAATAGCAATCCGGCATAAAGGCAGTGGGCATATCCGGTCTCCCCTGGTCAAGCTCTTCCTTTGTAAAGATTCCCGGGGAAAAGGCACCAATAGCGTTGTAACGCTCCGGATTTTGCAGACCGTGGATCAGAGACCCATAGCCGCCCATGGAAAGCCCTGCAATGTAGCGGTCCTCCGCTTTGGAGGAAATAGGAAAATAGTTTTCCACGAACTGGGGCAGCTCATACTCCAGAAAATCATAGAATTTGTCACCATATCCTGCGTTTACATAGGCCTTATTGCCAACGGAGAACGTCACCACAGCCATGCGGGCCTCTTCCGCATAGCGGTCGATACTAGTGAAGCGGTGCCATACCATGTAATCATTTCCATGGCCGTGAAGCAGATAAAGCACAGGGAATTTTTCTGGCAGCACATGAGTGTGCTCTTGCTCCATGTTGCAAGGGGTGAAAGAGGGGAGCGTCACGGCAATATCCACGCCGTGTCCCAAAGTATAAGAAAAGAAATTACATTGAATCTGTGCCATATAACAGACCTCCATTCTATTCTCGGACAAGCTGATTGTGTCAGAAAAAAGCCGCCCCATATTATGATGTTCTGTCATATCTGAGAAATCACGTTCGAGGCGATACAATCAACCTGTGTTTGTGACGTCTTAGCCCTTCACACCACCGATAACAATCCCCTTGACAAAGGACTTTTGGATAAAGGGGTAAACAATCATAATAGGCACCACGGCAACGACGGCAATAGCCATACGTACGCCAGCGCTGGGCAAAGAACCCAACTCAATGTTAATACCCTGCATCTGGGCGGAAGACTTCAAGAATTGTAGATTGTTCAGCATATTAGTCAGCACATTCTGGATGCTGTAATACTCCTGATGCTGCACAATATAGTACAAGCCGTTGGTCCAGTCGTTCCAGTAGGCCAAACCGGCCATCAGGCCGATTGTACCAATGATAGGCACTGAGATGGGCAACACCACATCAATCAAGGTACGCAACTCGCTGGCGCCATCCAAATGAGCGGCCTCAATGATGGCATCGGGTACATTAGTCTTGAAATAGTTCCGCATCAAAATCACATTGAAAGCGCTCATGAGAAAGGTGGGAATAATCATGGCGAAAATGGTGTCGCGGATATGGAAAACCTGAGAGTAAATAATGTAGGTGGGTACCAAGCCACCGTTAAACAGCATGGTGAAGAATACCAAAAACGCAATGATGTTGCGGCCTTTCAGTTCAGGCCGAGACAGCGGATAGGCAAGCCCAATGGTAAACACCACGTTGCAGACAGTGCCCACAATGGTGATAAAGAAAGTCATGCCATAAGCGCGGAATACAGTCTGGCCTGCCCGGAAGATATACTGGTAAGAGCCAAGGCTGAATTTCTCCGGGAAGAAGGAATACCCATTAGCAGTCAACACAGCCTCATCCGTAAAAGAGGCCATAACCAGCAACAGTAAGGGCAGCACACACATCAGTGACAGGATGACCAGCACTACATGAGGGATAATCCTAGAAAGTTTGCTTGATGTAATCACTTGTAATTCACCCGTTTCCTGTAAATTAGAACAATGCGCTGTCCTTGTCCACTTTTCTTACGACCAGGTTGGCGCCCAGCACCAGCACAAAGCCCAGAACGGACTGCAGGAAACCGGCGGCAGAAGAACGTCCCACGTCGTTAGACTGGATCAAAGCACGGAACACATAGGTATCAATAGTCTGAGTGGCATCGAACAAAAGACCGTTGCTCATGGGCACCTGATAGAACAGACCAAAGTCAGAATAGAACATACGGCCGATAGCCATGATGGTCAACGTGATAATGGTTGTTTTGAGGCAAGGCAGGGTGATGTGGCGAATCTGCTGCCAAGTACTGGCACCGTCAATCACAGCAGCCTCATAATAGGAATCATCGATGCCAATCAAGGTAGCATAATAAAGAATGGTGCTATAGCCGAAATTCTTCCACAAGTAGATAAAAATCAAAATCCACGGCCAGTAGCCGGAATTGGAATAGAAGCTAATGGCATCCTGTCCCAAAGGAGCCAAAATGGAATTGTTGATGAACCCTGTATCGGTTGACAAGAAGGCATAGCCCAAATAGGCCACAACTGTAATAGCGATCAGATAGGGAATCAAGATGGTGGTCTGATAAACCCGCATCATTTTACCCCTTACCTGAGAGAGCAGAATAGCAACCACAATGGCTAACACCGTGCCAAGAACAATAAATGCTACATTATACAGCACGGTATTGCGGAAGATAACATAGGCCGCGTCGGTGCGGAACAGGTAACCGAAGTTATCCAAACCACACCAAGGGCTTTGCCACACGCCGGTGGTGTAGTTAATATCCTTAAAGGCAAAGGTCAAGCCGAACATGGGCAGATAGTTGTTGATGGCCAGGTAAATCAGGCCAGGCAGCATCATAGCATACAGCGGCAGAGTGCGAACAAAATAGCCACTTTTTTTGACCTTTTTCCCCTCATTAGAGGGTACCATGGTAGACATTTGTCAATCACTTTCCTCTCTTTCAATGACATTTGGGGAGCGAACGGAATTGCATAGACAATCAACCCTTTTTAGAAACAGACTGACATCCTCTGTCCAAATTTCAAGAAAAAGACAGTTGTAAAGGGAGTTGCCAGCAAATTCGTTACGATCCACGGAGGGAAAACTTTCCCATGATTTGCGTATAGGCCGATAAAACACAGCTTATCGGCCTACACACAAATTTAATAAAATATTCTGGTTTTCAGTCGCACGTTTTACTTGCCCAGATACTCGTCCAGCTGCGCCTGCTTGACAGCGATAATCTCATCGATGCCGGCATCGCGCAAAGCCTGGCGGAACTGTTCAGCGGTGGCGTCAACATCCTGGACGGCACCAGACAATAGCGGATTGGCATACTGGTTGACTACATTCGTGCAAGCAGCCAAAGCATCAGCGCACTCGGTGGTATCAAACTGGCTACCGAAAGCTTTGGAACGGTCTGCAGCAGCGTTGGCAGCCAGCAAATCATCAAAATAAGTAGAGGGATAATCGAAGGGCAGAGAAAGAGTAGAGTTCAGAGCGGTCCAGCTGTAGCCCATCACCCAGCCAGTGGAAGAAACATCCTTGCCCTCCAGATAAGTGGCATACTCACCGTTCTCGTCTTCCAACACTTGATAATGCTGGCCCTCAATGCCGTTAATCAGCAGGTTGGCAACATCAGGGTTGGTAGCCATCTCATTCAGCAACGCAGCGCACAGATCTGCATTCTTGGTGTTAGGGTTGATGCAGTAGTAAGCACCGGGAGTAACCGCAACAGCTTCTTCGCCATAAATCTGCAGGGAAGCCATGTCCACACCGAAGTTCTGAGAGGACCAGATACCGTTCATCTCAGCGGAGAAGTGGCCGGCAAAGCAGCCTAAAGCACGCTCGGCGGGGATCAAGTCAGCAGGAGCCTCAGTAACATTCATCAGATCGGTCATGTAGCAGCCCATTTCCATCCACTGCTTAACGTAATCCAGACGTTCCTGATACTTCTCGCTCTCATAGTAGTTGGTAACAGTCTCATCCTGGCCATAATTGTCCAGCACACCCAGCATATTCGCATCACCCAGGTTATCCACGCGGGTATCACCCCAGTTGATAGCGCCGTTCATGGGCCCGATGATCGGAATGTCAGGATACTTCTCGCGGACCTGCGCAAACAGCTCGGTCAATTCGTCCAGACCAGACAGGACGTCACCGTTCTGATAACCACACGCCTCGGCCACATCAGCGCGCAAGTTGAACACGGTAACTGATGCCTGATCAAGCAGACGGCCAACACCATACTGTACACCATTAACGATACCGGCATTGTAGACTTCCTCACCCAGAGCTTCCTTCATGCCATCGGCATAGGGCTCCATAACTTCTTCCAGAGGCATCGCCTGGCCGTTCTCAGCAGCGCTGACAAAATTGACAGAGGTGCCGCCACCATCCGCCCAATAGACGTCCAGGGTGTCGTCGCCGCCGGAGAGCAGCAACTGAATCTGCTGCTTGGAATTACCCACCTCAAAGGTGACAAATTCCACATTACAACCGATCTTCTCAGAAGTGATCTTGCTCAGCTCAGCAGCCACAGCATCCGCATCGGGAGGGGTAGTGCCGCAAACGATCATTAGGGAGATTGTGGGTAACTCAGAATCGCCGGCAGAAGTTTCATCCTCCTCGACCGAGGAGGATGTGCTATCCTCAGCTGCTGAGGAACCGCCCGCCGCGGAAGAGTCTCCACCGTTGGATCCGCAGGCGGCAAAGCAGGTCATAGCCAGAGTAAGCGCCAGCAGGATCGCAAAAAGTTTTTTCATAGTTTTACCATCCTTTCATAAATTTGTAAACGTATGCATAAGCAAACGTTTCTCTTTACGAGAATAAAGGATACACCAAATGCATCGAAATGTCAATAAAGTTTTAAAATTTTGTAAGCCATTTGTATAAAACTTCCCTTTGCGAAAGAAATATCTCACTTATCTGCTCGTGCCCCCACACAAAATACGCCTTAAACCCGGTCCCACATACTCTTCAGCTTATGAATCTCAAAATCCACTGTAATGCCCGAATCCAAATACACAGGAAAAACCTTGATGTTAGATGGATCCAGCACTGTGGCAATCGAGGTGTTGAACAGCCCCCCATCACTGTAAATCTCCACGGAACACCGGTCGGTAATCACCCGCAGTTCCAGTGTGTCTCCCTGGGGTCCCAAATCATAAGCCCCCGTTGGCAGAATCAACCTGCCGCTGTCCGGTTCATACACAATCAGCACGCCGCGAACAGACAGAGCAATCAGCTTGTGGGGCTTAATCCCCAAGCGGAAAGTCATATCCATAGCCTCCCCCAGATAGGAAGACGGAATCCGCTCAATCTCCTCCAAGCCTCGATCCACAAACGAAAAGCTGTTTTCCCACAAGGTTTCCACCTCCTTCACAGGCTGTACCGTCAAACGGGGGCCCTGATCCGTCATTGTTAAACCCAGCTGGTTCGGCACACTCATACAGCTGGAAAATGGCCCCTGTTCCAGCCGGGTGCGAATCCAGGAAAACTGCACCACCCTGCCTTCCGGAAGCCCGGTAAAAGTCTGGGCAGCGTAGCCGCCGGGAGAACGGGCAAAGTTGCTGTAAGCCGAATATAACTGGTGCGTGGGGCCAGGGATGGGATCTGTTTCCGGAACAAACTGCCTGCCCTCAAACCGTCCCACCATATAGGTGTCCGTAGAACCCCACAGAACCCATTTCCCCTGAGAGAGATCTCCATCCAAAGGAAGGAAAAATAAGTCTGGGCACTCAGCGGCAGTGTGCAGAGAAATCACCTGCCCCCCCTCCCAATGGAGCAAATCCTTGGAATAAAGCAGCATATAACGGCAGTTATCCAAAAAGATGAACATCACCCAGTTTTCACCCTGCGGCTCCCAAACCACTTTCGGATCCCGGTTCATAAAAGAAATGTGAGGAACCACCGGGTTTTCTGGATATTTCTCAAAAGTGTTTCCGCCGTCCAAGCTGTAAGCGGCGGCCATTTCAAAATACCTGCCCCGACTCCAACGAGTTTTGCTACCGGCAGCAGTATAAAATAGAAAAACAGGCGGCACCCCATTTTGGCCCAACCCGGAGGTATTTTCCCAGTCCACAACGCCGCCGCCAGAATACATCCGGCCACTGGCATCAGGGATCAGCGCATAAGGGCGTTCCTCCCAGTGGATTAAATCACGGCTGACAGCATGCAGCCAATGGGTATTAGCCACGCCAAAGCCATAGGGGTTCAGCTGAGCAAAAAAATGATAAACCCCATCCTGATAATACAAGCCATTAGGGTCGTTCATAAACCCATGCATAGGGGTGAAATGAGCGAAAGGCCGGGTAAATTCCCGATACAGAGTCTCCTGATCCTTCAACGTGTCCGAAAGCTCCAACAAGTCGATCAAACTTTCGTCCCCGCCCTCCAAACGCAGCTCCAGTTCCTGATCCTGATAGCGCTCTAAATACAGGCAAGACCAACATCGAGGCTGAGGGCTCAAAATGACCTCATGTTCCTCCAAGAGCTCTCCGTTTCGATAAACGCCCAATAATTGCATCTGGTCTGCCGGCAAAAACCATCCCTTGGAATCCGCCACGGGAATCAACAGATAGTTTCGGTTGGCGCAAATGGTTTTACATCTCATAAAAGCACTGTCCTCTCCCCTGAAGATTTACAGCTCTCCAGGCAGCTGTAAATTTTTAGCTGGGCCCAACAGCCCACACATATTGCCTCGAATAGACCGCTGTCCCATTCATCCAAACGTTTAAACGCGTTTGTAACCAGAGCATAGCGCACTCTGCCAAAGTTGTCAAGTTACTCACCCACGTTTTGCAGCAATTTTATCAAAAAAAGTTGGCTTCTTGGAAAAGCTGTACCCGTGTGCCTTTGAAGAAATCTTTTGGGACCAAAAGCTTCCCGTGCTCCGTGAGAAAGCCCCTTCAGATCCTGTCTTCTGAGAAGAGCCCGGTGCCAAATAAAGTTGAAAATACGGATCCTCAAAGCACCAAGATGTCGTCAAAATCAAGCCATCACCTATCGTTTTAAACCATATTCTCCCACCAAGAGGCAGCAACAACCTGCTGGCTGGCAACGCAGTCGGGAAATAAGCTTGAAGTGCTTGCGATTAAGAACCGTGTGGCAATAAAAAATAACACGGCAATAATTCAACGGCCACTGCACTCCCTTTTCTAGGAATTTACTGGAAATACCATCGTTATTGCGTACAAAACAAAGTTGCAGATTCCCTACCCGGATCCCATCACTTATTTTTGCAATTTGAATTATAAAAAGGCCCCTGTGAAGGGGCCAATCTGTCTTGGATAAACTCTGCCGGAACACTCTTCGTTTAAGCAAAGATAATTTGGATATGAGATTGCGGATTAAGGTTTTTGAAAGAGGATTTGCCTATTTGACGAAAACTGACAAAACTGGTTTGCCTCCCAAAACGGTAAGCTTTAACTGATTGTATTACTAGGCAAGCAGGATAAATCAACCCCCACAGGTGGAGCTGTTGTCAAGCTTCAAACAATCTTGGGGATTTTCCCGGGAAACTGCGCCGTTTTCCGCCTTGACAGGCTTTTTCACAGGTGGTACAGTGAGAAAAAAGTCTTTTTGGAGGCATCAACTATGGAAAACACGTTCCCCAAACGGGTCTATCAATTGGTACAGCGCATCCCGGCTGGGCGGGCCGCTACCTACGGCCAGCTGGCGGCCTTGGCAGGCTCCCCCAGGGCTTCCCGGATCGTGGGGGCAGCCCTAGCCCATGCCCCAGCAGGCTTGCCCTGCCACCGGGTACTTTACCGGGACGGCACCTTATGCTGCAATCAAGCCTTTGGCGGCAAGGAAGTCCAGCGCCAGCTGTTGGAAGCGGAAGGGGTCCCTTTCCTGCCGGATGGCCGGGCAGATCTAAAACACTGCTTGTGGGATCCCACAGAAAGCATGGGAAATCTTTGTGATTTCCAGTCCTTGTGTGGACCCGGTTTTTCCCTTATACTGAAAGAAAAGGAGGGATCGGTATGAACGATACATCGGCTGTGTTAAAGCTCTTCGGTTGGGCTGTCCTGATCATAGGGGTAATCGGAGGGCTTGGCGGCGCTTTTATGGGGGGGGGCCCCTTTTTCTTCAGCATTCTGCTGGCAGCAGGGATCTGCTGCGCCCTGTTGCATGGGCTCGGAGAGATCATCCGGCTGCTGGATCAACAGCAAGCTTCCTCCCAGCGCTTGGAGGAAGCTTTGGGACAGTTGCTGCACAGGCAGGAACAACCTGCACCTGGGCCACACACCTGCGCAAAATGCGGCACCCAGCTCCCCCCTGGCGGGAAAACCTGCCCCACTTGCCACCACGCAAATAAATAATCGTGGGAGAGAAAAGCAAAAAGCATCAAACAGGGGGACTCTCACAACTGGAGCAATCCCTCGTTAAGCATCTCCTGGGCAGCCAGGAGCATCCCCAGCTGGCCGCTGTGATAGTTAAGGCCACCCTGCATCCAAGCCGCATACGGCTCCCGCAAGGGAGCGTCGGCAGAAAGCTCAATGGAGGAGCCCAGGGTAAAGGCGCCGGCCGCCATGATTACCTGGCTGTCATAGCCGGGCATATCACTGGGCTCGGGCACCACAAAAGAATCCACTGGGGCGCCCTTTTGCACCCCTTTACAGAAGGCGATCAAGTTCTTGGGATTTTCCAGCAGCATCACCTGGATGATATCCCCCCGCTCTTCCTCCACCGCGGGCGTGACGCCAAACCCCAGCTGGGAGAACAACGCTGAGGCAAACACTGCCGTTTTGAGGGCTTCCCCTGCCACATGGGGCGCATGGAACGCCCCCATAAACAGCTCCCGGTTATTGCCCAACGTGCAGCCGATCTCCCGCCCAGTGCCGGGGGTAGTCAGCCGGTAGGAGCACAGCTCCACCAGGTCATGGCGGCCAGCGATATAGCCGCCTGTGGGGGCAATACCGCCGCCTGGGTTCTTGATCAGGGAGCCGGCGATAATATCCGCGCCCACCGCCAAAGGCTCTTCCCTCTCTACAAACTCTCCATAACAGTTGTCCACCATGACAATCGCGTTGGGGGCCTTGCGCTTGGCGATCTCCACAATGGGGGCAATGTCCTTCACCCGGAGGGAAGGCCGCAGGCTATAGCCACGGGAACGCTGGATGTAAATCATCCGGTACTCCGGAGTGATACGCTGCTCCATGGCCTCCAGATCCGGGGCGCCATTGGGACACAGGGCAAGCTCTTCATACTGGATACCGAACTCTTTCAGGCAGCCAGGCTCTTCCCTGCCCTCCATGCCGATGACCCCTTGGATAGTGTCATAAGGGGTGCCGGTGACGCACAGCATTTTATCCCCGGGACGCAGCATCCCAAACAAGGCCACGGTCAGGGTATGGGTACCACTGACGAAATTGTGGCGCACCAGGGCGTCTTCCGCCCCAAAGGCATAGGCGTACACTTTGTCCAGCACATCCCGGCCACGATCTCCATAGCCATAGCCTGTGCTGCTGACAAAGTGGCTCTCGCTGACACCGGCCCTGGTGAAAGCCGCCAGCATTTTCTGCTGGTTGTACCGCTGGATGGATTCGATTTCCTGAAAGCGTGGCCGGGCGGCGGCTTCAGCCTTTTCCGCCGCCTCCAACAGCTTCGGCGCGATTTGAAAAGTTGGATAGATTTCCATGGGTGACCTCCTTACACGTTCACAGTTTACCGTGAACCCAGGTATCTGCTTTGGAATATCCCAGGTTACGGTAAAACTCTTTGTTTTTTTGCTTCTCCCGGAACACATATATGGCCTTTCCCGGGAAATATCCTTCCATTTGCCGCACCAGGCGGGAACCGATCCCCTGGCGGCGAGATTCTTCCTGGACCGCCAAGGCGGACAAGATAGCGCCTCGCTGGGAAATGGAGGACACCACGGCACAGGCCGTTAGCCCCCCTTCCCCCGGTACCGTGAGGGCCAGGGCAGCCTGGTGGCGCAGCTTGTGGGAAAGATCCAAATAGAAGGGTTCAAACTCGTCCACCATGCCCACCTGCTCCAACAGGGCATAGATCTCCCGCACACTGGGCATAGGCGGAGGCTGGGGGCAGGGTCCCGGAGCGATGATGCGTTTTAGCACGTCCCCGCTTTCCCATGGTTGGAGAGCCAGCGCTTCCGCGTTGCGCACCGCGCAAAGGATCTCCTTTGCCCCAGAAGCCCGGATAAACTGGCGGGCCGCTTCCCCATTGAGCACCGTACCGGAAAGGAGCATGACTCCGTCCACAAGGCAGTAAACTACATCCTCTTCCGTGTCCAGCCAGAACAGGGCAAAGCTTTTATCAAAGCCATAGGCTGTGGCAATGGAGGAGATCTTGCAGCCAAAAGCCGTTTTTTCACATAGTTGTAACAGTTGTTTTTTTGCAGTCACCCGTTCTACCAAACGGATCATGGTTCCCCCCCTCTCTTTTACAGAAAAAACGCCCCGCGATGCCGCGAGGCGCGTCTGTGCCCATGTTTTTTCCCTTACACAACAAAATACATGATGATATTGGTGACAATGACCAACACAAAAAATCCAATAGCAATCACCTTGGTCCAGCGGGCCAGGAACGCGTCTACAGACCGGGCCTTGTTCTTGGACAGGAAAGTATCGGCGCCGCCAGTGACCACACCCAGGTTTTTCTGGCTGCCTTCCTGCAATAGAACCACAATGATAATGGCGATTGCGAACAGCAGCAACACAATGCCAAGCACGATTTCCAAAGCGTTCATTTCGATCTGATTCCTCCTAATATCACTTCGCCGGGATCTTCCAAACAGCGCCGCCAGGGAAGCCGTTGCCCTTTCGCCGCCCGTACAGTCAATTCCTTCCGTAATCATACCACAGCCTGAGAGATTTTGCAAGCCGGGTACCGGGAAAAAATTTTCCCCGCCCCCTGCGCATAACCCCCCCAAGCCAGGTCAAACTATTTTCAAGCGGCCAGGAATGCGTTTGCTGCCTGGAAGAACCGGCTATTGTCCATCCGGACCGGAGCCCTTGAGGTTTCGCGGAATAAGCAGGTTTTCACGGGCTCCGGCCGCACGCCCTTCCACGTTTTCTTTCTTCAGGGAAGCATGGAAGGGCCAATTTTTTATTTTCTTACGGCCACAAAGGCGACGGGTAAAGCCCCTGCTCCGTCATGGCCTGGATTGCTGCCACAACGGCCTCTTTGTCTTCCTTATACGTAACGCCGTACCACTTATCCGCCGAAGACAACACTGTCACCTGAGCTTTATCCTGGGCCAGCAAATCGTTTACTACAAAAGGCAGGAAGAACTCGGCCTTTTCTGGATTGCTTGGCACATCCTCCTGAAAGAACCGGCGGAAATCCCGTTCCAGCGCTTCTGTAAAACTGGGAGTAAATCCCCACAGGTTCATGGACACCACCGAATCGGGAGAAAGGGGCACCCAGGTTTTGCCGCCGTCTTCGGTGAACGCAATGCCATTCCCCTTTTTTTCAATATGGGTGCGTTCCGTGATAGACTGGAGCATCCCTTTTTCCACTTGGCACACGCCCCGTGATACATATCCATTCTCCGTAACGGTATTCTTCAAATAGAATCCCACCATGGAGAAGTCCAGCTTTTCACCATCCCGGGCGTTCTTTAAGAAATGGTACATCTTCTCGAAAGCTTCCCTGCCGTAAAAATCATCGGCGTTGATCACAGCGTAAGGGGCGTCCCACAAGGTGCGGGCAGCGGTCAGGGTGGCGTGGCCGGTACCCCAAGGCTTCACACGGCCCTCCGGCACGATGACGCCTTCCGGCACATCGGTGAGCTTTTGGAACACCCACTGGATCTCCATATATTGGGAAGCCTTCTGGAACACGGCCTCCTGGAAATCGGGGAGGAGTTCTTCCTTGATGATGAACACGGCCTTTTGAAAACCTGCCCGCCGGGCGTCAAACAGGGAAAAGTCGATGATCTTTTCCCCACAGGCCCCCACCGGGTCAATCTGCTTCAATCCACCATAACGGCTGCCCATGCCGGCAGCCATAATAACCAATACGGGTTCGCTCACAACGATCCGCCCTTTCTGTGTTTCAAAAAATGGTTGTTGTTATTCTGCCCCTGTGTAATAAGGAGATCCCTCTTCATAGATAAAACGGTTGATGTGCTGGGACGCGGCTGTCAGGTCGTATTCATACACCCACGCTCCGGAATCCAGATAGGCCCCGTAAGCTTGCTCTTCCTCGCCGGGAATGGACAGGGTATCCAGCTTCATCCCGCTAAAAAGGATAGGGGCCATCCCCAGCATATCTCCCACACCCAGGGATGTTTCGCACAGGCCGGAAACTTTGCGAATCAAGCTGGGATACTGGAAAATGCTTTTCCTCTTCAGCTGGTGCAGCAGCGCGGAAAGCACTTTCTGCTGCCGGGAAGCCCGGACATCATCGCTGTCTATGTACCGGATGCGGGCATAGGCCACAGCGGCATTGCCGGTCAAGTGGTAGGTACCGGCCTGATACTCCCCGTACACCAGCTGGACGGTGCCATCCGTGGAGGGGATATAGTCCCCATAGGTGACAGTGCCGGGAGTTTCCTGCTCCAGGTTCCACAAGTTCTCGTTGAGGGCGGCAGCCTCTTCTGCTGTCAAATCCATATCCACCCCGCCGAAGGCGTCCACAATATCCGCCATTTGGTAGAAGTCCACTGACACATAGTCCTGAATATCCAGGTTGAAGTTTTGGTTGATGGTGCGGATGGCCAGTTCCGGCCCGCCGTAGGCATAGGCGTGGGTGATCTTATCCCAGCCGTAACCATCGATATACACCTCGCTGTCCCGGAGGATGGAGGTGAGCTTTAAGGTGTGGTGGCGCTTGTCCACCGTGAGGATCATCACCACATCGGAGCGGCTGGTTTCCCCTTCCTCACGGGCGTCCAAACCGAAAAGGGCCACGTTGATGATCTTGGGGTCGGACTGCACCCCCGCTTGAATCCCCAACGCGTCAGGATCTGAGGTGATGGCGGTCATAGTCAGGCCGCTGAGCAAAGAGCCGAACAGGTACACCACACCCGCCCCAAGCAGCACAACAAGCGCCAAACAGGTGAGAGCGATCCTCTTCCCCCAGCTGCCCCGCTTCTTTTTTGGGCGCCCGCCGGAGATTTCACGGCTCTTCTTTCCGGAAGAACGCTGGCGGGAAGCAGCCCGTTCCTCCTCTATGGCCCGTTGGTCAGCCCGACGCTTTGCCGGGGAAGAATAGCTGGAGATGTCCTGGAAGGAATCCCCTTCCTGCCAGCCTCTGGGAGGTTCCTCGTAATAGTAATTGTCCCGCAAAGGCTCCCTGCGGGGGCGGCTGGCTCCTGTCCCGCGGCGGACAGTGCTTTTTCCCTGCCGCCGGCTGGAACCGGCGCCATCCCGGGCAGCCCCGTGGCGTGGCCCGGTTTGATATTCATTCTTTCCCATTCATTTCCTCCGCAACTGTTCCCTTAGTCCATGACCGAGGTTCTGGTATCCGGCTCCTTGGATGTGTCGCCGTACTCTTCCCAATAGGGGGAGTCCTCTTCATAGATAAACGCGCTGATCCGCTGGGCCGCCCCTGTGGGATCATAGATCATATGATAGATACCAGAACTGTCTGGCTGGTCGAACAGATCCGTTTCATACTCGGCATTAGGCACGCTGATGCTGCTCATGGTAAAATCAGTGAACAGGATGGGGGTCATGGCCAAAATATCGTCCAACTTCAAAGAAGTTTCGCAATAAGGCAGCAGTTCCTGGGCCAGCTTGGCATAATCGGTGAGGCCCATGCCCTCCACCTTGGCCACCAAGGCCGAGAACACATTCTGCTGACGCTCCACACGCGCGTAATCGCTGCCCACGTACCGGATACGGCCATAGGCCACTGCTTGGTTGCCGTTCAGGTGATAGGTCCCGTCCTGATATTCGCCGTACACCAACTGGACGGTGCCGTCCAGAGAGGGGATGAAATCCTCATAACCGATGTCGGAATAACTCTGCTCATCGTAAGTGCCGTTCTGCTGATCCAGCTCTTTCTGCTCTTCCACCTCTTGCTGAAGGGCCCACAGGTTATCGTTAAGAGCGCTCACCTCTTCCGCGGTCATGGCGATATCCACCCCGCCAAAGGCATCCACAATGGCGGCCATATTGGCAAAGTTGATGGTGACATAGTCCCGGATATCCAAACCGAAGTTCTGGTTCAAGGTACGGATGGCTAGTTCTGGGCCACCATAGTAATAGGCATGGGTGATCTTATCTACATAGCTCAAATATCCATCATAGCCCTCGCCCTCAATAAGCAGCTCGCTGTCCCGAAGGATGGAGGTCATTTTAACCTTTCCATGGCGGTTGTCCACGGAAAGGACCATGATGACGTCTGAGCGGCCGGTAAACTCCGTATTACGGGCGTCCACACCAAACAGGGCAATATTTTTGATGCTGTTGTCCATGAGGATATTTTCTGAATCGATGCCCAAGGTGTCGTCATCCTTGGCAATGGACGTGGTGTTTAATCCAGAAAGCAAATTGGTGGACACATAGACCAATCCGCTGCCGCAAAGGATGAACACCAAACAGAAAAAGATCGCAATGCCACGCAGCACTGCCCGGGCCCGCTTTCTTCCCCTCCTCTTTTTGTACTCTTTTGAAGAAGAATAGCTGGAAACATCTTCAAACCCCTGCGAGTTAGTATGTTTTTTGCGCGCCATAGGCGTGTCCCCCTAAATTTACATAATTTATCTGTTTATTATACCCCATCCAAGGGGGCCCGTCAATGTCCCGATTTTGGCTTGCGGAATACAAATACTTTACTAAACACATAGTTTGCAAGGATAACGATCACATTAGAGAGCAGTTTCATCACTTTGTCATTGACATGCAGAGTACCCACACCCACGCGCATACAGCCCAAGTCCAGAACAAAGGACACAGCCCTGCAACCGAAAAAGCGGACCATTTCCCAGAAAACAGGCCCAAAGCCCTTCGCTTTGCTTTCAAACACCCATTTCCGATTGGTTACATAGGCAAACAGGATGGACAAGATTTGGGCAATGGCAGTAGCCCACAAATACGGCACGTGGGACAAATCGGCCAAGAACCAATAGCTCCCCCAATTGACCAAAGTAGTCAAACCACCAAAAAAGACATAGAGGATCAGTTCCTTATACTTGCAATAGAATTCTTTTAACCGGGTCATAAGCTTTCCTCTTTCAAAAAAGACATCACATTTTGTGACATTATAGTATAGCAGGTTTTAAAAGAAATAGCAAGAAAAAAGCTCCCGTAACGGGAGCCAAACAGACTTCAATTTTGGGTTCCTACTATATCCGGCACAAACCGCAATTTTGCAGGCCGTGGTTTTCTCGGCACCTCTACCATAGCCCGCAAATTGGCATAGGGGGAACGGCGGCTGAAAAATTCATACACCGAGCAACCTTTATCCACCAAAGAAACCATGACCCCTTCCCGATACTTGGGGGGCTTCACAGTAAGAGGGAACATATGGCAACGGATGGTATCTTCCTCAATGGCAGTGAGAGAGCAATCTTTTTTCGCGTTTTCCACAGCAACTTCCGGATGGCGGGTCCAATGCCACTTGTGAGCAGGGTCGCCGTCTTGGGCATCGTACAGGAAATAATCGTGCAGTAATGCTCCCCGGACCAGTTCCTCCCAATGGAACGACAGCCGCGTCATCCGGGCCAAGCGGTAGCTGTAATAAGCTACCGCAATGCTATGCATCAACCGGCTTGTGGAGCCGTGCTGGGGAAAAAGTGCGATTTGCTCAAAACCAGATTGCTGTGCCAAGGCACTGTAAAACTGCTTAAATTCTTCCTCATGACGCAAACGTTTAAAGGGCTTTTTACGCATATTGCCACCTGCCAAAGTAAAATTACAACAAAAAGTATTCTCCACCAACCGCGCCCCATTATAACACGAACATTTCATTGGCACAAGAGGAAAAAAAGGGAATTTCCCCGCCGTTTTTGTTTTACGCGATTTCACGCAAAAAGGGCTTTTGGGAAACACCCCAAAAGCCCTTTTCTCTTTTACGCAGGTAACCTATTCCAAATTTCGTCTGGTTCAAAACTGACACAATCTTTCGTTTGCTTTCCTGAACAAGCAATTCCTACTAGCTTGCCGTTTACCGAGAACCATTAAACTTGGTACCCATATACATCCCAACATACCGGCGTTTTTCGCCGAAGAGGGAATTATCATTTTTCTACAGAAAATGACTAGTACATTGGTTTTTACCTTTTTTCTGGCACATCAATACCGTTTCAATATATCCCGTATATTTTATCAGCCAATTTCTGGCATTGGAACGCTTTAACAAGCTTTCGAAGTGACGGTCTTAAAACAGATCCGTGCCGATTTGGTTTCCTACCATCTGAGGAATAATCAGAATAAGGAACCTTCTTTCTATTAAATTTTAATCCATCTATCAGCCTGCGGAATGTGAGTCCGCAGGCCCTGAATTCTGAGGTTCTAATTGATCCATTGGGCTCACCCGCCTTTCTGCAAAATTTTTTCGCACGCTTCGCATCTTTCCAGCTGCTTTTGCTTTTTCCTTCTTTTCACCGCCCTCTTGCGGTTACTGACTGACCCGAAAAGCACTCTTGCCCCGTTTGAATCCATTTCAAACATTTGGGGAACTCTCCGCAGCCATTTCTCTCAATACTCTTCGCCGTTTTCAACCTGAAACAAATACAATCAAATCACTTTGAAACAGTAGCACCTTTCAGCTTGCTCGTCAATCCAATGCATCTTTGAGCATACAGCCCCAAAAAGCCTTTTCTTTTATTTGGGATCTCTCAATAAAAGATCTTCGCTGATTTCACCCAATTCGTTTTCCTGCCCTGTGTGATGAAAAAACCTTTTAAAAATTTCTCTTCTCTTTAAAAAGGCTTTTCCCCGGTAGAAAACTTATGGGACAGCTTTTGAAAACGCCTTACTTGGATCTGATCTCATTGCACTGGAAAACTCACTCTCTATGGTGCTTTCCTGCTTCACCGCTATGACAAAAACTCTGTTCCACTTACTTCCGGCCTTTGCGAAGCTGCTGAGAAGACATTTAATAGATGTTCCTATCTCTTGTCTACGGCTACATTATACCCCCCTGCCTCCAACTTTGTCAATAGTAATTTTTAAATTCTTGCAAAAAAAATAGTAAGTTTTAATCAACCGCCTTTCCCTGGCAAAGAGGTCTTTCATTTCCCCCTCCCGCAAATCAGCGCTTGACTAGCAAGTCATTTTACGGTACAATATCCATTGGAGAAAGGAGCGTATGCGCAATGGATCATGAATACGAAGCCGATTTGCTCACCCTTTTGGACGATGAAGGCCAGGAGCATGAGTTTGAGATTATCGACGAGCTGGAAAATGATGACGGGCATTTCCTTGCTTTGGTCCCCACCCAGCAGGAGCCTGACGAAGTGACCTCTGACGCTGAAACATACTATATTTTTGAAGTAATCGAAGAGGACGGCGAGGAACAGCTGCAGGAAGTGGACGATGATGCGCTGCTGGACAAGTTAGCCGAAATTTTTGAAGAGCGTTTTAACGAAGCCTATTTTGAGGACGGCGAGGAATAAAACCTTCTTTTAAGGGATATGCTTTAGAAAGGCTGTTTCCACATTTCCCTTTGCCCGTCCAACGTTTAAAAACCTATCCTGCCCGATACGCGGACTGCGCACATATAACCCTACACTCGATTCAAAGGGAGCTCTACTCTGCTTGCGGATTGCAGACCTCCCGGCACGGCTTGCCCGGTTGCTGGAGGAAGGGAGCGTGAACCATCCAGGGGGGCACCCACCTGCTTTTTTGTAGCAGGTTATTGAGTTGCGCGATACGGTCGGGCGGGATTTCTTTTACATGATAGAGGGCGGACAAGCTTCCGCCCTTTTTTCATTATCAGCGGATACCGTCAAAAGGTGTGAAACCCGACGTAAAAACTCAAAAAATTCCCTTGACTTTTGTGTGTCAATGCGGTACAAATAATACAGAGAAGGAAGCGGGGCAAGGGGATATCCCGCCCTTTCACCATCTTATAATAATCCTACATATTTATAGGAGGCATTCACTTATGATTGACGGCAAAGTTGCAGTAGCAGTTGTGGGCTGCGGCGGTATGGGCGGCGGCCACGCCGTGGCTATTTCCACCGGCAGCGGCCAGGCACTCTGGATGACTGACGGCTCCAAAGGGCGGGAACTGCTCCCTGGAGATACTGACTTGACCAAGAAAATGGTGCTGGCCGGCACCTACGACATTAAAGAAGAGCGCCAAGAATGGGCCCGTAAGCAAGGTTTCTTCACCTATGACAGTTTTGAGGCCATCTTGGCTGACGAACGTGTGGATGTAGTTTTGGTCGCTACTCCCAACAACAGTCACAAAGAGCTGTCCATCCGAGCTCTGCGCGCTGGCAAGAATGTCCTGTGTGAGAAGCCCGTGATGATGTGCAGCAAAGATCTGGAAGATGTACTGGAAGTGGTCAAGGAAACCGGCAAGGTGTTCTATCCCCGGCAGAACCGCCGCTGGGACAGGGACTATCTGACCATGAAAAAGATCTATGAGGAAAAGCTTGTAGGCAACGTGTTCCACATTGAGTCCCGCTATCATGGCTCCCGCGGTATTCCCGGTGACTGGCGCGGCATCAAATCCATGGGCGGCGGCATGATGTTCGACTGGGGCGTGCATCTTCTGGACCGCATCGTCCTCATGGTCCCTGAGAAGATCAAGAAAGTTTACGCCAAGATGACCCACGTCACCAACGACGAGGTGGATGACGGCTTCATCATGAATATGGTGTTTGAAAGCGGCCTCACTGCCACTGTGGAAGTTGGCACCTGCCACTTCATCACTCTCCCCCACTGGTATCTGTGCGGCGACCAAGGCACTGCCGAGATCAAGGACTTCCGCGATCCTGGCCGGATGGTGGTCCTGCGCAGCTGGGAAGACAAGGATGCTACCCCTATCTTGATGGGAGAAGGCCTTTCCAAGACCATGGCTCCCCGCAATTCCGATTCTGTGGACGAGCTGCCCCTGCCCCAACTGGAGTATGACCGCAACCAACTGTACTCCAACCTGTGCGACGTGGTAATGGGAAAAGCTGAACAAATCGTGAAAAACGAAGAGGCTTTGCGCATTCTGCGCCTGATGGAGGCTGCCCTGGAATCCGATGAAAAGGGTATTGTGGTAGACTTCGAATAAAACATTCAAAATCCAAACCCCCGGAGCAAAAGCTCCGGGGGTTTGGATTTTTCTCAGGAAACTTAAAACCCTCGGAATGAAAGGTTACAAGGGTTCTCTGTTAAAGATGAAGCAACGCTTTGGCCATATTGAAATAGATAACCAATGCCACCGCATCCACAATGGTAGTAATCAAGGGGCTGGCCATAACCGTGGGATCAAACCCCAAACGCTTAGCCAGAATAGGCAAGGTACCGCCCACCACATTAGAAACCAGTACCACCACAACCAAAGTGAAGCACACAACAGCCGCAATCAACAGGGAAACATGGTCAAACACCATCAGCTTGGCAAAATTGGCCAAGGCCAAAGTCAGGCCGCAGAGCATTGCCACAGCCGATTCTTTGAAAATCACCCGAGGGACATCAATATAGCGGATCTCTCCCAAGGAAAGGCCACGGATAATGGTGGTGGAAGACTGACTGCCAGAATTGCCGCCGGTATCCATCAACATGGGGATAAAACTGGACAACACAAGGTTCGCGGCCAAAGCATCCTCGTAGGACGAAATAATCCCGCTGGTAAAGGTGGCAGAGATCATCAGGAACAGCAGCCACGGCACGCGTTTGCGCCATGTCTCAAACACGCCGGTCTTGATATACGGCTTATCTGAAGGGGCAATAGCCGCCATTTTTTCAATGTCCTCGGTGGCCTCTTCTTGGATAACGTCAATAGCATCATCCACGGTGACAATGCCAACAAGGCGTTCCTCGGCATCCACTACAGGCAGCGCCAGGAAGTCATATTTGCTCAAAAGGCGGGCTGCCTCTTCCTGGTCGGTATGGGTGCTGACGAACTTCACGTTGGTTTCCATGATATCCCGCAGCACCGCGGTCTTCGGCGAAAGCAGCAGCTCCCGCACGGTGACAATCCCCTCCAGCTTCCTGCGGCTGTCGGTGACATAACAGGTGTACACGGTTTCGCTGTCCAGGCCGGTGGCACGGATACGTTCAAAGGCCTGTTCCACCGTCATGCTGCGTTTCAGATCCACATACTCCATGGTCATAATGCTGCCGGCGCTGTCCTTGGGATAATTAAGCACCTGGTTGATCATCTTCCTGGTTTGCTCGTCCACGTGGCGGAGAATCCTCTTCACCACATTGGCGGGCATTTCCTCAATCATATCCACGGTGTCGTCCAAGAACATCTCTTCCATCACTTCATCCAGCTCTTTATCGGTGAACCCCTGGATCAAGATCTCCTGGGTATCGCCATCCATATAAGCGAAAGCGTCCGCCGCAAGCTCCTTGGGCAGCAGGCGGAACACAATGGGCATATTGGGCTGGGGCAGCTCTTCCAACAACACAGCCGCATCCGCAGGGTTCATATCCTTGACCATCGCGGCGATCTCAGGATATTTTTTTGCCTCTAAAAGTTCGAGAATTCTTTCTTTCATGGCTGTACCTCCTCTTATTTTCCGGGAGGGATACTACAGCACAAAACCAAAAGCGCAGCAATGGACATCCCTAGAAAATGGTCAGGAACACTCAGCCGCTTTGCCGGGCGGCAAAACACACCTTTCCAACGGGATAGTGTCATTTCCGGCCGCACTTTCCCCTCCGGGTCTTGTGCCGCCGCTACTTCGAGGGACGATCATGTTTTGCTCACCTCTTTTTTGAAAAAAATTTATGCTGCTAACTGGCAACATACCTTTATTACTCTACCCGTTTCCCGACCGTTTGTCAAGGAAAAACAAGCCCGCGGGATGTTAAATCTCCGCAGGCTTGCCAAAAACTATTTGGATAGTTTTATCGTTCTTTCCCCAGGAAGAAGAGGGCCACGGTGCCGGGGCCGGAATGGGCGCCGATCACAGGGCCGATAAAACCCAGTTCCACTTGCCGGACCCCCAGTTTCTCCCGGATCTGCCGCTCCACATACCGGGCGTCTTCCAGGCAATCCCCGTGGCTGATGAACACCATCTGGCCGGCAGGATCTAGGGCGGTGTCCTCCATGCGGCGCACCAGGGCATCTAACGATTGCTTCCTGCCTCGCACTTTCGACACCGGGATCAGGTGCCCCTCGTTGTCCACATGGAGCACTGGCTTGATGCCCAGCATGGTGCCAACCAAGGCGGTTGCCGTTGATACACGGCCGCCCCGCTTTAAGTGGTTCAGATCATCCACTGTGAACCAATGGCACAAATTCAGCACATTTTCCTTCAGCCAGGAAAGGACTTCGTCTAAACTCTTCCCAGCCTGCTGGAGTTTTGCAGCATGGTAGACCAGCAGGCCCTCTCCCATGGAAGCGCAACGGGAATCGAACACTTCCAGCCGCCGGCCTGGAAAACGCTGTTTCAGTTCTTCCCTGGCCAGCGCCGCGCTCTGATAGGTGCCGCTGAGGCCAGACGAGAAGCCAATATACAATACGTCTTGGCCAGCCTCCAGAAGAGGCGTGAACACGCGGAGGAACTCTTCGGAATTGACCTGGGTGGTGGTGGACATGGAACCAGCCCGCAATTTGGCATAAAATTCCCTGTCGGTCATCTCCCCTCCACCTGGGATATTGTGGTACGTTTTCCCTTCCATGATATAGCAAAGGGGAATTACCTGCACATCCAGTTCTTGGATCAATTCTGGGGTGAGGTCCGTGGTGGAGTCTGTGACAATTCGATAAGTGCCCATAGTTTGGTTCCTCCTGCGCTTGAAAGCGCCGCTTGTTTTTTGTACTATTATACAATATTTTTCAAAGTGTGTAAATCTGTTTTCAAGATTTCCACGTTTGTTTTTCCTCACTTGTGCAGCCGGCGGTAATCCAGATAATTTTGAAGGATCACCGTGGCGGCTACCGCATCGACCACCGCTTTCCGCCGCTTGCCCCGTGTGTTGGTTTCGTTCAAGTACCCGTGGGCGGTGACAGTGGTACCTCGCTCGTCCACAAATTCCACCGGGATCCCGGCGGCTTCTTGCAGCAGGGCGCCTACCTCCCGGGCATTTTGGGCGCTCTCCCCTTCCGAGCCATCCATGTTCCGGGGCAGGCCCACTGCCAGGCATTGGGCACGGTGCTCTTTTGCCAGAGAGGCGATCCCTGCCACCAAGCGTTCCTGGTTGTGCTCGTGGAGCACTGTCAAGGGGGAGGCCAACAGCTCCCCGCTGTCACAAATGGCGATCCCTGTCCGGGCTTTGCCAAGGTCCACTCCTAAAATAATCATACTGCCTCCGTATGGAAGGAATATTTCATCGGGGATTTCCGCAGCTCCTCGGGCAGGTGGGACAGGTCGTTGACAGCCTTCCACCAGAGCTTGCCGTCCTGGGCCTCCAGGACGCTGACACTGGTGTTGCCGAAAACCGCGCTTTGCCGCAGCCCTTCGATGCAGCCATACTCCACCCGGGCGTTCAGGTTTTTGATGACGCCCCCGTGGGTAGCCACGGCCACAGTTTTCCCAGGATTCTCTGCCACGATTTGGTCGATGGCTTCCTCCACCCGCTGGTACACCTGGGTCATGGTTTCCCCCTGGGGAAAGACACACAGGTCCGGGGCGTGGTCCCAGTCGTGGGCCACCTGCGGGAAACGCTCCCCTATCTCGGACAGGAGCAGGTTTTCCATTTCCCCTACGTCAATCTCTGACAACCCCTGGCACACTTGGATCGGCAGGTTGTGGAACCGGTTGACGGCTTCCGCCGTACGGTAGGCACGGACAAGGGGGCTTGTGTAGATGGCGTCCAAGTGCTCGTTGCGAAACCGAAGGGACAGAAGTTCCAGCTGCTTTTCCCCGGTTTCACTGACGGGGGCATCGAAGCGGCCCTGGAATCGGCCGGACAGGTTCCCCGCCGACTGACAGTGCCGGACAATATACAGGGTGGTCACCAAGGACGCACACCCCCTGTCAATTCCGACAGGGACTTGATCCCGTTTTCCTCCATGTAGTTGGACAGGCCCTCAGCGATCTTGATGGGCGCATAGGGGTCGGTGAACAGCACTGTGCCGATCTGCAGGGCAGTAGCGCCAGCCAGGAGCATTTCCACCGCGTCCTGCCAGGTGGAGATGCCGCCCAATCCCACAATGGGGATCTTCACCTTCTGGCTTGCCTGCCAGACCATCCGCAGGGCGATGGGCAACAGGGCCGGGCCGGACATCCCGCCGGTGTTGTTGCGGATGATGGGCCGCCGGGTGCGGATATCGATGCGCATCCCGGTAAGGGTGTTGATCATGGAAATGGCGTCGGCGCCAGCGCTTTCGGCAGCCACAGCCATTTCGGAAATATCGGTGACATTGGGGGAAAGCTTCACCATCAGAGGCTTCTTGCAGTGCTTGCGCACCTCAGAGGTGATGCCGTACACGCCTTCGGTGGTGGTTCCAAACTGGACACCCCCCTGCTTCACATTGGGGCAGGAGATGTTCAGCTCGATCATATCCACGCAGGTGTCGTTGAGCTTTTCCACGGTGGCGCAGTAATCCTCCGGGGCATTGCCCGCCACATTGGCGATGATCTTGGTCCCCTGCTTGGACAGCCAGGGAAGATCCTCCTGGATGAAGTGGTCCACGCCCGGGTTTTGCAGGCCCACGGCGTTGAGCATCCCGCCGGGGGTTTCCGTCACCCGTGGCGGCGGGTTGCCGGGCCGCTCTTTGATAGTGATGCCTTTGCAGGAAATGCCGCCCAGCACGGAAAGGGGGTAAAACTCGTTGTACTCCCGGCCAAAACCAAAGGTACCGGAGGCGGCGATCAAGGGGTTTGCAAACTCTACGCCAGCCACATTGACTTTCAAATCTGCCATCTTCTCCCCCTCCTTTACCATGCCACCCGGTGGGATTCAAACACCGGGCCGTCTTTGCACACGTGGCCGAAATACTGGGCACCGTCCTCCCCCTTGAGGGCCACGGCACAGCCCAAGCAGGCGCCAATCCCGCAGGCCATCCGCTCTTCCAAGGAAATGTAACAGGGCACGCCCCGCTCCTCGGCCAAAGCCTGTACCGCTTTCAGCATGGGGGCTGGGCCGCAAGCCATAACACAGTCAAATTCCTGATCCTGGCACAGGTCGGTCACCAGGCCATGATGGCCATAGGAACCGTCATCGGTGGCGATAAACGTCTTGGCCCCCACCTTTGGAAAATCTTCTTCCAGGATGACAGCGTCTTTATTGCGGAAGCCCAACACGGCAATGGCCTTTTCCCCCAGCTGGGCTGCCACTCCCAACAGGGGAGGCACGCCGATACCGCCACCTACCAGCAAGGTGCGGCGGGTGGGATCCACCGGGAAGCCATTGCCCAAGGGGGCGAGGATCTCGATCTGGCTGCCGGGCTGGAACTGGGCAAGCTCTGCGGTACCCTCTCCCCGGATTTGGAACACAAACCGCAAGGTGCCGGCTTGTTTGTCGATGCCGCAGACGGAGATGGGCCGGCGCAGGGTGTGGCCAGGCAGCCGGATTTGGGCAAATTGGCCGGGGTTGGCCAGGGCCGCCAGCTCCGGGGCTTCCAGGACAAAGTCAAACACGTCTTTTGTCAGGGCCCGGACAGACAGCAGCTTACAAGTTTTGGAATCGTATTTCATGGGTTACCTCCACATAGCTCAGGGCAGCTTAATCTCACCAATGCGGCCCACGATCTCATCCCGCATCCGGATGGCTTCCCGGCGGGCAGCGGCGGCAAATTCGTAGCCATCCACCCCCTCTTTCTGCCAGGCACACATGATGCCCCGGGAGGAGTTGACAATGGCGCCAAGGCCGTTCTTGTCAAAACCGGGGGCAACATCGTTCGCAGCACCGCCCTGGGCGCCGTAGCCGGGCACTAAGAAGAAGGTATGGGGCATGGCAGCCCGCAGCTCTTCCAGCTGGGCAGGGTAGGTGGCGCCCACTACAGCGCCCACGCCGCTGTAGCCGTATTTGCCGGGAAGCTTCTCCCCCCAGCCTTCACACATGGCGCCCATGGCGCGGTACACCGTGTTGCCATCCGCCAAGGGGCGGTCTTGCAGCTCACCGGAGGAGGGATTGGAGGTCTTCACCAGAACAAAAATCCCCTTGTCCTCTTTGCCGCACACTTCCAGCAAAGGCTGGATGCCATCGGTGCCCAAATAGCCGTTGACCGTGAGTGCATCGGCTCCAAAAGGCTCGGCCACCACGTCTTCCACCTGGGTGGTGCCCAGATGGGCAGCGGCGTATGCGGTCATGGTGGCACCGATGTCGTTGCGCTTGCCGTCGGTGATGACGAACATCCCGTGCTCCTTGGCATAGGCGATGGTTTCGGTGAGGGCTTTCACACCCTGCCAGCCATACATCTCATAGTAGGCAGCCTGGGGCTTCACAGCAGGTACGATGTCGCACAGGGCGTCGATCAGCCCTTTGTTGAACTGGAGCAGCGCATCGGCGGCGCCTTCCAAGGTCTTGCCGTACTTTTTGTAGCTCTCTTCCCGGATATAATCGGGAATGTAACTGAGCTTGGGATCTAAGCCGGCAACAGTTGGGTTTTGTTTTTCCGCGATCTTTTTAAACAATTTGTCCATGGACATATTGGTTCGTCCTTTCCCTTATAAGTTTATTCCAGGGGGTTCCCCCGTTTTGTCAGTTTTCTGCCCGGCCGTCGTAGACGATCCGGCCCTCTAAAATGGTCATGGCAACTTTGCCTTTCAGCTCCATGCCCTTGAAGGGGGTGTTTTTGCTTTTGCCGTGAAGCGCCTCAGGGTCTACGGTCCAACGTTTCTCCGGGTCAAAGAGCACCACATCGGCAGGGGCTCCCACTTTCAAAGAACCAGCGGGAATGTGCAGGATCTTCGCAGGGTTGCAGCTCATCTTCTCCACCACCTGGGCCAGGGACAGTTCCCCCTCCAAGGCAGTGAGGGTGGCAGCCAGGGAGGTTTCCATACCAATGGAACCGTTTGGCGCCTTCAAGAAATCAGCTTTCTCCTCCGGAGAATGGGGGGCATGGTCCGTAGCAATGGCGTCCAGGGTACCGTCTTTCAGGCCCTGGATCAGCGCCAGGCGGTCCTCCTCCGTTCGCAGCGGTGGGTTCATCCGGTAGTCTGCGTCACGGCCTTCCAAAGCCTCCTCGGTAAGAAGCAGATAATGGGGACAGGTTTCCGCCGTGACCTGCACCCCTCGGGCTTTGGCGTCCCGGATGAGGGCAACAGAGCCTTTGGTGCTCACATGGCAGATGTGGATGGGCGCGCCGATGGAAGCAGCCGCGGCGATTTCCCGGGCGGTGCCGCAATCCTCCGCGGCGGCAGGAATGCCGGGGACTCCCAAACGCTGGGAAACCTCTCCCTCATTCATCAGCCCGCCGGCGGCAAGGTACAAGTCCTCGCAGTGGGCAGTGACCACCATTCCCAGCTTGGGCGCCTGCTCCAATGCCTCCAGCAAGCGCCGGGTATTTACCACTGGGCGGCCGTCATCGCTGAGGGCAATGGCCCCGGCTTCGCGCAAAGCCGCCAAGTCCGTGAGCTCCTCTCCCTGCAGGTCCTTGGTGACACAGGCAGCCGTGTATACATGGGCATCGGCCGCTTTCGCCCGTTCCAACAAGGCTTCCACGGTTTCCGGCGAGTCCATGGCAGGCTTAGTGTTGGGCATTGCCAGCAAACTGGTGACGCCCCCCGCGGCGGCAGCCCGGCAGCCGGTGTACACATCCTCTTTATGGGTAAGCCCTGGGTCCCGCAGGTGGACGTGCAGATCCACCAAGCCAGGAGCTGCAACCAGCCCAGTGGCATCGATCACTTGGGCACCTTCCGATGGGAGGGCTTGGCCGATCCCGGCAACTTTGCCATCCTCCAACAGAAGGCTGGCCACTCCATCCAGCCCCTGGGAGGGATCGACGATCCGGGCATTTTGAATCAGCAAACGCATAAAGCCACATCCTTTCCTCATTCTAGCACAAGCCGTTCCACCTGCCATTTGGTCAGGGAGAGCAGCTCTCTTCCGTAGTATTCCGGGAACAGCAGGGGGTCTGTTTCCGCAACCAGGCTGTAGGGTTCGAATCCCGCAGCCTTGGCCAACTGGATCGCACGGTACATATGGAACCCCTGGGTGACCACTGCCACTTCCGTCCCCATCCCCTGTTCGTCGGCGATCTCTTTTGCAAACTTGAAATTCTCCCGTGTATTATGGGAACGATCTTCTAGGAAGATCCTACCCTCTTCAATGCCCATGCCAATCAGGGCATTTTGCTGGGTGACAGCCTCTGGGCAAGGCTCGTCACTGCCCTGCCCTCCGGTGACAATACACTGAGCTTCCGGGTTTCCGGAAAGGTACTCATAGGCTTTTTCCACTCTCCCGGTCAAACTGATACTCATCCGCTCAGCGCTGTACACCCGGGCGCCCAGAACGACCACATTGGTGTTTTCCGGAGGCGGGTTCAGGGTGGCAGAAAACATCAGCACTGTCAAATACAGCGCCCAGCAAAGGCCCAGGCCGTAAAAAGCCGTCACCAGCCGGACTGCCGCCTGCTTCCATCCCCCCTGGCGGGAGAGCTTTCCAAAAAGCAGCAGAAGTGCAAGCCCCAAAAGGCAGACAAACATCCCAAACGCTGCCCCCAGCCCAAAGCCCCCTTTGCATACAGGCAACATGAAAAACACACAGCCCGCCCCGCAAAGGACGACCCCCAGGACCCGAAGGGCCTGTAAAAAGCGTTTCATTCCCATTCCTTCCTTTTTTCTTTTTCATCAAATCCCATTTCAAATCGGTACTATTATACACCAGGTACGGGGGCTGGCGCAACCGGGGAAATACGGGGTATCTCCACATTCTAAAAGTGTCTGCAAAAAAACAAAGAAAAAGCGTGCCGGAACAATCCCAGCACGCTTTTTTACACGTATCAAAAGAAACTCTATTAGTAGCCGCGCTTCACATAGGTGGTGTGGAGCAGCTCGTGAGCCTTATGGCTGCCGGGCTCTCCCAAGAACTCCTCGTAGCACTTTTGGACAACCGGGTTCAGATGGCTCTTGCGCAAGGGCATATCCTTATCCTGGTTGTAAAGGGCCTGGGCACGCAGCTTCTTGATATCATAAAAGCTGTGGTTGTTGGAACTCTGGATGGGCTGGCCGCCGCCGTTGACACAGCCGCCGGGGCAGCACATGACCTCGATGAACTGATAATCGGCCTCGCCGGAACGGACCTTCTTCAACAGGGCATCCGCATTGGACAGGCCGCTGACGACAGCAACCTTTACATCCATGCCGGCCACATTGTAAACAGCCTCTTTAAAGCCTTCGGTGCCGCGGATTTCCGTGTATTCGATGTTCTCCTGGCTCTCACCGGTAAGCAGGTCAGCAGCAGTACGCAGGGCAGCTTCCATCACGCCGCCGGTGGCGCCAAAGATGACTGCCGCGCCGGTGGACACGCCCATGGCGTCGTCGAACTTCTCTTCCGGCAGGCGGTTGAAGTTCAGCTGGGCTCTCTTGATCAAGCGGGCCAGTTCCCGGGTAGTGATGCTGATATCCACATCCGGCAGGCCAGCGCCGTTTTCGTCGTCCCGCTGGATCTCAAACTTTTTGGCGGTGCAGGGCATCACAGACACGGATACGATATCGTTGGGGTCAATGCCCTCTTTCTGAGCGTACCAGGTCTTGATGAGGGCGCCGGTCATATTCTGGGGGGATTTGCAGGAAGAAAGATTGTCCACCAGGTCGGGATAGTAATGCTCGCAGAACTTGATCCAGCCGGGAGAGCAAGAGGTAATCATGGGAAGGACACCGCCGTTCTTCACACGGTCGATGAACTCGTTGGCCTCTTCCATAATGGTCATGTCCGCGCCGAAGTCGGTGTCAAACACCTTGTCAAAGCCCAGGCGGCGCAGGGCGGCAACCATTTTACCCTCCACATTGGTGCCGATAGGTAGGCCAAACTCTTCGCCCAAGGCAGCCCGCACGGCGGGAGCGGTCTGGACAATGACCACCTTGGAGGGGTCGTTGATGGCGTCGATCACCTCTTGGGTGTTGTCTTTCTCAGTGAGGGCGCCGGTGGGGCAGCTGACGATACATTGGCCGCAAGCCACGCAGGCGACATTACCCAAAGGCTGCTCGAAAGCGCAGCCAATCTCGGTGTCAAAGCCGCGGTTATTTGCGCCAATGACAGACACGTGCTGATTCTGGCAAGCGGCAACACAGCGGCGGCACAGGATACATTTGGCGTTGTTGCGCTCCAAATACATAGTGGAAAAATCCTTGCTTCCAGCAGGCAAAGCGCCCTCGAAGCGGTTCTCTTCTTCAATGCCCATATCGTTGCACAGCTTCTGGAACTCGCAGTTTCCGCTGCGCTCACAGGACAGGCATTTCTTATCGTGGACAGACAGCAGCAACTCCAAGGTCATCTTTCGGGATTCCTGGACCTTGGGGGTGTTGGTGAACACCTCCATACCATCGTTGACCGGATACACGCAGGAGGCTACCAGGGACTTGGCTCCCTTGACTTCCACCATGCACATCCGGCAGGCGCCGATCTGGTTGACGTCTTTCAGATAGCACAGGGTGGGGATATCGACACCGGCGTATCGGGCGGCTTCCAGGATGGTGGAATCCGCAGGCACTTCATAGGAAACGCCGTTGATTTTCACATTGACCTGATCCATGTTCACACACTCCTTTCTTATTTTTTCACCACAGCGCCAAACTTACATTTCTCCATGCACACGCCGCACTTGATACACTTGGTAGTGTCGATCACGTGGGGCTGCTTGACAGAGCCGGAGATAGCGCCTACAGGGCAGTTGCGGGCACACAGGGTGCAGCCCTTGCACTTGTCCGCGTCGATGTGATAATTGGTGAGGGCTTTACAGGCACCGGCAGGGCAACGGTGCTCCACAACGTGGGCCTCATATTCATCCCGGTAATATTTGAGTGTGGAAAGCACAGGGTTGGGCGCAGTCTGGCCCAAGCCGCACAGGGAATTCTCTTTGATGTAGTAGCACAGCTCTTCCATGCGGTCAATGTCCTCCAGAGTACCGTTGCCGGAGGTGATCTTGTTCAAGATCTCAAGCAAGCGCTTGGTACCCACACGGCAGGGGGTACATTTGCCGCAAGACTCCTCCACTGTGAACTCCAGGAAGAACTTGGCGATATCTACCATGCAGGTAGTTTCGTCCATAACGATCAGGCCGCCGGAACCCATCATAGAGCCGATAGCGATCAAGTTGTCATAGTCGATGGGGGTATCGATCAGCTTGGCAGGGATGCAGCCGCCGGAGGGGCCGCCGGTCTGGGCAGCCTTAAAAGTGTGGCCGCCGGGCACGCCGCCGCCGATTTCCTCCACCACTTCCCGCAGGGTGGTGCCCATGGGGACTTCCACCAGGCCGGTGTTGGTGATCTTACCGCCCAGGGCGAACACTTTGGTGCCGGGGCTCTTCTCCGTACCGATGGAACGGAACCAGTCGGCGCCCTTCAGGATGATCTGGGGAATGTTGGCATAGGTTTCCACGTTGTTCAGAACGGTGGGAACGCCGAACAGGCCCTTCACAGCCGGGAAGGGAGGACGCACACGGGGCTCGCCGCGCTTGCCTTCGATGGAGGTCATCAGAGCGGTTTCCTCGCCGCACACAAAGGCGCCGGCGCCCAAGCGGATGTCGATATCGAAATCGAAGCCGGAGTCGAAGATGTTCTTGCCCAGCAGACCGTATTCCCGGGCCTGCTCAATGGCAATTTGCAGGCGCTTCACAGCGATGGGGTATTCAGCACGGATGTAGATGTAGCCCTGGGACGCGCCGATAGCATAACCGGCAATGGCCATGGCTTCCAACACGCTGTGGGGGTCTCCTTCCAGCACGGAACGGTCCATAAACGCACCGGGGTCGCCCTCGTCAGCGTTGCAGCAGGCATACTTCTGCTCCGCCTTAGAGGCAGCGGCAAACTGCCACTTACGGCCGGTGGGGAATCCTGCGCCGCCGCGGCCCCGCAGGCCAGAAGCCAGAACCAGGTCGATGACTTCCTGGGGAGTCATCTCGGTGAGCACTTTGCCCAAAGCGGCATAGCCGTCCTGCGCGATATATTCGTCGATATTCTCCGGGTTAATCACACCGCAGTTGCGCAGGGCAATACGCATCTGCTTGGCGTAGAAGGTTGTTTCATTCAGGGACTTGGTGGTGTTGTCGTCCACCACGGTTTCCTGATACAGCAGCCGTTTGACGATACGGCCTTTGAGAAGGTGCTCGGAAACGATCTCCGGCACATCTTCCGGGGTGACACGGCTATAAAAAGCGCCTTCGGGGTACACCACCATGATAGGACCCAGCGCGCACAGGCCGAAACAGCCGGTACGAATGACGTTGACTTCTTTTTCCAGGCCCTGGGCTTTAATCTCTTCCTTCAGCCTTTCAATGATCTGCTCGCTGTTGGAGGACGTACATCCCGTACCTCCGCAGACCAGCACGTTTGAACGAAACATTCTTTTCCCTCCTTCTTATTTGGCTCCGATGGCATTGGCTCCAATGGTGTACTCCGATACCACATTGCCGTTCACAAGGTGGTCGTTCACAACTCTGACGGCCTTTTCGGGAGTCATCTTCACATAGGTGACCTTCTCATGGCCGGGGGTGACAATCTCCACCACAGGCTCGTACTGGCAAATGCCGATACAGCCGGTCTGGGTGACCATCACATCCTGCAGGCCGCGCTTGGCGACCTCTTCCACAAAGGCGTTGAGCACAGGGCGGGCGCCGGCGGCGATGCCGCAGGTAGCCATACCCACCAACACACGGGTGCCTGCTTCCGCGTTTTCACGCAGAGTCACGGCGGCCCGGGTCTTATCGCGAATTGCCTGGAGTTCCGCTAAAGATTTCATGCTACTGACCAATCCTTTCCATTCGTAATCGAATCCCGTTCTTAACGGTTATGTTTCAGGGAGCGCCCCCTGGGTAAGCTCCGCCGTCTGTTCGGCCAAGTATTCCTTGATCCACAGCACCACATCCGGGGTGTCCAAGGGGACATCCTCCCCCAGCACCTGGCGAAGCTCTTCGGTCTTTAAAGCAAATTCCCGCCGCTCTCCCCTGTCTGTCAAGAGAACGCGGTGGAAGATAAAATCCAACTGAGGGTTGCAGGAAATCAGCAGCTGCACCGTGCCGTTGATATCCCCCAGGGGGATCATGTCCACGCTGGAGGGTTTGAACACGGCGATGAGGTTTGTCCCCACACCCAGCTGGGATCGGATGGTGAAACTGCCGCCGGTCATCTCGGCCTCCATTTTAAACAGCGGCACCCCCAAACCAACACTGCGGGTGGTGCGTGTGGTGTAAAAGGGGTCGATGACCTTCTTCACAGTTTCCTCCGACATCCCCTTTCCATTGTCCTCCACCGAGATGGAGAGGGTATCCCCCGGCTGGTCCTCCACCACGGTGATGGTGATGAGGGAAGCGCCGGCAGAAATGGAATTTTGGGCGATGTCCATCACGTTGAGTGAAAGCTCGCGCATAGCAGCTTGCGTTTACGCCATGTATTGGGCCAGAATGGTGTCCACATCCTCGGGGGCCAGACGGCCGTACACCTCGTCGTTCACAGTCATAACAGGGGCAAGGCCGCAAGCGCCGATGCAGCGGCAGGCGGTCAGAGAGAACGCACCGTCTTCGGTACATTCCTCAGGCTGGATCCCTAATTTCTGCGTGATGCGCTCCAATACCTTGTCAGCGCCCTTGACGTAGCAAGCAGTACCCAAGCACACGGAAATGTGATTGCGGCCCTTGGGGGTGAGGGCAAACTGGGAATAGAAGGTGGACACGCCGTAAACCTCTTCCAGAGAAACGCCCAAGCCCTTGGCGATCCTGTCCTGAACCTCAATGGGCAGGTAGCCATAGATCTCCTGCGCCTGGTGGAGGGCAGGCATCACAGCGCCCTTTTCCTCTTTCAGGCTTTCAATGACAGCGTCGAGCTTTTGCGCTTGCTCGGGAGTATCATGAAACGGCAAATTACTGATACGCTTTTGCATGGTTTTTCCTCCCAATATATTGTAGAATTGAAATAGTTGCCCCATGGCGGGACACAAAAGCCCGCCGGAAAAGCATCGTACTAACTATAGCAAAACCGGCGGGTTTTATAATTCTATTTCGGAAATAAAAAGAGTGATCCGACAAATTATTGCCAAAAAAGTATCAATATTCAGCAATGCTTACCAGAATATCGATATTTTTGCATCAATATAAGTTTCTCACTGCGTCCAGGACCGCTTTGGCAGAACGCTCCGGCAACGTGAGAGCCCAAGGTTCCCCGGCCAAGGTTTCCAGGTAGTGGGAATCGGAATCCCGGAACAGGGCAAGGCCCTTCAGTTCCGGATGCAGCTTGACGTATTCCTGCTCATCGCATTCCCGGGTGAGTTCTGCCGCCGTAAACTGTGCCTCCGGCGGGATGGCGCCCAAAGAGGCGATCACGCTGTAGGAATCCCGGTCCACATGGGCTGGAAAGGCCACACCGCCATATTGGGCGGTCAGCCCCACCACCTGATCCACGCCTATGAAAGAGGAGACCAACAACAGGTTTTCTTCCTCCCCCACCTGTTCATCGCTGCCGTCCAGGATGGGCTGCTGCCCAAAGATCTCAGGCCTGTTTTTCACGTGGGGCATATGCTCGTATACATACCGGTCAAAACCCAACGCGCCTTCCAAAGTTTCAAACAAGCAAACCACATGGGCTTCTTCCGATGTGCACAGTTCCATCCCCGGAACCACCAACAGGCCGTTGCGTTCCCCAGCTTCCAAGATAGCGGGGGCGTTCCGGCAGGTGTTGTGGTCGGTGATAGCCAAAATTTCACAGCCGGAAAGCAGCGCCATCTGCACCACATTATTGGGGGTCATGTCACTGTCGCCGCAGGGGGACAGGCAAGAGTGGACGTGGAGGTCGTACCGGTATTCTCTCATTGCAGTGCCTGGTAAAACTGGATGGCAGCTTGATAGCTGTTGGCCCCGCACCCATACACGGGGATGCCCTGCGTCTCCGCTTTTTGGGCAGCGTCAGCATCCAGGACGGCATTTTCTGTCAAGAGGATACAGCTGGCATCGGTGAGAACAGCCACCGCAATGGCGTTGACGTTGCCCATCACGGTGATCCACACGTTGCCGGGCCGGGCTCTCGCCATCACCCAGCTGAGCAGGTCCCCCACATAGCAGCCGTCGATCTGGTTGCCCTCCCCTTCCCCACCGGCCAAAAGCTTCCAGCCGTGCTGGGCGGCCATTTCTTTTACAGTCATGGTTTATCCTCCTCTTGCTTCTCCGGATCCTCCCGGGGAAAGCGGCCCATACTCTCCTCCAGTTCCGAAAGGGTGCTGGCCACTTTCTTCATCCGCTTCCGGTACACAAAGATACACTCTGTTTCCTTGCAGATCCCCTTGACCACGTCCTCTGCAAAGGCACGGCAGGTGGGCGCACCGCAGGCACCGCAATCCAAGCCGGGAAACTCCTGCTCAATCTGGTCGATCTTCACCATCATCTCCATGGCCTCTTTCAAGTCGCTGGAAAGGGTGAGCACGTCAGAAAACTCCAATGCCTCCTGCCACTCCATCACATCGGGGACCGGCCCCCCTTTCAAATGGTTCTGGGACACGGGCAGGTATTTCCGCAGCCGCTGGATACGTGCCTTGGCCACATAGGGGTTCTCCACACAGAGCACGCCGCCCACGCAGCCGCCGGCACAGGCGTTCAGTTCGATGAAGTCCAAATCGCCGATGCGCTCGTCTTCAATCTCCTCCAGCACCCGGATCACATTCTCGATGCCGTCAGCAGCCAGATATTTCTCGTTGAGCAGGGCAGCCGCCTCACCGCCGCTGGTGGACCATCCCACGCCGATAACACCGGAATTGGCCAAAGGCTCCACTTTCTCCAGGTGGTCCATCTTATGGGAAAGCTCTGGGAACACCTCGCTGATGGCGATAGCGCCGTCTACCTGGGATTTCTCAATGCCCAAGGGCATTTTGATATCGGTGACCTTGGCCGCGCAGGGCGTGATGAAAAAGCAGCCTATCTGCTCTGGAGGCAGGCCCGTTTTCTCCATAGCCGCTTTCTTCGCGATAGACGCCGCCGTTTCCATGGGGGATTTCAAAGGCAGCACATGGTCGCACAAATCCGGGAAACGCACGCGGATCAGCCGCACCACCGCCGGACAGGCAGAACTGATTACCGGGCGTTTCAGGGCGCCAGCGTCCATCAGCTTCCGGGTGGCTTCGCTGACAAGCTCCGCCGCCCGGGATACCTCGAACACTTCGTCAAAGCCCATTTCCTTCAGGCCGGTGAGCACATAATCGATATCGTCTAAATTGTTGAACTGCCCGTACAAGGCCGGTGCGGGCAGTGCAATGGTATAAGTAAAGTCACTGAGCTCGGAAAGGTGGCTGTGCCGCGCCCGCTTGGCGTGATGGGGGCAGATCCGGATACACTCACCACAGTCGATACACCGCTCGGAAGCGATGACCGCTTTCCCGCCCCGGACCCGGATGGCCTCGGTGGGACAGCGCTTGATGCAGTTGGTGCAACCCACGCACATTTCCTCGTTCAATGTGACGGAATGGTAAAATTCTGCCACAATCGCGTACCTCCCTAGACAGCGCCAGAGGGCCATGCGCTATCTTCCTTCCTCTTTCCTTCCGGGAAACACCGTCATGTACACCGTGGTGCCCTCTCCCACAACGGAGTCGATCCTCATCTCATCGGAATATTTTTTCATATTGGGCAACCCCATGCCGGCCCCAAAACCCAGGGCCCGCACATTGTCCGGGGCAGTGGACCACCCCGCCTGCATGGCCTGTTCCACATCGGCGATACCGGGCCCCTGGTCGCGCAGGATGATATCCACCCGGTCCGGGTCGATATCCACTTTAGCCTGGCCGCCGTTGGCGTGAATGACCATGTTGATCTCTCCCTCATACATGGCAATGGAAACACGGCGCACGGCATCCGGCTCATAGCCGAGCTTTTTCAGTTTATGCTTCACGTCGCCAGAAGCTTCCCCTGCCCGGGTGAAGTCGTCCCCAGGCACCTGGTAGGTCAGATGGAGCATACTCATTGGATCTCACATCCTCCCCGCAGCCCGTTGGAGTAAAGCAGACCACAGGCCGTAAACATCCGATAGGGGGATGCCAGCACGGTGATCTCCTTCTGACGGGCCAGCTCCACTACATTGGGGTCGATGTTCTTCCCGCGGACAAATATAATACAGTGCATATCCATCATTTCAGCGGTGCGCACCACCTGAGGGTTCATCAGCCCTGTCAGCAGCACGGACTGGTCCTTCACAAAAGCCAGCACATCGCTCATCATGTCGCTGCCGCAGGCTGTCTTTACCTCTTCCTCCATGTTGCCCTCGTTGAGCACCTGGCACTTCAAGATATCCACTATATCCTTTACCTTCATAAACATTCCTCCTGTGCGGTTTCCTTTTCCCAGAAACGGCGGGCCAAAGGCGGAATACTCCTTCATATCTATTAGGATAGAACCCCGCAAAGCCCTAACTTCCCATCGCGCGTGAAGTCATTATACCATATTATCCTCCTTGTGACAAACATTTTTATCGGTTTTTCCAAATGTTGTTTCTTGGGAACGGAAGGCTCCGCCCCTTTCCCTATTTTCTCATTTGAACATTTTAAAAGGACAGTGTATTTTACACAAGGACACACCGTTAGTTTTGTTCTCAAGAGAGAGCATATTTCTTTATTTTTTGCAATTTTACAAAAATACTCTATTTTCTTCTTGCATTTCTCAAAAGAAGCCGCTATAATGGTAAAAAATTTTACCATTTTACAGGGATAAACCGCTACAGTCTGAAAAGGAGGTCTTTTCTATGTCCCGTGTGTACAATTTTTCCGCCGGGCCTTCCATGCTGCCCGAACCTGTTTTGCAAAAAGCCGCCGCCGAAATGATGGATTATCAGGGGAGCGGCCAGTCTGTGATGGAAATGTCCCACCGCTCAAAAGTGTTTGATGCCATCTATCAAGAAACCCAGGCGCTTTGGCGGGAAGTGATGGATATCCCCGAAAACTACAAGGTGCTGTTTATGCAGGGAGGGGCTTCCACCCAATTTGCCGCGGTGCCCATGAACTTGATGACAAAATCCGGCAAGGCGGACTATGTGCTGTCCGGCCAGTTTTCCACCAAAGCATATAAAGAGGCCGCCCGCTATGGAGACTGCAAGGTGGTGGGCTCTTCGAAAGAGGACAATTTCTCCCACATCCCCTTGCTGGATCCCAAGGAGTTCCGGCCTGACGCGGACTATTTCCATATTTGCCTGAACAACACCATTTACGGCACTGTTTGGAAAGAGCTGCCTGGCACCGGCAACGTGCCCCTGGTGGCTGATATTTCCTCCTGCATTCTTTCCAGGCCCATCGACGTGAGCAAGTTCGGCCTGTTGTATGCCGGTGCCCAGAAGAATGTGGCCCCTGCGGGCGTGACCATTGTCATTGTACGGGAGGACCTGCTGGGCGAGCCCATGGAAGGCACCCCCACCATGTTCAACTACAAGGTGATGGCGGACAACGACTCCATGTACAACACCCCGCCCTGCTGGCCTATTTACATCAGCAAGCTGGTGCTGGAGTGGATCAAAAACGACATCGGCGGGCTGGAGAAAATGGAGGAGCGCAATGTTCGCAAAGCGCAGCTGCTCTACGATTTCCTGGACCAGTCTACCCTTTTCAAGGGTTGTGCCGACAAGGACAGCCGCTCCATTATGAACGTGACTTTTGTCACCGGCGACAAGGATTTGGACGCCAAGTTCGTCAAGGAGAGCGAAGCCGCCGGCTTTGTAAACCTGAAGGGCCACCGCAGCGTTGGCGGTATGCGGGCTTCCATCTACAACGCCATGCCGGAAGAGGGCATTGTGGAGCTGGTGGAGTTTATGAAGAAGTTTGAGTTAGAAAACAAGTGAGAAAGGAAGATCCTTATGTATAAGGTACTGTGCCTGAATAAGATCAGCCCCATCGGCACCAAACGCCTGGGGGAAGCCTACACCTTCTCCCCGGAGATGGAAAACCCTGACGGCATTCTGGTGCGGTCGGCTTCCATGCATGAAATGGAACTGGGGGAAAACCTGCTGGCCATCGCCCGGG
This sequence comes from uncultured Oscillospiraceae bacterium, assembly GCA_900548545.1. Lineage (GTDB taxonomy): Bacteria > Bacillota > Clostridia > Oscillospirales > Acutalibacteraceae > Acutalibacter. The sequence goes on from URKX01000009.1 coordinate 52,590, forward strand.
CAGGAGCCGGTGTAAACAACATCCCGGTAGACAAGTGCTTGGAACAGGGCATCGTGGTGTTCAACACCCCCGGCGCCAACGCTAACGCTGTGAAAGAACTGGTTTTGGCCGCGCTGTTTTTGACCTCCCGGAAGATTGTCCCCGCTATGGACTGGGTGAAAACCCTAAAGGGCCAGGGCGACCAGGTGGAAAAACTCATTGAAAAAGGCAAGGGCCAGTTCGCCGGCCCGGAAATCCAGGGGAAAGCCCTGGGTGTGGTTGGCCTGGGAGCCATCGGCATCCTGGTGGCCAACGCCGCCACCCAGCTGGGCATGGAAGTCTACGGTTACGACCCCTTCCTGTCGGTGGAACACGCCTGGCACCTCTCCAGCGCGGTGCACCGCTCCCTGAGCCTGGATGAGATCTACTCGAAGTGCGATTACGTCACCCTGCACCTGCCGCTGACCAAGGAAAACAAGGGCATGATCGGCGTGGATTCCCTGCAAAAAATGAAGGACGGCGTGCGGATCTTGAACTTTGCAAGAGGCGGCCTGGTGGACTCACCCGCCCTGCTGGATGCGCTGGCCTCCGGGAAAGTGGCTGCTTACGCTACGGATTTCCCGGACGACAACATGATTGGCGTTGAGAACATTTTGGCCATCCCTCACCTGGGCGCTTCTACCCCGGAAAGTGAAGACAACTGCGCTGTCATGGCCGTGGACCAGCTGAAGGACTACCTGGAAAACGGCAATATTTTGAACTCCGTGAACCTGCCCAATCTCTCTATGGCCCGGGACAGCGGTACAACGCGTCTTTGCCTAATCCATAAAAACGTGCCCAATACCATTGCCATGTTTGCCGCCGCCTGCGGTGAAGCCGGCATGAATATTGAGAATATGCAGAGCAAATCCCGCGGAGAATACGCCTACACCATCCTAGACGTTTCCGGGGATGTCACCCCTGCCGCCGCGGATACGCTGCGGGCTTTAGACCCCATTGTGAAGGTGCGGGTCCTGCCCTAACCGCCCTACCTACTGATTGCAAGCCGCATAAAGCGAAAGAAAAGCCCCCTGCCTAATTAAGAGACAGGGGACTTTTTTGGTCACGCTTTATTGGGGCGTAGGGCCTTCCGGGTCACCGGGCTGTTGGGGCGCAGCGGCATCATAGGGAGGCATATTTCCATACATGGGCTGCACTGGCGGGAACAACAGCATGGTCATTTTAGCACGGTACTCGCCTAGGAGCAAGGACAGGAGGATCAAGGAAACAGCACCTGCCAGAGAACCGATCCCCGCCACAGGGCTGGCAATGAGGGAAATCACGCCGCTGACCAAGCCCAAAACACCAAGGAACATCATAAAACCGGTGAGAAAACGGGGCACACGGTTATCCGGCACACCGTTGACAGCAGAAGCTTTCACACGGTTGATGATTTTCACAATGCAGATATAGTACACAATGTAAAGGGCCAAGACCCCCAGCAAGATCATGGCGAAAAATCCTAAAAGGACTTGCACCGAGGCAAAAGCCGCCGCGTAGCTGCCGTACTCGGAATAATAAGCGTCCCCGGCCACGGACCCCACAGCCACCAGGACAACCACTATTGCCACTAAGGCAACAACCACAGCTAAACAGAACATAACCAGGCTGATAATGGACAACACTTTGCACAGGGTCAAACCCGCGGTGGAAACATTGCCGCTTTGGGTGCTGCGGCACGAAACGTAAAACATCCACATCCCCACGGCAATCAAAATGCTGGGGATCGCTGCCACCACAGCCCCCACGCCCAGGGAATTTTCCAAAACGCTCATGGCAGGATAGAAAACATCCGGATCCAAACCATAATTGGCGCCATAGTAATACAGTGAAACCAGCAAGTCCTGTGAACCCATAGAGGCCATAATGGAAAAAAGCACCATTACGGAAGTGAGGATGGCCGCAGCCAAAAATTTGTTTGAAGACCCTAAAGTCTTGATCAAGTTCACAGCCGGATTTGAAGAGAGCGTTGGGGCGCCGCAAGGGCACTGGGTACCGTCTGGAAAGGTCCTTCCACATTTTGGACACATCATAAAAAATCCCTCCAAGCTAAAGAAAATCTATTTCCCAACCATCTTAGACAGATATTGGGGAACTCTGCTTTTATATTACAGGATAGGGATAAAAAAAGCAATGGGAAAACAACAAGCTGACAGGCCGTTTCTTTTTGCGGCCCTTTGGGAGAACAGTAGACATTTCGGGCATACAATGGTATATTAGGAAAAGCCATTTTGAAAATAGGAGGCTCTTTATGAGGAAGAGAGCGAAAAAACTGCTGTCGACGCTGCTTTGTGGGACAATGCTCTGCCTGTACCTGCCCCTTCAGGCGCAGGCAGTCCAATTCAGTGATGTATCTGCAAACGCCTGGTACTACACCGCCATTTCATCCCTGTCGGACAAGGGGATCCTTTCCGGCACAGGCGGCGGGAAATTTTCCCCTACCGCAACGCTGACCCGTGGTCAATTTGTCACCATGCTGGCAAAATCCACCCTGTCGGCTAACGACCTGCAACCATACAATTTTTCCGGATATTTCAAAGATGTGACCGCTTCCCACTGGGCCACCCCTTTTGTCAACTGGGCTTATGAAACCCGGGTAGCCTCTGGTTATGAGGACGGCACCTTCCAGCCGGACAAGGCGGTGACCCGCCAGGAAATGGCAGTGATGGTGAACAACCTGGCCAAAAGCACCGGCAAAAAGTTTCCCGCCATCAATCAGGCCACCGCTTTCAAAGACCAGCGGCAAATCGCCTCTTGGGCCACCCAGAGCGTTTCCCTTTGTCAGCAGGCTGACGTCATCAACGGCGACGGCGACACCGGCAACTTCCGGCCGGAATCCCCAGCCAGCCGGGCAGAAGCTGCCTCCATTTGTTACAAATACCTGCAAAATGTCAGCGGCAACGGCAACGGCTATTCCATCTACCAAAAGCGGGTAAACGGCATTGCTGTGCGGGCTGTCGTCTTTTCCCCGTCCGGCTACACCCCCGGCCTGGTCATGGGCCAGGATATGGTGGACGGCGGGGAAAGTTCCACCAGCCTGATCCAGCGCACCGGGGCGTTCATCGCGGTCAACGGGGCCTTTTTCAATATGTATGACTACACACCCTTGGGCACCCTCATCAGTGACGGGCGCATCCTCACCGTGGACAACACCTACGCTCCCGAGAAAGCCGCCTTGGTGGTATCCCCCACTGGCGAATATTCTGTAGAGAGTTTTGAAACACAGATCACCACCTCCCTGGTGGACACAGCCGGCAACACGGTAGACACCTTCCAGGACGTGGTAGTGAACCGCTGGCCCGGCAGCGACACCGACGGCGCACGGTTGATCATGACCCGTGACTGGGGCACCAGGCTGAACTTCTCCACCTGGAAAGCCGTGGTAGTGGACGGCACGGGCACCATCACAGGGGTCTACACAGACCAGGAAAATGTGGACATCCCCCAGGATGGGTTTGTGCTGTGCCAAAAAGCCCCCCGCGTTTATGAGAGCGACTTCTTCCCCAGCTGCCAAGTGGGCATGAAGATCATGGTAAGCACCCAGTTCCAGACCATCACCGGCGAAAACTTATCTTACACCCCCACCATTTCCATTGGCGCCGGCCCGCGGATCGTGAAAGACGGGGCAGTCTATGGCGGCTACTCCACCTACCGGCAAGAGGGCTTTTCCGACGGTGTCACCTCCGGCGATGCAGAGCGCGTGTGTGTGGGCATCCAGGACAACGGCAGCTTGGTAATCCTAGAGGCCAGCGCCAGCGTACCACAGCTGGCTCAACTGATGGTAGCCTTCGGCTGCCGTGACGCGGTCAACCTGGACGGCGGCGGTTCGGTAAACCTGTATGTGGACGGTTACTGGCTCTACGGGCCTCAGGGCCGTCCCTTAAACAGTATGCTCTACTTCACAAAATAAACGCGGTCAAACACAGCAAAAGGGGCTGTTGCAGCTTGCAACAGCCCCTTTTGCTCCCGGAAAAAACAGGGAGCTTTTTCTCTGTCAGTGGTACACCGCGGCGATGTCCAGATTCTCGTCCAGGACCACCAGGTCGGCCCGCTTGCCCGGAGCAATGCTGCCAATCTCTTTTTCCAGCCCCAGCACTTGGGCGGGAATAAGGGTGGCAGCTTTCACTGCCTGAGGGAACGGTATACCAAAAGCCACCAGGTTTTTGACCTCCTGGTGGAGGCAGGCCACAGACCCGGCCAGGGTGCCGTCCTCCAAGGTTGCTTTCCCACCCCGGACAGTGACGAGCTGGCCGCCCAGGTCGAAGGGCTCCCCTTCCGGCATCCCATTGGCCCGCATAGAATCACTGACCACCAGGGCACGGTCCCCCAGCAGCCGGAACGCCGTGCGCAGCACTGCCGGATGGATGTGGTGGCCATCGCAGATCAATTCAGCCCGGACACGGTCGTCTTCCAAAACAGCGCCTACCACACCAGGCTCCCGGTGATGCAAGCCGCTCATGGCATTGAACAAATGGGTAGCATGGGTGATGCCTGCGTCAAAAGCGGCTTTGGCCTGCCGGTAGTCCGCCGTGGTGTGGGCAATGGATACCCGGCACAATCCACGGATAGCTTGGATAAACTCCAAGCCGCCGGGCTGCTCCGGGGCAATGTCCACCAAGCGGATGATCCCACCGCACAACTCATACAGCTGCCGGAACAGCTCAGGGTCCGGCGGAAGGATGTCCTCCTCTTTTTGCGCGCCTTTCCGTTCTTTCGAAAAGAAGGGCCCTTCCATATTCACCCCTACAATGCGGGCGCCGCCTTCCACCGGGTGATCCATCGCGTCCTTGGCGGCCAACAGCGCCTGCTCCAGGCGGTCCCGGCTGACGGTCATGGTGGTGGGACAAAACGAAGTGACCCCGTGTTCCAGCAGGAACCTGGCTATAGTTTCCAAAGACTCCCGCGTGCCGTCGCAAGCGTCCGCACCGGCGCAGCCGTGGATATGCACATCCACAAAGCCGGGCACAATAGTGTACTCATCCCCACAGTCTACGGCCAGGTCCTCCTCTTTCCGGGGCAGGTCCTTCCCCGCCCGGAGGATTTTCCCCTCTTGGATCTCCAGATCCCCCTGGACCAGCTGAAAGTTCTCGTCCAGGTAATTGGCATGGATCAACAGCATTTGAAACATCCTTCCCTTGGCAAATCCTTAAAACAAGGTGTTTATCAAAATCAGCAGCGTCACCCCGGGGATGCCCAACAGCCCCGCTGCCCCCAGGCTCAAACGGTTGATGGGCAAGGTCACCCCCGTATACGCTCCGCAAAGATTCACCAGCGCCAAGGCTACCAGCCCTAGCACCGCTGAAAGCAAAAACCCCTTCATGGCAAAGCCCCCTGTTTGTCCAGATGGTCATACCTATGAAGAGGCAAATGGATTTATTCCCTTAGGGTTCCTGGGGCATGAAGTCCACACGGCCGGTGGCTACGTCCGCAGCCGCCACGATAATGCCGATCTCCTCCCCCATCATCAGCACCCGGCCAGAGCGCAGGTCCCGATGGGAAACTTCCCCGTCGTACTCAAACTCGCAGTTTTCAAAGTCGTTCAGGCTGACAAAGCCCTCCGCGTTATTCGGGAGCTTCACAAAGATCCCCTTGGGTGTCACACCGCTGATAACGCCTGTATACCGCTCGCCCAAGTGGGCGTTGAGATACTCGGCCACATAGCAGTCTTCCGCAGCGCGCTCCCCAGTGACCGCCCGGACCTCATTTTTGGAGGACTCGGAAGCGGACAGGGCTGCAAACTCCCCATAGCGGCGCTTCAGGGTGGCTGCGTCTTCCCCGGCTGCCAGGTCGCTCAAGATGCGGTGGATGGACGTGTCGGGATACCGGCGGATGGGGGACGTAAAGTGGCTGTACTCTCCCAAAGCCAAACCAAAGTGGCCGATCTCCCGGTCCAGGTAGTGGGCTTTCTCCATGGTGCGCAGCACCCGCTGGTTCACCAAAGACTGCCGGGGCGTGTCCTTCACCCGGTCCAGGATGGCGGCAAAATCCTTGGTGGAGGGCTTGCCCTTCCGCAGCTCCCGGCAGGGGATACCCAACCGCTCCAACAGTTCCGCCAGCTCCTCCACACGGTCAGGCTGGGGCCGTTCATGGACGCGGTACAGGAAGGGGATCTCTGCCTTTAAAGCAGCCTTGGCTGCGGCGATGTTGGCAGCAATCATCATCTGCTCAATGAGCTGTTCCGCCGCGCCGGTGGTGCGGGGCTGCAAGTCGATACACACGCCGTCCTCATCCAGGACGAACTTTGTTTCGTCGCTGGAAAGGTCCATGTTGCCCCGGGCCTCGGCTGCCCGTTCAAAGACACCGGCCAACTCCTTGGCAGCCATCAGGCTATCCATCACCGGGGCATACTTGTCCAGGATCCCCTGGGTGGCAGTACCGTCCAGGATAGTGTTCACCTCGGCATATACACCCCGGACCTTGGAGTTGATTACCGCTTTCTCAAAACGGTAGTCCACCATATTGCCCTCGTTGTCAAAGTCCATCAAGGCAGAGAAGGTGAGCTTGTCCGTACCGGCATTCAAGGAACACACGCCATTGGAAAGGGCCTCCGGAAGCATGGGGATCACACGGTCGGCAAAATACACGGAGGTGCCGCGGCGGAAAGCTTCGTTGTCAATGGGAGACTTGGCTTTTACATAGTGGGAAACATCGGCAATGTGCACCCCCAAAGTGTAACCGTCCACCGTCTTGTGGACCGAGATGGCGTCATCCAGGTCCTTGGCGTCAGCACTGTCGATGGTGAAAACAGGCTCGTCCCGCAGGTCCAGGCGCCCATCGATCTCCGCCTGGGTGACGGTCATTTGGGAGATCTCCTCCGCCTGGGCCATCACCTCCGGGGGGAACTCCGTGGGGATGCCGCACCGGACGATGATGGCGTCAGCACAGACGCGGGCCCTCCGCCCCGTACCAAACACTGACTGGATCTCCGCCTGCGTCCAATCCCCCCGGCTGTCCTGCTTGGGTCGGATCTGCACCTTATCCATATCCTTAGCGCCATTGAGGCCGCCCGCCACCTGGAAGTCGTACCGCACTGCGCCGTCGGGGGTGATGCGGGTGCCTTCTTCATCCACGTGGACCGTGCCGGTCATGGGGCGCTCCTGATGCTCTACCACCCGCTTGACCCGGCCGCTGGGGCCCTTGTCCCGCTTCTGCAGGTCGGTCAAAATGACCTGGTCCCCCAGAAACGCGCCTTTCAGGGCGCTGCCCGGGACAAAGATATCCTCACCCCCCAGTTTGGGGCGGGCAAAGGCAAACCGCTCCGACAGAGAAACGATCTCCGCCTGAATATCGCCGCCCCTGGGCACCAGTTTCACCCAATGGTCCTTATCCACGGTGATCTCGCCCTTATCCTTCAAGGAGTGGAGGGCTCCGTAAAAAGTGTCCTTGTCATGGATGCCGGCCTCCCGCTGCAAAGACCGGGAAGGCACGCCGTCGCCGCCGCACCGCTTCAAAGCTGCCACGATCACCTTTTCTTCCAGGGTGCTGGCAGAGCTGGGCAGCTCGTAAGCATCGGTGGGGCCGAAAGTCCGCTTGCCAAAGTTGCCGCTGCGGCCGTTCCTGTTTCCATTTCTGTTCCCGTTAAAACTTCCTCTTCTTCTCTCCATACACACTCTACTTTCCCGGAGCCATGCTCCGCACTCATTCCAAACCGTTTACCAATTCCTTGTAATGTTTCCCCCGCACCTCGAAGTTGGGGTACAGGTCAAAAGCCGCAGACGCCGGGGACAGGGAAACAATGTCCCCAGGCTGGGCATGGGCGGCGGCAGCGGCCACCGCTTGCTCCATGGTTTCCACCCGGAGGATCTCCGGGGCACCCTCTTTGTAATTCTCCGCGGACCGCACCGCGTCCTGGATCTTTTGGGCGGTGGCGCCCAGGAGGATTAAGGTTTTCACCTTATCGCACACCACCGGGCCCAAAGGCTCAAAGGGGATGTGCTTGTCGTACCCGCCAGCGATCATCAGGATCTTCTGGGGGAACAGGGACAGCATCCCAGAGATCACCCGGGTGGGAGAGGTGGCAATGGAGTCGTTGTAATACTTCACGCCCCGCAGTTCCCGGACAAGCTCTGCCCGGTGCTCCACACCGTTGAAGGTGGCGGCAACCTGGCGGATCACCTCCGGGTCCACGTCGCCCCACACAGCGGCAATGGCCGCCATATAGTTCTCCACATTGTGCCAGCCGGGGATCTTGATCTGGGAAATGGGCATCAGCTTTTCCTGGCCCACATAAATGGACTCTTCATCGCACCACACACCCCGGTCCACAGGGCCGCCCCGGCGGAACATCCAGCAATCCCCCCGGACTTCCGGGGCAAAGGACGCGGTGATCTCATTGCCGGCGCCCAGCACCGTGCGGGAAAAGGCATTCTGATGCCGGAAGATGTTTTTCTTGGCGTCGATATACTCCTGCATATCCTTGTGGACATCCAGGTGGTTGGGGGACAAATTGGTCACCACAGCCACATCGGGGCTCTCCCCCATGGAGATCAGCTGGAAGCTGGAAAGCTCCACCACAGCGCAGTCCTCCGGCCGGATGGACTCGATCTCCGGCAACAAGGGCTTGCCGATGTTTCCTCCCAGATGGACCGTTTTCCCCTGGGCCTTCAAGAACTCAGCAATGATGGAGGTGGTGGTGGTTTTGCCATCGCTGCCGGTCACAGCGTAGATCTTACAGGGGCAAAGCTCAAAGAACACCTCCATTTCGCTGGTGACAGCCGAACCCGCTTTCCGGGCGGCTTCCAGCTGGGGAAGGTGATACTTCATGCCCGGCGTGCGGAAAATGATCTCTTCGTTCAGATCCTGCAAATAGTCTTCCCCCAAAACCAGCCGGACCCCCAGGCTTTGAAGCAGCTTGCCATTGTCCCCCAGCTCCTCCAAGGAGCGCTTATCCCGGGCGGAAACAAGGGCGCCCTTCTTCTGGAACAACTGGATCAGAGGCAGGTGGCTGCGGCCAATGCCGCAAAAAGCCACGGTCTTCCCGTGGATGAACTCAAAAAATTGCTGCAAATTCATGTCACACACTTCCTATCTGGATCTCCCTGCTCACAGAACGCCTGTGGCCGCGGGAAGGGAATTGTCATCGGCGTAGCTGCTGTACAGATTGTAGTAGATGCCCTTTTTCTCCATCAGCTCCTGATGGGTGCCCTTTTCCTCAATGCCGTTGTGGGTGAGCACCAAGATCACACTGGCGTTTTTAATGGTAGTCAGCCGATGGGCAATGGTAAAGGTGGTGCGGCCTTTGGCCAGCTTCTCCAAGGACGCCTGGACGATCTTTTCGCTTTCGTTGTCCAAGGCGCTGGTGGCTTCGTCCAGGATCATGATGGGCGGGTTCTTCAAAAAGGCCCGGGCAATGCTGATGCGCTGCTTCTGCCCGCCGGACAGCTTCACGCCCCGCTCGCCTACAAAGGTGTCATAGCCGTTTTGCAGCTCCAGGATAAAGTCGTGGGCACCGGCCTGTTTGGCAGCCTCAATGACCTCTTCCCTGCTGGCGCCAGGCTTACCGTACTGGATGTTTTCAAACACCGTACCGGAGAACAGATATACATCCTGCTGGACAAAGCCGATCTGGTCCCGCAGGGACTTCAAGGTCACATCGTGGATATTCTCCCCATCGATGAGGATACGACCCTCGCCCACATCGTAAAAGCGGGGGATCAAATTGCAAAGGGTGGTTTTGCCGCCACCGGAAGGGCCCACCAAGGCCACGTTCTCCCCGGGATTTACATGGAGGTTGATGTGGGACAGCACCTGCTTACCGTCGTCCGCATAGGAGAAACTCACATTTTCAAAGGTGACCTCCCCTTTCTTTACCTCCAGGTCTTTGGCGCCCGGCTCATCGAAGATCTCCACGTCGGCGTCCATCACCTGGAAGAACCGCTCCACGCCGGTCATGCCCTGCTGGAACTGTTCCGCAAACTGCACCAGCCGCCGGATAGAGGTGATCAGGGTGCCGATATAAAGCATATAGGCCACCAAGTCAGCGGGCTGGATCTGGCCATGGATCATAAACAGGGCGCCGGCCACCAGGACCACCAGGTTCATCAGGCCGTCGAACAGCCGGTTGGAGGCTTCAAAGCCGCCCATGTAAAAATAGCGGTGACGCTTCACATTGTAAAAAGTCTGGTTGCCTTTTTCAAACTTCTCCTTTTCCAGGGCCTCATTGGCAAAGGATTTCACCACCCGGACACCCAGAAGGCTGTCTTCCACCTGGGCATTGATCTCACCCAGCTGGACGCGCTGCAGGCGGAATTGCTCCTTCATCCGGTTGTTGAAGTACACCGCCGCGATGATGATAAAGGGCACAATGGTGAACATGATCAGCGTCAGCCACACGTTGATGCCGCAAAGGATGACGAAAGAACCCACGATCTTAATGCCGGCGATAAAGAACTCCTCCGGGCAATGATGGGCAAACTCCGTCACATCGAACAAGTCGGTGGTGATGCGGGTCATGATCTGGCCCACTTTCGTGTTGTCAAAATAGTTGAAGGACAGCTTCTGCAAATGGTCGAACATGGCAGTACGCATATCTGTTTCGATCTTCGTGCCCATAATGTGGCCAATGGACGCCATAAAGAAATTGGCCGCCGCGTCCACCAGGCGCAAAAACAGGTACAGGGCGCCGATCTTCAGCACCAGTTCCACCGTCAGGGAAGCCAGGTCATTGATGCCAGCGTTTGTCACGTACCGCACCAACATGGGCAGCACCAATTCGCACACCGTGGTCAGGGCCGCACAGAACAGGTCAAAAAAAAGCACAGCCCTATACTTTTTAAAATAGGGTAAAAACCGAAGGATCAACCCCTTCGGATGCTTCTGCTTCGTATTCTCCAAAATCCCACCTCAAGTCTATTCTTAAAAATACCCTACCTTGTATTATGCCATAAAGCATACATAGAATCAACCTTTTTCTGGCTTTCCACCCTTTCCTGACAGCCCCAAAGCCTGCTTGCCCCTCTAAACGCGATGTGCCGCCAGAGGGCTTCTGGCAAAACACCTTGCAAAACAGCGCCCTGGGCATTATAATTTGGAAAAGAAGGGAGGGGGGATTTCCCACGCAGCGGGCAAATTCAAACCTTATTTGGGAAAGTAAGCCGCAAAACGTGGTGAGCTGACCGTCCTCCAATCCGAGAAGAGAAAACATCTGTTAATTTCCTAAATTTTTATAGAAAGGAAGAACGTTTTATGAACGAGTTTGTATTCCAAGCGCCCACCAAGGTGGTCTTCGGCAAGGGCGTAGAAAACCAAGTGGGGCAGCTGTGCAAAGAACAGGGCGCTACTAAAGTGCTGGTCCACTTCGGTGGGCAGAGCGCCAAGAAAAGCGGCCTGCTGGACCGGGTGTATGCCTCTTTGGATGAGGCTGGTATCCCCTATGTTTCCCTGGGCGGGGTAAAGCCCAACCCCCGGCTGTCTTTGGTCTATGAGGGCATCGAGCTGTGCCGCAAAGAGGGCGTGGATTTCCTGTTGCCTGTAGGCGGCGGCAGCGTCATTGACTCTGCCAAGGCCATCGGCTACGGCCTTGCCAACGATTTTGACGTGTGGGATTTGTACGACCACAAGCACACCGCCACGGGCTGCGCCCCCATCGGTGCCGTGCTCACCATCGCCGCGGCAGGCAGCGAGATGAGCGATTCCAGCGTGATCACCAAGGAAGAAGGCGGCATCAAGCGTGGGTACAACAGTGACCTGTGCCGGTGCAAATTCGCCGTGATGAACCCGGAACTGACCTACACCCTCCCCGCTTACCAGACCGCCTGCGGCGCTGCCGACATCATGATGCACGTGATGGAGCGGTACTTTGTGAAAGAGGACACCTTGGAGCTCACCGACGGTATGGCGGAGGCCCTCATCCGAACGGTGATGAAAAATGCCGTCCTTGCTTTGAAAGACCCTGAGAATTACAAGGCGCGGGCGGAGATCATGTGGGCCAGTTCTTTGGCCCACAACGGCCTGATGAACTGCGGCGGCCCCAAAGGCGACTGGGCTTGCCACCAGCTGGAACATGAGCTGGGCGGGATGTTCGACGTGGCACACGGCGCCGGGCTGGCCGCGGTGTGGGGCAGCTGGGCGAGGTACGTCTTGGAGGACAAGCCGGAGCGTTTTGCCCAGTTTTCCAACCGGATTTTTGGTATCCCCATGGGGGAAGCAAAGGAAACGGCCCTCAAGGGCGTGGAAGCCATGGAGGCGTTCTACCGCTCTATCGGGATGCCGGTAAACATCCGTGAACTGGGTGTGGAAAACCTGACCCAGGAGCAGATCGACACCCTGGCAAAGAAGTGCTGCTTCGGCGGACGGACCATTGGCCTGTTTAAAATTCTTCACCAGGAAGACATCCGGACCATCTACCAGATGGCAAAAGGGTGACGGATTTGTGCTTCACTTCCAAAACGTTGTACTGCCGTCACACAACTTGCGAAAAATTCGCACGGTGTTTCACAAAAAAACAAAGAAAAAGGAAAAGGACCGGTCATCCGGTCCTTTTCCTTCTTTTGGGGAGGAGTTGTATTGAAAAGTGCGGCTTTAAGCCGCTAACCTTGTACTCTTGACTACGGCTATATTATAGCTTTTCAGCCGATGTATGTCAACCGTTTCACGGAGAATCTCTCTTTTCCATCAATCTGATTTTTTATAAAAATCTCTTTTTGTAAGATTAGTACAACAAATTCACTCTTTTTTTGGCAGCCTTGTGTTTTGAAGGCGGGTGTGCTACAATCAAGGACAGTTTTCTGCAAAGGGGCTTACGCTATGAGGGCAGTACAGAAAAACGACATGGTTGAGCTTACCATCACCGGGATGACCGCCCAGGGCAGCGGTGTGGGGCATTGGGAAGGGATGGCGGTTTTCACCCCTCTCACCGCCCCTGGTGATGTGGCCCGGGTACGCATTGTGAAGGCGGCTAAAAATTTTGCCTATGGCCGGCTGGAGGAATTGCTGGTCCCCTCCCCCCACCGGGTGGAACCGGATTGCCCCTGTTTTTCCCAGTGCGGTGGCTGCTGCTACCGGCACATCACCTATGAGGAAGAACTACGGATCAAAGAAGGGCGGGTGCGGGACGCGCTGGAGCGGATCGGCGGCTTCCGGGGGCTTCCCCTGCGGCCCATCTTGGGAGCGGATTCCCGGGACGGGTATCGGAACAAGGCGCTGCTGCCTTTGGGCCTTAAGAAAGATGGCAGCCTTTCCCTGGGTTTTTACGCTGTGAACTCCCATCGGATCGTGGACTGCGCCAGCTGCAAATTACAGCCAGAAGACTTTAACCGGGCCATGGAGGCTTTCCGGGCATGGGCAGCTCAATATGGGGATCCGGTATACGACGAAGCCACCCACTCCGGCAGGATGAGGCGGCTATACCTGCGCAAAGGGGAGCGTTCCGGCCAAGTGTTAGCCTGTGTGGTGGTCAACGGTAACGGTCTACACCACGAAGGGGAACTGGTAGAGGCACTGAAAGCAGCCGTACCGGGGCTTTCCAGTGTGGTGATCAGCTCCAACCGGGACCGGACCAATGTGGCCCTAGGCAAAAAGTGCCGCACTGTTTTCGGCAGCGGCACCATCCTAGATCAGCTGTGCGGGCTGGAATTTCAGCTGTCCCCCCTCTCCTTTTACCAGGTCAACCGCACCCAGGCAGAGCGGCTGTATCATTTGGCAGCGGAATACGCCGGGCTCACCGGCCAAGAACTGCTGCTAGACCTGTACTGCGGCGCGGGGACCATCGGGCTTTCTATGGCACACAAGGCCCGCAGGCTGCTGGGCGTGGAGATCGTGCCGGAGGCTGTGGAAAATGCCCGGCAGAACGCCCTTCTCAACCATGTGGAAAATGCGGAGTTCTTCTGCGGGGATGCTGCCCAAGCTGCCAGGATGCTGGCAGATCGGGGAGAGCGTCCGGATGTGATCGTTCTGGACCCGCCCCGGAAGGGTTGCGATCCGGATTTGATCCACACGGTGGTGGAATTTGATCCTCAACGTGTAGTGTATGTTTCCTGCGACCCGGCCACCCTTGCCAGAGACCTGAAGCTGTTTTCCCAGCTAGGGTTCGTCCCTGTGGAAGCTGCCCCGGTGGATATGTTCCCGGCCACAGCCCATGTGGAGACGGTATGTTTATTGTCCAAACTTAATGCAAAGCAACATATCGAGGTAGACATCCACATGG
>URKX01000010.1 GCA_900548545.1 uncultured Oscillospiraceae bacterium
AGCAGGTTGTGGAATTCCACGACCTCCAACGGTTCGATCAGGCGGATCCGGTCACAGCCGCCCAGCTCTTCGTCCGCGGCCTGCTGTACCAGCGGGTTCAGGTGCACCGGGTACACCACCTTCACATCGGGAAATTCCTCCACGATGCGGCGGATGGCCCGGAACATCCTGTGCATGGGCTCCCCCAGGTTTTCCCGGCGGTGCGCGGTGAGCACCAGCAGGCGGGAATCCCCGGCCCAGTCCAGAATTTCGTCCCGGTAATCCTCCCGGACGGTGGTCTTCAGCGCGTCGATGGCGGTGTTGCCCGTCACCACAATGGTCTCGTCCCGCTTGCCCTCCCGCAGCAGGTTCTGCCTGCTCAGCTGGGTGGGGGCAAAGTGCAGGTCCGCCACACAGCCCACAAACTGCCGGTTCATCTCCTCCGGATAGGGGGAGTATTTGTCATAGGTTCTCAGGCCCGCTTCCACATGGCCCACGGCCACCCTGGCATAGTAGGCCGCCAAAGCCCCCGCAAAGGTGGTGGTGGTGTCGCCATGTACCAGCACGATATGGGGCTTTACTTCGGCGATCACCTCTTCCAGGCCCTTGAGCACCCGGGCGGTGATATCCGACAGGGTCTGCCCCGGCTTCATGATATCCAGGTCGTAATCCGGGGTAATGGCAAAGGCTTCCAGCACCTGGTCCAGCATCTGCCGGTGCTGGGCGGTGACGCACACCAGGCTTTCAAACTCTTCCCGGCGGCCCAGTTCTTTGACCAAGGGCGCCATTTTGATGGTTTCCGGCCGGGTGCCGAACACGGACAGTACTTTGATCTTCTCCACGGTATCCCATCCTTCTCACTCACTATATTCAAAGTTCTTCAAGTTCTTGTCTACAAAGTTCTTACAAGTTTCTAACAATAGGCTCAAAAAAAGAGGGTCAGCCCTTTTTTGACTCCCGCCGGACAGCCCTCAGGAATTTCACATTGTTCCGGTAAAACCGTCCCAGGCGGGAAGGTTCCCGCACAATGCGGTACAACCACTCGGTGTTGGTCTTTACAAACAGGGCCGGCGCCCGGCGCTTGCTGCCGGAGAGCACGTCGAAAGACCCGCCCACACCGATAAACACGCCCTTCTGGAAGTTTTCCAAATGCCGGGCAATGAGTTTTTCCTGGGCGGGCACCCCCAAAGCCACCAGGGTGAGGTCGGGCTGCATCGCCTCGATCTCCCGGAAATCGGCGTCCTTATCCTTGCCGTAACCATTTTTATAACGGACTTCCATCTTGGGGTACTGGGCAACAAGCTTTTCCGCCAGGGCAGAAACCACCTCTTCCTTGGCCCCCAGCAGGTAGACGCGTTTCCCCTTCTCCCCGGCCAGACGCAGCAGTTTTTCCGCCAGGTCCACACCGGTGATCCGCTCTTTTGCAGGGTACCCCAGCAAATTCATGGCCTTTACAACGCTGATGCCGTCGGGCACTACCGCGGTTCCCTCGTCCAGCAGCATGGCCTGGATAGAGGGGTCCTCCTCGGCGTGTATCAGAATCTCCGGGTTGGCGGTGACCACAAACAGCCGCTTGCCGCCCAGCATGGCCTCCCCCGCTTTTTGGCAAAATTCCTCCGCCGTGCCGGGAAACACCCGGCGCAAATACTCCTTGATGGCCATAGGCTCACCCTTCCTTTTCCGTTTCCCCATCCGGGGCAACGCCGCCATCCTTGGCCGCTCGGGCGGCCTTCCGGTTGCGTTCCCGGTCCTCGTCAAAGTCGAACAATTCCTGGGTACCGAACGCCTCGGTACTCTCGGACGCCTTTAAAAACACGGTGATGGTCTGGAAGATCAGCTTGATATCCTGCCAGATGCTGTAGTTCTCGATATACATCAAGTCCATCACCAGCTTGTCTTTGGGGGAGGTGTTGTACTTGCCGGAGATCTGGGCCAGGCCCGTCAGGCCCGCCTTCATCCGCAGCCTGTAGGCAAATTCCGGCAGTTCTTCCGTGTATTTCTCCACGTTCTCCAGCATTTCCGGCCGGGGGCCCACCACGGTCATGTCGCCCTTGAGGATGTTCAGCAGCTGGGGCAGCTCGTCAATGCGGAACTTCCGCAGGTACTTGCCCACCTTGGTGATCCGGTCGTCGTTTTCCGTCACCGACTTGTGGATGGAGTTTTCCTCCTTCATGGTGCGGAACTTGTACACCTCGAACACCCGGCCATACTTGGTCAGGCGCTTCTGCTTGTAGAACACGCGGCCGCCGTCCTCCGCCTTGATGGCAATGGCACAGCCCAGCATAATCGGGCTGGTGATGACGATGCCCACCAACGAGATGAACAGGTCCATCAGCCGTTTGGCGATGCGCTGCTCCAGGGTCAGGTCCTTGGCGGTGTACATCACCATGGACTTGTCATCCAGGGTGACATACTTGGCCCCTTGGCTCACCACGTCGATCATTTCAAAGTTATAGTAGATGTTCTTCTGCTTTTGGTAGCAGAACTCAATCAGCTGGATACGCTCTTTAATCGGCACGTCGTAAAGGAACACTGTGTCGTTGCGGGCAATGACATCCAGCACACGGGGGTCATCGTAACGGACGATCTCGTCTACCTCATACTGCTTGCGGAAGCGGTCCAGCTTGGGGATGATGTTCCCCAAGCTCTGCCGGGAGGAGGAGATGACACAGCACCGCTCCGGCGGGGCCAGGGAGAAATAAATATAATTGCCGAAATAGGCAAAAAACACGATCACCACCAGCTGCAGCAAGATCACCAGCAGCAGGCGTTCCGGTGTTTCATAAACAAAGTGGGCGTTGTTCTTTTCGCTGGTATTCATAATGGACAGCTGCAGGTGGGTGACCAGGTCCGTGATGATGGTGGCCAGCGCCATGGAGTGGACAATGGGCCGGCTTTTCTGGGTGCCGATGGCGTAGCCGCCATACACCTGCATCAAGGCAATGCCCAGCACAACAAAAGTCACCATGGTGACGCCGGTGGTGCGGGAAAGGTTGAATAGCCAGGGGTTGTTGATGCCGAAGATCCCAAAAAAGATGCCGAAAAGGGAAGCAAACAGCGCCAGCTTCAGAATGAAGACAATGGTGCGTTTCAGCTTTTTGATGGTGTGCATGAAAAAACCGTCCTTATCACAATGGGTCCAGCGGGGAGCAGCCATACGGCCACCCGCCCGCAATCACAATTAGTGGTATTATAACACAGTCCTTTAAAAAAAGCAAAGAGCTGTGGGAATTTCGGTTTTTCACCCAGAAAACTTGCCGGAAAACCAAAAAAAGTGCCCGGACAGCTCTGTCCGGGCACTCAAAAGTACAGCCGGGAGATCAGGCGAACTCCTTGGCCGCTTTTTTCAGGGTTTCGATAATCTCGATCTTCTGGGGACAGTGGGCCTCGCAGTTGCCGCACTGGATGCAGTCCCCGGCCTTGCCGCCCTCTTTGGTGGCGTCCTCATAAGAGCGCTTGGCGCCTTCCACGTTGTTGTAGAGGGTCAGATCGTTCATGGTCTTGAAGATCCCGGGGATGTTGATCTTCTGGGGGCATCCGTCCACACAGTACTTGCAGGCGGTGCAGGGGATGGTGGGCAGGCTGTCGAGAATGTCCACAACCTTCTGCACAGTGGCCCGCTCAGACTCGTTCAGGGGCTGGAAATCCTCCATAAAGGAGGTGTTGTCGTTCATCTGCTCCTCGTTGGACATACCCGACAGCACCGTGATCAGGCCATCCAGGGAAGCGGCATACCGCAGGGCCCAAGAGGCCACGGACATCTCCGGCTCGGCGGCCTTGAAAACTTCCTGCACCTGAGGAGGCATGATGGCCAAAGAACCGCCCCGGACAGGCTCCATAATGATGACGGACTTGCCGTACTTCCGGGCAACCTCATAGCACTTGCGGGACTGGACGCTCTCGCTCTCCCAGTCCACATAGTTGATCTGCAGCTGGACAAACTCCATCTCCGGATGGTTTTGGAGGATGTGCTCCAAAGCTTCCGCAGTGTCGTGGAAGGAGAAGCCGATGTGCTTGGCCTTCCCCTCCGCCTTCAGGCGCTTCATAAAGTCCCAGGCGCCCAGCTCGTCGGCTTTCTTCTCCCGCTCGGCGCTCATGGCGTGGAGCAGGTAGAAGTCGTAGTACTCCAGGCCGGCGCGGTCCAGGCTTTCCTGGAAAATGGCCTCCAGCTCTTCAATGCTCTTCTGGTCCCACAGGGGCAGCTTGGTGGCGCACTGGAAGCTGTCACGGGGATAGCGGTCCACCACAGCCTCTTTCAAAGCCACTTCCGACTTGCCGCCGATGTACACGTACGCGGTGTCAAAATAGGTAAAGCCCTTGGACATGAAGGTGTCCACCATCCGCTTCACCTGCTCGATGTCGATCTCCTCACCCAGCATGGGCAGCCGCATCAGGCCAAAGCCCAGATTTTTGATGCTTTCACCCAAATACTTGTCAGCCATTTCACATTCCTCCCATAATCCAACAGTTGACCTCGCAACTGTAACTTTTTTCATTATACTTGTTAAAGTGCACTTCATGTCAAGAGGGATTTTCGCTTTCCTCTCTTATTTTTCCTGGGACCTTCCCAGGCTTCCCGCGGGCTTTCCACCAGCCCCACAGGGCCTGTGCCCCTACCCCTGCCAGCAGGAACACCACCGGCATGAGGAAATACCGGTACCGGGGCTGCACCTCAATGAACAGGTGGGCCCCATAATACCCGCACAGCAGGAAGCAAAGCATCACCGGCAGGCGCGCCCCCTCGCCAGCACCTTTCCACAGCCACAGGGCCGATGCCCCGCCCGCCAGCAAAAACGCCAGCAAGAAAATGCCCCGGTCCAAGTAGTTCAGGGCGTTCAGGCACTGGGCCAGGGTCACGCTGCCCAGCACAGGGGCCTCGCCGTTCAGGTGGCCGAACCCCCAGTACAGGTACTCCAAGGACCCCCACATGGCCTGGCTCTTTTTCCAAAACAGTTCCAGCAGCCCTCCCAGCCCCAAGGAGGACAGCCGCTCCCCCACCACCTGTTCCATGGCGGCAGGAGCCTGGTCCCTGGGCAGCAGGTAATAGGCGTTGTAATCAGCTTGGTTCCAGGCCCCGGAGCTGTCCAGGTTCAGCCCCAGGACAAACTTCCACAGGGGCAGGTTATTGGTAAGCCCTTCCGGGTTCATCCCCGTGGCCTGCACCACCCAGCCAAACAGCTCTGTGGCGGCAAAATAGGCCACCCCCGCCGCCAGCAGGGGCGCCCCCACCCACAGCAAGCCTTTGCCCTTCCAGCGGAGCATCCGCACCAGGGTCCAGCACAGCAGGGCCACAATGACCACCGCCCCCAGAGGGCGCATCAAGTTGCCCACCGCCAGGCAAAGCCCCGCTAAAGCCGCCCAACGGCGGGCGAGTTTTTTCTGCCGCACCAACAGCCAGATCCCCAGGTAGTAAAAGAATGCCGCAATGTGCTGGTTGGTCAAGACCGCCGCCAAAAAATAGGGGGCCGGGTACAAGGCATACAGCAGGGAAGCCGTCATGGCCGCGGGCTCCGAAAGGAACCGCCGGGCAATGGCGTACACCAGGCAGCCGGTACCAGCCATCCACAAAGCATTGAGCAGCTGCAGCGGCAGCAGCCCCGGCCCGAACACCTTCACCACCAAAGCTTCATAGGCCACAAAGCCCGTCTGATAAGCCCAGTTGTAGAAGTAGTCGTTTTGCAGGTACCCCCGGCTGCCCTGGGCCATTTGGCAGGCAGCGCCGTACATGGTTTGGAAGTCCTGCACCGGCACCGCCCCAAACACCAGGATCACACACAGGGCCAGGGCAAACCGCAGGGCAAAGAGCACCACGGGAAACCCCCGGCTGGGCTTTAGGAAGCACAGCCCCAGCCACACCAACGCCGCTGCCCCCAGAAGCCCCGCCAGGGACACCAAAGCATATACGCCGCCCCGGCAGACGGTAGTTCCCGCCTGCACTACAACCATCAAGGAAAACAGCGCGCTGAAGAAAAAGCTGGCTTTTTCCCCAAACCAGCCGATCTTTTCACCCAAGACCCTTCACCTCCCACTCACCGGTCACACCGGCCTCAGAGCCTCAAACCCAGGCAGGTTCCGCAGCACGGTGAACACCATTCCCACAGCGATCACCACCACCAGCAGGGGGAGCATCCAGCGGCGCTTGTACAAGGGCCTGCGCCCCCGCACATACAGCACCCCTTCCCCCACCAGGTACGCTGCCCCCAACGGCAGCACAAAAAACATATAGGGGTTTTCCCGGAAGGCCCGGCCCACGTGCCCGGCCAGCAGTTCCTCCGCCATCCGGGTGACGCCGCAGGCCCCGCAGTAATACCCGGTCCCCTGCAAAATGGGGCAGGGCGGACGCAGGATTAGCAGCACACCGGCCAGAAGGAGGATCCCCAAAGCCACAAAGAACACCCGCAGCAACTTTCGTTTTTGTTCCCGCCCCATGGTGTGCCTCCCGTCCGCAAACTATACCAAAAAGCGGGCCACAGGGCCCGCTTGGTGAAATCCCTTATTTTTTGATATAGGCAAGGCCCACAGCTCCGGGGCCGGTGTGGGTGCCCACAATGCTGCCAATGGAGGAAACGTGCACCTCCCGCTTCTTCAGCAGGTCCCCCAGGAACTCCTGGAAAGCTTTGCTGTTCTCAGGGACATTGGCATTGCCCACGGTCACGCAGTAGTCGCCGGAGATGGGCTCTTTTTCCACAAACTTGCGGATAGCCGCGAAGGCCGCCTTCTTCCCCCGGGCTTTGCCCACCACTTCCACCAGGCCGTCCTTCAAGGTGATGATGGGGCAGATGCCCAGGATGCTTGCCACCAGGGCGCTGGTAGCCGAAAGCCGCCCGCCCATCTTCAAATATTTCAGGTCCTCGATCATGGCGAACAGCCGGATGCGGGGGATCAGCTCTTCGACCTTTTCCGCGATCTCGGCGCCGGTCATGCCGGCATCCCGCATTTTCACAGCTTCTTCCACCAGCAGCCCCAAGGCAAAGGTGACGTTCAACGTATCCGGCAGCAGGATGTTCTCCGCCCCCAGGATGTTCTTGGCCACCCGGGCCGACTGCAAGGTGCCGCTCATTTTCGAGGAAATGAACAAGCACACCACGTCGTCGCCGCTCTCCTGGTAGGGCTTGAAGACCTCCTGAAACTGAGCGGGGGTGATCTGGGCTGTTTTGGGCAGCTCCTCCGCGGCAGACAGTTTTTCAAAAAACTCCTCGTTGGAGATGTCGATGTTGGCCCGGTAGCTTGTGTCCCCAAAATTCACGGTGATGGGGAGCATTTCCACCCCCAGCTCCGCACAGCGCTGAGGGCTGATGTCGCAGGAGCTGTCGGTCACGATCTTTACCATAGGGAAATCCACTCTTTCTCTCGAAATATCCAGCGCCGCGGCGGGCAAAACCGCCCGGGCAACCGTTTTCTGCGGCTATTATACCACGCCTGCGGCGGGCACGTCGCGCAAGCGGCCTTCGGGCCGCCTGACTAGGCGGGTACTCCCGGCTCGCCGCCCGCGCCCCCGTTTTCTGGGGCTATTATACCACAGTGCCAGGTGCGGGTCAATATTTCCGGCTGTAATAGAACCAGCTCCCCGCCCGCAGTAGGACACATCCCAGCAGGGTGTAATACAGGGCGTTGAACATATCCATATTATAGAGGCTTGTCACAAACACCGCCAGGGTCAGCCCCACCAAGGTCAGGTCCCCGGAAAGCTTTGCCGCCTTCTCCCCCACCAAAATGCGCCGCTCATCTTGCTGCCAGCGGCTCTCCTCCTCCATCTGGAAGGGGTTTTTCAGCTTTTTCTTGTTCATCACCAGCCGGATGATGAAATAGATAAGAAACCCGAACAGCAGCATACTCTGCATCCGCCGGGCCCGGTCGGTCATCAAACGGGCATCCAAAAACTTCAAATCATCCCAAAAAATACCCACCAGCACGTCCAATGCCGCCAGCAGCACAATGCCTGCCCACAGCAGCCGGTTCTCCCGCTGGATCCTCTTTTTATACTCTTCCATGGTGCACCTCTCCTTCCAGCTCTGAAAAGTCAAATACCTCTTCGATGGTCAATCCGAAATAGTGGGCAATCTTAAACGCCAACGGCAGGGACGCCGTATACCGCCCCACCTCGATGGAGGTGATGGTCTGCCGGGTGGTGCCCACCGCCCGGGCCAGCTCCTCCTGGGAAAGCTTCCTCTCCCGGCGCAGCTCCGGGATCCTGGTCTTCATGGGGGACGCCTCCTTTCGCTAAGTTTGCTTTGCAATTTTAGTATAGTATACTTTACAAACAATGTCAAGTTTGCTTTGCAAGAAAATTTGCCGTCCCTACCCATGAAACACCCCCATTTGCAGAAGGCGGAAAACTTTCTCCCACCCGCCAAATGCCCCTTGCTATTTTTTATAAAAATCGATATACTATTGTTAGTTCTTCGTGCAGGCTTGCCTGTTTTCCACTTTGTCAGATTTGTAAGAAAGGATCTTTGCCCATGAAACAGGACGCTTTCTCCGCCGGGGTGGAACCCGGTGGGCTCTGGCACAAAAATGACATCCGGATTTTGCTCTGCTATATCCTCTCCAGTGTTCCCGGGCCCTTGGCCCGGCAGGACCTGACCCAAATCATCCAGGAAAAGGGCCTGGCCAACTACTTTGAGGTGGAAGACGCCCTGGCCTCCCTGGTGGCCCAGGGGAATGTGAAGCAGGACGGGGAAGGCTGTTTCACCGTCACCCCGGCAGGCAAGGAGATCGCCGATTCCCTGGATGCCACACTGCCCCTTTCCGTGCGGGACAAGGCCCTGGAAGCCGCCTTTACCCTGCTAGCCCAAGCCCGGGCCCAGCGGGAAAACAAGGTGGAAATCCGCCAGACCCAGCGAGGGTATCAGATCACCTGCCACATTTCCGGCGGCGACATGGATTTGATGACCGTATCCCTGTATGTGCCGGACAAGGACCAGGCCAAACTGGTGAAACGCCAGTTTTACCAAGACCCGGAAAACGTGTACAAGGTGCTGCTGGCCACCCTCACAGGGGACGCGGGCCTTGCCAGGGATTTTTTTGATAAACGGATTTAAGGGGAACGAAAAGGAGGCCCGCGGATGAAAGGGATGGCGCGCCTGAAAGGGAATTTGCCCGCTCACACGGACACATGGCTGCATCGGGGGTTTGCCTTGTGCGCCCTTTTCTTGCTGGTGTTCTTTTTTGCCTTTCTGGGGGATGCCGCCCCCGCACCCCGGAAAGTGACCTCCGTCCCTTCCGGAGGGAAGGTAGTCTCCCTGGAGGAGTGGGAAGACCTGTGCCTGCTGGCCTATTCCGGCGATGCCCCCGGCTCCGGCGCAGTGGCGGCATTGGAACGGCACACCGGGGAAACCCAAGCCCAATACGCCCTTGAAAGCGGCTCCCTGCTGTGGGCTGCCGTCCGGGGCGGCAGCCTGTTCCTACTGTCCCAAGAGGGCGAAACCGCCCTGCTCACCCAGCTCTCCCTGCCCCAACTTACTGAAGTGGCCACCCGGCCTTTGCAGACCGCGGCGAGCAGCCTTGCGCTGTCCAGCTGCGACAGCGAAGGCCGGGTCTTCTATGTCCAAGACGGCTCCCTGTGGATGGAAGCCTCCCAAGGCCCCTCTGAAATCGTGGCGCCCGACCAGCTTTCCGGTGTGACCTTTATGGGGATCACCCCTTTGGACGGCCTGTTTGTCAGCACCAGTTCCTTCTGCTTTTGGGGCTCCACCAGCCAGCTGGATGCTCTCTCCCGCTCGCCCCTGTTGTTCCCGCCCCTTTCTTTAGTGGGGGAAGGGCACTATCTCACCTCCCTGGGGATGCTTTACAGCTATGAAGGGGAATTGGCCTATACGGGGATGCTCCCCACCACTCCCCTCCTCTGCTCCATGGACCGGGAAGGCCACCTGATTTACGGCAGCGATGGCCAGGTGGACGCCTACGATCTGTCAGAGGGCAGCCTGGGAAGCGTTTCCCTGCGGGGCCAGCTGATGGCTGTGTGCGGCAGCGGCGCCATCACCCTGGAAGAGGACGCCTACTGGTTTACCCCTGTCCAATTTTTCCAAGAACCCGCTGCCCCATCGCCCACGCCCACTCCTTCTCCCTCGCCAACCCCTTCACCGAACCCATCGCCTTCTCCATCTTCCACTCCGCCCCCATCCCCCTCGCCTGGGGGCACGGGCACTCCCTCTCCCAGCCCGGAGGTTTCCCCTGCGCCCAACCCCTCCCCTAGCCCTTCTCCGTGGCCCTCGGGCATCTCCCGGGAAGGCGATTGGCTGGTGGCTCCTTGGGGGACCACTGTCAGCCAGGTGTTGAGTTATTTCCAGCCGGATGCAGTATCCGTCACCCGGCCGGACGGCACGCAAGTCACCTCAGGCTCTGTGGCCACCGGCATGACGGTGGAAGGGTTTACCCTGGTGGCTTTGGGGGATTGCGACGGCAGCGGCACGGTTTCCCGCTCGGACCTGCAGCAGGCCCAATCCCTGCTTTTGGAAGGGGATGACGCAGGGACTCCCGCCCGCAGGGCAGCCGACCTGGATGGGGACGGCGTTCTCACCACATTAGACCTGGTGCTGTTGGAACAGCTGATCCCGTGATCCGCCTAAAAAGGCCTTTGGATTTCCACCGTTTCTTTCAATCTCACTACTTGCACAGCCCATGCTTCTATGCTAAGATAAGCTCGAAGTTCAGCTCCAAAATTCACTTGGAAAGGGGTAGTTACCATGCCCATTACCTATGACCAACAGCACCGTGTGTTCAAGCTGGACACCAGCCTGTCCACCTACGCCTTCATGGTGTATCAGGAGAACTACTTGGTACACCTGTATTACGGCGCCAAGATCCCCGATACCGACCTCTCTTACTTGATGTACCGGGGACGGTTCCCGTCCTTTAGCCCCTACAACACCAAAGTGGACGACCTCCTCTTTTCCCCGGATATCAACCCCATGGAGTATCCCACCAACGGCGCTGGGGACTTCCGCCTGGCCGCCCTTTCCGTACGCAACTCCAACGGCGACTCCGTCACGGATGTGCGGTATGTGTCCCACAAGATCTACGACGGCAAGCCTGCCCTGCCCGGACTGCCCGCCACCTTTGACCGGGACGGCGCTGCCCAAACCCTGGAAGTGGAAACCATGGACCCGGTCACCGGGCTGAAAGCGACCCTGCTGTACACCGTGTTTGAGGATTATCCCGTGCTGGCCAAGAGCGTCCGCCTGGAGAACACCGGCAGCGCCCCTGTGGTGCTGGAGCGGGCCTTCAGTTCCTGCGTGGACCTGCCCACCATGGACCTGGACATGATCCACGTCTACGGCGAGTGGAACAAGGAAAACACCACCACCCGCACGCCCCTGCGCCACGGCTTGCAGGCAGTGCAGTCCAAGCGGGGCATGACCGGCCACCACTACAACCCCATGCTGGTGCTGGCCAAGCACACCGCCACCGAGGAAGCCGGGGAAGCCTGGGGCATGAACCTGATCTACAGCGGCAACTTCTCCCTGGAGGTGGAAGTCAACTCCAACGGATGCCCCCGCGTCCTGGCAGGCATCAACCCCACCGATTTCCGCTGGCGTTTGGAGCCTGGCGAGTCCTTCCAGACCCCGGAAGCCGTGCTGGTATACTCCAACAGCGGCCTGGGGGCTATGAGCCGCACCTTCCATCACTTCTACATGAAGCACCTGTGCCGCAGCGAGTGGACTTTTAAAAAGCGCCCCTTGCTGATCAACAGCTGGGAAGCCGCCTTTTTCGACTTTGACGATGACAAGCTGGTGGAATTTGCCAAAGAGGCCAAAGAGCTGGGCATCGAGATGCTGGTGATGGACGATGGCTGGTTCGGCGCCCGTGACGACGACCTGCGGGGCCTGGGCGACTGGTACGTCAACGAGAAAAAGCTGAAAGGCGGCCTGGGCCACCTGATTGAACGGGTCAACGCCTTGGGGCTGAAGTTTGGCATCTGGTACGAGCCGGAGATGATCAACCCCGACAGCGACCTGTACCGGGCCCATCCCGATTGGGCCATCTGCGCCAAAGGCCGGCAGCCCTCCATCTCCCGGTACCAGTGCGTGCTGGACATGACCCGCCAGGATGTGCGGGACAACATTTTCCAGCAGATGTACGACGTGATCTCCCAGAACAAGATCGACTATATCAAGTGGGACTGCAACCGGAACATCACAGAGGCCGCCAGCGCCCTGCTGCCTGCGGAGCGCCAAGGGGAATTCTTCCACCGGTATGTGCTGGGCGTGTACGACCTGATGGACCGCATCACCAGCGCCTTCCCCCACATCCTGCTGGAAAACTGCTCCGGCGGCGGCGGCCGGTTTGACCCCGGTATGCTGTACTACTCCCCCCAGATCTGGACCAGCGACAACACCGACCCCATCGAGCGGCTGGGCATTCAGTTCGGCGCCTCCCTGTGCTATCCGGTGGCCTCCATGGGCGCCCATGTATCCGCCAACCCCCGTACCGGCATCGAAACCAAAGCGGCGGTGGCCATGGCGGGCACCTTCGGCTATGAGCTGGACCCCCGGGAGCTGACGGACGAGCAGCGGGAGATCATCCGGCAGCAGGTGGCGGATTACCACAAGTACTACGACCTGATCCACTACGGCGACTTCTACCGCATCACCGCCCCCACCGTGGACCCCTTTGTGTGCGACTGGCAATTCGTCAGCCCCGACAAAAGCGAGGCCCTGTTCACCCGTGTGGTCATGCGGCACCCCTCCCAAATGTACCAGTGCGTGCGCTTGGTGGGCCTGGATCCTGACAAGCTGTACACCGATGAGGCCACTGGCAAAACCTACTCCGGCGCCCTGCTGATGAACGGCGGCATTGACCTTTCCACTTACGAGTTCTCTGATAACAAAGATGGCGACAGCTTTGTCAAATACTTTGTAGCCGTAGGAAAGTGAATAAAAATCGATTTTTTAGTTGACAGCGGGGATTTTCCTTGCTATAATAAATAAGCTGTTCTAGTGGACAGCTTATTAAGACTCATTAGCTCAGCTGGCAGAGCACCTGACTTTTAATCAGGGTGTCCGGGGTTCAAATCCCCGATGGGTCACCAGAAAAAAGCCTAGCATTTGCGCCTTTTACAAGCGTTTTTGCTGGGCTTTCTTATTTTAAAAAAACGGTTTTTTGACATGATTTTACCACCTTAGGCGGGTCAAAAATGGGTCAAAATCTAGGCGCCTTGAATTTGCTTGAATTCCGCATAAAAAAGCCCCGGATCTCACCAGAGAAACCGGGGCCTCTTTATGCTGCTGCGTTTTATTCCATAGCCACCACATCGGCTCCCTGTACAGTGACCCAGCCGTGCTCCTGCCGGGCCTGGGCCTCCATCATCTGGATCAGCTCCGGGGTGATGGACTCCGCGATGATCCGGTTGGCCTCCGCTTCCGCCTGGGCTTCGATCACCTTCACATCCGCTTCAGCCTGGGCCTTGGTCTTGGCCACTTCCGCTTGGGCTGCGGCGGTCTGCTTTTCCAGCTCGGCGATCTCCGCGTCCTGCTTGGCCTGTTCTTTGGCCTTGATCTTCTCCTGGAGGGCGTCATCCAGCTGCACATCGATCACCAGGGCGCTGATCACATTGATGCCGTACTCATCCCCCAGCTTGCCCGCCAGATACTCGGAGATGGCCTGGTTCACTTCCGACTTCTTGTCGGAGTAGATGTCCATAACGGAAAACTGGGGCGTCACCTCTTTCACGTAAGCAATGATGCTGTTCTGTATGTAGTTGGCCACCAGGCTTTCCCCGTCCATGCCATTAAATCGCTTGTAAAGGTCCACCACCTGCCCGGCGTTGAAGGCGTAGTTTACCGTGAGGTTCATTTTCACCATGCCGCCATTGGCGGGGGCGTCAATGCTCCAGTCCGGGTGGGACTGGGCGTTGTAATCCTCGGCGCTGTTGGAAAAGACGATCTGCTGCTGGGAAACAGGGAACTGCTTCACCGATTCAAAGGGTGAAAGCCAGTGCCAGCCGGCGGAGAGGGTAGTATCTTTCACGCCGGACATGGAATACACCACGCCAACATTCCCCACGCTGACCCGCTCCAAACACAGCATACAGCACACGGCGATCACAATAGCCAAAATACCAGATCCGATCAACGGTACAAGTTTCTTTTTCATTGCTCATTCCTCCAAATTTGATAAATCACTACCCATAAAAGTACAAAAATCACCGCAAATACGGCGATCAGCGGCTTCATGTCGCTTTCTCACCCCCTCACTAGGTTTTCCCGGCCTTCCTCAATTGTCGGTTAGGGATATTATTGCCGATTCCCGCTTTTCTGTCAAGCCGCGAACCGCCTCCGTACCTGCCCCCCTGCCCCCCTGCGCCCCTGCGCCCCATGCGCATGGCCAGGTTAATGGCGAAGTTCGTCTTGCCGCCCCCAGGCCAGCCGGCGGTCACCGCTACCGCGCCCCGCATAAAGCCGCCCGTTGCGCTGTCCAGGGTGGAGTACCCCGTGGGGAAGGCTTCCGCCTGAGCGGAAGCCCGCAGCCACACCAAAAGCCCCCTGCTTGCCTCGGACCAGGAAGCCAAGCCCCTTTTCCTGCCGGGCCACCAGGATCCGCCCCTGCTCGTCCTGGACGATCCTCACGTACTCCGGAAAATGCCCCAGCTTAGGGACAAACCCTGCCGCGCGCAGGATCAGACCGGACAATTCCGTCAGTGCCCCGGCGATGGGCTTGCCCGCCCTTGGAAAGCTGGCACCGCAAGACGTACTCATTGCCAACAAGGGATGCTTCCTGTGCCGAAAAAAGCGGGAAACCTGCAAAGCAAAGTCCGCGTTCCGGCGTATGTGGGACAAGGTATCTAGGCGTCTGGATTTTGTATTAACCCCTCATATGCTGCATCACACTTTCGCCAGCATTTGCCACGCTGTGGGAGCAGACTTAAAAACAGCCCAAGTCTGGATGGGCCATCCCTCTATTACCGTGATCACGAACATCTGCGCCCACTTAGAGGCCCGCTCAGGGTGTCCACGAAAAAAGGCTGCCGCGTAATTCGCGACAGCCTTTTAGCACTTCACTTGCCAATTCTCAGCCGCCCTCACTGGAGGGAACGTCCTCTCGGGAATCCTCTTCTTCCTCAGGCAAGGGGAATTGGGGATCTTTGACATCGATCTGACGGTTGTGCAGCCTGGTGCGCACGGATGACCGGAACAAACGGTAGATCACCGCTGTAGCCGGAGTGCCGAACAAGATACCGGGAACGCCCAGGACACCGCCCCAAAACACCACGGCAAACAAGGTCCAGATGGGGGGCAGCCCAATGGATGACCCCACCACCCGGGGATAGATCAAGTTGCCTTCCACCTGCTGGAGGATCAGCAGGAAGATCAGAAAAATCAGCGCATCGATAGGATGGACCAGCAACAGGACAACCACGCCCATGATAGCGCCAATATACGCGCCCAAAATGGGGATCAGTGCTGAAAGCGCCACAATGGAAGAGATCAGCAGGGCGTAGTCCAAGCGCAGCAGGCTCATGCCCACATAGCACAAGGAGCCAAGGATCACGCACTCTGTCAACTGGCCGCGGATGAAGTTAAAAAAGACCCGGTTGGTCAGGGAGGCAATTTGGCCGATCTTCCGGGCAGGCGCTTTAGGGAGGAAGGCCAGCAAGGCGGACTTCACCCCCCGCAGCAGCTTTTCCTTGTTGGTAAGCATATACACGGAAAAAATGAAACCCATCACAGCGGCGAACACACCGGAAGCCACATTGATGGTAACCCCCACCAGGGAAGACAGGAAATCCCGGACCAAGTCAGTCACATTGGAAAGCAAGGTGGTCCAATTAAAGCTTGCCAGGAAATTCTGGATCATGGTCAGGTCGTTTTCCTCTGCAAAGCGGGTAAGCCAGGCCATGATATTGCTGTAATACACAGGTACGTTGGCCTGAGCTGTTTGGGCCAGCACCCCCATGGATTCGATCAATCCCGGGATGATGAAGCAGGCGATAAACACAATCACCAGCGCCACCACTAAGTAGGCCAGGGCCACCGCCAAAGGCCGGCGGGCCCGCAGCCACAGCTTTGCTTTGCACTTCTGAAAAGGCTTAAAGGCGATATCCTCGAAAAAGTGCACAAACACATTCAGGATAAACGCCAGCACAATCCCGTAAAACACCGGGGCTACTGTGGCCACACCAGTGCACACCGCCCCCCACACTTGGTCAAACTTCAGCAAGATCAAAACCAGCGCCGCACCAAAGGCCATCAAGATCATCCCATTGCGCAACACACGTTTTTCCTCCCGCAGGTGAGCTCCCCACTCCCGCAAACGCATGGTCCTCCTCCTTTTTTACTGTTTTACCGCCTTAGCTTACCCGGCTCCTATGGGGAAAACCAGAGGACAGCCGGCTTTCACGTTTTTGTTTGGAACACATTGCCGCACTTCTGGCAGGTAACTTGGATCTTGCCCCTGCCCCTGGGCGCCCGTAGCCGCTGCTTACACTGGGGGCAGCGGAAGTATTTATAGGTTTTCCGTTCCCGGAACCGGGTGTTTTGAAATTTCACCCAGTTTTCAATAGGCGTCCAAAAACGCAAAAAAGCGAAAAGCTCCCGCTGGCGCGCGGCATGGTTCCGGGAAAACATCCGGAACAACACATAGAGAAACACCGCGTCTGCCAACAAGGTGACCGGCCAGAATAAAATGCCCAAAAAGGACAACACTAAAGCTATTACCAGCAAAAACAGGCTGAATTTGTCCCCGCCGTAACGGCCGTACATGAATTGCTGGAATTTTTGCAGCAGCAACCAAAACACATCCTTTCCAAGTCAACGCCCCCCGGGCGTCAAAAATAGTATACCGTCTGCCGGGATATTTTTCAACCGGCCCGCCCCACCCTTTACGATAAATTTACAATTGTCCCCCTCCGCCTTAAAAATCAAGAATCATTTCCAAAAACTTCCTTGACTTTTAATTTTTAAGCGGCTATACTGTAGCCAGAAAATTCCCATCACACTTTTCTTTATGAAGGAGGAATCCCCATGCCCGAACTGAAAGGCTCGAAAACCGAGGCAAACCTGATGACCGCTTTTGCCGGAGAATCCCAGGCCCGCAACAAGTACACCTATTACGCTTCCAAAGCCAAAAAGGACGGTTATGTGCAGATTGCCAACCTGTTTGAAGAAACCGCCAACAACGAAAAGGAGCACGCCAAGATCTGGTTCAAGCTGCTCCACGGCGGCATCGGCGACACCATCGACAACCTGAAGGACGCTGCTGCCGGCGAAAACTACGAGTGGACCGATATGTACGCCGGTTTTGCCAAAACCGCCCGGGAAGAGGGGTTCGACCACATCGCAGACCTGTTTGAGGGCGTGGCCAAGATCGAAAAAGAGCACGAGGGGCGCTACCTGAAGCTGGTGCAGAACCTGGAAGAGGGCATTGTGTTCTCCCGGGACGGGGACACCATTTGGCAGTGCGCCAACTGCGGCCACATTGTGGTGGGCAAGAAAGCCCCCGAAGTGTGTCCTGTCTGCGCCCATCCCCAGGCCTATTTCCAGATCAAAGCTGAAAACTACTGAGAAATATGGGGGCCGGTTTCCCAAAACCAAAGAAAACCACCCGAAAAGGCTGCCGCCACTGTGCGGCAGCCTTTTTTGTGAGATCAAAAGGTACAAGACCCCCCTTTGGGACAGGAGTGCCCTAGGGGGATTTTCAATCCAGTCAGCCCCGTTCCAGGGCGATGACGCCGGTGCGGGCGATCTCCCGGATGCCGCAGGGGCGCAGCAAGTCCAGCAGGGTTTCGCACTTCTCGTGCTCCCCGGCATACTTCAGGGTCACCGTGGTCTTGGACACGTCCGCAACCTGGGCCTGCATCAGGGCAGCAATCTCGTTGACCTTCCCCAAGGTGGCGGGATCGCAGGCCACCTTCACCAGCAGCAGCTCCGAAGTCACTGCGTCCGGCCCCAAAGAGCGCACTTTGATCACCGGGATCACCTTGTTCAGCTGCTTTTCCACCTGCTCTAAAATGTGGTCATCCCCCTGGCCCACAATGGTCATCCGGGACATGGTGGGGTCTTCTGTGGTACCCACCGCCAAGCTGTCGATGTTATAGCCCCGCCGGGCAAACAGGCTCACCACTTTGGACAGCACACCGGGCTGGTTCTCCACCAGCACAGACAACGTGTATTTCACAGGCTGCCTCCTTTCAAAGGGAAGGGGTTTCCGGGTCCACCCGGCACACCAGCACAGTGGGCCGGGTGGACTGGAGCATCTCTTTTGCCAAGGCTTCCGCCTCCCGGTTGTTCTTTGCCAGGGCCGCCGGGATGCCATAGGCGTTGCACAGGGCCACAAAATCCGGGTTACCGTCCATATGGGTAGCAATGTGCCGCCGGGAATACCGGGCGTTCTGATACTCCCGCACCATGCCCAGGCGACGATTGTCAAACACCACCACTTTCAGCGGCGCATGGGAGGCCACCACCGTGGC
Source organism: uncultured Oscillospiraceae bacterium (assembly GCA_900548545.1). Classification (GTDB taxonomy): domain Bacteria; phylum Bacillota; class Clostridia; order Oscillospirales; family Acutalibacteraceae; genus Acutalibacter. Next base: position 18,389 of record URKX01000010.1, read on the forward strand.
CAGCTCGCACAAACTCATTTGGAAGGCTCCGTCCCCGCACACGGCCAGCACCTGCCGCCGGGGCTTGGCCAGCTTGGCCCCCAGTGCCGCCGGCAGGGCGTATCCCATGGTGCCCAGACCGCCGCTGGTGAGGAACCGCCCCTCCTTCTGGGTGAAGTTGATGGCCGCCCAGATCTGCCCCTGGCCCGGGTCAGCGGTGAGGATGGCATCCTCCTCCATCATGGCGGACAGCGCCCGGATAAAGGAACGGGGCTCCACGTAGTCCTCCCGGTCCACGCCCCGGGGGACAAACTCCCGTTTATAGCGGAGGACTTGCTCCACCCAATCCTCACAGCCCACGGGCTCCACCCGCTGGGCCAGGGTGGCGAGCACCCCTTTGATATCCCCCACAATGGGGATGTCCACCCGCATATTTTTGCCGATCTCCGCCGGGTCGATGTCGATGTGGATGATCTTCGCCTGCTGGGCCACCTGGTTGGGCAGGGCAATGGCACGGTCCCCCACCCGGGCGCCGCAGAGGAGGATCAGGTCCGCCTCACCAATGGCCCGGTTGGCATAGCTCCTGCCGTAGCGGCCGATCATCCCCAGATACACAGGGCTGTCCATGGGCATCACCCCAATGCCCATCATGGTGGACACAATGGGGATACCGCTTTTTCCCGCAAAGGCAGCCATCTCCTCCCGGGCACCAGCCAGCACCACGCCGCCCCCACAGCAGATCACCGGCCGTCGGGCCTGCCGGATAGCCTCCAGCGCCCGTTTGATCTGCACGGGATGCCCGGTGGTCCTGGGATTGTACCCAGGGATATCCGCCCGCTCCGGGTAGTGGAACGAGTCCAACAGGGCCTCCTGCACGTCCTCGGGCACGTCGATGAGCACCGGTCCCGGCCGGCCGGTAGAGGCGATATGAAAGGCCTCTTTGAACACCCGGGGCAGGTCTTCCACGGATTTCACCAAGTAGCTGTGCTTGGTGAAGGACTCACAGGCGCCGGTGATGTCCGCCTCCTGGAACACGTCCCGGCCCAGCTGTTCCAGGCTCACCTGGCCGGTGATGGCGATGATGGGGATGGAATCCATATACGCCGTGGCGATCCCGGTGATCAAATTGGTGGCACCGGGGCCGGAGGTAGCCACACACACACCGGGACGCCCCGAGGCCCGGGCGTACCCGCTGGCCATGTGGGCGGCGTTCTGCTCGCTGCGCACCAACATATGGCGGATGGGCGACTCATACAAGGCGTCGTAAAAGGGGCAGATGGCCGCCCCCGGGTAGCCGAACAGGATGTCCACCCCTTCGGCCTCCAAACATTTCACCATGATCTCTCCACCGGTCATCATGCTACCCACTTCCTTATCCCTGGGACAGCGAAAACACCGCCCCATCGTATGTAAGCCCCAGCTGCCCGCCGGAATAGGCGTACCCCTCTTCCCCGGCAGTCAGGGTCATCTGCCCTACATCGCTGCCCACCACACCCTGGGCCGTGCTTTCACCGGGGGTCAGGACATAGCTGCCCCGTTCCTCCACATAGGTGCCCGTAATGGTGGCAGTGCCGTCGTAAAAGGTGGCAGACAACTCAAAGGTACCCTCCGGATACAGGGCAAAGGTGGGCTCGTAGCCCGCTTCCGCCCCGGAGCCCCGCTGGGTCAGCACCAAAGCCCCCGGAACCTCCTCTTGGGAACCCTCCTCCACAACCTCTTTCCCGGCGGAGGACTCCTCCGCCGCCCGGGGCTCCGGCTGCAAGCCGGGCTGGGAGCTCTCCTCCTGGGCGCTGGCTACAGACACCTGGCTCTCCGCCCCGGAGGGCTCCTCCTGGCCGCCGCAGGCTGCCAAAGCCCCGCACAGCAGCAGCGCCGCGGCAACGGCAAACAGTCGTTTCATGGGGAAGCCTCCTCTCATTCAATGGACCTCTGGGCGCAGGCGTTCAGGTCCATCCCCGCGGTATTGCCCGCCAGGAATTCGTAATACCCCTGGGAGGCGATCATAGCGGCGTTGTCCCCGCACAGGGAACGGTCCGGCAGGTACAGGGAAAGGCCCCGTTCTTTGGCAAGGCGCTCCAGTTCCCGGCGCAGAAGCCGGTTGGCGGAAACACCTCCTGCGGCAGCCAGGGTCTTGGCGCCGGTCATCTCCACCGCTTTGAAGAAATTCTCCGTCAAACAGGTGACCACCGCTTTCCGGTAAGAGGCGCACAGGTCCGGCACGCTGACCTCCACGCCCTTTTGCTTGGCGTTGTTCAACAGGTTCAGCACCGCCGTCTTCAACCCGGAAAAGCTGAAGTCCAAGGGCGCACCCTCCACCCGGGGATGGGGCAGCTTGTAGGCATCCGGGTTGCCTTCCTCGGCGATCTTGTCCATCTCCACCCCGCCGGGATAGGGGATGCCCATGGCCCGGGCAGCCTTGTCGAAGGCCTCTCCCGCGGCGTCGTCCCGGGTGCGGCCCAGAATCTTCAGCCGGGTGTAGTCCTCCACCTGAACAATGTGGGAATGGCCCCCCGACACCACCAGGCACAAAAACGGCGGCTCCAAATCGGGATTGGACAGGTAGTTGGAGGCGATGTGCCCCCGCAGATGGTGCACGGGGATCAGGGGCAGCCCGGTGGAAAGGGACAGCCCTTTGGCAAAGTTCACCCCCACCAAAAGGGCCCCGATCAGCCCTGGGGCGTAGGTGACGGCAATGCCATCGATTTGGGAGAGGGTCTTGCCCCCCTGCTCCAGGGCCTCTTTCACCACGCCCACAATGGCCTCACTGTGGCGGCGGGAGGCGATCTCCGGCACCACACCGCCGTAGATCTTGTGCTCCTCCACCTGGGAGGCCACCACGGAGGAAAGGATGGCCCTGCCGTCCTCCACCAGGGAGGCGGCGGTTTCGTCGCAAGAGCTTTCAATGCCTAACAGGATCATAGTATCACTCCTTTGGAAAGCGCCGGGTCAGGATCAAGGCATCCTCGGTGGGGTCGGTGTAGAAGTTCCGCCGCCGTCCCTCTTCCGCAAACCCCAGCTTGGTATACAGCCCCACCGCTGCCCGGTTGGAAGGCCGCACCTCCAGGGAGATGAACTCCGCCCCCTGGCGCTTGGCCTCCTGGATCAGGGCCTCCACAATGGCAGTGCCCACGCCCTTTTTCCGGTGGTGGCCGAACACGGCGATGTTGTCCACATAGCACTCCTTGTGGGAGCAGTGCATCCCTCCGTACCCCAGCACCTTTTCCTCATCCACCGCAGTGACGAAGTAGGCGTTGGGGTTGTGCACCTCGTCCTCGATGGCCTTCTGGCTCCAAGGGTGGGGGAAGCAGAGCTTTTCCAGTTCCGCCAGGATCTCGCTGTGTTCTTTCTTCATTCTAACGATTTCCATAGGTATTTTCTCGTTTCCTTTCTACTGGTACAGCCATAAAACAAACATACTTATTATAAACTGGGTTGGTGGAAAACTCAAGCAAAGAGCCGAATTTTCTGAGCCCCAGAGCAGGCCCGGCCCCGAAACCCCCGGCATCCCCTGGGGGAGCCCCGCAAAAAAAGCGCCCGCCTCCGCCGGGAACTCCCCGGTGGGGCAGACGCTTTTCCTTTTACTGCGGCTCCTCAAGGACGGGGCCGCTCCCCTCCTTGGAACTGCACCGGCTGGACGGCGTGGTCAAACACCAGCAACCGGGTGACAAAATCGTTGTAAAACAGCTCCAGCTGCTGGCAGAGCTTGTCCCGGCACTCCCGGTAGACCGGCAGGTCCTGGCCATAGGGGTCGGCAATGTACTTGGGTATGTAGATCTTTGTCTGGGGCACCCCCGCCTGGGCCAAAATGTACCCGTGGGTCTTGGACATGGGGAAGTACAGGTCCCACACCGGCAGCTCCTCCCCGGTGATCCGCCGGGCGGTGTGCTCGGAGATATCCACGCCGATCTCCTTGCAGGCGATCACCGCGTTTTCGGAAACCGGGTCGCCCTCCACGGCGGAGAACCCCGCGCTTTGACAGAGGACCTTTTCCGCCATCCCCCGTTCCACCATCATCTTGCGGAAGATCCCTTCCGCCATAGGGCTGCGGCAGGTGTTCCCTGTGCAGACAAACAAGATTTTCATACGTTCCTTCCTTTCTATACGTCCAGCCGGTCACTCCCCGGCACTTAATTCCTCTGGTAAACTAAGAAGTCAAAGGCGATCTCTGTGGAAAACCCCGGCGACTCCTCCAGGCGCCTGGCGCCTTCCACACCGGTCTTCCAATAATAGGGGGTCATTGCAAACAGGTCCTTAGCCGCCTCCCCTCCAGACAGCCGGATCTCCCCCCGCACCGTGGTGCGCTCTACAAACCGGAACCCCGGGTACTCCGTTTCCCGATGGGGGTTCTCGTAGGGCTGCTCGTAGAGGATCTCCTTGAGCCCATACAGATGGCGTTCCCCTGGCACGGCATAGAGGAAATACCCTCCCGGCGCCAGCACCCGGGCAAACTCTTCCACCGCCAAGGGGGAGAACACGTCGGTAAGCAGCTGGACGCTCTCCCCCGGCAGGGGGATGGCAAAGGAGCTGGCCACCCCAAACTGGATGGCCTTGTACTTCCCTGCGGCGGCCTTCACCGCCAGCTTGGAGATGTCAAACCCGCACAGGGCCGCCTGGGGCAGCGCCTGGTGCAAGCCCTGGGTGTAGTAGCCCTCCCCGCAGCCGGCGTCACACAGAGCCAAACCCTCCCCAGCGGGGGAACCCAGCTGCTTGGCGCATTCCCCGGCCAGCCGGCACAACTCCTCCCGGAAGGGCTCATAATAGCCCGCCTCTAAAAACCGGCGGCGGCTCTCCACCATTTCCCGGCTGTCCCCAGGCAGTTTGGAATGCATTTTGTTCACCGGCAGCAGGTGCACATACCCCTGCCGGGCGATGTCGAAGCTGTGCCCCCGGGAGCACACCGCCCGGTGTTCCTCCCGGGCAAGGGCGCCGCCGCACAAGGGACAGCAAAACAGCAGTTCTTCCACCCCGTCACCCCTTTGCGTCGTACCAAGTGCGGCCGGAAGCCGCCTCGGCCACCATGGGCACCGAAAGGCTCACTGCCCCTTCCATCTCCTCCTGGAGGATACGGGCCACTTGGTCCCGCTCTTCCGGGGGGCACTCCACGATCAGTTCGTCGTGGACCTGGAGGATCAGCTTCCCTTGCAGGCCCTCCCGCTCCAGGCGGGAGCTGACCCGGATCATGGCGATCTTGATGATGTCCGCCGCCGTGCCCTGGATGGGCATATTCCGGGCCACCCGCTCCCCAAAGGCGCGCATATTGAAGTTGCCGCTTTTCAGCTCCGGCAGGTAGCGGCGCCGGCCGAAGAGGGTTTCCACGTAGCCCTGCTCCTTGGCCTCTTCCACCACCCGTTTCATATAGGCGTCCACGCCGGAATAATTGCGCAGGTACTCTTTGATATAGTCGTCGGCCTCCTTGCGGGTGACGCCGATATCCTTACTGAGGGAGAACGCCCCGATGCCGTACACAATGCCGAAGTTCACCGCCTTGGCCTTGGAGCGCATCTGGCTGGTGACCATCTCTGTGGGCATCCCGAACACACGGGCCGCCGTGGAGGTGTGGATGTCCCTGCCCTCTAAAAAGTCCTCCCGCATGGCGGCGTCATCCGCCACGTGGGCCAGCACCCGCAGTTCGATCTGGGAATAGTCGGCGTCCACCAGCAGGCCGTTTTCCGCGGCGAAAAACTTCCGCAGCTCCCGGCCAATGGGGGTGCGCACCGGGATGTTCTGCAGGTTGGGCTCGGCGCTGGAGATCCGCCCAGTGCGGGTTTCCGTCTGGTTGAAGGTGGAGTGCACCCGGCCGTCGGGGCCGATGACTTTCAGCAGCCCGTCACAGTAGGTGGACTTCAGCTTGGCCACGGTCCGGTACCGCAGCACCATGTCCACCACCGGGTGGAGGGCGCGCAGCTCTTCCAGCACGTCAGCGTTGGTGGACCAGCCGCTTTTGGTCTTCTTGCCATGGGGCAGCCCCAACTTGCCGAACAGGGCCTCCCCCAGCTGCTTGGGGGAGTTGATGTTAAACTCGTACCCCACCTCTCCGATAATGGCCTCTTGAAGCTCCTTTGCCTGGGCTTCCAGCTCTTGGCCGTAGGACCGGATGCTGTCCTTGTCCACGTAAAAGCCGATGTGCTCCATCTGGGCCAGCACAAAGCTTAAGGGGATCTCAATGGTGCGCAGCAGCTCCTCCTGGCCGTTTTCCGCCACCGCTTTGGACAGCGCCTGGGAAAGCCCCGGCATGGCGGCAGCCAGGTTCAGCTCCGGCTCCTCAAAGTCCGGCAGGGAAACGCCGTACTCGGCGGCCAGGCGCTCCACATCGTACCCAGAAGCGGAGGGGTTTAACAGATACCCCGCCAGGGCTGTGTCCATCTCCACCGCCTCCATCTTGCACCCCAGGGAAAGGGCCAGCCGGTGGAGGGGCTTGGTGTCGTGGGTGTGTTTGTGGATGCGGCCGTTTTTAAAAAAGGCCCGCAAAAACGCCGGGTCCGGTTTGGCCCGGTGCAGCTCCCCCTTGTGGGAGAAGATCAGGCTGGAAAGCTCCCCCTCCTGCCACTGGGCATAAAAGTACGCCTCCCCGGCATCCTCCAGCTGGGGCAGCAGCGGGGCGCCGTCCTCGTACTCCTTCACGCCGGGCTTCTCCGCGGCGGGGGCGTCCTCCTGGGGCTGGGCGTTCAGGGAGAGCCCAAACTTGTCCAGCAGGGAAAATAGTTCCAACTTTACCATCAGGGCGGAGGCCGCCTGGGGGTCGCCAGGCTGCTTCACATAGTGGGAAAGCTCCGTGTCAATGGGGGCGTCCCGGCGGATGGTGCCCAGGTCGTAGCTTAAAAAGGCGTTGTCCCGTGACTTTTCCAGCTTGGCTTTCATGGCGGGCTTGATGTCCAGCTCCTCCAAGTGGTCGTAGACATACTGGACGCTGCCAAACTTCTGGATCAGCTCCCCAGCGCCCTTGGGGCCGATGCCCGCCACTCCGGGGATACAGTCGGAAGAGTCCCCCTGGATGGCCTTCAGGTCGATCATCTGGCGGGGGGTCACCCCGTAGTCCTCCTGGATCTTTGCCACGTCGTACAAGGTCACCTGGGGCTGGCCGAACTTGGTGGTGGCCAGCCGCACCGTGGTGGTGCCGCTGACCAGCTGCAGGCTGTCCCGGTCACCGGTGGCGATCAGGCACTGGCCGCCCTCTTTCTCACACTGGGCCGAAAGGGTGCCCAAAATGTCGTCGGCCTCCCAGCCCTCGCAGGAAACGATGCGGTAACCCAGGTCTGTCAAAAGCTCCTGGAGCACCGGCAGCTGCTGGGCCAGCTCCTGGGGCATCCCCTTCCGGTTGGACTTGTACCCGGCGTAGGCCTTGTGCCGGAAGGTGGGGGCTTTCCGGTCAAAGGCAATGGCCACCCCATCGGGGGTGGTTTCGTCCAGCAGTTTTTTCAGCATGGTGAGAAACCCGTAAATGCCGTTGGTGTAGTCCCCTGCCTTGGTGGTGAGCAGCTTGATGCCGTAAAACGCCCGGTTCAATATGCTGTTGCCATCTAACACTAAAAGCTTCATTGTCCGCTCCTTTCCCCGCTGGGGGATTCCTCCAAATTCGCCGCGTACACGTCCCGCAAAAGCAGGTCCAAGTCTTGCAGGGTGGTAAGCTCCCCGGCCCGGCGGCGGAACTCCGCTGCCCCTCGGATGCCGTGGAGGTACCACCCCACGTGCTTGCGGGCCTCCCGCATCCCACGGCCCTCGCCCTTTTCTTCACACAGGGCGTCCATGTGCCGCTTGATCACCAGGATCCGCTGGGCGATCCCCGGCCCCGGCAGGATGGTGCAGGAGTCGGTGAAATAGGCGTTGATCTGCCGGAAGATCCAGGGGTTGCCCAAGGCGCCCCGGCCCACCATCACCATGTCGCAGCCGGTGTGGTCCAGCAGCTTGCAGGCAGACTGGGCGTCCACCACGTCCCCGTTGCCGATGACCGGCACGGAAACAGCCTGCTTCACCGCCCCAATGATGTCCCAGTCGGCATGGCCCATGTACATCTGGTCTTTGGTGCGCCCGTGGACCGCGATGGCCGCCGCGCCGGCGTCCTCACAGTACTTGGCCACCTCCACGGCGTTCTGATGGCCTTTATCCCACCCGGCCCGGATTTTCACCGTGACGGGCAGGCTGGTGTTCCGCTTGACGGCGGCCACAATGGCGCCGCACTTGGCAGGGTCCTTCATCAGGGCGCTGCCTGCGCCGTTACCGGCGATTTTCGGCACCGGGCAGCCCATGTTGATGTCGATGCCGTCCGGGCGGAAAGCCTCCGCTTTTTTGGCAGCCAAGCCAAAATCGAAGGGGTCGCTGCCGAACAGCTGTAAAAACACCGGGTGCTGGTCCCGGGAGGTATCCGCCAGTTGGGCGGTTTTTTCATAGTTGTACTGGATGGCCTTGGCGCTGACCATTTCCGTAACAGTATAAGCCGCGCCGAACTGAGCGCACAGACGGCGGTAAGCGGCATCTGTGACGCCCGCCATAGGCGCCAGCGCCGCCCGGCCGGCAATGGGAATGTTAGCGATCTTCATAGGTTTGCCCCTCTATGGTATAATAGCCGCAAAAAGCGGGGACCGCTGGCGGCGGGGAAAGATCCCCGCCCAGCCCGGCGGCTGGAAGCCGCCTGCGCGACGTGCCCACCGCAAGTGTGGTATAATAACTGCAGGAAACGGGACCGCGGGCGGCGAGGGAAGGATCCCCGCCCAGCCCGGCGGCTGGAAAGCCGCCTGCGCGACGTGCCCACCGCAGGTATGGTAAAACAGGTTCGTTCTCTGAGGAAAGGCCCAGGCGGGCAGGGCCGGAAAAGCCCACGTCCCCCTTTGCAGCCCGCCTTTATTTTAACACTTTGGAAAACACCATTTGTGACGATTCCGAAAACTTTAGGCCCGCCTCCCGGGTGTAGTCCTGTTCCTCGATGGTCAGGCCGTAAGAGGGAAGGAACTCCTCCATAAAGTAGTCTGCCTCGGGCAGCTTCATATCCCGGATGGCCTGGGTGATAGTCTGCTCGGCTTTGGAAAAATCCCGGTTGCCGCTGATCCGCTCTTCCACGCACTTGATCACCGCCGAGATCTTGTCCGCCGCTTTCACCAGGGGCTGCAAAGGCTCGTCCTCGGGGCCGCTCATGGTCATGACCTGGCGGTAGTCCTCCCGCAGGTCCTCGGGCAGCATAGACACCAAGTGCTCCACCGCCAGGTCCTCCACCTCAGCATAGGCCGCGCGGATTTCCTGGGAGTGGTACTTCACCGGCGTAGGCATATCCCCGGTGATGATCTCCGAAGCATCGTGGAGCACCGCCAGCATGGCAGCCCGTTCCGGGTCGTAGTGCTTGCCGAACTTCTTGTTGCCGATGGTAGCCAGGGCGTGGGCCACCAGGGCCACCTCCAAGCTGTGCTCGCAGATGTTCTCACTGCGGGTATTGCGCATCAGCCCCCAGCGGTTGATGTATTTCATGCGGGAAAGCATGGCGAAAAATGGATACATCCCGTTCCCCCCGTTCTCAAAACTGGTGTGGGCCGTTTTCGGCGCCTTTTTTATTATACATGATTTCAGCCCCGCTTTGCGAGTAAAATGACATCTTTTTTTCATCTTTTCTTCCCGCCGATGAAAACGCCAAAAAAGGCTTTCACCCCCTTGGGAACTGTGATATAATACAACTAAATCATTTGCAGTGTATTCGCCGCGGGGGGCTTCTGCGGGCAACGGGCCTTTCCGCGTTTTTTGGCGTTTGCCCCATCTTTTTTCAGGAGGTACGCTCTCTTATGGGACTTGCACATGAAACAAAAAAGAAGAGCATTCGGGACAACTATTTCCTCAAGGCTTTTTTCCTGGGCTTGGGGCTTTCCTTTTTGGTCTTTCTTCCCTTTATTGTAGTGGACGGCGGCCGGTTCCTTTTTTACGGGGATTTCAATGTGCAGCAGGTCCCCTTCTACCGCCTGGCCCACGACGCGGTGCGCTCCGGCAATTTGGGATGGAGCCACCTGACAGACCTGGGGGCAAACTTCATCGGCTCTTACAGCTTTTACCTCTTGGGCAGCCCCTTTTTCTGGCTGACCATCCCCTTCCCCTCGGAGTGGGTACAATTTTTGATGGGCCCGCTGCTGATCTTGAAGTTCGCCTGTGCCACCCTCACCGGCTACGTCTACATCCACCGCTACACCAAGAGCAAAGACACAGCCCTGATTGGCGCGGTGCTCTACGCCTTTTCCGGGTTCTCCATTTACAACATCTTCTTCAACCACTTCCACGAGGCCATTGTCTTCTTCCCCCTGCTGCTGGCAGCCCTGGATGAGTATATGGCCACCCGGCGGCGGGGCCTGTTTGCCCTGGCAGTGTGCGCCTGCTGCGTGGTCAACTACTACTTCTTTGTGGGGCAGGTCACCTTTACCCTGATCTACTTTTTCCTGCGGCTGATCTGCAAAAGCTGGCGGATCAATCTGAAAGACTTCCTGCTGCTGGCCTTGGAAGCCGTGTTGGGGCTGGGGCTTTCCTGCGTGCTGCTGGTGCCCTCGGTGATGACGGTTCTGCAAAACTACCGCACCTCCGAGTATATCAACGGCTGGAACGCGGTGCTTTACAACAACGTCCAGCGGTACCTGCACATCCTCACCTGCTTCTTCTTCCCGCCGGACCTGCCTGCCCGGCCCAACTTCACCCCGGATTCCGGTTCCAAGTGGGCCTCTTTGGGGGCCTGGCTGCCCCTGTTCGGCATGACCGGCGTCATTGGATGGCTGCAAATGCGCCGGAAGCATTGGCTGAAAAAAATGCTGTGGATCTCCTTCCTCATGGCGTTGGTGCCCTTCCTAAACGCCTCCTTCCAGATGATGAACAGCGCTTACTACGCCCGTTGGTACTATATGCTCACCTTGATGATGGCCATGGCCACCGTGCTGGCCCTGGAAAACGACCGGGTCAATTGGAGACGCTCCATCACCTGGTGCCTGGTAATCACCACGGCCATCTCCCTGGTAATCGGGTTCATGCCCACTTTCGAAACGGTGGACGGCGCCGAAACCGTGTCCTACGGCTTGGAGGACTATCCCACCCGCTTTTGGAGCTATGTGGCCATCGCGCTGGTTTCCCTGGCGGCAGTGGTATACCTGTTCTGCTTCTGCCGGAAGCACAAGAAACTCTTTTACCGCTCCACCCTGGTGGCCCTTTCCCTTATTTCGGTTTTCTATTCCATCTTTTTCATCGCCTTGGGCAAAACACAATCGGAGTACACCTGGGACCACCTGATCCCATACTCCTTAAACGGCAGCAAAGACGTGGACCTACCTGGCCTGCAGGAATCGCGCTCGGACTTCTACGAGTCTTTGGACAACGCCGGTATGTTCTGGGGGATCCCCACCATCCAGGCTTTCCACAGCGTTGTGCCCGGCTCCATCATGGAGTTTTACGATTCCATCGGCGTGCCCCGGGACGTAGGTTCCCGGGCCACCGCGGACCACTACGGGATACGGGGGCTTTTGAGCGTCCACTGGCTGTTTGACGACGATCACGACGACAGCTACTTTGCCGGGAAGGATATGTCCGACCCAGCCATTCCCGGCTTTGCCTACTACGGCAACGCCAGCGGCTTTGACATTTGGGAAAACCTGTACTACATCCCCTTGGGCTTTTCTTACGACTACTATATCACCCGCAGCGAGTACAACGCTTTGAGTGAGGGAAGTGAAAACGCCATTGGCGACCGGGAACTGGCCCTGCTCCGCGCCCTGGTGGTGGAAGACGACCGCGCCCAATATTACGACGGCATCCTCCAGCACCTGCCGGAAGACCAGCGGGTCTTTAACGAGGAAAACTATTTGCAGGACTGCCTGGACCGGGCAGAGCGCTGCTGTTCCTCCTTCGAATACACCAACACAGGCTTCAGCGCCCAAATCGATTCCAATCGGAAACAGGTGGTCTTCTTCAGCGTCCCCTATGAAGACGGCTGGAGCGCCCAGGTCAACGGCGAGCCTGTGGTCATTGAGCGGGTAAATGTGGGCTTTATGGCAGTCACTGTCCCGGAAGGGGAAGGGGTCACCATTGAGTTCACCTACCGCACCCCCGGCCTTACCCTGGGCTTTGGGATTACCCTGGTTTCCCTGGCACTGCTGGTAGCCTACCTGATGCTGATGCACCGCCTGCCCCAAAAGGCACCCCCCCGTCGGGGGCCCAGCCTGTTGCGGGTAGGGAAATTCTCCCAGTATGCCAAATCCCGCCACACCTCGTTCCGGCGCCCCGGGGCGTTGACGCTCCATGTCACCCGGGAAGCCGCGGTGCCTTCTGAGGAGGACTCCCCTCCCCCAAAGGAAACACCCCGGCAATCTTCCCAGTCTGAGTCTGAAAAAGGAGAATGATGATGGAACCCACTGTATATTTTGTGATCCCCTGTTACAACGAGGAGGCCGTACTCCCGGAAACCTGCCGCCGTTTGACGGAAAAACTCTCAGCCATGGAGCAGGCCGGCCTCATCGGCAAAACAAGCCGCATCCTGTTTGTGGACGACGGCAGCAAGGACAAGACCTGGGAGCTGATTTCCCAGTTTAACAGGGAAAACCCCTGGGTGGAAGGGGTCAAGCTGGCCCACAACCGGGGCCATCAAAACGCCCTGCTGTGCGGGCTGATGAGCGCCATGCCCCGGTGCGACGCCGCCATCTCCATGGACGCCGACCTCCAGGATGACATCGACGCTCTGGACCAGTTTGTACAGAAGTTTCGGGAAGGCTGCGACGTGGTATACGGTGTGCGGAACAAGCGGGACACCGACACCTGGTTCAAACGCACCACTGCCGAAGGCTTTTATAAAGTGATGAAGCTCCTGGGGGTGGATGTGGTGTTCAACCACGCCGACTACCGCCTGATGAGCAAACGGGCCCTGGAAGGCCTGTCGGAGTATCGGGAAGTCAACCTGTTTCTGCGGGGCATTGTACCGCTGATCGGCTACCGCAGCGACTATGTCTACTACGACCGCCACGAGCGTTTTGCCGGGGAGAGCAAATACCCCTTAAAGAAGATGATCTCCTTCGCCCTGGACGGCATCACCAGTTTCAGCGTCAAGCCTTTGAAGCTGATCTCCAACTTGGGCATCCTGATCTCCATTCTCAGCGTTTTCGGCCTGCTTTACGCCTTGATTTCCTACTTCTTCGGTGTGACCGTTTCCGGCTGGACCGCCATTGTGTGCTCTATTTGGCTGCTGGGTGGGCTGCAAATGCTGTGCCTGGGCGTGGTCGGCGGCTACATCGGGAAAATTTACAGCGAAGTCAAAGCCCGTCCCCGCTTCCGGGTGGAAGAGTACCTGGAAAACGGCGAGAAACCCAAAGAGTGACCCGCCGGGCCGCAACGCCCCCTGGCCGGCGCCAGGATCCGCGAAGAAAAAGTTCTTTGCTTACTTTCTTTCAAGAAAGTAAGAGAAAGGCCCAGCCCCCAATAGAGGGCTGGGCCTTTTGCTTGCTTTTTAAAAGACTTACAGCTGAAGCAGGGGCACCGTTTTGCGGCACTCCTCAATGGCCTCTGTGGTGGGCAGGGCCGGAATAGCGCCAGTCTTAGTGGCGCAGGTAGAACCTGCCGCGTTGGCGAAATCCAGGAAATCTGCCAGCTCCTCTTGGGAAAGCTGGGCGGGACGCTTGCCGGACAGCACGATCTTCGCCAGCAGCGCGCCAAAGAAGCTGTCACCGGAACCGGTGGTGTCCTTCACAGGGGTGTCGTAGGTGTTCTTTTGCAGGGTGTTGCCAGGGGTGAAGGCCCGGCAGCCCTTGGGGCCCATGGTCACCACCACCAGGGAAACACCTTGCTCCAAAAGCTCCCAGGCACCTTCTTCCACTTTCTCTTTCCCGGTGAGCAGTTCCAGCTCTTCGTCGGACACCTTCATGATGTCGGCCTTGGGGATCAGGCTCTTCATGGCCGCAATGCCTTCCTCTTCCCGGCCCTTCCACAGCGGAGGACGCCAGTTGGGGTCGTAGGCCGTGATCTTGCCCTGGGCACGGGCGTAGCCCACCAAACGGGGCACCGCAGTGCGGGAGGGCTCCGCCGTCATCAGCAGGGAACCAAAACACAGCAGCTTGCACTGGTCCAGAATGGACAGATCCGTATCCTCAAAGGACAGGCGGGTGTCGGCGCCAGGGTCGCGGTAGAAGCTGAAATCCCGGTCGCCCTCAGGGCTGAGCTGCACAAACGCCAAGCTGGTGGCGTAGTCCGGGTCTTGGGAAAGGCCGCGGATATCGATATCGCAGTTCTTCAGGGTGTCCACCAGGAAATCCCCAAACATATCTTTGCCTACCCGGCCCAAAAAGCCGGCGCTGACCCCAGCCCGGTGAGCCTGCACCGCCACATTGGCAGGGGCGCCGCCGGGATTGCGGGCAAACAGCAGCCGCCCGTCTTCCGTGGTCCCCACCGGGGTGAAATCAATCAAAAGCTCGCCCATGGATACAATATCAGCCATGTCCGAAACCGCCTTTCCAAAAGTTAGTTGCTTTTCATTTTTATGATACCTGTTTTCGGGCCTTTTGTAAATGGGGAATTTCACTTCCCCCAGAAAAATTGCCAAACAAAAGACGGCCTCCCGGGGGAAGCCGTCTGTTTTGGATTTACTTTTTCGCAGTTTTGCCGGCATCCTTCCCCGTGGTTTCCACCTTGGTCAGGGTCTTGGGAGTTTCCTCCTGCTTTTTCAAAGTCTTGGGGGCCTCTTCCTGTTTCTTCAAAGCTTTGGGCGCCTCTTCCTGTTTCTTCAGGGCCTTGGGGGCTTCCTCCTGTTTCTTCAGGAGCTTTTCCGGCTCAGCCTTAATGGCTTTCTCCACCAGTGCCGCCTCCGCCGTTTTAGCAGCAGCGCGCTTTGCAGGGGCTTTCGCCCGCTTGGCCGGCTTTTCCTCGGCCTTCTTCTCAGCTTTCTTGGCGGCGGGCTTGCGCACGGTCTTGGTGGCGGCCTTCGGGGCGGTGGAAACGAACTTCCACTGCTGGCCTTCACCTTCCACATCCTCCCAAATCTGGGCAGGGGCGCCGTCTTCGCTGCTCATGTCCACAATATCCAACGCTTTGCCGGACACGGCATGGAGGATTTTTTTATAGGTGGAAGAGACATTCACCAGCTTCCACAGCTGGCTTTCCCCGTCCACGTCTTCCCAGGTCTGCGCCCAGGTGCCATTGGCAGTTCCATTCGCCATCACATCCAGCACTTTGCCGCAAGCTTTGTTGAAAAGCTTGACACCGCCTTCCGTTTCCACGGAGGACCAAACCTGGGCATCGGTTTTGGCGGGCTCAGCCTGCTCCACCACCAGGCCATTCTCCAGCCCTGTTGCTTGCAAGGCCTTGCCGCTTCTGCGGTTGACGATCATAAATTCCGCTGTTTTTCTGCCAGCCATCTGTGAAACTTCCTTTCTATCTTCCTCTCGCATCTTAGCACAGGATCGGCTTTTCTAGAACTCGCCTGCATTATATTCTTTTCCGCTCTTTCTGTCAAATCCCCATACGCCGCGAAAAAGCTGGTTTTTTCTCGGTTTAGCGCGGTTTCCCTTGTGCTTTTTGGCAATAATAGGGCACTCTTTTCCGGAGGGCAGGCCGCGAAATTGTGGAAAAGTGGAAATTTTCTAGAAACTTTTCACTGCCCCGCTTGGCATCAACCTTCCCTTGGTGTATACTTATCGTAAAACAATTTGCCTGTTAGGAGGGGAGCCTATTGTCCCGCAACCGCGACACCCGCCGTCCCGCCCAGCCCATACAGCGCCAAGCGGCGGAACGCTTTCATCCCGACCCCCAGGTTGGCCTTTCCCAAGAACAGGTCCGGCAGCGGGTCCACCAGGGCCTGCACAACGGCACCGGTGGGATCAAGACCAAAACCGAAGGGCAGATCATCCGGGAAAATGTGTTCACCTTTTTCAATATTTTAAACTTCGCCCTAGCCCTGGCGGTGATCCTGGTGGGCTCTTTCCGCAGCACCGTGTTTCTGGGCGTCATCCTGGCCAACATCTTCATTGGCTCCTTCCAGAGCATCCGGGCCAAGCGCACCTTGGACAAGCTTTCCATTGTTTCCGCGCCCAAAGCCGTGGTGCTCCGGGAGGGCCGGCAGCTGGAGATCCCTGTAGAGCAGGTGGTCCTGGACGACATCCTGGTGCTCTCCGCCGGGAACCAGATCAGCTCCGACGCCCTGGTGGTAGCCGGGGAATGTGAAGTCAACGAGTCGCTGATCACCGGCGAGTCCGACCCCATTTTAAAGCATCCCGGGGACAGCCTGCTTTCGGGCAGCTTTGTGGTCAGCGGCAATGTCCATGCCCAGGTGGAGCACGTGGGTGCGGAAAACTACGCCCAAAAGATCGCTGGCGACGCCAAGTACATGAAAAAACGCAACTCCGAGATCATGGACTCCATCGACCGGATCGTGAAGGTGGTGGGCTTTGGGGTGCTGCCCATTGGCGCCCTGCTGTTCTGGAAACAATTCTTCCTGCTGGGGGACGACTTGCAGACCTCCGTGGTCAGCACCACCGCTGCCATGGTGGGCATGATCCCTGAGGGGCTGGTGCTGCTGGTGAGCGTGTGCTTTGCCGTCAGCGTGGTGAAGCTGTCCGCCCGGAAGACCCTGGTGCGTGACCTGTACTGTGTGGAAACACTGGCCCGGGTGGACACCCTGTGCCTGGACAAGACCGGCACCATTACCGAAGGCACCATGCAGGTGGACGAGCTGGTACCCTTCCCCGGGGTGACCGAGGAGGACATGGCAGGCCCCCTTTCCGGGCTGATCACCAACTTAAACGACTCCAACCCCACCTTCCAAGCCATCCAGGAGCG
Source organism: uncultured Oscillospiraceae bacterium (assembly GCA_900548545.1). Lineage (GTDB taxonomy): Bacteria > Bacillota > Clostridia > Oscillospirales > Acutalibacteraceae > Acutalibacter. The sequence goes on from URKX01000010.1 coordinate 35,129, forward strand.
CTTTCCCCAGCCAAGCCCCTGGCGTGCCTCCACCCTGGTACCCTTCTCCTCCGCCCGGAAGTGGAGCGGCGCCTTTTTCCCGGGGCGGGGCGCCTATATCATGGGCGCCGGGGAGTTTATCCTAAAGGATGGCTTCGACGCCATCCGGGAACAGGTAGAAAGCTATTCCCAGCGGGGACAGCGGGTGTTGCTGCTGGTCCACAGCGCCCAGGACTTTGACGGCCAAGAGCTGCCGAAAAACCTGGAACTTTTGGGGCTGATCCTCATCAGCGACAAGATCCGCCGGGAGGCCCCCCGGACCCTGCGGTACTTTGCAGACCAAGGGGTGGACCTGAAGGTGATCTCTGGCGACAACGCGGTGACGGTGGCCAACATCGCCCGGAAGGCGGGCTTGCAAAACGCCGACAAATATGTGGACGCCACCACTTTGGAAACGGAGGAGGACATCCGCCGGGCCGTTCAGGAGTACGCGGTTTTCGGCCGGGTGACCCCCCAGCAGAAGCTGGCCTTTGTAAAGGCGCTGAAAGCCCAGGGCCACACTGTTGCCATGACCGGCGACGGCGTCAACGACGTGCTGGCCCTGAAAGAGGCGGACTGCTCCATTGCCATGGCCTCCGGCAGCGACGCGGCCCGGACGGTTTCCAGCCTGGTGCTGTTGGACTCCAACTTCGCCTCCATGCCCATTGTGGTGCAGGAGGGCCGGCGGTCCATCAACAACCTGCAGCGGTCCAGCACCCTGTTTCTGGCCAAGACCATGTACGCCGCCATGATCGCCGTGCTGTTCATCTTCATCAACTACACCTATCCCTTCCAGCCGGTACAGCAGACGCTGATCTCCACCTTGACCATCGGCACACCCTCCTTCATCCTGGCCTTGGAGCCCAACAAAGACCGCCTGAAAGGCACCTTTATTTTAAACGTCATCCGGCAAAGCCTGCCCGCTTCCCTGACCATGACGGCCAACATTGTGCTGCTGTGCGCCCTCAGCGGGCCCCTGGGGCTTTCCAGCGCGGATATGTCCACCCTGGCGGTGATCCTCACCTGCCTGACGGGCTTTATCATGCTCTTCAAGGTGAGCACTCCCTTCAACGGCCTGCGGGGCGCGTTGTTCGGGGTGCTACTGGCAGGCTTCCTGGCAGCGCTGTTGTTCCTCAGCGACTTCTTCGCCCTCACCACCTTGACGCTGCCCATGCTCATGGCCCTGGCGCCCATGCTGTTGTTCGCCATTGTGATGATGCTGGCGCTGGTCCACCTGGTGGATCACGTCATCACCCGCTCGGAAAACTCCCACCCCAAAAAGAGGAAGGCAAGCCGCAAGGCGGCTGCCAACCGCCACAGCGTGCGGTAAAGGGAAGCTTTCACAAACCCATAAAAACAAGGACCTGCTGCAACATGGCAACAGGTCCTTTCTCTTTATTCTTTTACAGGTATTGGCGGGAACCGGTTACAGCACGCAGTACTGCTCCATATAGCCTTCCATGGCCTTCAGCAGTTCGGGGTCGGTGCCGTGGCTCTTTAAGTACTCGTGGATATCCACCACCGTGACGATGGGATGGACTTTTACACCAAACTCCTCTTCCACTTCCATGATGGCGGTTTTGCCGGGGGTCTGACCCACCTCGCAGCGGTCCACACTGATAAACATATGAGGCACTTCCACATTGGCACAGGCCTTCAAAATGGGCATGGTTTCCCGCACGGCAGTGCCGGCGGTGATCACGTCTTCAATGATGATGATGCGGTCGCCATCTTTGGGGGCATAGCCCACGGTGCCGCCGCCCTCGCCGTGGTCCTTCACCTCTTTGCGGTTGAAGAAATAGGGCCGGTCGATGCCGTGGTCGTTATACAGGGCGATGGAGCAGGCCGTGGCAAGGGGGATCCCTTTATAAGCGGGGCCGAACATGGCCTCAAACTGGTCGCCCACGGTTTCCTTCACAAGCCCGGCATAGTAGCTGCCCAGACGGGAAAGCTGGGCGCCGGTCTTATAGTTGCCGGTGTTGACGAAATACTGGGTGTTGCGGCCGCTCTTGGTGACGAAATGGCCGAAGCGCAGCACCTGGGCGGAAAGCATGAACTCGATAAATTCCTTTTTCTTTTCCGTTAGCATTTGAAAGACTTCTCCCCTTTGTTTACTCCTCGTCGTCTTCTGGATGTTTGTACAGGTTAAACCGGAACAGCTTGGATTCATCGGACTCTTTCTCACACATGACAAAGGCCTCTGCAATCTTGCCTCCCTCGATCAAAGCGGTCAGACCCACCAGCTGGCACAGTTTGCTTTTTAAGTTCAGCCGGTCCCCATCCCGCGTCATGAGATAGACCTCGCCCTCGCAGCTGTCCAGCACTTTCAAAAAGGCGGGCACATCGATATCGTGCAGTTCGACCATCTTAGGTGACATAGTGATTCCTCCTTTCCTTTGTTCCATTGCCATCTTATCACAGTTCCCAAAAATATGCAAGCAGGGCTGTCCTGGCAAAAGCTCTGCAACGCCCGCCCTCTTGCTGCTTTTCCCTTCGGCTTTTCACTCTTCCCTTGAATGTCCCCGCTGTTTTTGTTACAATGGGGTGAGAAACTGAAAAGGGGTGCTTTTTATGGAATACAGCAAGCTGAAAAGCGGCACGGACATCCGCGGCGTAGCCGTGGAAGGCGTTCCCGGGGAACCGGTGAACCTCACTGACGAAGTGATCGAAACCATCGCAGCGGCGTTTTTGGTGTGGGTGGAGCGCCACCTGCAAAAGAAACCCGCTGGCCTGAAGGTCGCCTTGGGCCACGATTCCCGCATCAGCGCGGACCGGATCAGCGACGCCTTGAAGCGGGTGTTTTGTAAATACGGTGTGCAGACCTTGGACTGCGGCTTGGCTTCCACGCCCTCCATGTTCTGGGCCACCCTGGACCTGCCCTGTGACTGCTCTGTCCAGATCACTGCCAGCCACCACCCCTATCACCGCAACGGGCTGAAATTCTTCACCCCTGCCGGCGGCCTGGATGCCCCCGACATCACGGAGATTTTGGAGCTGGCCCAGCAAGGGGCCTGCCCTGCCCAAGAGGCACCCGGCGTAGTGCTGCCCTGCGGCTATATGAAAGCCTATGCCCAGCGTTTGCGCCGCACCATCCAGGAAGGGGTGGGCGCCGCCGACTATGAGCATCCCCTGAAAGGCTTCCACATTGTGGTGGACGCAGGCAACGGCGCCGGCGGCTTTTACGCCACCGATGTGTTGGAGCCTCTGGGTGCAGACGTTTCCGGCAGCCAGTTCCTGGAGCCGGACGGGATGTTCCCCAACCACGTGCCCAACCCGGAAAACGGCGAGGCCATGGACTCCATCTGCCAGGCGGTGAAGGCCGCCCACGCCGACCTGGGCGTGATCTTTGACACCGACGTGGACCGGGGTGCCGCGGTGGACAGCCTGGGCGAGGAGATCAGCCGGAACCGCCTGGTGGCCTTGGCCTCGGCCATTGCCCTGGAGGGCAACGAAGGCGGCACCGTTGTCACCGACTCCATCACTTCCGACGGGCTGAAGGAGTATTTGGAAACCACCCTGGGAGGCAAGCATCATCGGTTCAAGCGGGGCTATAAGAACGTCATCAACGAGGCGGTTCGCCTGAACCAAGAGGGGGTCAACTGCCCCCTGGCCATTGAAACCAGCGGCCACGCAGCCATGCGGGAAAACCACTTCCTGGACGACGGCGCCTACCTGGTGACCAAGATCCTGATCAAAATGGCCTCCCTGCGGAAAGAGGGCAAGGACTTAAACGACCTGCTGGCCCCCCTGCGGGAGCCGATGGAGGCCACGGAAGTGCGGCTGCCCATCACGGAAGAGGACTTCCGCGCCCGGGGACAGGCCCTGATCACCGCCCTGGAAACCTACGCCCAGGAGCAAAACTGGGCCATTGCCCCCGACAACCGGGAAGGCATCCGGGTTTCCTTTCCCAAGGGGGAGGGCGAGGGTTGGTTCCTGCTGCGGCTGTCTGTCCACGACCCCATCCTGCCTGTGAACTTTGAAAGCGACGCTCCCGGCGGGAACAAGCTCATCGCCCAAAAGCTGCTGGCCTTTTTGGAAGGCCACAAAGAGGGCATTGATATCACCCCACTGGAACAATTCGTATAAGCGGCCAACTGAAAAAGGGGCTGTTGCGAAAAGCAACAGCCCTTTTTTCATGGGAACACGCTGCCCCGCCGGCAGCTTGCAACCAGCCCTTTTAGGAAACCGTCAGCTGCACCACGTGGCACACCCCGGGGATGGCCAGCCCCTGCTGCTGGGACGTGGGGGACATCAGCGCCCCGGTGGCGCAGAACAAGATGTTTGAGAGCTCCCCCCGCTCCATGCGGCGGAGCAGATGGCCGCACAGCACAGCGGCGGAACATCCGCACCCGGAACCTCCTGCGTGGACGTCCTGGCTGTGGCGGTCGTAGAGGAGCAGGCCGCAGTCCTGGTGCACCGGCCCGATGTCCACCCCGTTTTCCCGCAAACACTGGTACAACAGCTGGGAGCCCACCGCCCCCAGGTCCCCGGTGAAGATGCCGTCGTAGTCCTGAGGGGTGGTGTGGGTGTCCTCCAAGAACTGATAGATACTGTCGGCAGCAGCAGGGGCCATGGCAGCCCCCATGTTGGCGGGATCCTTCACCCCCAGATCTTGGATCCTCCCCGCCAGACCACGGCGCACCTGGACTTTTCCCCCTTCCCCCACCAGGACGCACCCGGCGGCGGTAGCGGTCCACTGGGCTGTAGGGGGGCGCTGGCCGCCGTACTCCAAGGGCAGGCGGAACTGGCGCTCGGCAGAGCAGAAGTGGGAACTGGTCACAGCCAAGGCTTTCCGGGCCGCGCCGCTTTCCACCAAAATGGAGGCCAGCAGCAGCGTCTGGGCCATGGTGGAACAGGCCCCATACTGGCCCAAAAAGGGGATGCCAAACCCCATCAGCCCAAAGGTGGAGGAGATGCACTGGTTCAGCAAATCCCCGGCCAGGATGAAATCCACCTGGTCCTGGGAAACCCCAGCCTTCCCCAAAGCCAAGGACACCGCCTCTTTTTGCAGCTGGGCCTCGGCCCGCTCCCAGCTCTCCTGATACAGGGTGGTTTCCCAGAAGGTTTGGTCCAAGTCCCCGCCCAGGGGGCCTTCGGCTTCCCGCTTCCCCCCCACTGCCCCGTGGGACAGGATGGTAGGGGGACGGTCAAATTCCAACGTATTTTTTCCAAAGTGTTTCATGGCGCACCTCACAAAAGCCCCAGGCCAAAGAGCACCAACCCATACACCACCGAGGCTGTGATGCCGTACACCAGCACAGGCCCCGCCACGGTGAACAGCTTGGCCCCCAGGCCGGTGATAAACCCTTCGCTTTTGAACTCCAAAGCCGGGGACACCATGGAATTGGCAAAACCGGTGATGGGCACCAGCATCCCGGCACCGGCGTGCTTGGCCAGGTTGTCGTAAACCCCCAAGGTGGTCAGCAAGGCAGATAGGAAGATCAAGCTGATGGACACCCCCACCCTGGCCTGGGGCAGCTCCAAGCCCCAGCTCTTATACAGGTTGCACATCCACTGCCCCAACGTGCAGATGGCGCCCCCCGACAAAAAGGCCAGCAGGCAGTCCTTAGCCACCGGGGAAGGCGGCGAGGCTTTTTCCACGCGGCGGCTATACTCGTTTTTCGTTGGCAATTTCACAGGGCGGTCCCCCTTTTTGTTTTCGGTTAGTGTGACCGTTTTGAAAAGGTTTATGCCCAAAAACGCAGGGAAGCCCCGGGGAAATTCGAAAAGGCCCGCTGCAAGCCGCAGCAGGCCTTTTCAGACATACACACAAAACGGATTTGTGGTTTATTCGTGATAGATGCTTTCCTTGGTTTCGGGGTCCCGGGAGAAGTGGGAGAAGAACTCGAAAGCCTGGCGGGACATCTCGGGAGTGGGCCAGTGGGGCATATTCATGCTGCACATGATGCGGGTGCGCACAATGCCGTCCTCGCTCTTCAAGCTGCCGATGTAATGGGTCAGGCCGTCCCGCTGGATGGTTTCGCCACAGCCGGGCTCCAGGGGCATACCGATGTTCTTTTCCTCCACGGTGCAGGTGGTGGAGTCCTTCAGGGCCATCACGTCCTCCAGGGCAATCTCCTTGGCGTGGTTGACACGGGCCCAGGAGTTGATGCCGTCCACAACGGTCTTGGGGGTCACGGCAATGGAAGCGGGCACGTCGTCCCGAGTCTTAATGTTGTAGAAGGGGAAGCGGAAGCCGTCCAGGTTGCCGTAGATGTTCATCACAGGCATATAGGTATTCATGGCAATGGCGCGGGGCACACCGTCAAAGGCAGTCTGAGGTTCCGGGCCAACAGCGCCTTCGCAGTATCCATTGGAGATGGGCGCGCCGCAGGGGGCCACAGCAGCAAAGATGTCGGGCCGCTTGTTGCCCAGCAGATTGCTCATAAAGCCGCCGTAGGAGAAGCCGCAGGCGTAGATCCGGCTCTCGTCAATGGGATAGAGGGCCTTGGCCTTCTCCAAGATCTCCTCAACAATGTCATCCAGTTCCAGGGAGGGGACAATCACGATCCACTCCCGGCGGGCAGCTTCCTGGACCCAGCCCCAGCCGTCGATGATGCTGATGGGGTTGAAGCCGCCGTGGAGCACCACCACCGTGGGGTACTTGCGGCCCTTGTTCTCGGGGCGGAACGCAGAAACCGGCACAAAGGAGTTCCAAAGCTTCCGGGCATTCTGAGGGGCCACGTGGTTCACGTCCTCCCAGTGATAACCGGTCTTTGCCTCGTACTCGGCCCAGCTCATCACATCATCCTGGCCGTGGAATTCCTTCACCATCCCCTGCTTGGCCCAATAGGCGATCACTTCCGGGGCATGGTCGTCAAAGCTCATGGTGACAGGCTCCATCATCTTGTCCACCACGTCCACATAGCCGCCATCCCGCAGAGCGTTCAGGTCCACCTGGTCGTTGAAGGTGGTGTACAGGTCGCGGATGCGGTCGATGCGGCCGGCATCTGTCATGACAAACTGTTTGTCAAGAATCTTGTCCAAGCGGTCGGGGTTAAAGTTTTCAGGCATTGAAAAATCCTCCTTTTTGGTTGCGAACCCTCTGGTTACACTTCATTTTACAGTATACAGTATCTATTTGAGTATTATTATACCTACATCCCTTGGGGAAGTCTATTTAATTTTATTGAAAATCCTTGCAATAATCTGCTCTTTTCCTTAAAAATATAGAGAAAATTAAAAGGATACACCCTTTTTTTATTAGAAAACCCGCGCCGATTCCTGTATAATAAAGACTGGAAATTTATTTGGCAAATCTCACAACTTATCACGATTACGGAGGTACCCAACTATGAGCGAAATCAAAACCATCGATTTGGGCGGCGTCACCCTGGCCTACAAGGAATTCGGCACCGGCGACAAATACCTGATCTCCACCCAGAACTTCTTTCTGACTGATTGCCACATGGAACTTTTGGGCAAGCCCCCCTACGACTACCACACCTTCCTGGTGTATATGCGGGGCTATGGCCAGTCCACCCACATCACTGACCCCACCCCCAAGGACTACATCTCCATTTGGGGCGAGGATATCATCCGCTTCGCCGAGGCCATGAACATCCCCAGCTTCTACTACACCGGCGTTTCCCACGGCAACTGGGCCGGCTGGTACATTGCCTTCCGCCGTCCTGAGCTGCTGCGGGGCTTTGTGTGCGTGGACGGCATTGTCCACTACCAGGAACCCGGCGCCCAGAACCACCGTCCTCCCAAAGCCCCCCAGGACCTGGACAACATTGTGGGCAACTATGAGGCCTTGGAGAAGATGGCCTGGATGGAAAACTGGCCCACCCAGAATCCCCAGCGCCTTGCCCGCCGGGCTGCCAACCACAAAGAACATACCGAGATCCTGATGGGCCGGGCCAAAGAGGAGTTCACTGTGCCGGTCCAGGGCGACATGAGCTGCTGCGGCGCCACCAGCGAAGAGGACTTCTATGAGAAGCTGTCCAAGATCCCCGTCCCCATGCTCATCTGGAACGGCGGACTGGACCCCTTGGCCAAGGCGGAAGACGCCCTGAAGATCGCCCAGACCATCCCCGGGGCCTCCCTGCTGACCTACCAGCACCTGGGCCACGGCGGCGCCGACGAGTGCCCTGAGATCGCCGCCCGGGACTGCGACCGGTTCTTCAAGGACATTGAAGGCCGCATCCTGTAAGGAGGGATCCCTGTGAAATTACAGCCCGCGCTGATTTTTGGAGAAAACATGGTGCTCCAGCGGGGGGAGCCCCTTCCCGTTTGGGGACGCAGCGTCCGGGGGGACAAAGTCACGGTCACCCTGGGCGGGAATACCGCTGTTTCCGACGCCCCCCAGGGGGAATGGAAGGTCACCCTGCCGGCCATGGAGGCCACCGAACAGACAGAAATGGCCATCTCCTCCCAGCTGACCGGGGAGAGCGTTACCTTCCGCAACGTGGCGGTAGGCGAAGTGTGGCTGGCAGGGGGGCAGTCCAACATGGAGTTCCTGCTGAAGTACGACGAGCAGGCCCCTGAAATGCTGGAAACCCCGGAAGACCCCGGGTTCCGGTTCTTCCGCTATCCCCAGGCAAACTTCACCGGCTGCCTGGAAATGGACCCCTATCCCGACGACGGCTTCTGGCGGGTGTGGGACACCCCGGAAAATAAAGGATTTTTCAGCGGCCCCTCCGCTTACATGGGCCGGAAGCTCCGGGAAGCCCTGGGCGTGCCTGTGGGCTTTATCGGCGTCAACTGGGGCGGCACTCCCGCCGCCGCCTGGACTGCCATGGAGGACCTGGAGCAAAACCCCGCCCTGAAAACCGTGCTGGACTGGCACAAAGAGGGCTGCGCCGCTTTGGACCTGGCCAAGTATTACACCGTTTCCGACAAGCCCCAGCCGGAGCCTTCCCAGGCAGACCAGGAGCGCCTGGAGCGCTTTATGATGGGCATTGGCTTTGAGGAAATGGTGGGCAAGCCTCCCATGCGGATGCCCCCCATGGACTATTCCCCCTTTATGGTAGGTCCCCGGGCAGCCATCCGTCCCGCAGGGCTGTATGAGAACATTCTCTGCAAAGTGGCCCCCTACAGTGTGCGGGGCGGCATCTGGTACCAGGGCGAGGACGACGACGCCCGGGGCTGGTACGATTTTTACGACGAGAGCATGAAAACTTTGATCCAGAGCTGGCGGAAACTGTGGGGCAAGGAACTTCCCTTCTTCCAGGTGGAACTGGCCCCCTTTGAGGGCCTTGGGTTCAACAACTCCAAAGAGTACTACACCATGCGGGACAAGCAGCGGGCCGCTGCCGATGCCCTGCCCGGTGTGCACGACATCTGCATTATGGACGCAGGCGACAAGCTGAACATCCACGTGCGGAAAAAGCGTCCCGTGGGCGAGCGGCTGGCCCTGCTGGCCCGGAAATACGTTTACGGGGAAAGCGGCCTGCTGGCTGACAGCCCCCGGGCCACCGGCGGCACCCGGGAGGGCAACCAGGTGCGCATCGCCTTCCAGGATGCAGGCGAGGGCCTGCAGGTCCAGGGCGACCTGGATGCCGTGCTGGAAGTCACGGTGGATGGCAACCTGGTTTCCCCTGCCGCTTCCGTGAAGGGGAACACTCTCACCCTCACTGCGGAGGAGTTTTCCACAGCCTCTTCCATCTGTGTGAAATTCTGCCAGCTCAACTACTGCACCGACCCGCTGTTCAACAGCGCCGGCCTGCCTGCGTTCCCCTTCACCCTCAACCTGTAAGGAGGATTTTCCCATGGCTCTTTATTCCAACGAACAACTGGCGCCCCTGGTCCGCACCCATGGCCGGACTTGGTTTGACGCCCAAACCGGCGGCATCTGGTTCAACTGGACCTGCGCCGGCTTCACCATCACTTTCACCGGCAAGACCCTGCGGGCCCGGCTGCTGGCCTTTGGCGACGAGGTCCCCGGCCCTCCCGGGACGGAAACCCCCATCGACTACCCCTGCGTGGGCGTTGTGGCAGAGGACGGCGAGACCCTGTCCGCCCGCATGAAGTGCACCGGCGGCCCCAAGTGGTACGAGCTGTTTCACGGCGAAGAGGGCACCCACACCCTGGGCCTTCGGAAGCTTTCGGAAAATATGCGGGGCAAGACCGCCCTGCTGGCCCTGGAAACCGACGGGGAGGTGCTCCCTGCCCAGGAGGGGGAAAAGAAGCTCACCATCGAATTTGTGGGCGACTCCATCACCTGCGGCTTTGGAAACGAGGCCCCCGGCCGGGACTCCCTGTTTGAAACCAGCGAGGAAAACGGCTGGATGACTTACGGCGCTGTGGCCGCCCGGGAACTGGGCGCCGAGTTCAACATGATCAGCGTTTCTGGCATTTCTACCGCCCCCGGCAAGCACCCCTTCATCCCCATGAAGCAGATGAACGAGGTGTACCCCTTCACCGACGTCTACTGCGACGAGCGCCTGGACAAAGAGCCCGCCGCTTGGGATTTTGCCAGCCATCACAAGGACATCGTGGCTGTCAACCTGGGCACCAACGATGTGAACCCTGTCCGGTTTGCCAAGGATACCGCCACCGCCGACGAGGAAGAGGCTTGGTTCTCGGTGAACTACCGGGCATTTCTGGAGAAGGTCCGGGCGCTCAACGGCCCCGACACCACCATTCTCTGCACCCTGGGCTCCATGGACTACTACCTGTTCGACCACATCAAAGAAGTAGTCGAACAGTACAAGAAGGACACTGGGGACCAGAAGGTCCACTGCTTCAAGTACATTGGCATCAACCTGATGACGGAAGGTTTTGGCGGCGTGGGCCATCCCTCCTTGAAAACCCAGGTGCGCATGGGCAAAGAACTGGCCCTCCGCATCCGGGCTTTGGGCCTGTAACATCAAGCGCACCCAGCATCCCGTGGGGCTGTTGCAGTTTGCAGCAGCCCTCTTTTTCTGCCCGCGGCCTTCCCTGCCACCGCGCTCTTTTCAAATTCCCAAACAGTTCCATACAAACCAGGAAAATCTTGACAGAACCCAACAGAAAAGGAAAAAAAGCAAAAAACTTCCTGATTTTTTCAATTGCATTTATCCCCTGTTTCACGTAAGATGTATTATATATGAAATAAATACTGGTTTTTTTTGCGTTTTTAACAAACAAACTGCTTTTACCAGGGAAACTGGGGAGGAACCGCGCAACATGAGGAACAAGGTAAAAACCGCACGATCTTGGCGGCGGACCGTCACCACCCTGTTGGTTGTCATTTTGATGGTAACTCTCGGGTTTTTAGTTTGGGTGAATGTCTACTACAACACTCAGCTGGCCCGGCAGATCCAAAACATGAACAGCGACGCCCTCTCGCGCTGGATTACCAACACGGAAATGCGGTTGAACACCGTGTACGAACACTCCCGCGACTTGGCCCGGACCGTGTACAATAACTCCAACGCGAAACTAGACTCCCCGCCTCTGTCCTTTCCTAACGTGGGAACAATCCAGACTGCCTTCTCGGACAAGCTTTCCATCAGCGATGACGCGGACGCTTTTTTTGTCCTCGACCGGAACAGCGACTGGTTCCTGTTTTCCGCCAGCTCTACCTTGGGTACCTCTAATACACTGGAGGTAAAAAAGCAGATCACGCAGCTGGAAGAGCTCCTTGAGGAAAGCCCGGCGGGACAGCAGTGGTACGTGTTCCAAACGGAAACAGCTTCCTATTTTACCGCCGGCATCCTTGTGGGCCGCTACCTTGTGGGGACAGCCTGCGCGCTGGACAAGTTTGACATTTTAGATTCCTACACCATTGTGGGGGACGCCTGCTCCTGTTTGCTGGTGGTTGGGGAAGGGGCGTCCTATCTGGGCGGGGACCAAGACTGGTCGGAAGAGCTCCTCCTTGAAGAAGGGGGCAAATACTCCTTCCCAGACAGCCGCACTTGCCTAAAAGAGCCCTTTCCCCTGCTGGGAGGGACAGCCCTTCTGGGGATCCTGCCAGGCCCTTACAGCGCCGCGGGGGGCAGCCTGGCTGCCGTTGTGCTGCTGCTTGTCAGCCTGCTGTGCCTGGGGCTGATCCTGCTGCTGATCTCTTACCTTCGCAAGAAAGTCCTCAAACCAACCAATTCGTTGCTGGTAGCCCAGGACGAGCTGGGAAGCGGCAACATCGATTACCGCCTCACCGCGGAAGCGGGAAGCAGCGAGTTTGAAACCTTGTTCTCCAGCTTTAACAACATGGCCGACCAAATCCAAAACCTGCGCATCGAGTCCTATGACCGGCTTTTGAAGATCCGGGAAAACCAGCTGCAAATGGTCCGGGCCCAGATCAAACCCCACTTCTTCTTAAACGCCATCACCACCGTATACAACATGACCTACCAGAACCGGCCGGAAGATACCCGGGCGTTTTTGCAGGCATTGGCCAAATACGTCCGTTATATGATGAACATCCAAAGCTCCAGCGTGACCATCGCGGAAGAGCTGCTCCACATTGAAAACTACCTGAAAATGCAGGACTTGCGCTTCCCCCACAGCGTCACCTACACCATCCATTGCCCGGGTGATGTGGGCCGGGTGGAAATCCCCTTCCTGATGCTGTTCACCTTAGTGGAAAACACTTTTAAGCACGCCATGGACCTGTATAAGCCGCTGCAGCTTTCCATCTCCTGCGAGTTTTGGCACGAGGAAGGATTCTCCGGATGCCGGCTGGCCGTGGAGGACAACGGGGACGGCTTCTCCCCACAAGTGCTGGAAGAGTATCAAAAAGAACTGCCGGAAGGCCAGCTCCCCCCAAAAGAACACCTGGGGTTGAGCAACATCCGCCGCACCCTGGAATTCACTTACCACCGGCGGGATCTGCTGCGGCTCTCCAACCGGGAAACCGGAGGGGCCCGGGCAGAAATTTTGGTCCCGATAGAGGAGGAAGAACCATGAAACTTCTTGTTTGCGACGACGATATTTCCACCATTGACGTCATCCAAAGCCAGCTGAACCTGCAAGAACTGGGTATTACCACGCTTTTGCGGGCCTACAACGGAGAAGCCGCCATTGAGATCATAAAAAAAGAGCGGCCCGAGCTGGTGGTGTGCGACATCGGGATGCCCAAGGTGGACGGCATCGAGGTGCTGAAATACGTCTATGAAAACAAGATCTATTGCGAGTTCGCCTTTTTGACTTGCTTTGAGGATTTCGAATACGCCCGCACTGCCCTGCGCTATGGGGCCAGGAATTACCTGACAAAACCGGTGGAATTTTCCGAACTGAACAACTGCCTGCACCGTATGATCCAGTCGGTGCATGAGCACCGGCTGGCGTCCAGCGGGACCAATGACCAGGCCCTGCTGGACGCACGCCGCAACAAACTGATCCGGCAGATCCACGAAGGGTATTACGGCACCGATCCGGAGCGGGTCCAAAACGCCCTAAACCGCACCCACATCGCCGATTTGACCGCCCAGACCCTGGTGCGGGGGATCTGTACCATTTCCGACAACACCACTGCCCTGCAAAGCGGCTGGGACAAGGAAACCCTCAGCTACAGCTATGGCCGCCTGATGGAAGAGCTGCTCACCGATTACATCGGCTTTGCCTCCACAGTGGCCAACTGCAGCGACCGCTATACCTACGCCACCACCTACCTTCCCGTGGAAAACTACTCGGAAGAAGACTGTCTGAAGCGCTCAGGGCGGTTTATCCAGATGGTTTCCGCCAATTACCATCTCTCGCCTGTCTGCGTGGTGTTTGGGCCGGTCCCCTTGTACCGCATTTCCGAAACGGCTGTAGACGTCCGGGAACAGGTGAAAAAAGTGCTGCTCCACGGCGGCAGCATCTACCGCCTGGAAGACTTGGAACGGATCCCCAAGGACGCCGTCCCCCTGCTGGACAACTCCCAACTGCTCCGGCAGATCAAGCAGCGCAACCGGCAGGAATTTCTGGAAACCCTCACTTTGGCCCTCCACAAAATCGCCAAAGGAAAACGGGACGACCAAGCCATGATGGAAAACATGAAGCAATCCCTGCTGCAAGTGTTTTACAGCTGCCTGGAAGACAACAACATCCCCATTCGGAAATTGCTGCAAACGGAGGGCTTCCACAGCCTGGATCAAATGGCCTCCCGTTCCCCCACCGACCTGATGGCTTTCGCCACCTTCCTATTCGATTTCGCCGTCAGCGAGCTACAGCGCAAAACCGAAGAAACCGATATGATCGGCGTGGTGAAGCACTACATCATGGAACACTATAAGGAGGACATCGACCGTAACCACGTGGCGGCAGTGGCCTACATCACCCCCAACTACCTGTCCAAGCGCTTCCGGGCGGAAATGGGCATGAGCCTGCGGGAATACATCAACCACCTGCGCATTGAAGAGGCCAAACGGCTGCTTCTCTCTACCAACGCCACCATCAGCGAGGTGGCAAGCGCAGTGGGCTACGACAACATTTCTTACTTTTCCACGGTATTTAAAAAGATCTGCGGCATGAGCCCTGTGGAGTGGTGCGGTGGAAAACGCAACGAGGAGGAGCAGCCATGAAACTACTCTCACGTCTCAAACAGGACATTGCCACCCTAAAGACCCTGAGCGGCCCCCGGAAGCGGGAATTTATCTGGGACTACTATAAACTTCCCATCGGCTTGGTACTTTGCGCGGTGGCCCTGGTGGTAATAACCCTGGCGTTTGACTTCAGCCGGGGGGACACCGTGATGTACGCGGTGCTCATCAACGCTGACGACACTGGGGACAAAACGGTGTTTTCCCAGGTGCTGGAAGAATCTGGCATGGATATGGCCGGCAAGGATGTGGATGTGACCGCCAACTACACCCTGCTCTACGACCCCACCAGCACAACCGACGGGGACACCGTCTTGGTGCTGGCAGCCCTGTTTGGCATTGGCGACCTGGACGTGTTTGCCGCTAACGAGGAGGTCTTCACTTCCTATGCGGACCAGGACGCCTTTGTGGACCTGAGCCTTTTCATTGAGCCGGAAGACCTGGCAAAGCACGACCTGTACACCTGCACCACAGAGGACGGCAACGAGATCGTGGCAGGCATCTGGCTCCACGAGGGATCCCCTCTTCACGAAGCCGGCTATTACACCGGGGACGTGGTCATCGGCGTGGCCGCCAACGCACAGAACCTGGACCCTGCTGTGGAGTTCATGAAGTCCTTGGCCGCCAATTACTGATTTCAAAATACCCAACATAAAAAGCCTGCCAGGATCCCCTGGCAGGCTTTTTTGCGTTTCTTTGGATGCTTTACAAGCCGATACGCTCTTCCGTTTCCGGATTGAACAGGTGGAACCGCTGCGGCGACAGCTGAAAATGCACCTTGCGGCCCCGGAGGAACGTCCCGAAATTGGTGGCAGGAACAATGGCCAACAGCTCCTGCTGGCCCACCCGCAACTGGATGTGCATTTCCGCCTCCACCACATCGCTGTGCTCCACTGTGGCCTCGATCCCCTGGTCCCCCAAGGTGATGTGCACCGGGCGGATACCCAGGGTGACCTTCCGCCCCTGGTCTGCCTCGGTCAGGCCGGCGGCCTTTGCCGGGGGGAGCAGGTATTTGTTGTCAAACAGCGTCACCGTCCAGCCGCCGCTGCCCTGCTTCAAGGCCACGTCCCGGAACAGGTTCATGGGGGGCGTCCCCACAAAGGAGGCTGTATACAGGTTGGCCGGGTGGTTAAACAGCTCTTGGGGCGTGCCCACTTGGCGGATCTGCCCGTGTTCCATCACAACGATCCGGTCCCCCAGGGCAAAGGCCTCCATCTGGTCATGGGTGACATAGATAAACGTAGTGCCCATTTTGCTATGGATCCGCTTCAGCTCCGTCCGCAGTTTGCCGCGCAGCACCGGATCCAGGTTACTGAAGGGCTCGTCCATCAAAAACAGCTTGGGTTTACGCACCAGCGCCCGCCCAATGGCGATCCGCTGCCGCTGCCCGCCGGACAGGTCCCGGGGGTAGCGCTGGAGCAGCTGGTCCAGCTCCAACAACTTGGCGGTTTCCAGCACCATTTGGTCGATCTGTTCCCGGGGGATATGCTGGTTCTTCAAGGGGAAAGCCATGTTTTCGTAGACCGTGTAATTGGGATACAGAGAATAGTTCTGAAAAATCATGGCGATGTTCCGCTGCTCGGGCAACAGGTCCACCACGGATTTCCCATCCACCTGGATATCCCCGTCAGAAACGCTCTCCAGGCCGGCGATCATCCGCAGGATGGTGGACTTTCCGCAGCCCGAAGGCCCCAGCAGGACGATAAACTCCCCCTGCTCCACTTCCAAGCTGAAATCCCGCACAGCCAACACACCTTCGTTGGTGGTGAAGGGCTGGCTGCGCTGGCGCTCCAAAAGCTCTTTCATCCGCTTCCGCCCAAACACAGTGCCCCCCACTTTCACAAAGGGGTAGATCTTCACCAAATGCTGCAAACTCAACTCACTCATGGCCTGCCACCTCACCGCTGTCCGGTTCGTCCAAGAGCTTGGCCATCTCCAAACTGGGCATGGACAGTGATGCGCCCTCTTCCCGTTCCTCCCCGGGGACGTCCTCTTCTGTTTCTTCCCGCAAGCCCTTTTCATCCATAAACTTTTGCAGCATCTTCTCCACACCGCCGCACACAAGATCCATGTACAGCCCCGGGAGAATCAGCAGGGTGATGGGATAAAAGTCCACCAGCAGCGCTACAACCACCAGCAGCACCACCCGGAAAAGCGTCTTCAGTAGGTTGACATTGGCAAAGTACAGCGCCATGCGGATGTACATGGTGACCTTTCCCTCAAACCGGGACAGGGCAAAGGGCAGATGCAGCACGGTGACCGCCCAGAAAAAGATGATCAGGCAGCCAATGAGGAAATAGGCCAGCCAGAAGCCGCTCTGCCCTTGGAGGTTCCAACTGTACCACAGGGCAAAGGACAACAGGCCGCCACTGACCAGGCACACCAGGGAGAGCAAAACCCCCTTCTTCAAGGAGTCCTTGAAGGACAGGAAAAAGTCGCGCGCCACCCCGTTGCCATTGCCGCGAATCACCTTGGTAGTGGTGTGGAACAATGCCGCCGTCGCCGGAAGGATGGTCACCACCGGCAGGCAGCATACCATCCAAAAAAAG
Organism: uncultured Oscillospiraceae bacterium; assembly: GCA_900548545.1. Classification (GTDB taxonomy): domain Bacteria; phylum Bacillota; class Clostridia; order Oscillospirales; family Acutalibacteraceae; genus Acutalibacter. The sequence continues at coordinate 52,146 of URKX01000010.1, forward strand.
CTGACGATCATCATGTTGGCAATGCGGGACATCGCCATAATCAGCGGGTTGTCGTATTGAAAAGCACCCATATACCATTCCTCCAAGCTGGTTCCAGCCGTTTTTTCTCTCCTAGAGAGCGAAAGGCACGACCCACGTACCCGGTCATGCCTGACGCAACCCCATTATAGCACAATTTTATCCAATGCGAAAGGAAAAGCTTCGCCTTAGCCCTTCACGCCGCCGACCACCATGCCGCGGACCAGTTCTTTCTGAATGAAGGGGTACACCAGCAGGATGGGCAGGATAGCCACGATGGCAATGGCCATGCGGGCACCCTCAGTGGGCATGGTCTTGAAGGCCAGGGCGGCAGACTCCGCAGCGGTGTCGCCGGACTTCAGGAAGGCGATGTTGTCCATCAGCTTCTTCAGATACACCTGGATGGTGTACAGCTTGGTGTCGCTGATGTAGTACAAGCCGTTAGTCCAGTTGTTCCAATAGCCCAAGGCAGCAAACAGGCCGATGGTGGTCATAACCGGCTTGGACAGGGGAACCATGATCTTGGCATAGATGCGCATATCGTTGGCGCCATCCAGGCGGGCCGCCTCAATGATGGAATAAGGGATATTGGCGTTGAAATAGTTGCGGACCATCAGCACGTTCATGGCGCCCATCAGGCTGCCGGGAAGGATCAGTGCCCAGATGGTGTTCTTCACATGGAACACACTGGTCCAAATGATGTAGCTTGCAGTCAAGCCGCCGTTAAACAAAACAGTGAAGAAAAGGATAAAGGCAAACACATTGCGGGCTTTGAAGTCCTGCCGGCTCAGAGGATAGGCAAACAGGGACGTCAGCACCAGGTTGGCCAGGGTGCCCACCACCGTGACCAAGATGGTCATGGCGTAGCAGCGGCCAATGGTGACCCGTTTGGCCCACAGATAGTCGTAAGCCGCGAAAGAGAACTCCCTGGGCCAGAAGGAGTAGCCGTACTGAGCCAGCGCGCTCTCACTGGAGAAGGATGTAGAAAGCATCAGGACAAAGGGGATGATGCAGTAAATGGACAAAAGGATCATCGCCACCAAGGCGATATTGTGGAACACTTTTTCATCCCGCATCGTGGGGGTGTCCACATCTTTTACTTTAACTTTATTGCTCATGCTGTTCACCTCACATTAGAAGAGCGCGTTTTCATTGTCCACCTTGCGCACAATGGCGTTGGAGACGACTACCAGCAGGAAACCAATGATTGCCTGGAACACACTGGCCGCGGAGGACATACCCACGTTGTTCAGTTCCATCAGCGCGCGGTACACATATGTATCAATGGTCTGAGTGGTAGAAGTCAGCAGCCCTTGGCCCAAAGGCACCTGATAGAACAGGCCGAAGTCGGAGTTGAAGATCCGGCCGATGCTCATCAGGGTCATAAGGATAATCATGGGGCGGAGCATGGGCAGGGTGATGTTCCAGATCTGCTGCATCTTGTTGGCGCCGTCCAAGCGGGCAGATTCATACAAGCCCTTGTCAATGCCGCCGATGGACGCCATGTAGATAATGGAACTTTGCCCGGATGACTGCCAGAAGTGGACAATGGTCAGGATAAAGGGCCAATACTGGGCGGAAGCGTACCAGTTGATAGGGCTGTCCTTCAAAACGGTAGTGTTGAGGAAGCCATAAGTGTTGGACAGGAATCCGTACACCAGGAAGGACAGGATAACGGCAGACACCATGGAGGGGAAGCAGATAATGGGCTGGATGACCTTGGCAATCTTCCGGCTGGAAATTTCGGCCATCATGATGGCGATGGTCACGGAAATCACCAGGCCCAGGGTAATGAACACCACATTGTAACATACGGTGTTGCGGATCATGGTCCAAGCGTCCTTCGTTTTGAACAGGAACTCGAAGTTTTGGAACCCCACCCAAGGGCTTTGCAAAATACCGATGGAGAAATTCACTTTTTTAAAGGCGATCAGAATACCAAACATGGGCAAGTAGTTGTTGCAGAACAAATATACAAGCCCGGGCAGCATCATCAGGAAAAGAGGGACCGTCTTCCTGATCTCCGCCCTGCGCCGCAGTTTTTTCTTCTGCGCTAGCAAGCCGTCATATTGGGATACATCTGTGGTTGCCACGATAATACCTCCTCACAGTTAATATACTCAGTTTACACTTTTTCTACCACTAGGTCTTTTAAAAATGTACACTGCAATTCCCATTTTCTATCGACTTCACATAAAACACGCCCGGCAAAAGAAAAGGGCGAAACCCTTTGGGGGTTTCGCCCTTTTCGAGGCGGTTTACCAACAAACTTACTGGATGGTTTCCAGCCAAGCGTCAGCCTGGGTCTGGTACTCAGCGATGATATCGTTGATGCCTGCGGCTTCCAGTTCAGTGAGGAACTGGGGCAGGTACTCGTCGGGATTCACATCGCCGTAGGTCAGCACTTTAAAGTACTGGTCATACACGTTGGAAACAGCGGCCACCTGGGTGGACACGTTGGTGCTGTCGGGGATAAAGCCGAACAGGGGCGGATACCACGAACCTTCGATCAGCTCTTCCATGAAGCCCTTGTCAGCCTCAGAGGTGTTGGCGTCCATGGGGTACAGGATGAACTGGTTGCCGAAAGCGCCGCAGGTGTACAGGGCGGTGTAAGGCACGGTGTTGATATCCAGACCCTCGGGATACTCAATGGAGGTCTTGCCTTCGTTCCAGACATAGCTCTCGCCTTCCAGGCCGTAGATCAGGGCGCTGGCGATAAACTCGTCGGTCCAGATCAGGCTCATCATCTCGGCGGAAGCGGCCACGTTCTCGGAAGTGTAAGCCACGCCGTAGGTGAGGGTGTTGGTAGTCATGTCGGAAGTGGCGATCTCAACAGCTTTGAAGTTGCCGCCAAAGGTGTTGTTGGAGGTGAACATATTCTCGATGGTTTCAATGGAGTAAGCATGGCCCATGATAACGCCCTTGCTCTGGCCGGACATGACAATCGCGTCGTGAGTCAGGGTGTTGGTGGAGCCTTCGGGGTCAGAATAGCCGGCCTGGGACCACTCGTAAGCCATTTCCACACCCTTCTTGAAGGAATCGGTGGCAAAGTAGTTCACCAGTTCGGTGCTGTCGCCCACAGTGGCGGTATAGATCCCCACAGGGGAAGTGTGATCTTCAAACATGGTCAAGTTGACCAGCTGGTTGTTGTAAACCATGGGGCGCTCGTTGGGAGCAGCCGCCTTCAGGTCGGGCAGCACGGCGGCCAGGGTTTCCAAGGAGTTCACTTTGCTCCAATCGGTGGCATCGCCGTAAGTGGCCTCATCATAGATGTACTTCCAGCTGAGCACCTGGCCCTTATAGCAAGGCACGGCGTAGATCTTGTCGCCGATGGTGCCAGAGCGGATCCAGTTCTCAGGCAGGACCTCGAGGGCGCCGGCCAGCTCGTTGTCCGCATAGGGGGTCAGGTCGGCCATATAGCCGTTGGTCACATAGGTGTTCAGCTTCGTAGACAGGATAATGTCGTACTTCTCACCGGATGCCAGGGCCATAGTCATGTTGGTTTCATAGTCGGTCAGGTTGAGCAGTTCCAGGTCCATCTCCAGATCGGCAATGCCCAGGTCGTCGTGGATATGGGCGTTGATGGCATCCTCCACTTTCTGAACTTCGCTTTCTGCGGGAATGGTCATCATGGTGGGCAAGCTCAGCCGCACGCGGTACAGCTCGCCATCGCCTTCAGCGGTGTCATCGGTTTCAGCGGCGCTGCTTTCCTCGGTAACGCTGCTGTCCCCGCCGGCAGCGCTGCTGCCGGAAGAAGTGCTGCTGTTGTTGTTGCCGCCGCAGGCAGCCATGGAGCCAGCCATGCACAGCGCCAAAACCAAAGCGACTAACTTTTTGGCTTTCATTCTTTCATCCTCCGTCTTGTTTAGTTTTTGCCGAAACCGGCATTTGTCATGGTCAATCATGCCATGTTTTCCATGGAAAGTCATTAAAGAAATTACGTGAGGTTTTCAAAATAGTACATTTTTTCCAAGAGTTTTTTGGCCATTTTAAAAATGTATCCGATTCCTTTTGAAAATCTACACTCAGTGGAGTACTTTTTTAAATATGATGCTCTTCCAGCCACTCGGCGCACAGTTCCGCCCAACGGCCCACATGGGGGATGTTCAGCCCCAAGTCATTGTGCCCGTCTGCCAGGGCCATGCCGTGGACCCCTTCCGGGAAACAGTGCAGCTCAAACTCCACCCCAGCGGCAGTCAAAGCGCTGCAAAGGGCAAAGGAATGCCGGGCATCGTCGCTGGTGGTCTGCCACACAAAACAGGGGGGCGTGTCCGGGGTGACATTGGCCTCGGGAGCCATATAATACAGCTCTTCCCGGCTGGAGCAGAAGGGGGTGGAGCGGAAGCCAAAGGCCCCGGGGAAGGCGCTGAAAGCAAAGGCGCCATAGCAGATCACCGCTGCGTCCGGCCGGCAGGACTCCCGCTGGATGGGATCGGCTGCCTGGGGGTCACCCAAGTCAAAGTGGGTGGCGCAGTTGCCGCTGAGCATCCCACCTGCGGAGAAGCCCATGGCAACCACTTGGCCGGTGATGCCCAATTTTTCTTTGTTGGCCCGCAGCAGCCGGATGGCGCGCTGCATATCCGCCAGGGCGTCATACCGGGTGTAGGGCTGGAGCCGGTAGGTCAGGATAGCGGTGTTAAAGCCCTTTTGGGCAAAGTAATAGGCCACGTTCATGCCTTCGCAGCCGGTGCGGCTGGAAAACCCGCCGCCGTGGGCCACCACAATGGTGCCCCGCTTCTCCCCACCGTTCTGGCCAGGGACGAAGATCAGGGAAGGCTGGGGCTGCAGCGGCGTCTTGTCCCCATCGTAGCCAGGGGCGCCCTCCTCCCACAAAGGGATCTGCTCATACTGCCGGATGGCGTCGTTCCACAGTTTTAAGTTGCGCTCCAAGTCAAAAGTGCCGTCCGGTTTCCGGTGCTGGGCAACGGGGATGATGATAGCGTCCTCCCGCACCATTTTCTCCAAAACGGTAAAATTGTTTTCAAACATGGCAGGCTCCTCCTTTGGTAAAATGCCGGGCCAGGGCAATCACCTGGCTTTTTCCTCATTATATCCGGGCGGGATTTAGAACTTCATTAAAAAAAGTGGCGGCGGCTTTTGAGAAACACGCTTTCCCGTCCGCTTTGGAAGCGTGAAACTGCCGCCGGGGAAAGGAAAAAGGGGGAACCTCCCTTCGCGGGAAAGGCTCCCCCCTCCGTGCCTGCCGCTCAGCCGAACACCGCCTGCTCCATCAGGGCGCAGAGGATGTGGTAGGTGGGCAGGGTCAGCTCTTGGATCTTAAAGGTCACGTCCGCCGGCAGGTGAATGGCCACATCGGCTACTTCCGCCGTGGCACCGCCGTCCTTACCGCACACCAGCACCGTGGCCATGCCCAAGGCCTTAGCCACCCGCACCGCGTTGTACACGTTTTCCGTGTGGGGCGCCGTGCTGAAAGCCAGCAGGGCGTCCCCCTCTTTCCCATAGCCATAGACCTGCTGGGCAAAGATCAGCGCCGGGTCCACGTCGTTGAGCAGGGCCGTCAGCAAGGTCGTCTGGGAGTTCAGGGAGATAGCCGGGATGGCCCCATGGAGCCTCCCCGCCAGGTCCTGGGCCCCCACAGCCTCCAGGCGCTGTTCCATCTCCTGGGGGATCTTCCGCTGGATCCAGAAGTTCTTCATCAGCTCCCCCACCACGTGTTCCGCGTCAGAGGCGCTGCCCCCGTTGCCGCAGGTGAGCAGCTTGCCCCCTGCCTTCACCCGGGCGCTCAAAAGCTCTCCCGCCGCCCGGATCTCTGCCTCCTGCCCCGCCAGGACAGGATACCGTTCCAACAGTGTTTCAATGTGACCCATTCTCTGTTACCTCCCGTATGGTTTATGCTTCTCCCAAAACGTCCCAAGGGGTGACCATCCCCAAAAGGGGTTCCCCCGGCGTGCCGTGCTCTGTGATGAAGATCACCGACACCCGTTTGTTTTTCCCGCGGACCCGCTCGAAAATGCGGCGCACGGAGATATAGGTGGCGTCCTTGGGGACAAATTGATAGTTTTCCGTGTGGGCAGGCAAAGCGATGTACTTGCCCAGCTCCGCCACTGTGGTATCGGGTTTGATGCCCTTCCCGCCGCTGCGCAGCAGGTACTGGAACACGCAGCCCACGCTGAACACCCCGCAAAACTCCCCGTTTTCCAGCACGGGGATGTGGGAGTAGCCGTTTTTGTCCATCACTTCCATCAACCGCAGCACCTTTTGATGCATATGGGCTTTCATCACCTGGTCGCCTTTGGTGGCAAACTCCAGTGCCAAGGGCGGCTGCTTTACAAAGGCCAGCACCTCCTGCAGGGCATCCACCACCGGCTGAGAGGGCTCCACAACGGGCTCCCCGTCCAAGTTGGCAGTGTGGGTGAGCAGGTTGCGGATCTCCCGGCAGATCTCCAGCTTATCCCGCACCGGAGCACTTTCATAATCCTTTTCAAATTCGTACACCACGCTGGAATAGTGGCGCCGGGCATTGCGGTATTTGTCCTCCAGCGCGTCTTCCAGCTGCTTATAAAGGTCTAAAAACTCGTCGATCCGTCTGGCTGCCTCCTGGCCGTCCATATTCCATCCCCCTTACATTCTCTCTCTTGACGCTGCCGCACAAACTCCTCCCGCAACAGGGAGAAGGTCAGGTCGTCCCGGACCACATCCCGGTAGCCCCGCACCGCTTGCCGCAGCCGGCCTTCCCGGGTAAACCCCAATTTTTCCAGCACCCGTTGGGAGGCGCGGTTTTCCACAAACACCCGGGCGGACACCACCACCGCCCCCAGCTTGAAAAAGGCATAGGGCAAAAGCGCTTCCAGGGCTTCGGTCATCAGGCCCTGGCCGGCAAAACGCTCATCTAAAAAGTATTCCAGACTCACGGCCTTCACCTTGGGGCGCAAATCGTCCTCGGCAAGCCACACTGCTCCCACCAGGCTCCCTGTGGAACGCTCTTCCAAGAAAAACACCCGGTCGGAAGCGCTGTCTTCCAGCAGTTGATCCGCCACCTTTTTCTTTTTCACCCGGTCCATGGCGTTGTACCGCAGCACATACTCGCTGTTTCGTATCTGCTCATAGGGGGCCAGGTCCGACACCCGGGGCCGGCGCAAGAGGAGCCGCTTCGTTTCCAGCTGCAATTCCACAGCCGCCCCCTTTACAGCAGGGTCTTGGAGGGCAGCCCCTCCACCTGCCCCAGCAGGTCTTGGGCCTCTTTTGCCACCGCCTTGCGGAACTCCTCCCGGTAGGCACGCAGGTCTTTGATATCCTGAATCAGCCCGTCACGTTCCCGTTCCAGCTCCTGGCAGACGCGGCGGCGGGATTCCTCCTCCCCCTGGCAGGGTTTCGCGGACCGGGCCTCTTCCAGCTGGGCCTTGAGCTGCTGGTTTTCCTTTCCCAATGTGCGCATGGCCTCGGAGAGGGCCTCCCCATCCCGGGCATCCTCCTCTGCCAGCACGGAGAGCTCCTCCAAAAAGGCGTCCACCTGCTGGGCCAGATACCATTTGCCCTTGGATTTAAACTGGGCCCTGAGCAGGGCTTCCCTCGCCCGATCCATCGTGAAGCTCCCCCTTCTCCATAAACTCTTCAAAAGCCTGCCGGCCATACAAGGTGTTGAGGGCTTGCAGCAGCCCGCCCGCTGACAGCCGCTCCGGCAGCCCTAGGCAGCGCTGCAGCTCTTTCCGCCGGGCGGCGCTGCCCTCCCCGCCGGAAAGCCCCCACCGGTACAGGTCCGCCTTGGTCAGGGGCTCCCCCTGGGGAGCCGGCTGGGGACCGTCCTCCACCGTGGCCCCTGCCCGCTCCAGGGCCTGACGCAGCACAGAAAGCTCCATGCCCTCCACCCCCAGTTTCCCCTCCTTGGAGGGGGCCGCCTTTCGCCGCTCTTTCCCCAGGATGTCGGGGATATAGGCGTGCTTGATCTGCTGGGGCGGGATGGAGGAGGAAAGCCTGCCGCGGATCAAAAACCCTGCGCCGTCGCTGTCTGTCAAGACGATAAGCCCCCGTTTTGCCGCCAGCTCCCGCAGGTAGCGGACCTTCTCCCGGTCTTTGAAAATGCCGAAGCCGTTTGTTTCTATAATAACACCATCCACCAGAGAAGAAAGCTTGATTTTGTCGTACTTCCCCTCCACCACGATGGCCTCTTTCACCCGGATCATGCCTTGCCTCCGTGGGCGGCCAGCAGCAGCTTGGCGATCAGTTCGTCCAACAGGATGCGGGCATCCAGCCGGGAACCCTTCAGGGCCAGGTCCGCCTCCAGCAGCAAGTGGAGGCTCTCCCGCAGCACCTGCAGCGACACCCCCCGGGCGTTCTGTTGGGCCTTTTTCAGGCGGAAGTCCTTCCCCTTGTAGTCGCCGTACTGGGCGGCCTCCCCGTAGGAACCGCCGTGCTCCAGGGCAGCCCGCACCCGCACCATATCCAGGTAGGAGGTGGCTAGGGCACCCACAATGGCAACCGGCTCCTCCCGCTGGTAAAAGAGGGTGTCCAGCAAGGTGTAGGCCTTTTCATAGCTGCCCCCCACCAAAGCCCCCGCCAGCAGGAACACGGTGGTTTCCATGGACTTGGGCACCAGTTCCTCCACCATGCCCCCGGTGATCTCCGGGGTCCCCTGGCCCAGGGCGTAGGCACAGAGCTTTTCCAGCTCGTTTTGCAGGGCGGTCAGATCCATCCCCGCGTACTCCAGCAGCTTCTGCCCCACCGGACGGGACAGCCCACAGCCCGCCTTTTCCGCCTCCCGGGAGAGGAACCGCAGCAGTTCCGTCTGGCTTCTCCGGCCGCAAAGGGCCACGGTGCCGCGCTCCTGGGCCTGCTTTAAAAACTTTTTCCACTTGGACGAGCGCTTCTCGTCAAAATCCAGGGTGGGGTACCAGAACACCAGGGTGGTGGTTTCCGGGGAAAGCTCCCACAGCTCGTAGAGCTTTTCCAGCTCCTGGGCAGACTTGGATTCCACATCGAAATCCGCCACGGAAACGCACTTGCGCTGGGCAAAAAAGGGCAACGCCTGGGCCGCGTCGCCGATGCTGTCCAAAGAGGACTCGTTGGTGAAGGGCTGGTCGTTGAACTCGGGGAAGGCATCCCCGGCGGCCCGCTGGATCAGCTGCCGGGCCAGGCGCTTGACCATGTATTTTTCCTCCCCGGCCACCACAAACAGGCCAGACAGCTCCCCGGCAGCCATCTGCTTCTTCAGGCCGGTATCGTCCAACACAGCCATGGCGTTCCCTCCTTTCTCACCCTTCCCGCCGGGCGGCGATCTCCCCGGAAGGGGCAATCTCCACCGCCAAGCAGCCTTCTTCCACCGGTACCACCAGCCCGGAAGGCCAAAGGGCATTTTCTTCTATTATAGCATCGGTCTGCCAAACAGACAACGAGGAATTTACCCGGCTCTCCCCTTGGTTGGTGAAGAGCAGCTGGCAGTCCTGGGAGCGTGCCGGTTCCCATTCCACCACCACGTCCACCCCATGGACCGTCAACCGCAGCCCCTCCCACCGGGGCAGGACCTCCACCGTTACGCCCTCCAGGGCTTCAAAGCGTTCACCGCCGGAGAGGAACGCCGGCTCCTCCCCGTTCAAAGCCACCTCCAGGTCCCGGCCCACCAAAGCGTCCTCGGGCAGGATCAGCTGCCCGCCGTAATTTTCCAGCACCTGGACGGCGGCCTCCCGGGCGTCGGAAGTGGACACCGGCATACACACCGTTTCCACCTGGGTCACGTTGTGCCGCCGCAGAATTTCCGTCACCGCGCTGGTGCGGTACCCGCCCAAAGAGAGCACCGCCGCTTTGCCATCCATCACCAGCACCACGCAGGAATCTCCCCCAGACTCCGGCGCCGCAAACACGGCCTTCCCCCGGTCCAGCCACAGCTGGAACACGCCGCCAAAGACTGTCAAAACCACCATGCATCCCGCCAGCACCCGCCGAAGAGGCCGGTCTTTCCCGGAAAAGCTGGCCACAATCAGCAACAGCATCAGGCCCACCACCACAACCAACAAAACGGTGCTGGAAAGGGGCAGGAACGTGCCCTTCCACTGGGAAAGCACCTCCGCCAGCCACAGGAGCAACCGGGCCACCCAAGCCGCGCCCCACAGGAAGGGGGCCGCCAAGGGCGCCGTGGCGGGAAGCAGCGTCAAAAAGGAGCCGAAAAAGGCCAAGTACAGCAGGGCGGTGCCAGGGGCAACCATGAGGAAGTTGGCCAAGGGCAGCAGCAAGGGGAACCCTCCAAACACCGCCAGCTGTACGGGGAACGTCCCCAACAGTGCTGCGGCCGTGGCAGCCAGGGACTCTGCCGGGAAGCGCCACAGTTTGGCAAAGCGGCCCTTCACACGGTCCAGCAACAAGGTGGCCAAAGGCTGGTACAACAGCACAATGCCCAAGGTGGCGGTGACGGACAGGGCAAAGCCCAGATCCCCGCCGGCAAAGGGGTTGAACAGGCACACCACCAGCACCGCCAGACCCAGGGAGTTCAAACTGTCGGCGCGGCGCCCAAAGGAGTCCGCCAAAAGCAGCACGCCGTACATGGCAGCGCCCCGGGTGGCGGAGGGCTGGAATCCGGAGAGGGACAAAAACAGCAGCAGTGCCAGGCCGGTGAGAAGGTTCCCCACCGCCTTGCGGACAGGCAGCCGCTTTAAAAGCAGGTGGAGGAACGCCGCCAACACCGCCATGTGCATTCCCGAAACCACCAGGATGTGGGACACTCCCAGTCCCCGGAAATTGGCGTTGTCCTCCTGGGAGATGCCGCTGCCGTCCCCCAGCACCATGGCCCGGAGGAACCCTGCCTCCCGCCGGGGCAGCAGGCGGTCCAGTTCCCGGCTCACCTGGCGCCGCAGCTGGACCAAGATCTCCCCCGGGGACAGGGTGGGATTCTCTTCCACCACGATGCCCTCATATTGGGACAGGTATCCCCCGGCCTGGTAGCCGTCGGCCAGGCGGGTGTTCAACGTGGAGTACAGCCCGCCGCCCTGGTCAAAAGTGGTAAAGGTCACATCGCACTCCACCCAGTCGTAGGGCTGGGCAGCCAGGGGCATGGTGGCGGAAAGCCGCAGGGTAAAGGGTTCCACCGGGGCAAGCGCTCCCTCTTCCCCCAAGGCCGTCACCTTGAGTTTGTAGTAATACCGGTGATACTGCTCCTCTGGGTAGTCCAACGTCTGGGCCCGGATGGTGAGCTTTACCCCTTCCAATTTCTGGAGGGGCGCAGCTTGCTGCCAGGCCAGGAAGCACGTCCCGCACAAAAGCCCGGCTACAGCAGCCGCGGCTGCCGCCCAAAACAGCCCCCGGAAAACAGAAAGAGCCTTCGGGGGCTCCCCCGAAAGCTCTTTTTGGACAAAATACTCCTTCCGCCCCCAGACAAACCCCAGGACTCCCCGGCACAGAGCAATCCCGCAAGCCAGGCCAAGGCACAGCAAACAGAGGACCCAGGCATTTCCAGGTCCCAAAGCCGTGCACAGCACCAAGGCTGCATAACCGGAAAACCCCAGCAGGGCGAAAGGCCGAATCACCGCTTACTTGAAGAATAAGGGCAGGGGCTCCAGGTAGATGATGTCCGTGCGGTCCTTGGCATCGCCTTCCGCCAGGACGCAGGCCTTGCCCACTACCTTGCCGCCGATGGTGTGGAGCAGTTCCTCCATAGCCGCCAAAGACTCGCCGGTGGAGATCACGTCGTCCACAATCAGGATGCGCTTGCCCTTCAGGTTTTCGCAATCGGCCTTGGACAAGTACAGCTTCTGCACGTGGTCCGTGGTGATAGACTTCACCTCCACGTGGATGGGGTCCTCCATATAGGCTTTCACGCCTTTCCGGGCCACCACGTAGTTCCGGCAGCCAATGCGGGCCATCTCGTAGGCCAGGGGGATGCCCTTGCTCTCAGCCG
>URKX01000011.1 GCA_900548545.1 uncultured Oscillospiraceae bacterium
AGATTTATTCGCCTTTTTCTCCTTTTTCTCTTGACAAATTCATAGCCGGCTGCTTTCTTTGTTGCCTTAGCATCCGTAGGTGGATGCGGATTTGATAACCGCATCCAGCAGCTGTACCTTCTGGTCGGAAGGACAATTCAGTTTTTTAATATGTTGATTGACCAAGCTTGCGTGGACACCGGCAACACGTTCTGCCAATTCACGCTGACCTTCTATGGTTTTTGGATAATGGACAATCACATTGATTGGAGCACTCTTTCTTGCGATACCACGCACCTCCCTCGGTATTTCAGTCTATGAGAGAGAAGTTGTCCGCTATTCCCATGTTGTTACGCCTGTTTTGCTACTTCAAAAAATGGCGTTTTCTGATATAATAATGTTGAGAAACTACGGAACTTCTTTCGTGGTATCATTTTATCAAGAATCTGTCAAAGGTTCATTGAGCGTGGATTGAGCGCAAATTGACTACTTTTTTGGAAGGAGGGCTGTCTATGGAATATTTAGATTTCAGTTCAGTCATCACCACAATTCGTAAATATATCAGTGATGCTCATAGCATGAATCAGATTGATATGATGTACCAGTTGTTTGTCAGCTTTTTAAGTTCAGACGAATCTCTGGATTTTGATTTTGATAATGGTCTTGTCTGCCGTTGGTTCAATGGACAAGCCAAAATCAGTCCTCGTATCACCGGATATTATATGGATCGCCATAATCGAAATCGACTTGCTGATGATATGCATAGAAACATACTGTCGATAATGTATGACAGTGCTATGGCAGTACAGGAAGTCTATAACATTCTGGTACAGGATACAACCATCTCCGATAAAGCCAAGGATCAGCTTCTTCAGAACTATCCTTGTGAAAGCAAAATGGATGAAGCTGTATTTCTGACTTCTACGTTATGTTTTGGCATGGAGCGAACCTTTGTAAAGAGAGATGCTAATACAAAGAATCTGCTGTCAACTGGAAATCTTTCTCCTGTTGTGAAAGACTTTATATTTGATGGCGGTACACCCAAGCCTTGCCGCCATTTCTGCGGACGAGACAACGAGCTTTCTGCTGTACACCAACTGTTGTGTAATCATGGAAAAGTATTTCTGCAAGGAATCGCTGGTATTGGTAAAAGTGAACTGGCAAAAGCCTATGCCAAGGCTCATAGCAAAGAATACACAAATATCCTATATCTCTCCTATACCGGTAATTTGAAACAAGATATTTCTGATATGGATTTTGCAGATGATCTGCCGGATGATGACAACGAAGAACGATTCCGTAAACATAACCGTTTCCTGCGTACATTAAAAGAGGATACTTTATTTATTATTGATAACTTCAATACTTCAGCAATGCAGGATGGTTTGCTGTCAGTTGTGATGAAATATCGCTGCCGTATTCTGTTCACTACCCGAAGCAGATTTGACAATTACACTTCCATGAATCTGGAAGAAATCGCTGACACAGAAGCGTTGGTTAAGTTAATGGGTTGCTTCTATTCTGAAGCGGAAAAGAACCGTCCTGTTTTGGAGCAAATTATCCAAGCAGTACACAGTCATACTCTTGCGGTAGAAATGTCAGCTCGCCTGTTAGAAAGCGGAATTATGGAGCCGTTGCTCCTGTTAAAGAAACTGAAAGAAGAAAAAGCTGCTCTGGATGCCACCGATACGATTGGCATTTCTAAAGACGGCAAAAATCGTAAGGCAACCTATTATGACCATATTCACACGTTGTTCTCTCTGTATCAGCTTTCAGAAGCAGAAACAGATTTTATGAGGAATCTTGCTTTGGCTCCATTGTCCGGTGTGCAAAACAGATTGTTTGCAAACTGGCTGAAGCTGCATGATATGAATACTGTCAATGATCTGATTGAAAAAGGCTTCATCAAGGCAATGGAAGGTCGTATGATTTCCTTTCATCCAATGATGCAGGAAGTGACAATGGAAGAAACAAAACCTTCCGTGCAGACTTGTCACGTCTTGTTGGACAGCTTACAGCAGATCTGTCTGCGTCATGGAGAAGAAGTTTCCTATTATAAACAGCTATTCCAGACTATCGAATCTGTTATCGTGCAGATTGAAAATGATGATATGCCAGTATATCTCCGTTTTGTGGAAGATGCGTTCCCATATATGGAGAATTATCGTTATTATCATGGAATGGAACTGGTTGTTAATACCCTTTCTGTGCTCTTGAAAGATGCTGCGACGGGTTCTGTATCTGATCGAGCATTGTTGCTCAGCTATCAGGCTGCTTATGAAAAGAAAGCTGATAAAGCAATTAAGATGCAGAAAGACGCAATTGCTATGATTGTCGAGGTCACACCAGATAATGCACTTCTGGTGGCTAACCTTTATGCTAACCTTGGTGGTATGTACCGTATGAACGGCAAATTGGATCTTGCTAAAGAGAACATGGAACAGGCTATCAAAATTATAGATGAATATGGTCTGGCTTATTACCATGACAGCATTGTGCAGATTACAAATTATGCGGTATTGCTGGCGGATATGGGACAGCCGAATGTCGGCTTGTCTGCATTGAGAAAACTCTGCCGTGTAATTCGAGAATATAATTCCGATACTGGTCTGGATTATGCAAGTGTTCAGGAAGCGATGGGAAATATCAGCCTGACTATGGGAGAAATTTCGCAGGCAACTTCACATTTCCAGAAAGCTATGGAAATCTATGAAACAGTATTTGAGTTTGAACCGGATATGGTTGAAGCTAAGAAACAGGAATTGCTTGGAACGTATGCTCAGGCAGGACGGTATCTGGGGCAACAAATAAATCAACTTCTAAAGTAAATGGACGGAGGTGACGTTATGCCAAGAAAAAGCAAAGTCAAGTATGATCCTCAGGGAGAGGTTTTATATATTTCTCACCCTGATTGGGATTTCATGGCTACAGCATCCTTACGACCTGATTACGCTGACGAAATTCAATCGGTTAGTTGGAGCAAGAATGGCGATTACTTGTATAGTTCGACATTCGAGTGCTATCTTCATGTTTACATTATGAAAAAATGGTATGGCGAAGATTTTTACGATACAATGAAAGCCAATGACTACGTTGTCGATCACATGGACAATAATGGTTATAACTGTTGCATAGAAAATTTGTGTTTTTTGGCATCTGATGAAAACAAAGCAAAAGGTATGACCGTCGATAAATTGAGCAGAGAAAAGACGCACATTGCACTCTCTTTATTTAAGGACTTTAATACAAAGCACATTCAAATGACCATATTTTTTAACTATCCAGCTGTTGCAAGAATTAGCGGTTTGGATAGCCCAGCCGTAATTGACCTTGCCTATTTGCTTTATGATTGCGAATATGAGATGGTTATCAATGATGCAAGAATGATTTTATATGATTACAGGCGTGAATATGTATTTGAGCCTGAAAAGTTACACGATGCTGATTTTCATATTGAGGGTTCCTTTGGTATCCCTACATCAATAGATTGGTATAACAAATATATTGAGGGTGGGCATGGTCATACCGTAGCATTTATTCATAAAGCAGCATATATCAAAGGATGGAGAGTTGAGGATCAAAAGCAATTTTTTTATTTGAGAGGGATACCCAAAAAATAATGTTATGCAGAACTATTATGCAGTCATGCACTACGGTGTGTGGCTGCTTTTTAGCAAGAACATGGTTAAAGCACGGGATAATAACCGTTACTAAAGCATATAATATGATTGCAGAATAGAAAAATGCAACAAGTTACAAGAATCTATTCTAATATCCCACTGATCTATTGATTTTTGAAGTCTATCTGGATATAATAGAATAGAAAAATGCAACATGTTGCAAAAATCTTTCGCAAGGAGGTTTTGAGATGGAGATTCGCAGAGATTTTTATTTGAATAAGTTGATAAAAAGAAAAAACAATGGATTGATTAAGGTAATTACCGGTATTCGTCGATGCGGCAAATCCTATTTATTGAACAATCTGTTTTATCATCACTTACTGGAAAGCGGTGTTGATGCCGACCACATTATCCGTTTTGCCTTTGACTCAGCAGATGATCTTTATCTGATTGGAGAAAGCCTGATTCAGATTGAAAAGGAAAAACGTGGAGTTGATCCTGAAAAGTTCATGGCATATATCCGTTCCAAAGTCGCAGGTGAAGGAATGTATTATCTGCTGCTTGATGAAATTCAGATGTTGGATTGCTTTGAAGCTGTTCTGAATGGCTATCTTCGCAAAGATAATATGGATGTATTTGTGACTGGAAGTAATGCAAAACTCCTATCCAAAGATATAGCCACTGAGTTTGCTGGTCGTGGTGACGAGGTTCATATGTATCCCCTGAGCTTTGCCGAGTTTATGACCATTTACAACGGAGATAAGTACATGGGATTATCTGAATATATGCTGTATGGCGGTATCCCTCTGGTTGTTCTTCGTGAGGGAGCAAACGATAAGGCAGTTGCATTGCAGAATCTGTTCAATGAGATTTATCTTCGAGATATTACCAAACGTAACCGAGTGAAGAACATCGGAGAACTGGAAGATCTTCTGAACATTCTTTCCTCTGCCATTGGTTCGCTGACCAATCCGGAAAAATTGAAGAATACTTTCAAGACGGTAAAGAAATCCAGAATTACTTCCGCTACCATTAAGAAATATCTGGATTATTTTGAGGATTCTTTCCTGATCGAATCGGCACAAAGATATGACATTAAAGGAAAGGCATATATCGAAACGCCAAAGAAATATTATTTTTCTGATCTTGGACTTCGCAATGCCAGAATTAACTTCCGTCAGTTTGAGCAGACCCATTCTATGGAGAATGTAATTTATAACGAGCTTCGTATGCGTGGCTATAGCGTGGATGTAGGTGTAATACCGATTGCAGAACGAGATCAAGAAGGCAAGGTTATCCGCAAACAACTTGAAGTTGATTTTGTATGCAATCTTGGTTCTTCCAGATACTACATCCAGTCTGCGTACTCGCTGCCAGATGAAGCGAAGCGTACTCAGGAAATCAGACCATTTAGAAAGATTGATGATTCTTTCAAGAAAATCGTTGTTACCAAAGACATCGTTCAGCCACACTACGATGAGTATGGTATTTTGACTGTGAACATTTATGACTTCCTCCTTGATCCGCAGATACTGGAAAAATAAGAATTATCAAAAGTGCTACTTGAAGTTGCGGAATCGCAAAATGAG
The DNA here is from genome assembly GCA_900548545.1 of uncultured Oscillospiraceae bacterium. Taxonomy (GTDB): domain Bacteria; phylum Bacillota; class Clostridia; order Oscillospirales; family Acutalibacteraceae; genus Acutalibacter. Next base: position 5,189 of record URKX01000011.1, read on the forward strand.
GTTGGTAGATTATTCGCACCTTTATATCTATAATTGACGGTGAAATGGAGGTGACAAACGATATGAGTTTTGCAGATAACTTAAAACAATTACGAAAAGAGCATCATTTGTCGCAGGAAGAACTTGCGGAATTATTGGATGTTAGCAGGCAGGCTGTTTCAAAATGGGAGCAAGGAAACGGGTATCCAGAGGTAGAAAAACTTCTGTTGCTTTCAAGTAAATTGAATATTTCTTTAGATAGTCTCATGTCAACCGAAATAGCGAAGGAAAGAAGTAATAATGCTAATGTAACTGGAACCATCGTCATTACTTCTCCGCATGAAAATGTGATTGCAACCTGCTACAAAGTTTTTTCTTCTGGAAAAATGATGGGCGGTAAATCGTCGCCACAATACTTTTTGGCTGGAGTAAGCAATGGAATTGCATCTTTTTGGGGTGAACCTACTACCTTTTTGGGTTGGTATGCAGATAAGGAACAGATAACAAAAGAAGTCGAAGAAATCCAAAGAGCAATAGCCAATGGAATCCCAACATATACATTGAAATATAGCGCAAAAACAGAACGACGTTGGGCAAAAGTTAAAATCGTTGAAGAATAAGGAATCTAACATAGCAGTCATGCACTACGGTGTGTGGCTGCTTTCTTTTTTGCTCAATTTCCGCTCAATCCACGCTCAATGAGTTTTGCACCCTCTTTCAGTAGAATGAAATTGCGATGAAAACAGCACCAAATCAGAAAATCCGGTGCTACTTCAAAGCAAATCTACTGAAAGGGGACATTTTTTATGAACACGAACAAGCACAAGGAGGTACAGAGCAAATGAGAGAACTGAACAACATCAAAATCATTGCCGTGGATCATGGCTACGGCAACATCAAGACAGCTAACACAGTGACACCTACCGGAGTGACCGCCTATGAAACAGAGCCAATCTTCTCCGGAAACATTTTGGAGTATGGCGGCATCTATTACCGCATCGGGGAAGGTCACAAGGAATTTATCGCAGACAAGGTTATGGATGAGGACTACTACATTTTGACGCTTATGGCGGTTGCCAGAGAACTGAATGTATATGGCATCCGAGAAGCAGATGTTCATCTTGCCGCCGGTCTGCCACTGACGTGGATTCGCAAACAGAGAGAAGACTTCCGATACTATCTGCTTCGCAATAAGGAGGTGAACTTCCGCTTTAACGGCAAGGATTATCATATCCGGTTTGTCGGATGCAGTCTGTTCCCGCAAGGTTATCCTGCCATCATCGATTATCTGGGTAATTTCAAAGGTACGAATCTTCTGGCAGACATCGGAAACGGCACGATGAACATTCTGTATATCAATAGCAAAAAAGCGATGGAAAGCCGTTGTTGGACAGAAAAGTTCGGTGTCAACCAGTGTATGATTGCCGCTAAGAATGCGGTGCTTGACAGCTTTGGAGTGAAAATCGAGGAATCCACCATTGAACAGGTGCTTCGCTTCGGAACTGCTGACATCAGTAAGCCCTATCTGGACTGTATTACTTCCGTAGCCAAGAAATATGTGGCTGATATTTTCGCCACACTTCGCCGCTAGCGCATTGGTATCAAAAGAAAAAATATCTGGGCAGAAAACCGGTGAAAGTTATCATGGCGTGTATCCTTTCAGTCGTTATGGTGTTCAGCGTGATTGGACAAATTCAGGCAGAAAACTATTTGCAAGAGGAAGGTTATGATTTTAACCAGATGCTTGACTGAGAGTAATAAAAATAACCTAAAAACAGAGTCACGATTTTGGATTATCGTGACTCTATTTTTTAGGAATATATCAATTCACTTAACACAATTTCTTCTGCCGCATTTTTGATGTTATTATAAGCTCCGACCCATGCCATCTGGTCACGAGCCTTTAATGCTTCATTTACGCCCTGACGCTCCTGCATTTGCAGGGTCAATAGCTCCATTCTTTGTTTAGCAGTATCATCTACCTCATTCAGATGTTTGACCAGTTCTCCGTCCAGCAAAAGTGTGTTGTACAGCACCTTATGGTGTTCTTTCAGATAGTGCAGACGCATTCTGCCGTACTTGCCATAATGCGGTTCTTCTTCGGGAAGTTCCAGATCCGGATAATACATTCCATCTGCACCTAATGTATAGGTTCCACCCATTTCTTCAAACAAAGATTTCATAGAAAACCCTCCAATCTGTTTACTTTATTGCTACGCTATGTTATAATACCACAAGACACATCACATTTCAAGATAAGGAGGATATGAAAATGCGGAAAAATGAAGAAATGATTGCGATTTATTCCCGTAAGTCTAAATTTACAGGCAAAGGCGAGAGTATCGGCAATCAGGTCGAACTGTGTAAAGAATATATTCGTGTGCATTATGGTGATGCTGCTGTAGATAAAGTAATCGTTTTTGAAGATGAGGGATTTTCTGGTGGGAATCTGAATCGTCCTGCATTTAAGAAGATGATTGATGCGGCTAAAAAGAGAAAATTCAGTGCGATTATCGTATATCGTCTTGACCGTATCAGCCGTAACGTCAGTGACTTTTCCGGTTTGATTGAAGAACTGGCTCGTCTGGATATTGCTTTTGTTTCTATTAAAGAGCAGTTTGATACAAGCACTCCCATGGGACGAGCTATGATGTATATTGCATCTGTTTTCTCTCAGCTGGAGCGTGAAACCATTGCAGAGCGTATCCGTGATAATATGCATGAACTGGCAAAGACCGGACGTTGGCTTGGTGGAACAACACCTACTGGTTATGCTTCTGAGGCAGTAAAGAGCGTTACCATTGATGGCAAATCCAAGAAAGCCTGCAAGCTGAAGCTGATTCCGGAAGAAGCGGATATAGTCAGAATGATTTATGACTTATATATAGAAACAGATTCTCTGACATTGACAGAAGCCGCCTTGATCAAACAGGGTATCAAGACAAAGAACAATAATTACTTTACCCGTTTCTCCATCAAAGCCATTTTGCAGAATCCGGTGTATATGATTGCTGACGAAGAAGCCTATCAGTTTTTTATCCAGAACGATACCGATTTGTTCTCAGAAAAAGATGCTTTTGATAACAAGCACGGTATTATGGCTTACAACCGTACCGATCAGGAAAAAGGCAGAGCTACAAAGTATCTTCCTGCAGGTGAATGGATTGTTTCTGTCGGTAAGCATCCGGGTCTGATTCCGGGTAAGGTATGGGTGCAGATTCAAGAGTCTTTGGAACGCAATAAATCCAAATCTTATAGAAAGCCACGCAGTAATGAAGCGCTTCTGACCGGCTTGTTATTCTGTAGCTGCGGTGAGCGTATGTATCCGAAAATGAGTAAGCGCAAAACTGCGGACGGAAAAGTAATTTACACCTATGTCTGCAAAATGAAAGAACGCAGTCAGAGATCTGTGTGCAACAGTAAAAATGCTAACGGCAACACGCTGGATATGGCTGTTGTGGAGCAGATTAAAATGCTTGCGGAGGACAAAGATACTTTCATTGCACAGTTGGAACAGAGCCGCAGATTCTATACCGGCAATCGCATGGACTACGAACAGCGATTGGATGATATGCGAAAAGAAAAGGCTGAAACCGAGAAGAAAATCAATTCTCTGGTGGACTCTCTTGTAGATATGGGAGACAGTCCTGCCAAGGCTCATGTAACCAAACGAATTGAACAGTTGAACGGAGAATACCAGTCTCTTGGACAGCGTATTCAGGAACTGGAGGGACTGACTTCGCAGCACGCTCTCAGCGATATTGAATTTGATTTGCTTCGTCAGTTGCTGACCATCTTCAAGGATGGTATTGATGAAATGACTGTTGAGCAGAAACGTGCTGCCATTCGCATCATCGTGCGTAAGGTAGTATGGGATGGGGTCAATGCTCATGTCATTCTGTTTGGTGTCAAGGACGATGAAATAGAGTATCCAGAAATTGCTGCCGTTGCGTCAGGAAATACCGAAGATGATGACGAAACAGATGAATTAGTAAACTTCTCCGATATAGATTATGAGGATGACGATATGGAGGATGATCGCCTGGGAAAAAATAATCCCCTCAGTGCATCAAAAACGCATTGGGGGGAGGATAGCAAATGAGATCCTCATGTTTTTCCGCAGCGGAAAGAAGTCGGCCCAGGATGTGTCCCTCAGCGACCCCATTGATACTGATAAGGACGGCAATGCCCTCACCATCTTGGACACCATGGCGGTGGATGACACCATCGTGGAAAGCATCGACTTGAAGATGAAAAGCCAGCGGCTGTATCGCTACCTGCAGTCGGTGCTCACCCTGCGGGAGCGGGAAGTGGTGTGCCGCAGGTATGGGCTGTTGGGTTTTTCCCCTCAGCCCCAGCGCATGGTGGCGAAACGCCTGGGGATCTCCCGGAGCTATGTATCCCGCATTGAGAAAAAAGCCCTGGAAAAACTCCGGCAGGAATTTGAAAAAGAACGCCAGGTTTGACACGTTCCTTCCCCCGGTGGTATAATCGCCTTATGTTTGAAAAAGAGGGGAATGCCATGGCGGAAAAGCAGGAATATCTGGTTTGCGAGCGCCGCAGCGTGTTTGCCTTGCTGACACTCAGTGCCGGCATGATGGGCGCCTACACCTTTAATTTGCGGGGAGGGGTGTTCTGCAACGCCCAAACTGCCAATGTGGTGTTGATGGCCATTGCCTTTGGGGCGGGCAGTTGGCTGGAAGGCTGCTATTACTTCATCCCCATCAGTGCCTACCTGGCAGGGGCTTTCCTTTCAGAGATCCTGCCCTCTCCGGTTCGGCGGTTCGGCTTCCTCCGCTGGGACACATACCTGGTGGCGTTTGAATGCTTGTCCCTGCTTGCCATTGGGTTTATTCCCCTGGGCTGGCCCCATCAATTGGTGCAGGTGCTGGTGAATTTCATCGCTTCTATGCAGTATAACACTTTCCGCCAGGCGGAGGGTATCCCCATGGCCACCACCTTCTGTACCAACCAGCTGCGGCAGGTGGGGGTAGGGTTTGCCAAAATGCTCCGGAAAGGCGACCGGGCTGGTTTACATCGCGCCCTGTTCTTTTTGGGGATGCTGGGTTGCTTTTTCGCTGGCGGGGTACTCTCCACCATTGCCAGCCGCCTGCTGTTCGCCAAAGCTATCTGGCTGAACTTGATCCCCTTGGGTATCGTGCTGGTGCGGCTGATTCGCGCCGACTTGGTTGAGGAGAAGGACCTGCTTTCCCAAAAGCCCGCGGGTCACTGAAACCTGGGGCCAGGTGGCTGCTTCTTAGAGCCCGCGGATATTGCAGGCCATAGGGAGGGTATGGGCTTAGTCCCCTTCCGGTATGGCCTTTTTCAGGGGGCGGTGATGGTCCCCTTTCCCCGGGGTGGCCGAAAAAACCTGACGGCTTTCCGAATGGGATCAAAGACATTTGACCCCAGACAGCCGGATGCCGCGTTCAAAAGAAAGAGGGCTTCCCAGGAGGGGAGGCCCTTTTTGATGTCACGATTTGTCCCGGGGCTTTGCCACCAGTGCTGCCAGAGTCCCAAAGAAGATGGCTGCGGCCGTCCCGGCTGCCCCTGCAGTGAAGCCGCCGGTGAACACCCCGAAAAAGCCTTCCTCTTCCACCGCTTTGCGCACTCCCTCGGACAGTGCCCAACCGAACCCGGTCAAAGGGACCGTGGCCCCACAGCCTGCAAATTCTGCCAGCGGGCCGTATAACCCTAAGGCGCCCAACGCAACGCCGCTGGTGACAAAGAGTACCATAATCCTGGCGGGTGTTAAACGGGTGAGGTCAATGAGCAGCTGCCCCACCACGCAGATGAGCCCTCCCACCCAAAAGGCGTTGAAATATTCCATGGAACGCCCTCCTTTCTGCCCGTAGTGTGCCCTTTCAAAACCGGTATATACAGGAAAAAGAGGCGGTTTTGCCCGCCCCTTTCCTGATTTTTTGGCAGCGCCCTTTTACCGGCTCAGTGGGAAGCGGATGCTCCCCGTTTTTTGCGGGACCATGGAGGCGCGGAAGACGTCAATCATCCCGGTAGGGGCGTCCTGCCATAGTGGCATATCCCGCTGCCCGTTTCAAGGCGCAGGTCGCCTTTTGGATATGCCGGCACACGGTGGACTTGTTCAGCCCCAGCAGGCGGCCTGCCTCCACTTGGCTCATGCCCCGCAGGACGCACAATTCCATACACTGCTTTTGGCGGGGGGTGAGTTCCTGCCCCATGGCGGCTGTGAGCACCTGGACCATCCTTTCCCGCTGGGAACGGTTGGCGGCGTTTTCCCCCAGGGCGCTGGTGTGTTTCCCCCGGAGCACGTCAAAGCTTACCACTTGGGTGCGCATGGTGCGAAGCCTCCTTCCTGCTTGGCGCGGCGGTTCAAGGTTTTGGCTGTGTGGACGCAGTCTAAGTACATTTCATATAAAATGGCCTGCCGCCGTTTCCGCAACAGGAACTCCTCCCGGGTGGCTCCTTGCCCTTCCCGCTGGAGGCGTTCCATACAGGCTTTTACCCGCAACGCTTCTTCCCAATATGTTTTGCTCCATGCATTGTAGTCCATGGTACACTTCCCCTTTCCAGAAATAGAACGTTTGTTCTTTTGCGTTCCACACTGTATCAGAACAGGCAGGAAAAAGCAAGAGGGGAAGGAAAAAAACCGAACTAATTTTCGGAAGAGGATTTTCTGGAAAAAGGGGGTGTTATTTTTCCCGCTCCTGCGGTATAATAAACAAAAAGCAGGGCTGCTTCTCATGCCCTGTAACGGGATGCCTTTGTAAGGCTCTTCGGAACCCCAGAGGGAAAGGATGGTATTGGTATGGAAATTCTGAAAAAGGTCGGCAAGGCCGTAGGCGATGCAGCCAGCTGTCTTGGCGAGAAGAACCGCCGGATTGCCCGGCTCAACCGCATCCGCTCGGTGATCCGCTGCCAAGAAAAGGCTGCGGAGAAAGAGTATTTGGCTCTGGGCCGGTACTATTATCACAGCCTGCGGGATAAGAACAACGAAGTCACCGAGGCCCACTGTGTTGCCCTTGACAAGATCGAGATGGGCCTGGACAGCGCTCTGGACCAGCTGGGAAAGTACTATGGCGGCGAGGGCAACGATATGGAAGTGGTCACCCTGGACGATGTGGAATCATTCGATCAGGACCCCCAGGCCGCTGAAGAGGCGCCCGCGCCGGAAAAGGAAGAGGCTTTGGTGGAGGAATCCGCTCCCCAGGAAGCAGCCCCGGTGGAAGAAAATGACGGCTTGCCCTTCGAGGGCTGAGCCTTGGAGGGATGTTAGGGAATGTCGACAGAGATCGAAAAGGATATTATCTGCCCCCAGTGTGGGGAGCCGCAAAAATATAGGCTCTATGCCAGTATCAACGCCAAGGAAAACCCGGAACTGAAACGCCGGGTGTTGGACGAAACCTTGTTTGACTGGCGCTGCAAGCGCTGCAATTATTTTGCGGCCATGGCCTATTCCTTCTTGTACACCGATCCGGAGGCCGGGTATGTTGTGTGTGTCGCTCCCGCGGGGGAAGGACGTACCGCTGAGCCTACCCAGGAGATCCAGCCTTTCACCAAGCGCTCGGTGAAAAATTTGGCAGAGCTCAAGGAGAAAATCTTGATTTTCGATATCGGCTATGACGATGTAGCTGTGGAACTGGTCAAAAATGCCCTGTGTACCATTGTGGCAAAAACGTACCAGGTACAGCGTGTCCACGCCTATTTCAGCAGGATCAACGGGGAAGAGATGGAATTTGCCGTGTTCCTGCCTCGGAAAGCGGAACCGGTGTACCACTCCACCAAGTTGGAGGTATACCGCCAGTCCCTGGAGGTGCTGCGCTCTTTGGACTTTGTAGACCCCTCGGGCTTTGCCCGGGTAGATGCCCGCTTGGCCCGGAAATTGTTGGAAGATTATCAAAATATTTAACCCATGGAATCCCCGGTAAAACCGGGGATTTTTTCAAGTTTCCCAAAACGGGTGAAAGTGTCTGGAACAGGGCGGTTTTTCCATCCCTGAGAAGCAGGGGGATGCTGGGAAGCCGCTTTCGCAATTTTTTCTAGACAAGAAAGGCAAAAGGTCTATAATATAGATGTATGGGTAGAATTTATGGCGCTTTTTCAGTTGTAGAAAGCAGGTGCGGTACCAAAACATACCTCGAAAGGATGAAGATCGCTTTGAAGGAAAAGAAAACACGGAATCCAAAAAGAAAATGGGTGGTATTTCTTGCGGTGTTGATGGCGGTTGCGGCGCTGGCTGTGGCGGGATATTTCATAGCCCGGGCTGTGGCGCAATCTCTCATTCAGTCGGAGATCCAGACCCGCTCCGATTGGAACATCGATACCGGTGATGTGGCTGACCGTGAGGCGGCCCAACAGGTCACTGTTTACACGGCCCCGGTGGAGGCCAGCATAGATGTGATCCAGATTGTCCCTGATGAGTACGAGGAGGAAGGTTTTACTTATTACGACGAGGATGTCCAGGACCGCTTGGCTTATACCCTGCTGGACCTTACGCGCAAGGAGTCTTATACCCTGGAATCCCCATTGGCGGTGCTCAACCCCTTCGGCACCGGTTCCAATGGGCTATACATGTATTTCCGCACGGATGCTCCCACACGGGTGACCTATACTGTCCATGTGGAAGATGAATCCATCCCTGATTATACCGCTACAGTGAACAACCAGGGTGCGGATGCGGATGGTTACAGCCGCTTGCAGGAATTCCTGTTGATAGGACTTGTGCCCGGTATGGAAAATACAGTGACTCTTTCCGCGGAAACCCGCCAGCAAGGAACAGCCTACACCTTTACGATTGATATGCCCGAGTCCGCCTCCGGCTATGCCAGCCAGCTGGAGGTTGAGGACGGCGGAGCGGATGCGGGACAATTGTCCGATGGCCTGTTCTATGCCATGGGTTTTGGCGATTATTATGGTTATACGTTTTTCTTTGACAACGAGGGCGTCCTGCGCTACGAGATGGTGCTGGAAGGATACCACTCCGACCGCTTCTTATGGGATGACGACGGTTCTCTCATCACTTGCGTGGGAAGCCGGAAGGTTGCGCGGATCAACCGGTTCGGCCAGGTGGCCCAGGTGTACGGCTTGGGCCAGTATGAACTGCACCACGATATCAATTGGGGCCCGGAAGGGACCATCCTGGCCTTGGCTACCGACACGGAAGGGGAAACCGTGGAGGACCAGGTGCTGAAGATCGACTTGACCACCGGGGAGGTTTCCCATGTGGTGGATTTCACCCAGGTGCTCCAGAGCTATTTTGAAGAAACCCGCCCTGTCCAAGCCACCGATCCCTTTGGCCTGTGGAGCGAAGGGGAGTGGGACTGGCTTCATTTGAACTCCCTACAGTATGTGGAGGAGGACAACGCGATCATCGTCAGTTCCCGGGAAACCTCTACCATCATCAAAGCCACCTTGGAAGAAGAACCGCAAATCCAGTGGATGGCCGGTAACCCGGATTTCTGGGAGGGCACTGATTTTGCTTCGTACAGCCTGGAGGCGGAAGGGGATTTCCTGTTCCAATACGGCCAACACGATGTGGAGCAGATGGATGCGGCCCAGGTGGAAAAGCTGGGCTTTGCCCCAGCAGAAGAGGGGAAGATTTACCTGCGGCTTTACAACAACAACTACTATGCTATGAGCAGCCGGGACGATTTCCAGGTGGAAGTCCCGAATGAAGTGAGCACATCCTCCACCGTAGACGGGGAGGCAAACTCCCATGTGTACTTCTACCTGGTGGACGAGAACGAGGGCACCTTTACCTTGGTGGACTCTTTCGACCTGCCCTATTCCAGCCTGGTGTCCAATGCGCAGGATACTGGGGACACTTTTGTGGTCAACAACGGTGTCAGCCAGTGCTTTGAGGAGTATGACCAGCAAGGTCAGCTGATCCGCCAGTACCAATATAGCTGCACGGCCAATGGCTACCGGGTGATGAAGGATGATTTTGCCGGTTATTGGTTCTTGCCGGAAGACTGAGCCTGCGGGGCTGAAAAAGGAGCGAAACAACATGAAGCTGTTGTCTGTTACAGTCCCTTGCTTTAATTCCCAAGACTATATGCGCCATTGCATTGAAACGCTGCTGCCCGGCGGGGAGGAAGTGGAGATCCTCATTGTGGACGATGGTTCTCAAGACGGCACCGCGGCCATCGCTGACGAGTTCCAGGAGAAGTATCCAGGAATCGTCCGTGCTATCCACCAGGAGAACGCGGGCCATGGCGGGGCGGTGATGAAGGGCTTGTCCCAGGCTACCGGCCTGTACTTTAAGGTGGTGGACAGCGATGACTGGGTAGATCCCCAGGTTTTGAAAAACCTGCTGGATCTGCTGCGCCGGTTCCACCGGGAGAATACGGGAGTGGACATGGTGGTCAGCGACTTTGTCTACGACAAGCTGGGTGCTATCCACAAAAAAGTGATGCGCTATCCCCATGCCATCCCAACGGGCCGCGTCCTCCATTGGGAGGATGTGGGAAACTTCGCTAAGGGCCGCTATCTGCTGATGCATTCAGTGATCTACCGTACCCAGCTCCTGCGGGAAAGCGGTTTAGACCTGCCCCGCCACACCTTCTATGTGGATAACCTGTTTGTCTATGTGCCCATGGCCCGGGTGAGGACCCTTTACTATGTGGACCAGGTGTTCTACCACTATTTCATCGGACGGGAGGACCAGTCGGTCCAGGAACAGGTGATGATCCGCCGTATTAACCAGCAGCTGCGGGTCAACTGGCTGATGTTTGAACAGGTGGATTTGGACAAGGTGGAGAATCGGCGCCTGCGCCGCTACCTGCTCAGTTACCTGGAGATTGTCACCACGATATCCTGCGTGCTGTTGTTCCGTTCGGGCACGCCGGAACATTTGGCTATGGAACGCTCTTTTTGGAAAGATATGGCCAGGGACTATCCACGCCATTACCAACTGTTGAGCAGCCGTTTTTTTGGCAGGGTGCTCAGTTCCCGCACAGCCCTGGCCCGGCACTTTACCTTGCTGGTGTATGGGATCAGCCAAAAGGTGTTTGGGTTTAACTGAGCGGAGCAGGGAGGAAACCATCGATGCATTATGATTACTTGATCGTGGGTGCCGGATTGTATGGCGCCGCTTTTGCCCAGCAGATGAGCGCTGCTGGGAAGCGTTGCCTGGTGATCGACCGCCGTCCCCACGTTGCCGGCAACGCCCACTGTGAAGAGCGGGAAGGGATTTCGATGCATTGTTACGGCGCTCACATTTTCCACACGTCCGATGAGGAGGTGTGGGACTATGTCACTAGCCGGGTGCGCTTTAACAACTACATCAATTCCCCCGTAGCTATCTATCACGGCGAGCTGTACAACCTGCCCTTTAACATGAATACTTTTGCGAGGCTGTGGGGGATCACCACACCCCAGCAAGCTCAGGAAGAGATCCAACGCCAGGCCAGCCGCCACAACATCGGCCAGCCGAAAAACCTGGAGGAACAGGCTTTAAAGCTGGTGGGGGACGACATCTACCAAAAGCTGGTGAAGGGCTACACGGAGAAACAGTGGGGCCGTGACTGCAAAGACCTTCCTCCCTTTCTCATCAAGCGGTTGCCTTTGCGGTTTGTTTTTGACAACAACTACTTCACCGACCGGTATCAGGGTATCCCGGAAGAGGGCTATGACACGCTGGTTCAAAAGCTTTTGGAGGGCAGCGAGGTGCTGCTTTCCACAGAGTATACAGAGTTTGTGGAACAAAACCCGGGGATCGCCTCCAAGACCGTGTATACGGGCACCATTGACGGCTTTTTCCAATATTGTTATGGGCCGCTGGAGTACCGCTCCCTCCGCTTTGAAACCGAAGTGCTGGACTGCGAGAACTATCAGGGCAATGCCGTGGTGAACTACACCGCCCGTGAGGTGCCCTATACCCGTATCATCGAGCACAAGCACTTCAATTTCGGCACCCAGCCGAAAACCGTCATCACCCGGGAGTACCCTGCCCAGTGGCAGCCGGGGATGGAACCCTATTACCCGGTCAACGACGAGAAAAACCAGGAATTGCTTGCCCGGTATCAGGAGTTGGCCAAAAGCCGGCCAGACGTGTTGTTTGGCGGGCGTTTGGGCAGCTACCGGTATTACAACATGGATCAAGTCCTGCGGGCAGCTTTGGACGGTGCCCGCAAAGAACTGGCCCAAGGGTAAATCCCCACCGCAAAAGGGAAAAACTGGCAGGATATGCCGGGACTTTTTCGTGAAAGGAGTGGTCCCCGTGACCCAAGAAGAATTGGACAGTCAGTTGGCCGCTTCCATCCGGGAATTGCGCACCCTGGGGGTTCCCATTTCCCGGGAAATCCGGCCAGGGCTGGTGATGAACACCCGGGCCCGGCGGCGCTTGGGGTGCTGCGTGTATCGGGATGGGGCGTTCACTATGGAGGTTTCCGCCCGGATCCTGGAAGACCCCCAGCTTTTCAAAGCGACCCTCCTTCACGAACTGCTCCATACCTGCTATGGCTGCCAGAACCACGGCAAACGCTGGAAAGCCTATGCCCAAAAGGTGGGGGAGGCCCTGGGGGTGGAGATCACCCGCACAGTGCAGCTGGAAGGCCAGCAGCAGCGGCTGCGCCAAGAGAAAGTCAAGTACCTGCTCCAATGCCAAAGCTGCGGCAGGGTGATCCCCCGGATGCGGATGTCCAAGGCGGTGAAGTACCCCAGCCGGTACCGCTGCCCCTGCGGTGGGGAACTGAAGCGGGTGGGTTAAAGCCTGTGCAAAATGTAAAAGGGACTGTTGCGTGTTGCAGCAGTCCCTCTCTTTTTTAGTTTTGGTGGACCAGTTTCCGGAATTCCGCCGCTGTCACATGGGAACGGTACAGCTGCTGGGGTTCCTGGCCGTCTTCGCTGGGATAGTAGAAGTCGATAAAGTCGCCGTTGATATCCACCACTGCCGTGGTAGTTGTGCCGTGATCGGTAAGCTCCAACAGGTAATCGGGGTAGTATGCAAAGAGGGAGGGGTCTTTTTCCAAGGGATTGGCCTCCTCCAGTACCTGGTAAAACGCCTGTAACCGGGCTTCTTTTTCAGCAGAGCTGGCGTTCAAGTGGATCAACTTCGTGTGGCGGCCATAGCCTTGGGAAAGATCCAGGGTCAGGGCATCCGGTTGGGAACACCCGGCGCAGAAGGCACACAGCGCGCAGGCCAGCAACAGGGAACAAACTCGTTTCATAAATCCTCCTCCTTTTCACGGGAGTATTTCCCTTATTTTACCCGGTTTCCGTGGAAAAGTCAAACCGTGATGCCGAAAAGCTCCTCCGCGTTCCCATAGGCGATCCGTTCCTTTTCCGCGGGTGCTAGGCCGGCGGCCTCCAACAGGGCTTGTTCGTCTGGGACGGTGCTCCAAGGGCAGTCCGTGGCAAACAGCACCCGATCCGCCCCGTGGAGGTGGATCAGCTCACCCAGCTGGGAAGCCGTCAAAAAGTGGGAGGCAAAAGCGGTGTCAAAATACACGTTCTTTTTCCCGGCCAAATACTGGGCAGCTTCCTGGGGCAGCTCCATGCCACCCATGTGGGCGGCGATGATGGTCAGCTTTGGGAACATTTCGGCGATTTTTCCCAATACCTGGGGCTGGCAGTGGATCACCTCCGGGGAGAGGGGGTCACGGCCGGTGTGGAAAGCCACCGGCAGGCCCAGGCGTTCCGCCTCTGCGTACAGGGAAAGGGCAGCCGGGTCGTCGATAAAGAACTCCTGGTAGTCCGGATGGAACTTGATGCCATAGAGCCCCATTTCCTTTACCCGGTGCAGTTCCTCCATGGCGTTTTCCGCAAAGGGGAAGACGCTGCCAAAGCAATAGATGTTGCCTCCCTGGGATTCCTGAGCGAAATCGTTCACAGAAGTCTGCTGGTGTGCATTGGTGGCGATGTGCAGTGCCATGCCCCCGGCGCAACCCCAAGCTTCCAGGTTTTTCACTGTACCGGCCCGGGTGCCGTCGCTGTAGGTTTCGCATTTGCTGATTTCCCGCAGCTTGGGCAGGGCTTTCCCTGCCAGCTTGTCCGGGAAAAAGTGGATATGTGTGTCAAAATACTTCATAGGGGCTCCTTTCAAAACGGGCCGCTGCGGGGCAGGGGGAGGGTCTTTCTGCTGGCGCGGCAAAAAAGAAAAGAGACTTCCCACCAGGTGGAAAGCCTCTTGCTTTGCTAAAAATCAGTCAGAAGTGTAGGGCAGCAGCGCCAGATGACGGGCGCGCTTGATAGCCACAGTCAGGGCGCGCTGATGGTAAGCGCAGGTGCCGGTCACACGGCGGGGGAGGATCTTGCCTCTCTCGGAGATGAAACGGCGCAGCTTGGCCACGTCCTTGTAATCGATGAACTCAGCTCTGTCCACGCAGAAGCTGCACACCTTTTTGCGTCCCTTGCGACCGCCGCGGCGGATTTCTCTTTCGGGTCTATCTGCCATGCCAAAAAGCCTCCTTTACAGTAATTCGGTGAAGAGGGTGACGTCCCGCTTTAGAAGGGGAGGTCGTCGTCGCCCAAAATCTCTTCAAAATCTTCGCTGCTGCCGCTGGAATAGGCGGGAGCAGGCTCGCTGAAAGCCGCGGGCTGCGCGGGCGCGCTGGAACGGCTGTAGGAAGAGCCAGAGTAACCCTGGTCATACTCCCCGCTGGCGCCGCTTTCCCGTTTCGAGCCGGTAAAGTTCACACCGTCGGCCACAAGCTCCGTGGACTTGTGTTTCGCGCCGTTCTTGTCTTCCCAGGTGCGGGTCTGCAAAGAACCGTTGACAGCCATCATCTGGCCTTTGGTAAAGTATTTGCAAACAAATTCCGCTGTTTGGCGCCAAGCCACCACATCGATCCAATCGGTCTGGCGTTCCTGGCCCTGTTTCACATAACCGCGATCCACGGCTAAAGTGAAGGAAGTTACCGCCACGCCGTTTTGGGTGTGTCTAAGTTCGGGGTCGGCGGTAAGCCTTCCCATGATTACCGCAACATTCAGCATAGAAACACTCGCTTTCGTTCAATCACTCTGCGGACTCAGCGGCGGCAGCCTCAACAGCTTCCGCGGCAATTGCTTCCACATCGATGTTTTTCTCTTCAGCCTTCTGGGCTTTCTGGGCCTTGATAGAAGCCACATGACGGGGATCCCGCTTGATGATGATGGTACGCAGGATGCCATCGGTGATCTGGTACCGGCGGTCCAGCTCGGCGGTAAACTCGGGACTGCTCTCGAAGTTGATCAGGGTGTAGTAACCCTCGGTCTGCTTTGCGATGGGATAGGCGAAGCGGCGCTTCCCCCAATCGTCAACACTTTCAACAGTACCGTGCTCTGCGATGAGAGCCTTGAACTTGTTTACGAGCTCCGCGCTGCCCTCTTCCCCCAGTTTCGCGGAAGTGACGATGACGGTCTCGTACAGGTTCTTTCCTTCTGCCATTTGTATTGCACCTCCTTTTGGTCTTTTGGCCCCGGGCAGTTTTGGTTTGTCCCGGAGCAAGGATGAAAAATCGTTAGGGACTAACGAAAATCAAACAGAAATTATTATAGCATACCTGCCGGAAAAGTCAAGGGTTTTCTCAACAGGTAAAGGCTCTGGCGCGAAAGGCGATCTGTCTCAATTACGGAAGGTCCCCATGCAAAGTTCCATCAGATGCACGCCGTTCCCCCCGCCCAGCAGGATCCCGGCGGTGCAGCGGTTGCAATAAGCCACGGTCAGGGGGGTGGTATATTTGGCCGTCTGTTCCCTCATCAGTTGTTTCTGTGCCTCGATGGGCATTTCGTACAAGGGGACGGGGAATTGCTTTAACAGGGCCAGGTTTTCCGGTTTTTTCGGCTCCATGTGCAGGTTCCCGCAAAACACCGAGCGCTCCCGGTTTTCCTCCATCTCAATGACCCGCACTCCCATTTTGGCCAGGCAATCCCGGACAGCTTGGAAAATTTCCGGGTGCTGGCGGTCCCGCCAGCAGTCCTGCACGTTAACCGTAAGCTGGCTGTAATCCGGCCAAGTGAAATCCTCTTGCCTGGCAAGCCAGACGAACAGGTTTTCCAGCCTTAGGCGGTTGTCCGGTTTTGCTTCCAGCGTTTCCCGGCAGGCCTGGCAGAAATACAACGCAGTCGACCCTTCGGGCCAAGCCGTTTTGTCAAAGCGGCAGCACCCGGCCACCGGCATTTTCTCCTTCAGATATTCCCGCAGCCGCTTGGCGGCTTCCGGGCTGGCTTTTGTAAAATTGCAGCTGGGAAAATAAATATCGTTCACGATAACACCCCTTCAAACTTTTCAGCAAGTTGTACTTACTTAAGAAAACACAGGTCACATTGTAAAGAAATAATCCAGTGTGGGGACAAAAAGCCTTTGTCCCCAAAGCAGCTCGATTTCCTGCCTGGTCGCCCAACGGGTCTGGGCCACTTCCCGGGTGGTGGCCTGTTCCAGGTCCACTTCCCCGTCGTAGGGGAACAGCCATACGTCCATAATGTCGTTGCATTTTACTTGGTCCACCACTTTGCGGGTTTTAGTGAAGATAACTTCCCCCGTGCTCCCCTCCAGCTCCAAGCCCACTTCCTCTTTGACTTCCCGTAGGGCGCCCTGCAAGCTGTTTTCCCCCTTTAGGACAGAACCTCCCACGCATTCCCACAACAGGGGATAGGTGGGCCGGTCGGCAGCCCGTTGGGAGAGCAAGTACTGGCCTTGGCTGTTTTTGATCCACACATGGACCACCAGGTGAAAGCAGTTGTCTGGAAGTTCCTGGCCACGCAGGTGGTCGGTTCCCACCAGCCGCCGCTGTTCGTCGTACAAGTCCCATAACTCCATGAAGCATCCTCCTCTCAACGAGTCAATGAAAAAGGGCCAGTGGGTGTTCCCGCCAGCCCCTTTTTCCATTTACAGCGTCTTGCAAAGCCCTTTCAAATATGCCCGGAACTCTTTCCCGATCTCCGGATGGTTCAGGGCCACTTCCACGCTGGCCTGCATAATGCCCAGCTTGTTGCCCATATCGTACCGGGTGCCGGTGAAGTCCACGGCGGTCATGCCATCCCGGCGGGCCAGTGTGCGCATTGCGTCGGTGAGCTGGATCTCCCCGCCCGCTCCAGGAGGGGTCTTGTCCAGGATGTCAAAGATCTCCGGGGGCAGGACGCACCGCCCCAAAATGGAGTACAGGGACAGCTCTTCCCCGGGCTTGGGCTTTTCGATCATGTCGGTGCAGCGGTAGTAATTGTCTTGCAGATGCTCCACCTTCAGGGAGGAGTACTTGGAAATGGCCTCCCGGGCCACTTCTTTTACACCCACCACGCCGTTGCCAAACTGTTCGTAGGCACGGATCAGCTGGCCGCAGGCAGGGTCTTTCCCTAGGATGACGTCGTCGCCGTAGAGTACGGCAAAGGGCTCGTCCCCTACAAATTCCCGGGCGCAGCCGATGGCGTGGCCCAGGCCCTTGGTTTCCTTTTGCCGGACGTAAAAGATGTTGGCCAGTTGGGAGATGTGAACTACCTCGTCTAAGATGGCCGCCTTGTTGGGGTCGGCGGCAAGGCGGCATTCCAACTCGGGGGCACGGTCAAAGTGGTCTTCCAAAAGCCCTTTGCCCCGGTTGGTGATGATGAGGATGTCCTCAATCCCGGAAGCAGCCGCCTCTTCTACAATATACTGGATGGCTGGCTTGTCCACAATGGGGAGCATCTCCTTGGGCATCACCTTTGTGGCGGGGAGCACCCGGGTGCCTAGGCCCGCCGCAGGGATCACCGCTTTACGCACTTTTTTCATGGCTTTTTCTCCTTTTCAAAACTTAAACTTCCCTTATAGCCACATGGGAAGATTGACTATCAAGATATAGCACACAAACAGGCAGATGGCAATGGGAGCATTGACGCCGCCCTTGGCATCCAAAGTCATGTTGGGGTCGCCGTCGTTGCCGGCGGCTTTCACTTTGCGGGCGGTGCGGATGCAGTGGCGCATATACATTTTATTCCCCCGGATGCCCACAACGATCATCACCGCCAGCATACACAGCAGGATGATGCCCGGCAGGAACATACAGAACATTTGCCAGGGGTTTTGCATCAAGATCTGGCTCATGGCCAGCTGTTGCTCATAAGTGGGGTACAAGGTTTGGGTGACGTCAATGCCCACCTGTTCCATCAGCTGCAGCTGAAGGGGGGCCGCCACCAAATACAGCGCGGCTTGTAACCCGATGAACAGCGCAAACATAATCACGGTGACGATAGTGCCGTACTTGTACTGTTTGCGGTAGAGCATCCAAGGCCCAGAGAGCAAAAAAGCGGTGAAATTAAACTTGTTTTTTCCCGTTTGCTTCATATAGCGGAACACCGGCATATAATAAGCGGTGTTCTGCTTCACCAACTTGGAGGCATCCCCAAAAGTGACGCCGGTGTCCAACATCTCCGCCGGGGAAACGCCGCCCATGGGGTCGTAAGAAAAGGGGGGCACTGCGCTGCCAAAGCCGGCCCTAGGCGCGGAATAGCCCCCGAAGGAACCGGGGCGGGGAGGAGGTACCTGCCCATAAGGGGAGGTTTCTTGGCCTTTTCCGGTATTGGAGTTGGTGTATTGCTGAGGTTCCCCGGTGAGGGATGCGCCGCAGCGGTTGCAAAAGAGGGCGCTGTGGGCGTTTAAAGTGCCGCACACAGGGCACTCTTGGTCCTTGATCTCCGTACGGGGGTCGGGGGCTTCCGGCGGGGCGGGGGGTTCCCAGGCTTTCCCTTCCTTGTGGAGGTCTTCGAAAATGCACTTGCCTTTTTCCTGATAACAAGCCCGGTGGTACGGCGCCCCGCACTCCGGGCAGACAACAATGTCGTCGCCCTGGCGGAAGGGCACCCCGCACACAGGGCACTTGATTCCAGTATAATCCAGCATGAGCGGTCCTTTCCTTTTCACATAGAATAAAATGAATATTTGTGATTATGATTATTTTACACGATTCTTCACCAAAGCGCAACGAAATCCCGTTTAATTTTCAGTCTGTTAATAATTATTGCAGCTTTCAGCCCGGGGAGGGACGTCAAATTCTGAAAGATATGGTTTGCTTTTTTCCCCAGTTTCCAGTATAATAGCAGGAGAAAACGATTTTTGGAAAGGTTGTCCATGAAACTATGCTGCAATTTGAAGAGTTGAAACGGGAGCTGGAAGAACAGGAAGAAGCCCTGGAAGCCCTGGGCGAGGCCCTGGGCCTGGAAAAGCTTCGGGAAGAGGTGGAAATGCTGGAGCATAAGTCCGCCGAGCCGGGCTTCTGGGACAACATGGAGCAGGCGCAAAAGATCACTCAGCGCATGGCGGCCTTAAAAGATAAGGATGAATCCTACCAGCGGCTGCAGAGCCGTGCGGGAGACTGCATGGCCTTGATCGAAATGGGCGACGAGGCCGAAGACCTCTCTTTGGTGGACGAGGCCAAAGCGGAGATTGAGTCCATCAAAAATGAAATTGCTTCCATGAGGCTTGCCACCCTGCTCACCGGGGAATATGACAAAAACAATGCCATCCTAACCTTCCACGCGGGGTCCGGCGGCACCGAGGCCCAGGACTGGGCGGAAATGCTGTTCCGGATGTATAACCGCTGGGCGGAGCGCCACGGCTACAAGGTGGAAACCCTGGACTATCTGGACGGGGATGAGGCTGGCTTGAAAAGCGCTTCCATTATGGTGGAGGGCGAAAACGCCTACGGTTACCTGAAGAGCGAGGCGGGTGTCCACCGGCTGGTGCGGGTTTCCCCCTTTGACGCGGCGGGCCGGCGACAGACCTCTTTTGCTTCCCTGGAAGTGATGCCCGAGATGGAGTTGGATAACAGTGTGGAGATCCCCCCGGAGGACATTAAAATGGAGGTGTACCGGGCCAGCGGCGCCGGCGGCCAGAAGGTGAATAAGACCTCCTCCGCTGTGCGGCTGATTCATATCCCCACCGGCATTGTGGTTTCCTGCCAGGTGGAGCGCAGTCAGTACCAAAACCGGGAAGTGGCCATGAAAATGCTGGTGGCCAAACTGGTGGAGATCAAAGAGCGGGAAAATTTGGAGAAGATTTCCGATATCAAAGGCGAACAGAAGGAGATCACCTGGGGCAGCCAGATCCGCTCCTACGTGTTCATGCCCTATACCATGGTAAAAGACCACCGCACCGGCTTTGAAACCGGCAATGTCAATGGTGTGATGGATGGCGATTTAGATGGTTTTATCAATGCCTACCTCACCGCTTCCAGCCAGGGGACTTTGGGGGCAGATGTCGAATAATTGGATTGTAAGAGAGGAACAAAAGCCTCCGGCATAGGGCCGGGGGCTTTTTTGTCCCGTTTCCCATTTGCCGCGCATACATTGTACTGTGGAATGCTATCAATGGAAGAGGGGGAGAGTGTATGGATCACATCTACTATTATGGCCGGCCCTGTTGTTTCCCTTGCCCAACAGGGGGGGTTCCCGGCCCTCAAGGGGAACCAGGCCCTGCTGGGGCGACAGGAGCCACGGGCCCTCAAGGGGAGCCAGGCCCTGCTGGGGTGACAGGAGCCACCGGCCCTCAAGGGGAACCAGGCCCCACGGGGGCAAGGGGAGCCACCGGCCCTCAAGGGGAGCCAGGTCCTGCTGGGACGACAGGAGCCACGGGCCCTCAAGGGGAGCCAGGCCCTGCTGGGGCGACGGGAGCCACCGGCCCTCAAGGGGAGCCAGGCCCCACGGGGGCAACGGGAGCCACGGGGACGGTCCCCACAGACAGCGCAGCCTCTTATTACAATTTCCAAGCGCAGCTGACGTCTGGGGAGCAGATCCCCGTTTTTTCCCAATATACGGATCCCCAGGGGAACATTGTCCAGAGCAATACTAGGGCAATTTCCCTAGCGGCAGGCAATTACCTGGTTTCCTACAAAATATCCGTCACGCTAAACCAGCCCGGATATATCCAAGTCACGCCCAGCTGGGGTGGCGCCGCCCACTTGGAAAACGGTGTTTATTTTGCCACCACAGCCAACGGCTCCAGTGCGGTGGGATCGGCCCATTTCATTATCCAAGCCGCCGGGCCTACCACGTTCTTTTTAACCTATTCTGGTGCAGATGCCTCCAATGGGGAGGTTAATCTCACCTTGCTGCGTCTGCGGGATGCCACCTAGTGTTTTAAGAAGCCTCCTGGAAAAATTGGGCATTTATACGGGTTCCGCTTGCTTTTGATGGGAAAATCGTGTATAGTAAAACCAAAGCTTCTCCCGCTTTTTGAGGGAAGTTGGGAAAGGGGAATCACAATGGAAATCATGGATTTTGTGTGGCTGGGCATTGCGATCCTGGCGGCTGTGGTGGAGGCCATCGTGCCGGCTTTGGTGTCGATTTGGTTTGTGCCGGCTGGCCTTGTGGCGCTGGTCCTCAGTTTGTTTGGCGCGCCTTTGTGGGCACAGATCCTGCTGTTTGTTGTGGTTTCTTTTGTGTCCCTTGCCTTTACCAGGCCTTTGGCCAGAAAGCTTTTAGCTTTCCACCGGGAGCGCACCAACGCGGACCGTGTGGTAGGAGCCACCGGGATCGTCATCCAAGATATCGACAATATCGTGGGGACTGGCCGGGTCGTGGTGATGGGGAACAGCTGGTCTGCCCGTTCCAGCGAAGTTGATGGGAAGATCGACGCCGGGGTTAAGGTGCGGATTGAGCAAATCGTGGGGGTAACGCTGCTGGTCACCCCGGTGCCCCCTGGGTCGGAGGAAAAGGAGGAGGTAAACAATGCAAACTGAGTTCTATGGTACCACAGTGGTTGTGATCGTGCTGCTGGTGTTCGTCCTGGCGGTGATCATTGCCAATATCAAGATTGTACCCCAAGCCCACTCGTTTGTGGTGGAGCGCTTGGGAGCGTTCCATGCGTCCTGGGGGACGGGGCTTCATGTGAAGATCCCCTTCCTGGACCGCGTTGCTAAAAAAGTCAGCCTGAAAGAACAGGTCGTCGATTTCCCGCCCCAGCCGGTGATTACCAAAGATAATGTCACCATGCAGATTGACACGGTGGTGTATTTCCAGATCACAGATCCCAAGCTCTATGCCTATGGTGTGGAAAACCCTATTTCTGCCATTGAAAACTTGACCGCCACCACGTTGCGGAACATTATTGGCGAGATGGAGTTGGATCACACCCTTACGTCCCGGGATGTGATCAACTCCAAAATCCGGGTGATCCTGGACGAGGCTACCGACGCCTGGGGGATCAAGGTGAACCGGGTGGAACTGAAAAATATCATCCCGCCTACGGAAATCCAGGATTCCATGGAGAAGCAGATGAAGGCCGAGCGGGAGCGCCGGGCAAAAATCCTGGATGCCGAGGGCGAAAAGCGCAGTGCCATCCTCATTGCCGAGGGCCAGAAGGAGTCCGCGGTGCTCCGTGCCGAGGCGATCAAAGAAACCAAGATCCGGGAGGCCCAAGGTGAGGCGGAAGCCATCCTATCGGTGCAGCGGGCTGTGGCCGACGCCATCAAGCTGATGAACGAGGCCAATCCCTCTGAGGGTGTTATCGCCATCAAGAGCCTGGAAGCTTTTGAAAAGGCTGCTGATGGGAAGGCCACCAAGATCATCATTCCGTCCAACATCCAGAGCCTGGCAGGTCTTGCCACTTCTGTGAAGGAATTGATGTTCGACAGCCCGGAAGGGAACGTGTAGCCCGGCTTTTCTCAGAAATCTGGTCCAGGGTTTTTTTCTTTGTTCTACAGGAAAACCAATCCCCGCGGCGGCGTGTTATACTAATTTTAGAGAGTCACGCTGTGAAATAGGAGGCGGTGTCATGAAAAAGAAGGTTTGGTGGAAAAAAGCGGCGCTGCTGTGTGGGATGATGGCCCTTTTGCCCTTCTGTATGGGGATCTGCCTGGTGCCCACTGCATCGCCAGAACCGGAAGTTCCCCGGGACCAGGGGAGAGATGCTGCCCTGGTCTTCACGGTGCCGGAGCCGGATTCAAGTTATGAGGGGACCCTTCCCAAACCGGAAGTTCCTTTCCCGGATACCCAGCTTCCAGAGTGTTTTTGGGAACTGCCCAATCCGCAAGAACAAGCCCCGGTTGTCCCAGTGGAATAAACGGACAAAAAAAGCCCTCCGTGAATGCACGGAGGGCCTTTTTAACTGCAAGTTATAAGTTTTCTTTCAGCCAGGCAATGTCTTCTGCCAGGCAAGCGATACGGTCCTTGCCGCCGTAGCTGGCTTCCCGTTCCACCACATACAGGACGTTGTCCCGCTGGGCGTCAGCGGCAGCCTTTACAGCTTTCCAGTCCACAATTCCGGTGCCCTGGGGTACGTTGAGTTTGTTGCGTTCTTCCAGCATTTTCAGGAATTCCGGTGGGATAATGGGCTTGCCATTTTCATCCAACTCAAACTCGGGACGTTCCACAGCGGCGTGGCGGGAGCGGGGCTTTTCCACTCCAATCACGGCGTTGTTCTCCTTGATGTGGATTGCTGCGATACGGCCTGCGTGCTTTTGAATGTATTCCTGAGGGACTACGCCAGCAGCGGAAGCCCATCCGCAGTCGATTTCAAAAGCTACCGTTTCGGGATCGGTGTTTTCAATCACCCAGTCCAGAAGGTACTTGCCCTCGTCCACATAGAACTCGTTGGTGTGGTTGTGGTAGCCAATGGTGATGCCGTATTCCTTGGCGAGCTTTCCAAGGCGGTTCAGCTCTTCAGCGACTTCCTTGGCTTCCTGCGCCGTATTGAAGGGGGCGTTGGGGCAGGCTACATATTTTACGCCAAGCTGGGCGAGATAGGGCAAGTCCTGCTCGATGAACTCCAAGCTTACATGGGCGGAAACGGCTTTGATGCCGGTTTCTTCCAGAACCTTGACCACATCCCCGGCAGGGACGCCGTCGTAATCCCGAATCAGTTCTACCCCAGAAAACCCAAGTTCCCCAGCCTTGCGCAGCTTGTCCAAAAAAGACAGCCCCGTGTCAAAGCCAAAGGAGTAAATCTGCAAGTTGACGTTGTTCATGGGAAACACACCCTTATTTCAGAAGTCGTTTCAAACCTGCTGCCCCTTAGAAGTAAACAGGCTTGCCAGTCTTAGAGGACTGGTAGATGGCGTCCAGGATCTTGGTGACAACAAAAGCCTGGTCGGCGGTGACGAACAGCTCGCCTTCGCCGCGGAGGGCTTTCACCCAAATCTCATGCTCCTTGGAAACGGGAGCAGGGCCCTGGCTGAAGCCGGGGATGTAAGAGGCAACCTTGTTGCCTACCATGGTCACAGCGGGCTGGCCAGCCACGATGTGGTTCAGGCGGACCTGGTCATCCAGAGTGTCCAAACCGCCCTTGGTACCAGCCAGCATCACATGGGCCTTGTCGTTGCAGCCGGATTCAGGCAGCATATTCATGGCCCAAGAAGCGCGCAGGTTGATCACAGCGCCGTTCTTCATCTTGATGTGGCCGATCGCGGAATCTTCCACGTCGTAGGTTTTGTTGTTCCAGTTGTCCTGCTCGCCGCGGGAATTGATCTGGCCCTGATGCTCGGGATCCAGCAACTGGCCCAGCTTTTCAAAGGAAGTACCCACAACGTAGTCCACGTCGTAGTTGTTCATCATGAACAGGGTCAGATCCAAAGCATGGGTGCCGATGTCGATCAGGGGGCCGCCGCCCTGCTTGGATTTGTCGGTGAACACACCCCAAGTGGGCACGCCGCGACGGCGCAGATAGGTGGCCTCAGCGTAATAGATGTCACCCAGCCAGCCGTCGTCCACGACCTTCTTAGCAACCTGGTTCACGGGGAAATGACGGTACTGATAGCCGATGGTCAGCATCTTGCCGGTGCGGTCGCGGGCGTCCAGCATTTTCTGGGCGTCAGCGGGGGTAGCGGCCATGGGCTTCTCGCACAAGACGTGCTTGCCGGCTTCCAGAGCAGCCACAGTGATCTCGCAGTGAGCCACGTTGGGGGTCAGCACATGCACGGCGTCGATGGTGGGGTCAGCCAGCAGTTCGTGATAGTCGGTGTAAACCTTGGCGTCAGGGGTACCGTATTCCTTAGCGGCTTTCTCGGCGCGCTCAGGGATCAGGTCACAGAACGCGACCATGTCTACATATTCTTTCTGCTGAGCCATACCGGGAAAATGTTTGCCGTTGGCGATACCGCCGCAGCCAATAAAGCCGATCTTTAATTTTGCCATTGGGATCTCCTCCTAATTGTTTTCCATACACGTTCAAAAACGTGTTTGTACAAACTCATTTTAGTACAAATTTTTTCAAAAGTAAAGAGATTTGCATTCAAAGTTTTTAGAAAAGATTCTGAAAATATTTCTTAAAAGCCCTCGATCAAGGACGAGGGAATCAGTACTGCTTACCCCAATAGACCATGTGCTTGGCAGGCTTCCCGCAGCATACGCACACATCCGAGAGATGTTCCTCCTCAAAGGGGATGCACCGGGATTTCACGCCGCCGGTTTCCTCCTTGATCTTGTCCTCGCAGGCGCTGTCGCCACACCACATGGCCTTGATGAAGCCGGGATGGTTCTCTGCAATGTCCAGGAACTCCTCGTAGGTGGTGGCGGTAAAGGTCTTTTGCTGAAGGTTCTCCAATGCCCGCTGGTACATGGCGCCGTGAAGGGCGGAGAGGGAGCTCTCCACAGCTTCCTCCAGGTTGTCCAGGGAGAGGAACTGCTTCTCCCGGTTGTCCCGGCGCACCAGGACGCACTGGTTCTGTTCAATGTCCTTGGGCCCGATCTCCAGCCGCAGGGGCACGCCCTGCATCTCGTACTGGGCGTACTTCCAGCCGGGGGAGTTGTCGCTGTCGTCCAGCTTCACCCGGTATTTTTCCGACAGGCGGGCGCACAGCTCCTGGGCCTTTTCCAGCACGCCGGGTTTGTGCATGGCCACAGGGACGATCACCACTTGGATGGGGGCGATCTTGGGAGGCAGCACCAGACCGTTGTTGTCGCCATGGACCATGATGACCGCGCCGATCATCCGGGTGGAAACGCCCCAGGAGGTCTGGAAGGGCGCCTGCGGCTTGTTGTCCCGGCCGGTGAAGGCGATGTCAAACAGCTTGGCAAAGTGGTCCCCAAAGAAATGGCTGGTGCCGCCTTGGAGTGCCACGCCGTTGTGCATCATGGGCTCGATGGTGTAAGTTTCTTCCGCGCCGGCAAACTTTTCCTTTTCCGTCTTCTGGCCCACCACAGCCGGGATGGCCAGGGTGTCCCGGTAGAAGTCCTCGTAAACCTTGAGCATGGTCAGGGTGAAGTCCCGGGCTTCCTCCGCGGTTTCGTGCATGGTGTGGCCTTCTTGCCACAGGAATTCCGAAGAGCGCAGGAAAGGCCGGGTGGTCTTTTCCCAACGCAGCACAGAGCACCACTGGTTGTAGAGCTTGGGCAGGTCCCGGTAAGAGTGGATCACTTTCTGGTAATGCTCACAAAACAGGGTTTCGCTGGTGGGGCGGATAAACAGCCGCTCGGAGAGTTTTTCGCCGCCGCCTTCGGTGACTACAGCGCACTCGGGGGCAAACCCCTCGATATGGTCCTTCTCCTTTTGGAGCAGGCTCTCGGGGATGAGCAGGGGCATATATACGTTCTGGACCCCCACCTTTTTAAACCGGGCGTCCAAGTCGTGCTGGATGTTTTCCCAAATGGCGTAGCCGTAAGGCTCGATGACCATGCAGCCTTTCACGCTGGAATAGTCCATCAGCTCGGCCTTTTTCACCACGTCGGTGTACCACTGGGAGAAATCCTCATCCATGGAGGTGATGTTCTCCACCATCTTTTTTTGCTGTGCCATAACAAACAAGTCCTTTCGGGCAAATTTCGATTCTCCGTCCATTATATATGGGACGCGGGCTTTTTGCAAGAAAAACCGTTTTTCCCACAGGCAGAAAAAAAGCCCGGGCTGGCTGCCCGGGCATCTGCCGCAAAATTGCGAAAACCGTTTTTTACACCTTGGAGTGGCCCTCGATGTACTCCACCAACGCGCCCACGGTTTTGATGTTCTCCACTTCCTCGTCGGGGATCTCCACCTCGAACTCATCCTCAATGGACATCAGCAGGTCCACAACGTCCAGGGAATCCGCGCCCAGGTCGTCCGCAAGCGTGGTTTCAGCCGTGATGGAATCCTCCTCA
Source organism: uncultured Oscillospiraceae bacterium (assembly GCA_900548545.1). Lineage (GTDB taxonomy): Bacteria > Bacillota > Clostridia > Oscillospirales > Acutalibacteraceae > Acutalibacter. The sequence continues at coordinate 32,099 of URKX01000011.1, forward strand.
ACATCGAACTGCTCGCTAAGAATCGCCTTGACTTTTTCAAACACCATTTTTTAGTTCCTCCTAAAATGTAATGTACGGGAATGTTTGGGGCCACGGGTTTACTTAAGATATGGACAAACCCCGCCATTGTGTGATACAATCCAAAGGCTGGCGGTTGCGCCTGCTGGTGTATCCGTCAAGTACATTGTATTTTCTCTGTTTCGCTTTGTCAACTATGAATTGAAAATATTTTACAGGTTCCTGAGAAAGGAATGGTTTTATGCAGGTACAGAACGCTGCGGTGATCGGCCATCCCATCGGGCATACCATGTCGCCCTTTATCCATCGCCGCTTGTTTGAACTGGGGGGTATCCCCTTTGCCTACCAGGTGTTGGATGTCCCGGACCTGGCTGCGGCTCTGCCTGTCCTGCGCCAGCTGGACTGCTTCAACGTCACCCTGCCCCACAAAAGCGCCATCCTGCCCTTTTTGGATGAGGTGGAGGAAAAAGCCAGGCGGTTTGGCTCGGTGAATACCGTCCAGGTAAAGGACGGCAAACTGACCGGCTACACCACCGACGGTCCCGGCTGCCGCAAAGCCTTGGAAAACCATGGGGTGCCCCTTTCCGGGGAGGTGCTGTTGCTGGGCAATGGCGGCGCCGCCCGGGCTATCGCCTTTGAGGCGGCGCAGCAGCGGGCCGGTTCCCAGCTGACCGTTGCCTGCCGTGAGGGGAGCCTGCCCAAAGCCCAAGCCCTGGTGGAAGATCTTGCCCGGTATGCCGCCGATCTGGGCGACAACCACTTTGCAGCCCGCGTTGTCACCTATGCCCAACTGGAGCAGGAGCAGCGCCGGTATCAGCTGGCCCTCAATGCCACCAGCGTGGGGATGCTTCCCCATGCTGGTGTGAGCCCGGTGCCCCAGGAAGTGGTGGCCCGCTGCGGTGCTGTGTTTGACGCTGTGTACAATCCCGGGGAAACAGAGTTGCTCCGTTTGGCCAAACAAGCCGGGGCCGTGGTGGTGGGCGGCATGGAAATGCTGGTCTACCAGGCGGTGGCTGCCCATGAGATCTGGTACGGCGGGCAGTTTAGTCCCCAAGACTTAGCGGACCTGTGTGCAGATGCCCAAGAGGAACTTTCCCGGCTTTTCCCGGAGAACGCGAAAAAAGAGGAGGCCTGACCCCATGGAACCCGCAGAGAAACCAAAAGCGGAAAAAAAGCGGCGGCCTCGCCGCAGGCCCCGGAACCCCCTACCGGCCAACCGGGCGGAGGCTCGCTCCCAGGCTGCGGCCCAGCCGGCCCGCCCTTCTGTGAAGAAGCACCCCAGGCAGGTGAAAAAGTTCACTGGCAACATTGTGCTGTGCGGGTTTATGGGCTGTGGGAAATCCAGCGTGGGGCGGCGGGCCGCCAAGCTGCTGGGCCGCCAGTTCTGCGACCTGGACCGCTACATCGAGCAAAAGGCGGGCATGACCGTGACGGAGATCTTCCAAAAAGAAGGGGAAGAAGGGTTCCGTGCCCGGGAAACCCAGGCGGCGGAGGAAGCTGCCTCCCAACAGGGGATGGTCATTGCCTGCGGCGGCGGCACGGTGCTTTCCCAGCGGAATGTGGATGCCTTCCATAAGCACGGTGCCAAGATTCTCTTTTTGGATGTGCCTGTGGCCGCTTTGCAGGAGCGTCTGAAAAACGACAAGCGCCGCCCGCTGCTGCAAGTGCCTGACCGCCGCAAGGTTATCGCCGAGCTGTACGAAAAGCGCTGCCCTCTGTACCAGGCTGCTGCGGACATGACCATCGACGGGGGGGCCCCCGCGGTGGTGGTGGCCAAGCGGGTGGCAAAGCACTTTCAATAAGCCGTCCCCGGGTCCCATGGGGAAAAAATTTTGAAACGCTGCTTTACCGCTTTTTGGGGATGAAGCAAAAAAATCTTGACAAATTCCCCCGCCTGCGCTACCATAATAGCATCCCGAAGGAAATGGAGGAACATGGCCGGTATGGTTTCCCGCATGGAAAAGCGATTTAGCTATTATTATAGCTTGAGCCTGCGATTTAAGGCCCAGGCTTTCTTTGCGTGGGAAAACACAACGGCTGCGTTTGTTCTATAGCATGGTAGGCATTCCTGGGGCGCGGTAAGCGCTTTTGGCGGGAAGGGCAGGGGCACACCCCGGCAGTCCCAGAAAACCAGGCGTGCTTGTGGCACATCGGGGGTATCATGCTAAAAGTTGGCGGAGCCGTTTGGCCCCGCCTTTTTTATGCGGTCAATCCAAGGAAGGGGATCTCTTATGATCATTGTATTAAAGCCCAACCAAAAACAAGAAATAGTCAACGAGTTTGTTGAAAAGCTGACAAACGCTTACGACGTCCAGGTGAACACGTGGGTGGGTACCCACAGCACGGTGCTGGGCCTCATCGGCGACACCACCGTGATCGACGCGGAGTATATTGCCGCCCAGGATTTCGTGGAAAGCGTCAAACGGGTGCAGGAACCCTATAAAAAGGCCAACCGGAAGTTCCACCCGGACGACACGGTGATCACCCTGCCAGGAGGGCAGACTATAGGCGATGGCCACTTGGCGCTAATTGCCGGGCCTTGCTCGGTGGAAAGCGAGAAGCAGATTTGCTATGTAGCTGAGAAGGTGAAGGAGTCCGGGGCACAGTTCCTCCGGGGCGGCGCCTTCAAGCCCCGCACCTCCCCCTATTCCTTCCAGGGCATGAAGGGCGAGGGGCTGGAGCTGCTTTCCAAAGCAAAGGAAAAGACCGGCTTGCCCATTGTCACCGAGATCATGAGTATCGAGCACCTGCCCCTGTTTGAAGACGTGGACATCATCCAGGTGGGTGCCCGGAATATGCAGAACTTCGAGCTGCTCAAGCAGCTGGGTCGGCTTCGCAAGCCCATTTTGCTCAAGCGCGGCCTGGCCAACACCATTGAGGAGCTGCTGATGAGCGCCGAGTATATCATGGCTGAGGGCAACGAACAGGTGATCCTCTGCGAGCGGGGCATCCGCACCTATGAAACCTTCACCCGCAACACCTTGGACATCTCTGCTGTGCCGGTGATCAAGAAGCTTTCCCACCTGCCGGTGGTTGTGGATCCCAGCCACGCCTCAGGTATCAACTGGCTGATTGAGCCCCTGGCCATGGCTGCTGCCGCCATTGGCGCCGACGGCCTGATTATCGAGGTCCACAATGATCCTAGCCACGCCCTATGCGATGGCGCCCAGTCCATCACGCCTGACCAGTTTGACGCTTTAGCTAAGAAGGTGACCGCGGTTTCCAACCTGGTCCACAGCCTGTGAGGAGCGCCCTATGGAGATTGTCATTGTGGGCCTGGGGCTGATTGGAGGCTCCATTGCCAAAGCGTTAAAGCTGAATACGCCTCACCGGGTGTTGGGCATGGACATCAGCGACGATACCCTGCTGGACGCCTGCTCCTGCGGGGCCATCGACGGCAAAGCCACCCCGTCAGACTTGGAGAAGGCCGACCTTGTGTACCTTTCCATCTACCCCGAGGACATTCTGGGCTTTGTCCGCCGCTATGGGAAGCGGCTCAAACCAGGGTGCATCCTCACCGATGCCTGCGGCATCAAAGGGGAGATCTGTGCAGCCATGGAAGAGCTTTCCCAGGGTGCAGCCTACCAGTTTGTGGCGGGGCATCCCATGGCCGGCAAAGAGCAAAGCGGTTTTGCCGCCAGCGACCCCAGTATTTTCACAGGTGCCTCCTATATCCTGGTGCCGGGGAAGGCCTCTCCGGAAGCGGTGGACACCATGGAAACCCTGGCCCGGCAGATGGGCTTTGGCCGGGTGGTCAAAGTCACCCCCGAAGAGCACGACCGCAACATCGCCTACACCTCTCAGGTGCCCCATGTGCTGGCCTGCGCTTATGTGCTCAGTCCCCGGTGCAGGCAGCATCAGGGGTTCTCAGCAGGCAGCTACCGGGACGTTTCCCGGGTGGCCAATATCAACGATGTATTGTGGAGCCGCCTGTTTTTGGACAACCGCCAGTGCTTGTTGGAGGAGCTGGATGAGCTGATGGGCAACTTGGAGAAATTCCGCCAGGCGGTGGGCCAGGGGGATGAAGGGCAGCTGCGGCAGCTGCTGAGGCAGGCTGCCCAAATCAAACGGGAAGTGGGCTGAACCGTTCCCTCTTACTTATAGAAAGGGTGTTTTACTTTGAAGCTGGAAGTCCAAACGGCGCGTCCCTATAGCGTCATCATAGAAAACGGCCTGCTGGACCGGGTGGGGGAAGCGGTGAAAGCCACCCGTAAACCCGGCTCCAAGGCTATGCTCATCAGCGACAGCAATGTGTTTCCCCTGTACGGGGCGCGGGTGAAAGCCTCCCTGGAACAGGCGGGGTTCCCGGTTTCCACCTATGTGTTCCCTGCTGGGGAGGCCTCCAAGCAGCTGTCCACCATGTGTGAGATGTACCGTGCCCTGGGGGAGCAGGACTTTACCCGCACCGATTTTATTGTCACCCTGGGGGGCGGCGTCACCGGGGACATGGGAGGCTTTGCCGCCGCCACCTACCTGCGTGGGGTTGCCTTTTTCCAGGTTCCCACCACGCTGCTGTCCCAGGTGGATGCCAGTGTGGGAGGCAAGACCGGCGTGGATCTGCCCTTTGGGAAAAACCTGGTGGGGGCCTTCCACCAGCCCGAAGGCGTTTTCACCGATCCGGCGGCCTTGGAAACCCTGCCGGACCACTTTTTCCGGGACGGCATGGGGGAGGTCATCAAGTACGGGTGTATTGCCGATGGGCCCTTGTTTGAGGCTCTGGAGAAGGGGGAGGCCCTGAAAGATTTGGAGGACCTGCTGGCCCGGTGTGTCCAAAGCAAGATCCACTTTGTGGAAGAGGATACGCGGGATACCGGCCGCCGGATGACTTTAAACTTTGGCCACACTTTTGGCCACGCCTTGGAGAAGCTCCACAATTTCCAGGAGCTGTCCCACGGGGAGGCGGTGGGCATCGGCATGGTGCTTGCCTGCCAGGTGGGGGAGCGCTTGGGCGTCACTCCCACAGGTACCGGGGAGCGGGTGCGCCAGGTGCTGAAGCAGTATGGCTTGCCCACCGAGGACCGTTTCACCTGGGAGGAGATCGTAGAGGCCACCGCTCTGGATAAGAAAAGCGACGGCGCCACCCTGCGGATGATCCTGCTGTCCCAGATTGGGGAGAGCGTGATCTATCCCATCACCCGGGAACAGTTAAAGCCCTTGCTGTAAAGGAGGAGAACAGTGGCTCAAGTAGTGTATGGACAAACATTTTCCGGCGGCGTAGTGCACATCCCACCCAGCAAAAGCGCCGCTCACCGCCAGGTGCTCTGTGCCGCCCTGTCCCGAGGGAAGTGTACCCTTTCCCATGTGGATATGAGCGAGGACATCAAAGCCACTGTGGCGGCGGTGACCGCTTTGGGAGTTCAGGCCCAATATGACGAACAAACCGCCACCCTCACCCTGGATGCCACCGGTTTGGGCAGCCGGAACGCCGTAATCGACTGCGGTGAGTCCGGTTCCACCCTGCGGTTTTTGATCCCCATTGCCGCGGCGCTAGGGGCTTCCGCACGGTTTTGGGGGCATGGGAGGCTGCCCCAGCGGCCCCTGGGCATCTATGCCGATTTGCTTCCCTCCCATGGGGTGGAGTTCCGCACCCAGGGGGGCTTGCCTTTGGAGATCTCCGGACGACTAAAGAGCGGGGTGTACCGGCTGCCAGGGGACGTGAGTTCCCAGTTTGTCACTGGGCTTCTGTTCGCATTGCCCCTCCTTCCTGAAGACAGCGAGATCATCCTCCTGTCGCCTCTGGAATCCAAGGGCTATGTGGACTTGACCCTTTCCATCTTAAAAGAGTATGGGGTGGCCGCCCAAGAAACGGCCCAGGGATACCACATCCCCGGCGGCCAGCGGTATACACCGAAAAACAGCCAGGTGGAGGGCGATTGGTCCCAGGCAGCGTTTTTCCTGTGCATGGCGGCGCTGTCCCCCACAGGGGCGCCGGTGGAGATCCAGGGGTTAAAGCCCCAGTCCCTGCAGGGGGATAAGGCCTGCGTGGAGTTGTTCCAGCGGTTTGGGCTGGATATCTCCTGGCAGGGGGAAAACCTGGTGGCCCGCAATCTTCATGCCGGGGAGCCTTTCGGGGGCCTGTCGGGGTTTGAAATCGACGCTTCCCAAATCCCGGACATGGTGCCTGCTTTGGTGGTGTGCGGGGCTTTCAGCCAGGGGGAAACACGGATCGTCAATGCCCAGCGCCTGCGCCTAAAGGAAAGCGACCGCCTGGCCGCCATGAGCGACGCCATCAACGGCCTGGGGGGCAAAGCGGAAACCACCCCGGACGGTATGGTGATCTGGGGACAGCCCCAGGTAAAAGGCGGCTTGGTCCAGGGCAAGAACGACCACCGGGTGGTGATGGCCCTGGCCGCGGCGGCTTTCCGGTGCCAGGAGCCCCTGGTTGTCACCGACGCCCAAAGTATCCGGAAATCTTACCCAGGCTTTTTCCAAGATTTTACCAAGTTAGGAGGGATCGCCCATGTCCTCGACCTGGGGTGAATGTATCAAACTATCCATTTTTGGCGGCAGCCATACAGAGGCCATTGGGGTGAACCTGGACGGGCTGCCTGCCGGCGAGGCCGTGGACCTAGAGCAGGTCCTGGCCCAGATGGCCCGCCGCGCTCCCGGCCAAGACCCCACCGCCACCCGGCGCAGGGAGTCCGACGCGCCCCGGGTACTGTGTGGGCTGTACCAGGGCGTCACCACTGGCGCGCCTCTGTGCGCCATCATTGAGAACACCAACCAGCGTTCCAAAGACTACGAAGGCCTGCGGATCAATCCCCGGCCGGGCCACGCGGATTACACCGCTTATGTGAAATACGGCAACCACCACGACGTCCGGGGCGGAGGCCACTTTTCCGGCCGGCTGACAGCGCCCCTGGTGTTTGCCGGGGCGGTGGCCCGGCAGATCCTCCAGCGCCGGGGGATTTTGGTGGCCTCCCATGTGGCTTCCATCGGGGAGGTGGAGGACACCCCCTTCTCGCCGGTGGCGGTAGATCCCCAGTTGATGGCCCGGCTTTCCGGGGAGTATTTCCCGGTTATCGATCCCCAAGCCAAAGAGCAGATGCGCGAAGTGGTGGAAGCGGCCCGGATGGACTGCGACAGCGTGGGGGGCACCGTGGAGTGTGTGGTCACCGGTTTGCCGGTGGGGGCGGGCAACCCCATGTTTGACGGCGCCGAAAACCTGATCGCTTCCCTGTGTTTCGGTATCCCTGCTATGAAGGGCATCGAGTTTGGCGCCGGGTTCGCGGCTTCCCGACGCCGGGGCAGCCAAAATAACGACCCCTTCTACTACGATGAAAACGGCCAGGTGCGCACCCGCAGCAACAACGCCGGCGGCATCCTGGGGGGCATCACCAACGGGATGCCCTTGGTGTTCCGGATGGCTTTTAAGCCCACGTCCTCCATTTCTAAGGAGCAGGATACCGTCAACCTGGAAACCGGGAAAAATGCCAAGCTGGTGATCCATGGCCGCCACGACCCCTGTATCGTGCCCCGTGCTGCCGCCGCAGTGGAAGCCGCTGCCTGTGTGGCAGTACTGGAACTGTTGGCCCAAAGCGGCCTGCTGTGATCCCGTGAACCTGCCCCTGTAACGGCGGGTGGTAAACCCTCTATGGATAGAAAGGAACGAACGCCTGTGGAACCATCGGAATACCAGGCCCGGCTGGGAAAGCTCCGGGAAGAGATCGACGAAATTGACGGCCAGCTGCTGCCCCTGTTCCTGCGGCGGATGGACTGCTCCCAGCGGGTGGCCCAGCTGAAAGGGGAGGCGGGAATGCCCGTGTTCAGTCCCCAGCGGGAGCAGGCTATCCTGGACAAAGTCCGGGAGCAGGGCGGAGAGGACGGCGACGCTGCCGCGGCGCTGTACCGCTCCATCATGGCCATCAGCCGGGCCAAGCAGCACAAGATCCTGCAAAACGGCGGCGCTCTCCGAGAACTGGAGCGCACCGCTGCCCGCACCCTCCACACAGAGGGCGCCCGGGTGGTGTGCCAAGGGGTGGTGGGGGCTTTTTCCCACAAGGCTGCCCGCAGCTTTTTCGGGGAGATTTCCCCCAGCTTTGAGCCCACGTTCCAGCAGGTCTTTGAGGACGTGGCCACCGGCTCTGCCGACTTCGGCGTGCTGCCGGTGGAAAACTCTGCCGCCGGCTCGGTGACAGCTGTCTACGACTTGATCCTGCGGTACCGCTTTTATATTGTGGGCGCAGTGGACGTGAAAGTGGAACACTGCCTGGCTGCCGGGAAAGGCACCGGCACGCCCACCGCCGCAGCATCCCACCCTCAGGCGCTGTCCCAGTGCAGCGGGTACTTGAAGTCCCATGGCTTAAAAGCCCTAGAGTGGTCCAACACGGCTGCCGCTGCCCAGTATGTGGCCCAAAAGTGCCCTCCCGGCGTGGCTGCCATTTGCTCCAAAGAGGCCGCCCGGGAGTACGGCCTACAGATCCTCCAAGAGAACATCCAAAATGAGGCGGAGAACACCACCCGGTTCATTGTCATCTCCAAGGATGCCATCTTGCCGGGGGACGCGGGGAAGATCAGCCTATGTTTCTCACTGCCCCACGAAACAGGTTCCCTGTCCAGCGTGCTGGAACGCTTTGCCATGGAGGGACTGAACCTGACCAAGATCGAATCCCGGCCCTTGCCCGGCAAGAATTTCGAGTACGATTTCTACCTGGATTTCACCGGGAACATCCACCATCCCAAGACCCTGGACCTGATCTGCGCCCTGCAGGACGAGCTGCCCCGGTTCTCCTTCTTGGGCAATTACAGTGAGCGTTGAGCGATGGCAGGGGATAGAAAGGAAGATCGCTGTGAAAGAAATTGTATGGGAGCGGGTGGAAACCCAGTCCCAGATCGACACCCTGTGTGCCATTGCCGAAAAGGTGTGGCACGAAACCTTCGAGCCCATCCTGCCCCCAGGGCAGACGGACTACATGATCGACAAATTTCAGTCGGACCACGCTGTAAAGGACCAGATGGCCCATCAGAACTACCGCTACTACCTGGCAAAATTGAATGGCCAGTATGCCGGGTTTGTAGGGTTTGCCCCCTGGTACCAGGGGGAGGAGGAGATGTACCTGAGCAAGGTGTATATCCTGTCTGATTGCCGTCATCAGGGCGTGGTGCGCAGGATGTTTGACCTGGTGGAAGAGGAGACCAAAAAAGAGGGGCTTTCCAAGATCCGTTTGACAGTGAACAAGCACAACACCCACGCCTATGAGGTGTACCAGCATTACGGCTATGAGAATGTGGAGTCTGTGAAAGCGGATATTGGTTCCGGTTACTACATGGACGACTATGTGATGGTGAAGCGGGTATGAGGCCGGTTGAGGTAGGGGCTGTTGTGCTGCCCGTGCTGCCATCGGCCGGTTTTCTTGCCAATGTGTGCCCCGTTTTTTCCAGCAGCTACTGCGCCTGTACGTGGTGGTTTACCTTGGAATAAGAGGCTGTCATTTAGAATGGATTTTTCTTTGTATCATTTGGTAAATTCGTGATTTTGCCAAACGAAACGGAAAAATTGTCATGTTGCACAAAAACTTTCTTGGAAACTTCCTTTAAAAAAACTAGAAAACAATTTGATATCTCTGGGCAGGCCGCCGAAGATTTCTCCGGGCAGCCTGCCCGTTTTTTGCGGGTAATTTGACATTCCCCCCTCCGGATGGTATCATGTGGCACTCGTGGACAGGCGGCATAAACCCCAGGCCCGTCCCATATACATGAAATCGAACAAAACTTGATCCCATAAGGAGTAACGACTATGAAACGAATGGTAAGCTTTTTTCTGGCAACTGTCCTGTTAATCACTTGTACCGTGTCCCTTGCGGGAAACGTTTCCGCCAAGGGGCTTTCCCAACACGTCCAGGTGACCAGCTATGATCCCAACATGGACTACACCGCCGCGATCCAGCAGGCATTGGAAGACGGCAGTGCCTATGCGCTGCAAGTGGGCGCTATTTATGAGCAGCAGCGGAATTTGAAGATCCGCGACCTGAAATTGGATCTGGAGGAAACGAATTATTTCCAGGAATACGGTACTGTTCAGGAGATCCTCCAAGCCATGGAGGAAGCCAGCAAGCCCAAGTACACCCAAGAGGAACTGGACCTGCTTGCCAGGGTGATCTATGCGGAAGTGGGCTGTACCTGGATCCCCGATTGGGTGCAGCAGATGGTGGGCAGCGTGGTGTTGAACCGGGTGGCCAGCCCCTATTATCCCGACACTATCTATGATGTGATCTATCAGCCCGGCCAGTATGCCCCCACATGGGACGGCTCCATTTATAAGACCCCCGATGCCCGCACCATTGAAAATGCCCGGTACCTGCTGGAGAACGGCAGCATCTGTCCTGCCAACGTGGTGGGGCAGAACTCCATCATCACAGGCAGCGGTGTGTACACCTCTTACCGGGACTCCATCCTGGGCACCACGGTGTATTTCTGCTATATGTAACCCTAAAAGAAAGAACGCGGAGAGGGGAAAACTCTCTGCGTTCTTTTTGCTGTCCAGTGGGCCCGTTTGGCCTCCAAAAAAGAAGCTGCTTTGCTAGCAGCCCCCTTTTGGTTTATCCTTTTTGTTTTTTGGAACGGGCGGAACACCCAGAACAATGGTCGCAGCCGCACCCGCAGCCTTTCCGGCGGCGGATAGACCGCACTGCCAAAAACACTGACCCGACCAACAGGAGCGCCAGGACTGCGGAAATCACAGTGCCCATGGGAACACCTCACACAAGCAGCAGGCCAATATGATACACCAGGAAGGTGATCACCCAGGCTACGGCAATCTGAAATGCAGCGGATAGGCCCACACGGCCCCAGCTGCCCGTTTCCTTTTTGATGGTGGCCAAGGTGGCAGCGCAAGGCACATACAGCAGGCAGAAGACCATCAAGCAGTAAGCGTTGAGGGGCCCGAAACCGATGGCGGTAAGGGAACTCATCAGGGAGGCCATCCCCTCCGGAGAGGTGATGCTGGCTACCCCAAAGAGTACCGCTGTGCTGGAAACCACCACTTCCTTGGCAGAAATACCGGCGATGAGTGCCACCACGATCTGCCAGAAGCCAAGGCCGATAGGGGCGAAGAAGGGCACGATGAACCGCCCGATGATGGAGCCAAAAGAGGAGGAAATGTCCTGGGAGTAGCCGGAAGGGCCGAAGTTCAGCAGCACCCACATGATGATAGAAGCCACAAAAATGGTTGTGCCCGCTTTGGTTAGGTAGTCCTTCACCTTTTCCCAAACATAGATGGCAATGGTGCGGGCGCTGGGCGCCTTGTATTCCGGCAGTTCAATCAGCAGGGCGTTTTCCCGTTCCTTTTTTCTATCGATCAGGTGCAGGATGAAGGCGCAGAGGATGGCTACCACAATGCCCAGCAGGTACATGGAGTAGGCCGCCAGCAAAGCGTTTTGGGGGAAGAACAGCTCTGAAAACAACACGTAAATAGGGAGCCGCGCACTGCAGGACATAAATGGCGTGATAAGCATGGTCTTATACCGGTCCCGTTTGTTTTCCAGGGCACGGGAGGCCATGATGGCCGGCACCGTGCAGCCAAAGCCCAGGATCATGGGGATGAATGCCCGGCCGGAAAGCCCCAGCTTCCCCATGATGCCGTCCATTACATAGGCCACCCGGGACATATAGCCGCTGTCTTCCAAAAAGGCCAGGGCCAAGAACAGAATGAAGATGTTGGGCAAAAACAGCAGGATGCCCCCCACACCGGCGATGATGCCGTCCACGATCAGGGAGGTGAGGAGAGGCGCCACGTGGAGGAAGTCCAGCCCGTAGGCTACCCCACTGGAAATGGCGTCCAGCCCCACTTGGAAATATCCTTTCAGCCAGTCACCCACCGTGAAGGTCAAAAAGAACACCAGTGCCATGATGCACAGGAAGATGGGCAGCCCCAGCACCCGGTGGGTCAGCAGGCTGTCAACTTTGTCGGTGAGGGCCTCTTTTTTCGACTTGTTCACCAACACTTCCCCGATGACTTCATCGATAAAGTCATATTTCTGGTTGATGATCTCTTGCTCGTAGCTGCGGTCCAGCACCTGGGGCAGGTCCACCGGGTAGTCCCGGGTGATCTCTGTGTCGTTCTCCAACAGCTTCAGGGCGTGCCACCGCAGGTTCTCCAGGCCGGGGTATTTCTGGCGCAGGGCGTCCATCAGCAAGTCGATTTTATCCTCGATCTCATCAGAGTATACCATCACATATTCCCCATGGTGGTCGTGACGGTGGCGTGTCTGGGAGGCGCGGTGATGGTGGTGGCTGGTGGCCTCCGTGCTTTTGCTGTCCTTGTGGTGGGCTGCGGCGTGCATCAGGATATCCAGGCCGGTTTTCCGGCGGGCGGACACGGGGATCACCGGGATGCCCAGCATTTCCGGCAGGCGGTGCAGGTCGATTTCCATGCCCCGCTTCTGGACAATGTCCATCATGTTCAGGGCCAGGATCACTGGTTTGCCCAGCTCGATCAGCTGCAAAGTCAAATACAGGTTGCGCTCCAGGGCGGAGGCGTCTGCCACATCGATGATCACATCCACGTCGTCGCTCAATATGTATTGCCGGGTTACCTGTTCCTCCATGGTGTAGGAGGTCAGGCTGTAGGTGCCGGGCAGGTCCACCAGTTTGTACTCGTGGTCGTGAAATTGGAAAACGCCTTCCTTTTTCTCCACCGTTACGCCGGGCCAGTTGGCCACTTTCAGGTTGGCGCCGGTATAGGCGTTGAACAACGTGGTTTTCCCACAGTTGGGGTTCCCCACGAATCCAATGGAAAGTTCATGTGCCAAAACGATCCCCTCCTTCTCACTGGGCGGCAGCAACGCGAATGTGGGTGGAGATCCCCAGCCCCACAGCAAACCGTGTGCCCCGCACTTTGACGATCATGGCGCCCCGGCGCTTTTTCCGCAAAACCGAAACCCTGGTCCCTTCGGTCATCCCCAAGGCTTCCAGACGGCGCTCCAAGTCCACAGGAAGGTCCAGCTGCTCTACAATATACTGGGAACCAGAGTTCCCCTCTTGCAAGGTCATTGCGAGGCACCCTCTCTCTTCGCAAAAGAATCGTCCTGCCGCCAACGCAAACAGGACGGCAGACGTCAGTTAGTTTTCTGTAATAAACTAGCATAATCCCCCGGAAATGTCAATGTATTAGTTGTTGCTATCTGTCCGGCGGTTTAACGAAGTTTTCCCGTGTCCCCTTTTTCTCTCCAAGTAACTGTGGTATAATAACCGCAGAAAAGACGGACGCGGGCGGCGAGGCGGGAGTGCCTGCCCAGTCCGGCGGCCCGAAGGCCGCTTGCGCGCTGTGCCCACCGCAGGTGTGGTATAATAACCGCAGAAAAGACGGATGTGGGCGGCGAGGCGTTTCGCGGGCCTGGTGCAGAACTGTGAGGGATCATTTATGTTGTTAGCGTTGGATGTAGGCAATACCAATATCACCTTGGGCGTGTTTGACGGGGAAAAGCTGCTGTTTTCCTCCCGCTTGGCCACGGACACCGCCCGCATGGAGGATCAATATGCCTTGGAGATCCGGGATATCCTCCACCTGTACGGCGTGGCGCGGGGGGATATCACCGGCGCAGTGCTCAGCTCTGTGGTGCCTAAACTCACCGGGTATCTGTCCCGTGTGGTGGAGCGGCATTTTTCCTGCAAACCTTTGGTGATCGATTATGAAACGTGCAAGGACGTATTGCCCATTGCCATTGACCACCCGGAAACTACCGGCCCGGACCTGATCGCCGGCTGCGTGGGGGCTAAGGCCCTCCATGCCTGTCCCTGCATAGTGGTGGATATGGGCACCGCTACCACCTTGGTGGCGCTGGATCAGGAGGGCGCCATGGTGGGCGGGGCTATTGTCCCGGGTATGGGAATCTCCCTGGACGCCCTTACCCAGCGGGCGGCGCTGCTCTCCTCTGTCAGTTTAGACCCGCCGTCGCGTGTAGTGGGAAGGGATACCGCCGAGTGTCTGCGGTCCGGCGTGCTGTATGGGGCCGCCGCTATGCTGGATGGCCTTTGCGACCGCATGGAGGAGGAATTGGGCTATCCCTGCCGGGTGATCGCCACAGGAGGGCTTGCCGGGATGGTGGTGCCCCACTGCCGCCGGAAAGTAACCTGCAGCGATACCCTGTTGCTGGATGGATTGAAGTTCCTCTATGACAGGGCGGTGGCTGACGGAAAATTGTAAGAAACCGTAAAGTTCTTTCCATTTGCATGGCAGTGCCTGATGTGTTACAATAAGCAGGCCGGCAGGAGAGTCCGTTTTGCGCAAGCCTGGGCCCTGAGGCAAAGGAATTCTCGCATTTGAGAAGAGTAAAGCTATGAGGCAGGTGCACTATGGACCGTTTGGAGAAGAACCAATTTCAGGAAGGGGGGAGCACCTCCCGGAAAAAGAAGAGGAAAATCCCCTGGAGTATGCTCTATATAGCTGCTACTATTGTGGCGGTGTTGCTGTTTGGCGTGTTCAACCGGAAGTTTGGGGATGTTTTCCGAACCATCGGCAACTTGACTCCAGGGTTTTTGCCCCTGGCAATCTTGGTCAGCTTGGTGTATTTCCTTTTTGAAGGTGAGATCTTCCGGTTGCTGCTGCGCAGTCAGGGGTACCGTATCCGTGTGGGTGCTGGGCTGAAAAATGCCCTGTTGGGGCTGTACTACTCCTATATCACTCCCAGCGCTACCGGCGGCCAGCCTATGCAGGCGGCATATCTGCTTCGGGACAGCAAGATCCCTGTGGGGATCTCTACGGCGGTGCTGATCATCAAATTTATGTGCTTTCAATGTGCGTTTGTGTTGGTGTCGCTAGTCTCCTTTTTAGGGATGTATCACAACCTCGCCGCCCAAAATCCCAGGATTATCCCCTTTGCCGTTGTGGGGCTTGCGGTCAATGGGGCGTCTATCCTGTTCTTTTCCGCCCTGTTTTACAAACCAGTGCTTCACAGCCTGTGCCGGCTGGCTAAGTGGCTGGTGGGGAAGTTCCGTTTTCTCCGCAAGCGGAAGGGCCTGTTGGACGCCGTTGACCGGTTCGAGGCTGATTTTGGCAGCTACACCAACGATTTTGCGGGCAAGCAGAAAAGCTTAATCGCTGGGGTGTTGCTGTCTATCCCGCAGTTCATCGCGCAGATGAGTGTGATCTATTTTATTTTCCGGGCCTTTGGCTATCACGATGTCAACTACCTGGAAATTTTGGCGGTGCAGAGCTTGCTGCAGGTATCGGTGTCCTTCATGCCTATGCCAGGGGCCTCCGGTGCCCAGGAGATCGGGTTTTCCTCGTTTTTCCGCAACTACTTTGTCAACGACGACCTCTATGCTGCTGTGATGGTCTGGCGCTTTTTCACCTACTACCTGGTGGTCATTGCCGGGGCGTTGATGGTGGTGGCCGACCAGTTCTGGTACCGGAAGAAAAAACTGAAGGAGGCTTCGGCTGCTTTGCCGGAAGAGGAGGTTCAGGTCCCTTGGTGACAGCCTTGTCTGGGAAACAGTGGAGGTCTGGCTGCTTCGGATGCTCTTTAAACAGAAAAAAAGCGGATGTTCCCGTTCTGGGAATATCCGCTTTTTTATCGTGAATGCGTCTGTGACGCCTGCCGGGGGTTACTGTGCCTTTGCCACATCGCACCCCAGCTCGTCGATCTTTTCCCGCAGCTTCAGGTAATCTTCAAACGCAGCCGGCTTTTGGGCGGGGTTGCGCAGCAGGGCAGCGGGGTGGAGGGTGGCCATCATCAGGGTGCCGCCCTTGTCAAAGAAAATGCCGTGCTCCTTGGTGATCTTTAGATCCGGTTTGATCAGCTTTTGCCCGGCGATCCGCCCCAGGCACACCAGGATCTTGGGCCGCAGCAGGGCGAACTGGTTGCGCAGGTAGCCGATGCAGGCTTCCTGCTCCTGAGGCAGGGGGTCCCGGTTTTGGGGAGGCCGGCACTTGACGATGTTGGTGATGTACACGTTGGTGTTCCGGTCCAAGTCTACGGCGGCCAGCATCTTATCCAGCAGCTGGCCGCCCCGGCCCACAAAGGGTTCCCCTTGCAGGTCTTCGTTTTCGCCGGGGCCTTCCCCCACAAACATCACCTTGGCCCTGGGGTTTCCCACGCCAAATACAACGTGGCGGCGGGTTTCGCACAGCCCGCACTTCCGGCAGGCCAGGCAGGTTTCTTCCAGTTCGTTCCAATGGTTCAGCATAGCGTTCTCCTTGGTGTCAATTTCTTTTTTATTGTAGCACAGATGGGGAAGGTTGTAAATTCCCTTGAATTTTCCGTCGCCTGGTAGTACAATAAACTTGAACATTGCCGATTTTTCAAAGGAGGATTTATCCGTGAAAGTAATGGTTGAAACTTCCGCCCATCACGTCCATGTGTCCGAGGCGGATTTGGAAGCTCTGTTTGGCAAAGGGGCAACCCTCACCAACAAGAAAGACCTGTCCCAGCCTGGCCAGTTTGCCTGCGCTGAGAAGGTGGAAGTGGTGGGCCCCAAGGGCGCCATGAAAATGTCCATCCTGGGACCGACCCGTGTGGAAACCCAGGTGGAAATCTCCATGACCGATGCCCGCAAGCTGGGAATTACCGCCCCTATCCGTGAGTCCGGCGACCTGGAAGGCACCCCCGGCTGTGTGCTCCGCGGGCCTGCTGGCGAAGTCACCATCGAGAAGGGCGTCATCGTGGCTAAGCGCCACATCCACTTCAACCCCGATGAAGCCAAAGAGGCTGGTGTGGTGGATAAGCAGGTCGTGTCTGTGAAGGTGGATTACAATGGCCGTGGCCTGACCTTTGGCGATGTGGTTTGCCGCGTCAGCCCCAAGTATGCCCTGGCTATGCACGTGGATACCGACGAAGCCAACGCGGCTGGCCTGCCTGGTACCGTGGACGGCGAGATCATCCTGTAACACGTTTTTAGAACCGCGCAGTGCCGGCGGATGAGGGTGAATCCCCCGTCTGTTGGGCGGCCTTGCGCATCCTGTGCGGTTTGCCTGCTGTAAGTGTGGGAACATAGGAAAAGCCCCGGTGATCCCGGGGCTTTTTTAATGCTCTTTTGCAGGTTGGTACCAGTGGGGCACAAAGCGTTTCATGTTGTCATACCAGCCCAGCACCTCTGCGGCCTGCTTCCGCATGGTGGTGATCTCTCCCTCCCCATAGGGGATGGACCAGGGCAGGCTGCTCAACGTGTTGCTGGCAATGTACAGGGCCAGCAGTTTCCAAAATTCCAGAGGAGGCTCCCCACCAAAGTAGCCGTCCACCATGCCGGAGGCAAACGCCGGGGCCGCCTGGGCGCACCAGACGATCCGGTTGAATTCCTCCCAGGGGTCACCCCAGTCGAAACGGTCAAAGTCAATGACGGTAAGCTTGCCGTCCCACAGCATCATATTTCCCACGTGGTAGTCCCCGTGCTGCCGGCATTGGGGCCGTCCCGCCAAGTATTGCCGGTTCTCTTCTAAATACTGGATGAAGGCGTCCCCGTTCTCATATTGCAGCGGGCATTCCCGGTACTGCCGGATTTTCCGGTCGATCTTCTGGTTAAAACGTTGTTCCCAGTTTTCTACACCTTCCGGCGCGGGGAAGCGGTGAAGCTGCTTTAAGATTTTCCCTGCATCCAACCCCAGGCTGCGCTGCTTTTCCTGGGGCAGTGCGGGGAGAGCATCGTTCAGCAGCTGCCCCGGAAGCCACTGCTCCCAAACGTATACCCCGTCTTCCCGGCGCTCAAACCCCAAGGGCTGGCTGACGGGCAGCCCCATTTCCCAGGCGCCCTGCTGCAGTTCTTGGGCCTTCCGCATCCGCTCTTCTTTTTCCAAGGGGCACACCCGCAGGAAGTATTCCCTCCCGTGGGCGTCCCAGGCGTGATACTTCTTGTCCCCGGACCATCCATAGTCTACGGGCTCTCGCTTTACAAATTCCATGCAGGGAACCTCCTTTGCAAAAACTGCCGGAGCACTGGCCCCGGCAGCATTTTTTAGTTTTTGCTGAATTCCGACAGCTGCAGCCCTTCGTTGTGCTCTAACGCCCAGTTGATGCTCCACTGGTTGGAGAACAGCAGCAGGTAACGGCCCTTCATGTCCTGGACCTTCTTGGTGTCGGAGGTCAGGTTCAGCTTCTTCAGGTCGATCTCCTCGTTGTCGATCCACCGGATGTAGGAATAGGGCAGCGTCTGCATGGTGATGTCCACGTTGTACTCGTTTTCCATCCGGTACTGGAACACGTCGAATTGGAGGCTGCCCACCACGCCCACAATAATTTCTTCCATGCCGGCGCCAATTTCCTGGAAGATCTGGATAGCGCCTTCCTGGGCGATCTGGGTGGCGCCTTTGACGAACTGTTTGCGCTTCATGGTGTCCTTTTGACGCACCAGGCTGAACAGTTCCGGGGCAAAGGTGGGGATGCCTTCAAACTGGATTTTTTTCCCAGGGGAGCAGAGGGTGTCGCCAATGGAGAACACACCCGGGTCAAACACGCCAATGATATCCCCGGCGTAGGCTTCTTCGATGATCTCCCGGCTCTGGGCCATCAGCTGCTGGGGCTGGGAAAGTTTTACCTTCCGCCCGCCTTGGACGTGGTCCACTTCCATGCCCTTTTCAAATTTGCCGCTGCAAATGCGGATAAAGGCAATCCGGTCCCGGTGGGCTTTGTTCATGTTGGCCTGGATCTTAAAGACAAAGGCGGAGAAGCTGGGGCTGAAAGGATCCACCACGCCCTCGCCGGTGGTCCGGGGGAGGGGTGGGGTGGTCAGCTTTAAAAAACTTTCCAGGAAGGGCTCCACGCCGAAGTTGGTCAGGGCAGAGCCAAAGAACACCGGGGAGAGCTTGCCGTGACGCACCTTTTCCAGGTCGAAGTCGTAACCCGCCCCGTCGATCAGCTCCACATCGTCCCGCAGGGTGTCGTACAAGTACTCGCCCAGGGCATCCTTCAAGCCTGGGTCTTCCAGGGAGAAGTCCCGCTCTTTGGCCTCTTTCCGGCCGGCGTTGTCCCCGTCCGGTTCAAATTGGAGCACCTGTTTCCGCTCCCGGTCGTACACGCCTTTGAAGTCCACCCCGGAACCGATGGGCCAGTTCATGGGGTAGGTGCCAATGCCCAGTTCTTTTTCGATCTCGTCCAGCAGGTCGTAGGGGCTGCGGGAATCCCGGTCCATCTTGTTGATAAAGGTGAAAATGGGGATGTCCCGCATGACGCAGACTTTGAACAGCTTGCGGGTCTGGGCCTCCACGCCCTTGGAGGCGTCAATGACCATCACCGCAGAGTCCGCTGCCATCAGGGTGCGGTAGGTGTCCTCAGAGAAGTCCTGGTGACCGGGGGTGTCCAGGATGTTGATGCAGTAGCCGTCGTACTGGAACTGCATCACGGAAGAGGTGACGGAAATGCCTCTTTGCTTTTCAATTTCCATCCAGTCGGACACAGCGTGGCGGGAGTTGCGTTTGCCCTTTACCATGCCTGCCAGGGTGATGGCACCGCCGTACAGCAGGAATTTTTCCGTCAAAGTGGTTTTACCGGCGTCCGGGTGGGAGATGATGGCAAAAGTCCTCCGGCGCTGGATCTCGCTTTTCAAATCAGGCAAAATAAGCCATCCTTTCTCAAATGGGATTCATCAATGGAAAGCTGTGTGGTGGCAGGTTGTTACATGGGGATTCCCTCACTTTTTGTAAGCTGGTCCGAAACTTAAATATTATACCACGGGATATTTTGAAACGCAAGACTATCCCAGGCATAGCGGAAAGATTTCTCGCGTATGTTCCCATAAAAGGGGGCGGGGCTGTGTACTTGATCATTTTGGGGGTGTATGTGGCAGCGGCGGTGGTGGCGGCATGGTTGGTTGCCTTGGCTCATCGGAGATGAAACAGGGAATAAGAGGGGCCCAGGCGGAAACCCGCCTGGGCCCCTCTTGCCCCGTCAAAATAGGCGAAAACCGCCCTGCCGGATGATCTGGCCCAGAAAGGCGATGACAATTCCAAGAACGGCGCCGCAGATGACTTCGATGACGCGGTGGCCCAGGGACTCGTTGAGCTTGGGGATCAAGTCGTTGAGGTTTTTTTCATGGTCGTTGACATCCCCGCTGTCCAGGTATTCTACGATCTGGTTGATTGCCTTAGCGTGGAGGCCGGCTGCCCACCGCACGCCGGTGGCGTCGTACATGACGATCAGCGCCACAATGAACGCCAAGGCGAAAACGGGGGATTGGAACCCATAGATGAAATAGGAGGTGAGTACCACCGAGCAGCACACCGCCGAATGGGAACTGGGCATCCCGCCGGCACCCGCCAAGCGTTGCCGGTTGAAAGAGCGGTGTTTCACCGCGTCCAATAATGTTTTGATCGCTTGCGCGCTGATCCAGGAGATCACGCCCGCGTTGATAAGGGGGTTGGAGAAAAAAATTGAAAAATCCATATATAGTTCCGCCTTGCCGCAAAGGGTACTTTAATTTTATGATACCATATCCACTCAGGAGGGTCAACCAGAATTCCCTGGGGAGGAGAATTTCTATCTAAATTACGATATCTGAAAAAATTCAACTTTTTATGGGGGCTGTTTCAACCAAAAGTCCCGCCCTTGCAATCCAACGGTTGCTGTGCTAAACTTTTGAAGGACAAAAACTAACTTTGCGAGGTGGGGATATGCCTGGGCCAACGCGGAATTATTCCAAAGAGTTAGAGCGGTTGCTGCAAACCCTCCCGGAGCAGGGGACAACGCCGTCCCTGCTGCTTCATGCTTGCTGTGCGCCTTGTTCCAGCGCGGTGCTGGAGTACCTGTCCCAGCATTTTGCTATTACGCTTCTCTATTATAACCCCAATATCGCCCCCTATGAAGAGTACCAGAAGCGGGAGGCGGAATTGCGGCGGCTTGTTTCTGAAATGGATTTTGTCCACCCTGTGGCGCTTTTGCCCTGCGGGTATGAGGGACAGGCCTTTGTGGAGGCGGCACGGGGGCTGGAGCAGGAGCCGGAAGGCGGTAAGCGGTGCGAGGCTTGTTTCCGGCTGCGGTTGGAGTATACCGCCCGGGAAGCCGCCCGCCTCCACTTTGATTACTACACCACTACCCTGAGCATCTCCCCGCTGAAAAACGCCCAGCTTTTAAACCAGCTGGGGGAGGAGCTGGGGGGGAAGTACGGGGTGCGCCACCTGCCCTCGGATTTTAAAAAGAAAGATGGTTATAAGCGTTCGGTAGAGCTGTCCAAAGAGTACGGGCTCTACCGCCAGGATTATTGCGGCTGCGGCTTTTCAAAAGCCCAGCGCCAGCGGGAAAAAGAAGAAAGGAAGGAACCCTAAGTGTCTGTGTTTCATCAAGGGGCGGCCTATCCGGTAGCGGATGCCCACGCCCACATCTATCCGGGAAAGATCGCGGAAAAGGCCACCGGCTCCGTGGGGGATTTTTACCATATCCCCATGCAGAATGTGGGCTTGCCCCATGTGCTGGCCCAGCGTGGCGCCGAGGCCGGCATCGACCGGTTCCTGGTGTGCTCTGTGGCCACCAAGGTAGAACAGGTGCGCTCCATCAACCAGTTTATCCAGGAAAAATGCCGGAAGTACCCGCAGTTTACCGGCCTGGGCGCTTGGCATCAGGATATCCAAGACATTGCCGGGGAAATGGATGACATCCAAAGCCGGGGCCTGAAAGGTATTAAGCTCCACCCGGATTTTCAGAAATTCTGCATTGACGACGAGCGGATGCTTCCCGTCTATGAGGAGGCCCACCGCCGGGGGCTGCCCATCCTGTTCCACACCGGCGACAGCCGCACCGACTTTTCCACCCCCCGCCGGCTGATGAACGTGGTGGAGAAGATCCCGGGATTTACTTGTATTGCCGCCCACTTGGGAGGCTACAGCGAGTGGGAGGATGCCCGCCGGGAGCTTTCCGGAACCAATGTGTACATCGACACTTCCAGTTCCCTGTTTACGGTTTCCCCGGAACAGGCCCGGAAGAGTATCGAGCATTTTGGCATTGACCACACCCTGTTCGGCACGGATTTCCCCATGTGGAACCCCAAAGAGGAGCTGGAGCGGTTCTTTGCCCTGGGTTACGGGGAAGAGGACAACCGGAAGATGCTTTACGAAAACTTTGCCCGCCTGTTCCATCTGGAAGGCTAAATGGAGCAGGAGCGGTTTTTAGAGGCTTGCCGCTGGGCCACCTCCCGGGAGAATACCCGGCAGGGCATCGGCACCTTGGGAGAAAAGACGCTGCACAGCGCGGTGAAGTATTATTTCCAGCCGGACCCGGACATGAGGGAAGTCCCTGTGGGGCCCTTTGTGGCCGATGCCTTGGTGGACGGCGGCGTGGTGGAAGTGCAGACCCGCTCCTTGTACCGGCTTTGCCCCAAGCTGGAGTATTTCCTCGCCCAGGGGAAGGCCACCGTGGTGTACCCTGTCCCAGCGAAAAAGACCGTGGTGTGGATCTCCCCGGAAGGGGACATGACGCCGCCCCGGAAAAGCCCTTTAAAGCCCACTGCGGGGCAGGTGCTGCCGGAGCTGTACGGCTTGCGGGAGTTCCTGGGCCATCCTGGGTTCTCCCTGTGCGTCCTGTTGTTGGAAGTGGAAGATTACCGCCTTCTAAACGGCTGGGGCCGGGACAAGAAACGGGGGTCTACCCGCTACGAGCGGATGCCGGTTTCCCTGCTGCAAGAGGTGTGGGTGCGCTCCCCAGGGGAGTATGGGAAATTGATCCCCGAAAGCCTGCCGCCCCTGTTTACCAGCCGCGAGTTGGGACGCGCGGTGGGGGTGCCCTCCAAAAGGGCCAGCTCGGCTGCCAATGTCCTGCAAAGGGTGGGGGCCATCCGCCGGGAGGGAAAGCGGGGCGGCGCCTATCTGTATACCCGGGCGGGAACGCCCTGTGAAACGGCCGCAACCGGCGGCTGAACCATGTTAAAGGAGATTTATCCCAATGGATTTTTACCTGCGTGTGGTGGGGCAGGCGGTGCTGTTTTTCCCCGTTGCATCCGCGCTGATTGCCCTGCCTTTTCTCATCCATCACTATCGGAAATATGGGGGCATGACCTTTGCCCGTTTTTTCCTCAGCTATTCCTTTGTGCTCTACGCGTTGTGCGCCTACTTTTTGGTGATCCTCCCCCTGCCCAGCCGGGAGGCAGTGGCCCAGATGACAGGCCCCAGTGTGCAGCTCATCCCGTTCAGCTTTTTCCGGGATCTGGGCAAGGAAACAGATTTCCTGCTAAACGACCCTTCCACCTATCTGCCGGCGTTGTTTTCCACATTTACGTTGCAGTTTGTGTTCAACATCGCATTGCTGGGGCCGCTGGGATTCTATTTGCGATACTACTTCCGGCGCAGCCTGGGGCAAGCGGTGTTGCTTTCTTTGGGCGTGAGCCTGTTTTTTGAGCTGACCCAGCTTTCAGGCTTGTATGGGTATTATCCCCGGGCCTATCGCCTGTTCGATGTGGACGACCTGATTTGCAATACGTTGGGCGGATTGTTGGGGTACCTTCTCACGGGTCCGCTGATGCGTGTGCTCCCCGACCGGGGAAAGATCGACCAGCGCTCCTACCAAAAGGGGGAGAGGGTCACCTTTACCCGGCGCTGCCTCTCCTTTTTTGTGGATTTGATCTTTGTGGATTTGTTGTGGGGGGTGTTGTCCGCTATATTGCCCAAGCTTCCCTTTTCTTTTCCCTTCGCCCTGGCGTATTTGCTGTATTTTGGGTTGTTTCAGTGGGCCTGTAAGGGAAAAAGCCTGGGGAAGCGCCTGACAAAAATCTGCGTCGTCAATCAGGACGGTTCCCGGGTGCTGTTGTGGCGCTGCCTGCTTCGGTACGGGATATTAGTGGCGTGTTTCTATGCCTATGGGGGTGTGGCTGCGTTGTTCCGCTTGCTGCCCTTGGGTTCGGAAGTGGTCATGTTGTTCCTGGTGGCGCTGTGGTTTTTGGGAGGGCTGTTCCTTCTGTTGCTGGAAACCGTGTTGAACCGCTCTTCCTCCACCGGGAGGGACTATCTCTATGGCCGGCTGTCCGGTACACGGCTGATGAGCACTGTGCTCCGCCAGCCGTTTGAACCTGCCACACCTGCTGCGAAAGGATGATTTTCCATGGAACGCCAATTGGAACTGCAAAAATTCCACTACTTTGATGAGGGCAATACCTATGTGGGCCAAAAGACCAAAGACCTGGGTCAGGGGAAGCTGCTCCGGTATTTAGTTAAGCCGGACAAAGAGAATGCCCTGCTGCTGGCTTACTCCTGGACAGAGGACCTGTGTTTTGAGCGGTCACATGAAAAACAAGAGCGCCAGTACCCTCTCTCCGAAGAGGGGTTGGAGCAGGCGGTGGAGTGGCTGGAAAGCCAGTATGCCGCTTTGTAAGAAAAAATGGGAAAAGGGGCCGCTGGTTTTGCAGCGGCCCCTCTTTGTGTCTCCTGGCGGGAACTTTTTCTAAAAAGTGGAGGGAATCCTCTTGACAAACAGAAAAAAACAGCGTATCTTATATATGAACAATCGCTCATATGAAAGGATGTTGTGAAATGGCTCAAACAAAAACCGATTCCCAAGGGGCGTTCATTTTCGCCCACCAGGAGATCGTGGAGCGCGTGAACCAAGCAATGCCCCCTGAAGAAACCTTGTTTGACCTGGCAGAGCTTTTCAAGGTGTTTGGCGATTCGACCCGCGTTAAGATCCTCTATGTGCTGTTCGAGTCGGAAATGTGCGTGTGTGATATTGCACAGCTGCTGGGGATGACCCAGTCCGCCATCTCCCACCAATTACAGGTGCTGAAAAAAAGCAAGTTGGTAAAGTCCCTTCGGAAGGGGAAAACCGTGTTTTACTCCCTGGCAGATGACCACGTGCGCACAATTTTCGGCCAAGGGATGGAACACGTCGCCGAGTGACCTGCAATTTTTGCTGTCAGCTGCCTCGGCGGCAATTCTTGAGAGAAGGATTTGAGAGTGATGACTAAAAAAGAAAAGACCATGTTGGTTCGGATCGCTGTCAGTGCGGTGCTGCTCATTGCCGCTGTGCTGGTCCCCTATGAGGGGGTATGGCGCTTTCTGCTGTTTTTCCCGGCCTACTTCGTCATTGGCTGGGATGTGCTGTGGCGGGCTGTTCGCAACATTGCCCACGGCCAGGTATTCGACGAAAATTTTTTGATGGCGCTGGCCACAGTGGGGGCGTTTTGCACCGGCTTTTTTGGCCAAGGGGAATATCCTGAAGCCGTGTTTGTCATGCTGTTTTACCAAGTAGGAGAGCTTTTCCAGAATTATGCGGTGGGCCGATCCCGAAAATCCATTGCCGAACTGATGGACATCCGTCCTGATTATGCCAACGTGGAACGGGAGGGAAAACTTGTCCAGGTGGATCCGGAGGAAGTGGCTGTAGGGGATGTTATCACGGTAAAGGCTGGAGAGCGGGTCCCTCTGGACGGTGTGGTGCTGGAGGGCACTTCCATGGTGAACACCTCTGCCCTCACTGGGGAGAGCGTCCCGCGGGAGGTGCGTCCCGGTGATGACGTAATCAGCGGCTGTGTCAACCAGAGCGGCCTGCTGCGGGTGCGGGTAACCAAGGTGTTTGGCGAGTCCACCGTGGCCAAGATCCTGGACTTGGTGGAAAACTCCAGCAGCAAAAAGGCACGGGCCGAAAGCTTCATCACCAAGTTTGCCCGGTACTATACCCCCGTGGTGGTGATTGGCGCCGCGGTGCTGGCCTTGGTGCCGCCCCTGTTTGTGGGCAACTGGGCCGGTTGGATTGAGAAAGCCCTGATTTTCCTGGTGGTTTCCTGCCCGTGTGCCTTGGTCATCTCCGTGCCCCTGTCTTTCTTCGGGGGTATTGGCGGGGCTTCCCGCCAGGGCATCTTGGTGAAGGGCGGAAACTATTTGGAAGTCCTGGCCAATACGGAAATGGTAGTCTTTGATAAAACCGGCACCTTGACAAAGGGTGTTTTCAACGTCACAGCGATCCATCCTCAGGAATGCGCCAAGGGCAGCCTGCTGGAAATGGCCGCCTTGGCAGAGAGCTATTCCGACCACCCCATTTCCCGCTCCTTAAAGGAGGCCTATGGCAAAGAGATCGACGAAAGCCGGGTGGGCCAGGTGGAAGAACTGTCCGGCCGGGGGGTGTGTGCCCAGGTAGACGGGAAAACTGTCTGCGCGGGCAACGATAAACTGATGGATTCCATCGGTGTCAAGTGGCGTCCCTGCCACCATGTGGGGACCATCGTCCATGTGGCGGTGGATGGCCAGTATCTGGGGCATATCGTCATCTCCGATGAGGTGAAGGACGATGCCAAACAGGCCGTTTCTGCCTTGAAAGCCCAGGGGGTGCGGAAAACGGTGATGCTTACCGGCGATGCGAAAACCGTTGGGGAGGCCGTGGCCCGCGACCTGGGATTGGACGAAGTCCATACCCAGCTGCTCCCCGGGGAAAAAGTGGCTAAGGTGGAGGCCCTGTTGGAGCAGAAATCAAGCAAAGGGAAGCTGGCTTTTGTGGGGGATGGTATCAATGACGCCCCGGTCCTTTCCCGGGCGGATATCGGCATCGCCATGGGCGCCTTGGGCAGTGATGCCGCTATTGAGGCCGCCGACATCGTTTTGATGGACGACAAACCTTCGAAGATCGCCCTGGCCATGCAGATCTCCAAACGCACCCTGCGGATCGTCCGGCAGAACATCGTGTTTGCCCTGGCGGTGAAAATCGTGGTGCTTGCGCTCACCCCCTTTGGGCTGTCCAATATGTGGGAGGCCGTTTTTGCCGACGTGGGTGTGATGGTGATTGCCATATTAAATGCTTCCCGGGCCTTGAAAGCGGGAAAGAAATAATTTACAATACAGTGGGTACCCTGAATAGGGGAAGGGCCAGCCTGGGGGAAGTTCCTGTGGGGGAACGCCCCCGGGCTGACGGCAACCGGAATGAAAGGAGAAGGCAGTATGCTGGAACTGCAACATATTTCCTGGACCGCCCCGGGCGGCAACCAGGTTTTGCGGGATGTGAGCCTAACCATCCCGGAAGGGAAGCTTACGGTGATCACCGGGCCCAATGGCGGGGGAAAGACCACCTTGGCCAAGATCATCGCGGGCATTGAAACGCCGGACAGCGGCAAGATTCTTTTGGACGGTCAAGATATCACAGAGCTGGATGTGACCCAGCGGGCCAAAGCGGGGGTCAGTTTTGCCTTCCAGCAGCCTGTGCGCTTCAAGGGGTTTACCGTGCGCCGGCTGTTGGAGCTGTCTGCCGGGCAAAAGCTCCCCACGGACAAACTCTGTGAAATGCTGGGCCGGGTGGGGCTTTGCGGCCGGGAGTATATCAACCGGGAGGTGGACGCCACCCTTTCCGGCGGCGAGATCAAGCGTATTGAGATCGCCACCGTGCTGGCCCGCAAAGGTTCCATGCTGCTGTTTGATGAACCGGAAGCCGGCATTGATCTGTGGAGTTTTGCCCGCCTGACCGAAACATTCAGCGCACTGCACAGCAAGCGCGAAGCCACTATGATTATCATTTCCCATCAGGAACGCATCATCGGCTTGGCCGACGAAATCGTTGTAATCGCCGGCGGCTGCATCCGCCATCGCGGCGACCGGGAAACCATCCTCCCCCTGATCCTGTCCAACACAACGGGCGGCTGCGCCCTCGGAAAGGAGTGCTCCATCAAATGAGCGAACTGGACAAGCAAATCGATGCACTGGACGCAGTGGACGCACAACTGCTGGAAAAAATCGCCGATCTGGTTGGCAAGCCGGTAGGTGCGCTGAATATCCGCAAAAATGGCGGCTGTGCCGCCCGCACCAGCACTGAACACATCAAAATCGATCCCCGCACTGACGGCCACGCGGGCATCGATATCCATATCCTGCCCGGTACCAAGGGCGAGACCTGCCACATTCCCGTCGTGATGACCAAGACAGATCTCACAGATGCTGTATACAATGATTTTTATGTGGGTGAGGATTGCGATGTCACCATTGTGGCCGGCTGCGGGATCCACAACAACGGCTGCGGCAAAACACAGCACGACGGCATTCATACCTTCCACATCGGCAAAAACTCCCGCGTGCACTATATTGAGAAACATTACGGCGAAGGCGACGGCAACGGCCAAAACGTAATGAACCCTCAAACCGTCGTTTATCTGGCTGAAGGCGCTTCCATGCAGATGGACACTGCCCAGATCGGCGGCATCGACTCCACCAAACGCTATACTCGCTTTGAATGCGCCGACCGGGCCGAAGCTGTGGTTATGGAACGTCTGCTGACCCATGGCAGCCAGAGCGCTCATTCCGATATGGACATCGTGCTCAACGGAAAGGACGCCAAAGGCCGCGTCACGTCCCGCAGTGTAGCCAAAGGCGCTTCTCGTCAGGTGTTTCACCCTAATCTGGTGGGCAACAGCGCCTGCTTTGGCCACGTGCAATGCGACTCCATTATCATGGACGAAGCCCATGTGGAGTCTATCCCTGCGCTGACCGCTAACAATACTGACGCCCAGCTGATCCATGAGGCCGCCATTGGTAAAATCGCCGGAGACCAGCTGCTCAAGCTGATGACCCTGGGCTTGACGGAAGAAGAAGCTGAGGAGCGCATTCTGAAAGGATTTCTTGCATGAAACTGATTTCATTTACCGTTCCCTGTTACAATTCCGCCGCCTATATGCACATCTGCATCGACTCTTT
>URKX01000012.1 GCA_900548545.1 uncultured Oscillospiraceae bacterium
AAGTAGAAAAACCTCATAATACCTGAAAAACAGGCCCCCAGTTTGGGGGCCTGTTCGCTTTGTAAAACGGCAATACACGGTCACAGCAACAGCACACGGCTGCTTTTTTACGAAGTAAAAGAGTCTGGACGCGAATGGCGCCCAGACTCAGTTTGACAGGGATGTGGGGATTTGAACTCTCGCATCGGCCCGCCGATGCTCAGTTATCCCCTCTGTGGTAACGGATCTTCATGTGCTCGGAGGCGTTTTTGAGAATGTGGGAAAGGGCTTTGTCCGACTCTTCCTTCACCATGGCGGCGATCCTGGAGTTGGCTTCCTTCAGGATTTCCGCAGGCTCGCCCTGGCGGGTCTTTTCATCGTACTCGTACAGGAACTGCTGCCCGCGATTCATCACGGCATTGACGTACCGCTCGTCAAATAACAGGGCGTTCCCGAAATGGGCGTCCGTCAGCGCGGCAATAAGCCGGCTGTGCCAGTACATACTGTCCGTGGAAACTGTTTCCGTAGTACCACTGAGGTACTTGGGGAACTCCGTCACATTGGCGTATACCGGGAAGCAGGCCGTAAAGCCGCTGCCGCCCATGGAGAGCCACTCCACCCCTTGAATTGCCTCCGGCAGATCGCCGCGAATCTGCATGATCCCGCAAACATCGCTGTTGGGCACGCCGATAGTGCGGTATTTTCCCTTGTTCGCAGCGTTCTTGTCGTAGGGATTGTAGGGCGTCCCCTGATAATAAGATCCCAGCAAATACCGCACATCCTCCACCGTCACCTTGCGTTCCGGCACAAAAGACCAAGGAATATCGTTGCTCTCCGGGGTGAAGTCCGCATTATCCCCATCCCACTTGTAAGTGCGGGGCAGAAAATACCGGGCCATAAACCAGGCGCGGGGCGTATTGTAAATATGGTCGGTATCGGAATGGGAGCCAAAGGCCAGCCTCGGGTTGAAATCCGTCCCGGTGTCCAGGGCTAGGTGATACTTTTCCACGAATTCCCGCAGGTCCCTGGAGCAAAGGTGTTCTTTCTGCTCCCCGTAAGCGTCCGCAAAGTCAAACTGGTCCAAGCCAAACTGGTTGGGCATGATGACCACCCGGTCATCCGGCACACGCCTGGCAATCCAGTGATGGCCGCCGATGGTCTCCAGCCACCAGACTTCCCCGGCATCTGCGAAGGCCATGCCATTGGGCTCATAGGTGCCATACTGCTCTAGCAGGGCGCCGGTGCGCAGCACGCCTTCCCGGGCGGAGTGAATGTAGGGGAGCACCAGGGTCACCAGGTCCTCTTCACCAATCCCGCCGGGGATCTCTTTGGCGTTGCGGTTTTTCTTCTTCTGATACCGGACATAGGGGTCCGCGCCGATGACACGGGCGTTGCTGGTGATGGTCTCGGTGGCGGTCATGGCCACGTTGGCCTCGTTGATGCCGCAGGCGGGCCATACGCCATTAGCCGTTGACACGTTGGGGCAGTCGGTATAACGCAAGGCGTTCCCTGGGAGCTCCACGGTCAGGTGGGAGATGACTGTTTTGTACGTGGAAGCTTCCTCCCTAGCCGGGTGGGCCAAAAGGCGCTTGGCTTCAAATCCGCCGTCATCGTTGCGGGCAATGATGGTTGAGTTGTCATGGCTGGCTTTCTTACCGACCAAAATTGTTGTACAGGGCATAAGCGGCTCCTTTCCCTTTTCCATCTATTTCAGATTGCGTACAGCTTCTTTTTTTACTGTATGGCAAAATCCTGACAACCGGGAATGGTTGAAAGAATGGCTCCTTGTTTTTTCGGAACACATTTATTATAGCACAGGCCCCGTGCCATTTCCAGCCCCGGTTCGTTCCTGCTGTAGCGACAGTTTATCTTACATGGCGTAGGACTGGTGATATTAAACAGGTGGTAAAAGAAGGAAGGTCTGTGGGTATTCAAATATTTGGTATATTCTTTGTACAGCATATGGTCGTATTGCAAATCGCCAGAACCGGTCTTGCGAATGCACTGCTTGCGCCAAGGCAATATATTGTAGGCAGATTTGGATATCATGCTTCAGCATCGATCGTGAATGGAATTAGAGCTTTGCCCGGAAAAGGTGCAATTGATGGCACTGCAAGTTAACTCCCTTGATCAAATTCCGCAGAAAGGAGCTTAAGGCCATATTCTGTAGTATAATTAAGTCAGAAGAACAAGAAACGGTTATTCGCGATGTTTGGCGACGGGGTTTCGAGGAAATAACTACTACAAGAGAAGAATTTGCTTTGCCTCCCGAAGAAACCATTTTGGAATCGCTTTTGGAGGGAAGGATAGAGTGAATATTGGGTTCGCAACCTTTTTTCCGTGAACTGTTAAGCGAAAACAATCTATTATAATGTATTATCATGAAAGGAGTGTATCTGCATGGCATATCGTGAACTTATTAAAAACTTTGAAAAAGTCCGAGCCTATATGCGTGAGTTTTATGTGTATGGCTTTAAGAGCAGAACAGAATATGATACCAAGAGCGCCCGCTCCTATGATAATGAACGCCGCAGGTTGGAGAGCTGGTTGGGAGATCATATGCGGTTCACTCAGACACCGGAAGGAAAGAATGTTTTCTTGTCGGTAGATAGCCGTGTGACCCGTAAGAACCCGTTCTATAAGGCATGGAAGGCCAAGAGTTTTACGGATGGAGATATCACACTACATTTTGTGATTTTTGATATTCTCTATGATCCCAAAACGAAAATGACGCTTACGGAGCTAATTAAGGAGATCGATGAACGGCTGTCATCCGGTATGGCTTTTGATGAGTCTACCTTGAGAAAGAAACTCAAAGAGTATGCCGAAGAAGGTATCATTCGTATCGAGAAAGGTGGACGGAAGGTCCTGTATAGCAGAGCTCCGGATACCGACATTACTGCATTGAATGATGTGATTGACTTCTTCAGTGAGGTGGCTCCGTGTGGCGTTGTCGGCTCATTCCTACAGGACAGGCAGCCGCTGCATCCTGAGCTGTTTACATTTAAACACCACTACATAACTCAAGCAATGGACAGTGACGTAATGGCCACATTGTTTGAGGCCATTCGCAGTCATCGCTACATCATCATTGACAATTTGAGCAAACATTCAAACGGGCTTAGAACTGTTCGGTTAGTCCCACTCAAGATTTACATAAGTGCTCAAAACGGAAGGCAAAACCTTTTGGCCTTCCATGAAAAAGCCAATCGCCTGAACTCCTATCGCTTGGACTATATGTCTAACATTAGGATCGAAGATGAGGTCTGTGAAAAGTTTGATGCTCTGCGCGGTGCGCTCAGCAAAGCTGAAGCTCATATGTGGGGTGTGAACTGCAAATGGAACATCAAGCATGTGGAGCATGTGGAGTTTGAGGTAAAGATCGAAGACGATGAGCAGTTTATTGTTCGCCGGCTGGAGAGAGAAAAACGTTGCGGCTACGTGGAGAAAATTGACGATAACCATTATCGGTATGCTGCGGAGGTATTTGACACAACAGAAATGCTGCCGTGGATACGCACATTTATCTCCCGTATCACAAAGATGAACTTTTCCAATCGTACAGCAGAGAATCAATTTAAAACGGATGTGCGGGAAATGTACCGGATATACGGGCTTGAGGGAGGCATCGATGATGATATTTAGCGAATTGTATTCCGTTTACTACAATACAGTAGCCAAGATTATTGAAGCTGCGTTTAATCCTGAAGCAACGGAAAAAGATTTGCAGCGTTGCGTTGTAGAAGAGGCGTTCTCAGAAAGTGTCTTGACCATTCTTCCGGCATTGAAATCTGGAAAATGGCCGTTGCTTCATGAGGATCTTTCCCCGGCCCTGTTACATAAGCCCACAATGCCCCTTACCAACCTGGAAAAGAGCTGGTTGAAAGCAATATCAGAAGATCCGCGTGTTAAGCTGTTTGGCGTTGCGTTTCCTGATCTTGATGATGTAGAGCCTCTCTTCACAAGGGATGACTATAAAATCTACGACCAATACAGTGACGGAGATCCTTTTGAAGACGAGGCATACAGAAAGCATTTCAGGCTGATGCTTTCTGCCGTGCGAAGTGATCGTCCTGTTCAAATGACTATGGTGAACCGCCACGGCAAAGAAGTGTGGGTCCGCTTTTATCCAAAGGGATTTGAGTATTCGATAAAGGATGACAAGATCCGTATATTGGCGACTGAGTGTAGATTTAAGCAATTTAATCTTGGAAGGGTCGTAAGGTGCGACTTCTATAACGGGAATGGGCCATGGCGTGAGAAGCCTCAAGCAGAGCGCCGGAAGGATCTCACCTTGCTGATAACGGATGAGCGCAATGCGCTGGAGAGAGCCATGCTGCACTTTGCCCATTTTGAAAAGCAAGCCGAGCGAACAGACGGTGACAAGTATATCCTACGCCTGAAGTATTACGAGAATGATGAGACCGAGATCGTGATTCGTGTGCTGTCTTTTGGGCCGTGTGTCAGGGTTTTAGAGCCGCAAAGCTTCGTGGATTTAATAAAAGAAAGACTAATTTCTCAAAAAAGCTGTGAGCTCAAATGAGTTCGCAGCCTTTTTTCCGTGAAATGCCTGAGTTTGAACCGTATAATATGAGTGTAAGATGCAGATGAAAAAACTGTTTCTGAATCAAAGGTACTTACAGCAATTTTTCTGATTATTAAAAAAGAGATGAACATTCTTGACACTGGCAGATATTATCCGCAAAAGGATGTACCTTGTCTCTAAAAGATGCGTACAGCAACCAAAAGTCAATTATGACACACCTCCCTTTGAGTTAGAGCGATGGTTTACCGAAAGGCTGCATCTTGAAAAGGCACCAACAGCAACGACGAATAGCTAAGTGGTTATAGCAGGTGACTCATAATCATCGTTCGCAGGTCCGAATCCTGCTTCAGATGGTGCCTTGATTTTTTGAAAGACGCGAACAGCGATTATATACTTTATATTACCGAAACACTGGCCGGATAACTGGTGCTTGCTTTCAGAGTAAGAATTGGCTAGGTGAAAGGCCTCGTATGTATCAAACAGACGCGTCTTGTATAAAGGCATCTACGGCAATACAGTGGTATGATCTGACGGAGCTGGCACCTGCCGAGACCAGGAATGCTAAGCCCTGACTACGTTCTTACGGGTTCAAGTCCCGGCGATGCCTTGCCATTAAGATACAAGGAGCAGCACAATGATTGAAATTAAAGGAAAGGTTAATACAGCTGTCTGTTATGCAACGGTGGTTGAGGATGAGGCAATTGAACAGATCCGCAGGATGTGTAACCACGAATTTACAGCAGGATCTCAAATTCGAATAATGCCTGATGTTCATGCCGGAAAAGGAAATCCGGAATGGAATTATTCTGCACCGCATGGCGCAGGCCGCGTTATGTCTCGTACAAAAGCAAAAGAAACGCTGGATTTAGAGGTGTATAAGAAGACGATGGAAGGTATCTACACGACATCGGTAAATGGGGCTACCATCGATGAAGCCCCGATGGCCTACAAGTCGCTGGAAGACATTATCGATGTTATCCGAGAGTCTGTCGATGTGACAGAGATACTAAAACCTATTTACAATTTCAAGGCGTCTGAGTGATAAAACACCCCTGCGCCGTCTGATTGGAGGAATTGAAATGTTAAATCATCTGAAGAATGGGGCAAATATCGTTTATACAGAAAACGGCGCAGTTACCAACGCAAGCACAATGTCTGACTGTCTGGATTTGTTCGCAACAATCGGTGCGATCCGATCTGCTAACGATCAGGAAATCATCAGACGCTTTGTCCGTGCATATGCGGAGAACGCAGATGTTGCCATGAGGATTTTGTTCTTCGGGCGCGATGTTCGCGGCGGACTTGGGGAGCGCCGCGTGTTCCGCGTCATTATCAAATGGCTGGCTGAAAACAAAGCGGAGTCTCTGCGCAAGAATATTGAGCTGATCCCTGAGTTCGGACGCTACGACGATCTGGTGTCTTTGCTCGGCACGCCCTGTGAAAAGGATGCTTTGCGTACGATTCGCAAGCAATTGGAGGCAGATCTTGCGTCTGACGCGGAAGTATCTTTGTTGGCAAAATGGCTTCCGTCTGTAAATGCATCAAATGGAGAGACAGTCCGTAAAGCAAAGCGTATCGCTCGCTATCTTGGAATGTCCGATGCTGAATATCGCAAGACTCTTGTGAAACTGAGAAAAAAGATACGAATCTTAGAGAATTATCTCCGTGAGAAGGACTACTCTTTCGATTACTCTAAGCAGCCTTCCAAGGCCATGTTCAAATACCGGAAAGCATTCCTGCGAAATGACGGTAAGCGCTATCATGCGTTCCTGGAGGCTGTAAGCAGTGGTGATAAGCAGCTGCATGTAGATAACCTTGCTCCTTATGAGATCGTCAGATCTGCGCTGAATGCAAATCAGTGGGGGTTTCAGGCTGGTTTAACTGCCGGAGAGAAGGCAGCACTCGATGCGTCCTGGGATTCCCTTCCTGACTTCTGCGACAATAGAAATGCGTTGGCAGTAGTGGATACTTCCGGATCCATGTACTGTTATGACAATGCACTGCCCGCAGCGGTAGCACTGTCTTTGGGATTGTATTTCGCAGAGCGTAATACCGGTATCTTCCGTAACCATTTTATCGAGTTTTCTTCCCGGCCACAGCTTATTGAGATCAAAGGCAAGACCTTTGCCGAGAGGCTGGAGTACCTGTGCACCTTTAACAAGGTAGCTGATACAAAT
The DNA here is from genome assembly GCA_900548545.1 of uncultured Oscillospiraceae bacterium. Lineage (GTDB taxonomy): Bacteria > Bacillota > Clostridia > Oscillospirales > Acutalibacteraceae > Acutalibacter. The sequence goes on from URKX01000012.1 coordinate 6,703, forward strand.
GTGGAAGCAGTCTTTAATCTAATTTTGGATGCGGCAGTGCGCAACAATGTCTCCCAGGAAGAGCTGCCTGAGACTTTGTATCTAATTTCTGATATGGAGTTTAACTCGTGTGTTCGAAATGTGTCTGCGTCTAATTTTGCGAACGCAAAGCGTAGATTTGCAGAGCATGGATACAATTTACCTCAGATTGTCTTCTGGAATGTTGCAAGTCGGAACAGCAATCAGCCTGTGACAAAGAACGAGCAAGGTGTTGCATTGGTTTCCGGATGCACACCTCGGCTGTTTTCTATGGTGGCAAGCGGAGACATTTCCCCTTACTCTGTTATGATGGAAATCATAAAGTCGGAACGCTATTCAAAGATTTCAGCATAAACCGAAGTCGGTACCTGCGGGTACCGACTTTTTTCTTGCATAAGTTTGGTGATTTTATACCTTGTTCGAAGCCTTTTCCCTCACCATGCGGTTGCTTTTATGGAAAAAGGCAGTTAAGATATTTATTCGGAACTCGCAGCTTCATAAAATCATACATAGCCATATGCATATGAATAATCCAATGGCAGGCCAGACGAAGAACGTCCAGAATTATATCAGCTCTGCTTATCCGGGCAGATATGCACTGGTAACAAAAGAGGTAATTATACGATGTGACGAACAGAATCGTCACCTCATTTTAATTCTTCTAAAGAGCATAATAGCATTATGTTTTCAAAATTCAATTTTACCTCTAACCAATCATATTTGTATTTTGATTGTACCAGAAAGAAAAAGTGAAGTTTATCGCATATGCAAATGAGCGATACCCGGTTAAAAAACCAAGTATCGCCCATTCTCTTTTTGGCTAACCCTAACTGCCAGATACCGTAATCATAGAAAATTTATTGCTTCCTGTATTATGGGTACCCAGCATTGGGGAAGTCTTTTTTATTTTATCCAAAGGCTCAGGGCGTTTCCGCAATCTTGCAGCGGCGCAAAGCCAGGGTGATAAGAGGGATGGCTGCCAGCTGCAGCACAATCCCTGGCAAACAAATGACAAAGGACTCCCGCAGCCACTGGGCCCAAGTATATCCTGATGCAAAGACAAAGGCTTCCAGCAACCCGCAAAACGCCCGGCCCAACAGCATGGCCCCCAACAGGGAAACGCTGACATTAAGCACTGGGGGCGCTGCCGCGAGAAGATAGGTAAAAAGCCCCGCCAAAAACCCGTAAACGGCCAGCTCCCACAGAGCCCCGGCAGAGGGCGCCACCCCAGGGATGCCCGGGAAGAACTGGGGAAGCAGCACTACGAGCAACCCGCAGGAAAGCCCATAGGCCGGGCCGCAAAGCATCCCACAGAGAAGCACCGGCAGCTGCAACAGCAGCAATACCTGTGTACCGTGATTCACCCATCGGAAAGCCCAAGGCAGCAAAAGCCCCAACCCGACACAGCAAGCTGCCAACAGCAAATCAAGCAGACATCGTTTTGCCTTTCCCATACAGCCTCCTTCTTTGCGCCCCAAACTATTTGCCCTTGCTGACGATTACTGTCACGTCCCGGTGCAGCTGCAACACCGACGCCGGCACCCACGGGGTCACTTTGCCGGTGAGGGCCTTTTCTAGGATGCCCCGTTTGTCCGCCCCGGCAATGAGCAGGATCCGGTGAGCCTTTAAAATGGTTCCCACCCCCATGGTGATGGCGTGGGTGGGCACATCCTCCGGGCGGTCGAAAAGCCGGGCGTTTGCCTGGATGGTGCTTTCCGTCAAGGCCACTGGGTGGGTCACAGGCGGGAAACTGTCTCCTGGCTCGTTAAACCCAATGTGACCGTTATGGCCAATGCCCAACAGCTGCAAGTCCACGCCTCCCAGTCCCTGGACCAGCGCCTCATACCGGCGGCTTTCCTCCTCCGGGTCAGCGGCGGCGCCATCGGGCAAAAAGGTATTTTCCGGTTTCAGGTTCACCCGCCGGAACAAATGATGTTCCATAAAATACCGGTAACTGTGAGCGTCTTCCCCGGAAAGCCCCCAGTACTCGTCCAAGTTTACCGTGTGGACTTGCGAGAAATCCAGCCGCCCAATCCGATAGGCCTCTGCCAGCTTTTGATAGGCACCCACGGGGCTGCTTCCCGTGGCCAGTCCCAACACACAGTGCGGCTTCAGCAAAACCTGCGCCCCCAAGATCTCCGCCGCCAAGGCGCTCAGCTGCTCATAGTTGTCTGTTTCCAAAATCCGCATGATCCCAATCCCGCCCCTTTTTGTTTGTCAGTCTACAGTGTAACCCTCGAGAGAAAAAAAGTCCAGATGGTTTCCAACACTTTTTCATGTTTTCCCCGCCGCCTGCTTTCCAGGAAGCTGGGCCAATATCACAGCCGCGAACACAAGGAAGCATCCCGCAGCTTCCCGCAGGGAAAGAGGCTGGCCCAGCAGGGCCCACCCCGCCAAAGCGGCAAATACTGATTCCAAGCTCAAAATCAGCGAGGCCACCGTGGGATTGACTGTGCGCTGGCCCAAGATCTGCAAGGTGTAGCCCACCCCGCTGGAGATCACCCCGGTGTACAGCAGGGGCATCCATGCCGCAAGCACTTGCGGGAATGTAAACTGCTCAAACAAAAAGGCCAGTCCCATGGAGAGAGCCCCCGCCACAAAAAATTGGACGCAGGAAAGCTGGATTCCATCCAACGCATCCGGCGCGGAATCGATCACCAAGATGTGCAGGGAGAACACCACCGCGCTGCCGATCACCAGCAAGTCCCCGGCAGCAATCCCAGCGCTCCCCTTCACACTGAGCAAATAGGCCCCCAAAAGCGCCAGCGCCACGCCAGCCCACACCTTCAGGCCAGGCCGCCTCCCTAAAAAGATCCCCAGTACCGGGACGATCACGATGTACAGGGCAGTCAGGAACCCCGCCTTCCCCGGGGAGGCAGTCTGCATCCCAGCCTGCTGCAACAGGCTGGCTGTCCCCAGCAGTAAGCCGCAGGCGGAACCCCACAGTAAAAGCCGAGCCTTGCCCCCGGCGGGCTTCTCCCCCTCCGGGGCGTTTTTCCGCAGGTGCTTTGAAAGGGCAATCACAGGCAGCAACGCTACCCCGCCGATAAGACTGCGCACCCCATTAAAGGCACAGGGCCCCAGGTAATCCATGCCCACGCTTTGGGCCACAAAGGCCATGCCCCAAATCAAAGCGGTGAGCAGCAGCAGCGCCGCCCCCCACGTCTGTACCCTGTTACGCGCCATTTGCAGCGCCTTCTTTCTCCCCAGACGGCTCCTGGCCCCGCGTGAGGTTTTTCATCCAATTGTAGCGGTTGATCTTCACAATAGCCACAAAGCACTTGAGGATCTGGTCGCACTTTAAGCAGGCAAACACCACCCAAGGAGGCGCTCCCAGCCACATGGCGATCAAGGCCGAAGGGATTACCACCAAAAACACAAAGATGGTGTCGTTCTTAAACACAAAGGAGATATCGCCACCGGACTTCACCAGGCCAAACAAGCAGGCTGCCTGGTAGCAGGTGCCAATGATAGTCACGGAGATCACGTTGATGAACTGCCGGGCATACACCTGGGCTTCGGCGCTGGCGCTGTACAGGGAGATAAACCCATCCCGGAAAAGGAACACTACCGCTCCGGAGATCAGCCCCACAAACAGAAAGATCATTTGCACGGTCTTGGAATATTCTTTCATCTTCTCGTACTGCCCGGCACCTACGGTTTTCCCGGTGATGATCCCCACTGCCGAGGAAAGGCCGTTCATCCACACATAGATCAAGTTGTGGAGCATCCCGGTGATGCTGGCAGCGGCAATGACCCCCGCGCTGTAACATCCCAAGATTTTGGTGTTAGCCAAAGAGTTCACCGACCACACCACCTGCCCGCCGATCACCGGAAGGCCATAACGGACAAAGTCCCGTAAAAGCTGCCGGTCTGTATGGAGCAGGTCTCTGACGCTCAGACGCAGCTTCCGGTCCACAAAGAACACATACCCGATCCCCACGCACATTTCCATGATCCGGGAAACAAGCGTGGCCAAGGCCGCGCCACGCACCCCCATGGCCGGGAACCCCAAGCACCCAAAGATGAACACATAATTTAAACACACATTTACCACCAGCGCCATGCAGGAAATATACAAGCCAACCTTGGCGGTTTCCACGCTGCGCATGGCGGCGATCATCACCTGCGAAACAGAAAAAAACAGGTAGGTAAAACCAACAATCTGCACATAGGCAGCCCCTTCCTGGATGACCCCAGGCTCCTGGGTAAAGGCGCGGATCACCCACTGGGGGAACAGCACGGCCACCAGGCTGGCCAGGATCCCCACCCCCAGGGCGAACTTCACCCCAATGGATACCACCTTCCGGATGCTGGCCGTATCCCGCTTGCCCCAGTACTGAGCGGCTAAAATCAAAATGGCACCCTCAATGCCGCCCACAAACATCTGCACCACCGACTGGAGCTGGCCGCCCACGTACACACCGGAAATGGCGTTGTCCCCCAACGAACCGATCATCAAGTTGTCAGCGAAGTTCACTCCAAAGGTGATGAGGTTCTGCAAGGAAATAGGTACCGCCAGCGTGACAAGCGACCGATAAAAAGACCGGTCCTTTGTAAATAGAGCCATCATTCTCTCTCCCCTCTGCCAGGCTTCCCGGCAGGAAATTCCCGCGTTTTCACGGTTATCCTTTATTATACACGAGGGCTTCTGCCTCTGTAAAGACACATATTCCTTGCTGTGAGATAAAAAAAGCGCGGCCTGGAAGCCGCGCCCCTTATGTATCTAGGTTTTAGGGAAAACTTACGCCGTTGCGGAGCTTTCCGAAGAGCTTTCCGCGCCGGCGCTTGCCTCTGAAGAGCTTTCCGCAGCCGAAGACGCGGAAGAGGTTCCGCCAGCCTGAGTGGAAGAACCGTTTTCCCCAGCAGAGGCTTCCTCTGGCAGAGGGGTGCCGTCCTCCCGCAAAGCGCCCTCTGCAAACAGCGCTGCCTGGGTAGCGGGGTCAGCAATGCCGGTGGCCTCAATGCCGTTAGCTGTCTGGAAGCGGCTGACGCAGTCTGCCGTGGTCGCGCCGTAATGACCGTCATACTTTTCTGCCAGGTAACCCAACTGGGCCAGCCTCTGCTGCAGCGCTTCCACCTGGTCACCCTGCGCCCCTTGTTCCAAGGTTTCATATTGGGACTGGGCCTCCAGAGCGGAACTAACTTCCGATTCGATGTTCTCGGTGGGATCGCTGGCCAACATGGAATCCGGCTCCAGCAGCTCCGGAAAGGTGTTGGCGCAGATCTCATAGGCCGTTTCCACAACGGTACGTCCCTGCCACTCCATCAGGGTTGGGTCCAATTCAAAAACCTCCCCTTGCTCCACTGCCTGGAACTGGGCAAAACGGCTGTCGGCTTCAATTTGTTCTTTCAACCCAGGGGCACAGAAAATGACATTGGGATTGGCAATTTCCAATGATTGAAATTCGTAAGCGCCCCCCTCCAAACTGTCAAATACATTAGTCACACCCGCATAGGACATGATTGTACTGGCAAACATATCCCCTGTAACGGCACTGCCGTCCAGATCATAGAGGTAGCAGGCTGTCGTCACCTTATCTGTGGGCACAATACGGTTGATACTGTCCAAAGTGATAAAGATATCCTGGGCAGTGGAAACACCCTCGTCATAGCCCAGCCCCCCGCCGGAAAGCGCAGAAGAAACCTGGGCGTACAACCGTTCAAAATCAGTGCGGTCCGTCGCGGGCTCTACAGAAAGCACCGTCACCCCAGCCTCTTCCAAGGCGCTTTGCGCAGCGTTGCTTCCCTGGTCAACTAACACCAAGTCCGGCTGCAAAGTTTGAATGGCCTCCGCATCGCTTGCAGACACTTTCGCCAAACCGGACAGTTCCTCCTGGGAGCATTCCTCGCTGATACCAACCATCTGGGTTTCACATCCCAAAGCCAAGATTACATCTGCCAGGCTGGGAGAAAGAACCACCACTTTTACAGGACGGGAGGAGATCGTCACACCATTGACTTCCACTGGGAACTCCCCTGTGGTCACCCCAGAAACCAGGTCGTCCACTTGGGAACAGCCGGTGAAAACACCGCACCCCAAAACCACACAAAGCACCATAGCCAGAACACGCCGAAGCGCGCTACGATATCGTTGCATTGCAAGACACTTCCTTTCCAGAAAACCTGCCAAAACCCGGCAGGAACACCTGTCATTGATCAATAATCCACCTTATTTTACCCTGAGTGCACCATGTGTGTCAACTCCTCTGAAAAAACCTTGACATTTTCCTCTAACCAGACTACAATAAAAGGCATTGTAGCCGATACAAAATTGTTGTCTCTTTTTCCGACAAGATAGAACAATATGTGTAAAGCTATATTTCTTTCCATGCGAAAGTGCTGCGCCTATTTCCAATGAGTTTTTGAATTTTTTCTAGCACCTTGTGGAAAGCTGCTTTGCTTTACACATCTGTTTTGTTTCTTTGTCCAGCTTGTTGTGCTTCCCGTTAATCATGCTCCCTTTTGGAAACGGGAAATTGGATGAGAAGATCCCTGTTTTTTCCTTTGAGATGGGAGTCCTCAGGCTGCAATATCCTTCTAGGATCTAAAAACCATTCCCATTCTCAGGATGTATATTGCGTAGTTGGAGATGTACCCAAGTGGTTGAAGGGTCCGCACTCGAAATGCGGTAGGTCGGCTCAAACCGGCGCAAGAGTTCAAATCTCTTCATCTCCGCCAGAAAAAACACACTCAGATTTTCTGAGTGTGTTTTTTCTATTTATTCCTATTTTTTTAAATAACTATCAAGGCTATCATGCCATTGCACGCTTGGTATACAAAAACATGATAGACATGGACCTATATTTTTTCCTGACTAGGAAAGTTGAAGGAGTAAGCATCACCTCCAGGAACACAGCCGGCATCCATGTTAAATTCACAGGAAAGTAATGTTTACATAGGGCTATCTTCCAATATTGACTTTGTTAACAAGAAAAAACCCGCCCAATTCCTGTTAGGAATCAGACGGGAGTTTCGTATGCACCTGAAAACTGTCAGCTAACAGTTGATAAGTGACTTAGTTCTCTATCACACTGTTAAGTTAAGCCAAGGGGATTTTTTGTCAGGCAGTTTCATCAAATAAAGACGTACTTTTTCAGCCGGTCGAAAGCCTCTTCCACGCGGGAGAGGGGCAGGGCCAGGTTCATGCGGATGTGGCAGGGACCGTGGAAGCCACGGCCGTCCTGCCAGGCAACGCCCACATCCCAGCCGGCTTTCTGCAGCTCGTCAATGGTCTTGCCGTGCTCCTCGCACCACTGGGTGCAGTCCAAGAACAGCATATAAGTACCCTGGGGTTTCATCACTTTCACCCCGGGGAAGTTCTCGGCGATGAAATTGCAGGCAAAGTTCACGTTGCCGGTGAGGACTTCCCGCAGCTCGTCCACCCAGTCGCTGCCCTCCTGGGTGTAGGCGCCGATCAGGGCGTGCATGGAAAGCACGTTCATGGAGTTGTAATGGGACAGGGAGGATTCCTTCTCAATGCGCTCCCGCAGGGCCTTGTTGTAGATGATATGGTAGCTGCCGATGAGGCCGGCCAGGTTGAAGGTCTTGGAGGGGGCATACAGGGCAACGGTGCGCATCTTGGCATCCTCGGAGATGGTCTGCATGGGGATGTGCTTGTTGCCGTCCAAGATCAGATCGGACCAGATTTCGTCGCAGATGACCATGACGTCGTTGGCCTTGTAGACTTCCATGGCCTTCTCCAGCTCCCAGCGCTCCCACACGCGGCCGCAGGGGTTGTGGGGGGAACAGAACACGGCGGTGTGGATCTTATTCTCTTTGATCTTCTTGTCCATGTCCTCAAAGTCCATGCGGTAAACGCCGTTTTCGTCCTGGACCAGGGGGCTGTGGATGATGTGGTAGCCGTTGTTGGTCAGGCAGCCGGTGAAGCCCACATAGGTGGGGGAGTGGAGCAGCACGTTGTCGCCCTTGGAGCACAGCACGTTCAGGGCGCTGATCACGCCGCCCAGCACGCCGTTTTCATAGCCGATGCACTCTTTGGTTAGGCCAGTGACGCCGTTGCGCTTTTCTTGCCAGTTGATGATGGCGTTGAAATACTCGTCGCTGGTGGAGAAATAGCCAAAGAAGGGGTGCTCGATCCGCTTTTGGATGGCCTGGGTGATGGTGGGCACCGTGGGGAAGTTCATGTCTGCCACCCACATGGGGATGATATCAAACCCTTCCTTGGGAGGTTGCGGCCCAAAGCCGCCCGGGCGCAAGTCCACGGCCACTGCGTCTTTTCCGTGCCGGTCAATAATGCTGGTAAAATCGTACTTCATGTTTTTCGTCACGCCGCGCCCTCTTCCTCAATCTGAACGGCGCGGGTGCTTACCTCCTTTTTATCTATATTTCTGTTTTTAAAGGGTTACAGTTTGTTTAACAGATTTTTCGCTATAACACCTCCTTTATTTTACACAGTTTGCACAGCTTCTGTCAATCCCAAAGATCTCTCTTCTGGGGGGAGGAAACAAAAAAGCGCCTTGCTCCCCTTTTGGTGGGACAAAGCGCCGTTGCGGTTCCAAAAGAAATTGTACCACCTTTTCCCAGTTTGTCAACGGGACAAGCCCGTTTCAACACTCCTTCATATCGACAACCCCTGCCAGCCGTGCTATAATAGCAGCGAAAAAATCCAGGAAAGAATGGGGTGGCTGCTTTGCAGCAGGAAAAGACCGCTACGGCCCGGCTGATCCAACGGGTCCGTGGCTTTCGTTATGCGCTGATTTGGGAAGGCATTGCCGTGGGGATCGCGGCTGGGGTGGTGACAGCCCTGTTCCGCCTCCTGTTGGAGCGGGGGGATGCCTTCCGCCAAGCGGTGGGAGCTTTCCTTGTTGGCAACTTGTGGTTCCTGCCCCTGTGGCTTTTAATCCTGGTGGTGGTAGCAGGGGTTGTGACCCTGCTCCTCCGTTGGGAGCCCTATATCGGTGGTTCGGGGATCCCGCAAGTGGAGGGAGAGCTGCAAGGGGCCTTCTCTCAAACCTGGTGGCGGGTTCTGTTGGCCAAATTTGTAGGCGGGTTGCTCACCATCACCAGCGGCCTTTCCCTGGGCCGGGAAGGCCCCTCCATCCAGCTGGGGGCCATGGCGGGAAAAGGGGTGTCCCGCCTGTGCCACCGGGAGGGCACCGAGGAAAAAATGCTGCTCACCTGCGGGGCCAGCGCAGGGCTTTCCGCTGCCTTTAACGCGCCCTTGGCGGGGGTGCTTTTCTCCCTGGAAGAGCTGCACAAGGATTTTTCCACGGATGTGCTGCTGTCCGCCATGTCCGCTTCCATCACCGCAGACTTCGTTTCCCGCACCCTTTGCGGCCCGGATCCGGAGTTCGACTTCCCCGGCCTGGGCGTGCTGCCGCTGTCCCAGTACTGGATGGTGCTGGTGCTGGGGCTGCTGTTGGGGCTTGTGGGGGTGTTCTACAACTTCTGCGTGGAGAAAGTCCAGACCCTCTACAGCAAGATCCCCTGGCAGTTTGTGCGGGCCCTGATCCCCTTTTTGCTGGCGGGTGTGCTTTTGCTGGTGTACCCGGCGGTGCTGGGAGGTGGCAACCACCTGGTGGGGGCTGTTTCCCAGGATGTGGCCTTGGGATCCCTGTTGCTTCTGTTTGTTATGAAATTTACGTTCTCCATGCTCAGTTTCGGTTCCGGCGTCCCTGGTGGGATCTTCCTCCCGCTGCTGGTTTTGGGGGCTGTGGTGGGCAGCACGTTTTGCCAGGGGCTTCACTTGCTGGGAATGGAGGCTGCCACGGCCAACTTTGTCATCCTGGGGATGGCTGGGCTGTTTTCCGCCATTGTCCGGGCGCCGGTGACGGGGATCATCCTCATCAGTGAGATGACCGGAAGCCTGTCCCAGCTGCTGACCCTTTCCCTGGTTTCCCTGGCGGCTTATCTGGTGGCAGACCTGCTCCGCTCCAAGCCGGTGTACGATCTGCTTTTGGAACGGCTGTTGAAAAAAGGGGGCCAGGCGGTGCCGGCGCCTTCCGGGGAGAAGCTGCTGCTCCAGGCAACTGTGTGTCACGGGGCGCCGGTGTGCGGCAAGGCCGTGCGGGATACCCATTGGCCCGGCCATTCTCTCATCGTTTCGGTGAAGCGCCAGCAGCAAGAGCTGGTTCCCCGTGGGGACACCGTGCTCCAGCCCGGGGATGTGATCGTGTTGCTGTGCGATGAAGGGGAGAGCTGTTCCGCCCATGCCGCTTTGGAATCCCAGTGCAAAAACTGAGCGCCCGGGGAAGGCTCTGGACAGGGAAGAGGAGAATGTGGTAAAATTATAAAGATTTATGTTAGGAGAACAAGAAAAATTCCCCCGCGGTTTTCCCAAACAGACGGCGTTCCGCCGCATTTGTGCGGGCCCTTCCCAAGTTCATTGGAAACAGAGGATGTGTTGTGATGAAACGATGGAAAAAGGAATTGGCCGGGTTGCTGTGCTTCCTAGTGGTGCTGGGAGCTTTTTGCTCGGGAGCTTCTTCGGTGCTGATCCCCAAACGGCATGATTACGGTGCCACTTGGTCCATGTACCAGCGGGAGGAGGAAGACACCGTGGACGTGATGTTTTTCGGCTCCTCCTTGGCCTATTGCGATGTGATCCCCTCGGTGATCTACGAGGAGTCTGGGGTCACCTCCTATGTGATGGCGGGCCCTGAGCAGACCATGCCCGTCACTTACCGCTATGTGAAGCAGGCCTGTAAAACCCAGAGCCCGAAAGTGGTGTTCGTCGAGGCTACGGGGATGCTCTATTCCCAGCACAACCGCTCCACAAAGATCAATATCACCTATATGCCCTGGAGTTTGGACCGGCTGGCCCTCACGTTCCAGGCGGCGGAACCGGAAGAGCGGCTGGGGCTGCTCTTCCCCTTGGAGTCTTACCACAGCCGTTGGGGCGAGATCACCTTGGGCGAGGTGAAAGAGGGGCTTTTCGGCTATGGCCCGGACCCGCTGGCCGGGTACACCTTTTTGACAGAAGTGCTGCCCATCACCCAGTTTACCCAGCGGGATATGGGGGACCACCCCGAGGCTTACGCAGAAAACCTGGAGGCGGCCGAACAAATCTTAGACCTATGCGAGGAGCGGGGGATCCGTGTGGTGTTTTTCGTGGCGCCCAACTCCAATCCTCCTGAAACCGAGGATTTAGCCCGGATAGAAGAGGACCTCACGGCTCTGGGAGGCGAGTTCTGGGATTGCAACCAGATTTACGATCAGCTTTCCATCGACCAGGACACGGACTTTTTCGACACCCTCCACTTTAACTACCGGGGCGCGGAGAAGTACTCCCGCTATTTGGGCCAGTGGCTGGTGGACCAGGGGCTGCCTGCCACCCAAGGGGAGGACGAAGCCCTTTGGCAGCAGCGGGTGGAACATTTCCATGCGCTGCGGGATGAGGCGGACAGCAAGCCCATCCAGCTCAGCGGCGCCGCCGCAGAATGACCCACCGGGAAAGGAGCCCTCACTGTGAATTTTAACTCTCTGCAATACCTGGTGTTCCTGGTGGCCAATGTGGTGGTGTATTACCTGCTGCCCCAGCGGGCAAGGAATGTGCAGCTGCTTTTGGCCAGCTATTATTTCTATATGTGCTGGAACCCCACCTATGCCCTGCTGATGTTGTTTTCCACGGCTGTGACTTATGGCTGCGGGTTGCTGGTGGGCGCTTCCGCCTGGGGGAAGCGCAGGCTGTGGGTGGCCCTCAGCCTGATCTTGAACCTGGGTGTATTGTTTTTCTTCAAGTATTACAACTTCACCGCCGATGTGATCACCCGGGGCATGGATTTCTTAGGGCTGTCCATAGACGTGCCCTTTTTGGATGTGCTGCTGCCTGTGGGGATCTCCTTTTACACCTTCCAGGCTTTGGGATACACCATCGACGTGTACCGGGGGGATGTGCAGGCCCAGCGCAACTTCATCGATTACGCTCTGTTCATCTCCTTCTTCCCCCAGCTGGTGGCCGGCCCTATCGAGCGTTCCGGCAACATGATCCACCAGCTGAAAGAGCGCCATCCCTTCCAGTTTGAAAACATCAAGGCCGGGATCTTGCCAGTGCTGTGGGGCTTGTTCAAAAAGATGGTTATTGCGGATAACCTGGCAGTGGTGGTCAACACCGTGTACAACAATCCCCAGGGCCAGGGGGGCGGGTCCTTTTTGGTTGCCACGGTGGCGTTCGCCTTCCAGATCTACTGCGACTTTTCCGCCTATTCCGACATTGCCCGGGGCTCTGCCAGAATGCTGGGCTTCCGGCTGATGGAGAACTTCAACGGCCCCTATTTTTCCAAGTCTATCCGGGAGTTTTGGCGCCGCTGGCACATCTCCCTCTCCAGCTGGTTCAAAGATTACCTCTACTTCCCCTTGGGAGGCAGCCGGCGCGGGAAAGCACGCACCTGCCTGAATGTGATGATCGTCTTTTTCGTCAGTGGCCTGTGGCACGGCGCCGCCTTGACCTTTGTGGCCTGGGGCTTGTTAAACGGGTTGTACCAAGTGGTGTCCCTGTTGGTGGACCCCCTGCGCAAGCGCGTTATGGCACTGCTGCACCTGCGGGACGAGAGCCTGTTGGTGCGGGGGTTCCGGCTGTGCTGCACCTTCTTCCTCACCTGTATGGCTTGGGTGCTGTTCCGGGCCAACTCCCTCACAGATGCCCTCACGGCTTATCGGGCCATTTTTTCCATCCCCTTTGCCGGGGTGGGCGGTACCCTCACTGCCTTGGGTGTTTCTGTGAAAACGCTGGGGATGCTCTTCCTCTTTGTGGCGGTGTTGGTGTTGGTGGACTGGCTCCTCACCCGGATGCCGCTGTTCCAAAAGCTGAACAAGACGGTGTTCCTTCGCTACGGCGTCTATTTCCTTCTGATTGTGTCCATCCTCCTCTTTGGCTCTTACGGCCAGGGGTATGACCCTCAGGATTTCGTCTATTTCCAATTTTAGACAGGGGGTCCCCTGTTTGTGAAGAATTAAAACGGGTAGTCCGGTTCTTTCCGGGCTGCCCGTTTTTCGCATTAAGAGCACTGCCTTTTTTTAGTAAACTGGAAAACAGCGAAAAATCCATCGGTTAAAATTTAATAAAAAAGATTGACATTTGTCATTATAAATGTTATTATATGCGAAAAGTGGCGGGTTTGAAGTTAAGAGGCTAGCCTCTTATTATGTTTCATTTTTCAAACGAAACATAATAAGAGGCTAGCCTCTTATTATGTTTCATTTTTCAAACGAAACATAATCTGCTTCTGAGTGCCCCAGGCTGTGGACCAATTGGTTCAGTGGCTTGAGTGAAGGTAAATGGGTGAGAGGAGCAGGCTTCGCATTGGGAACTGGGCGCATACTATTTGAGTACAGAGGCCTTTTTTGAAACAGGGGGAGGCATAAACCGGACGACAGGGAAATATCTGTATAATGCCAAGCTGTTTCCACAAAAGGGGAGGTGGTTTTTAGGAAGGCTTCGTGCAAAAGAGGGAGCCCAATAAAGCTCAAAAAAGCTCCCGATACGCGATAGGTATGGCTGAAAATCGTCGGTTGGGAAGCCTGAAATCCGTACGATTTAGGCCGCAAATAGCGATCGCGTCTAAACGCTTCGGCCAGTTCACTTCAAAACCGCCTCTATTTGCAGCGCGGCCCTGCCTTTGGAAGAGGGAGGATGGGCCGCTGGGACGAAAATATTTGATGGAAAGAGGGAGAAAGCGTATGGATCTTTACCGTGTGGTCCCCCTGCGGGAGAATCTTTGGGCTATCAGTGAAGTTGGGAAAACGGTCATGTATGTGATCAACGGGAAAGACAAAGCACTTTTGCTGGACACCGGCTTTGGCATGGTTCCGCTGAAGCAAGTTGTCCACGAGCTTTGCGGGGAAAAGCCTTTGATGGTGGCCAACAGCCACGGCCACTTGGATCACAATTCCGGCAACAACCAGTTTGACACCGTGTATGTGGGCCGCTATGACGAACCCGATTCCCACGACGCTGTGTCGGAAGGGACAAAAGAACGGATCTGCCGGGACTTTTATCAGGAGTTTTTCCAGGAGGGCGGCGTGGTCCCCGGCACCTGGAAGCCTGGCCCGGCACCCCATATCCTCACCCTGGAAGAGGGCGACCGCATCGATTTGGGCGGCATTGCCCTGCGGGTGTTGGAGTGCCCTGGACACTCTTTGGGCTCGATCGCTCTGTATGAAGAGAATTTGGGTTGGCTGTTCACTGGGGATCTGATTTTGACCTGGGAAGTTTGGGGGCAGCTGCCCCGTTCCAGCACCCTGCGGGTGTATGGGGAATCCCTGCAGCGGTTGGCCGGCTTGGAGCCCGGCGTCACCACCGTGTTCCCCGCCCACTGGGAAGAGTGCCGGAACCCTTTGAAACTGCCGGAGTTCCAATTGCCTCCCCGGGTGCTTTCCATGTACGCCCAAGGGACCCAACGAGTGGTCCGCGGGGAAGAGGAAGGCGTTGCCTACCCTTTCCGTGGGATGGATGCCCGGTGCAGCTTTTTCGAGATAGGCGGCATGGTGTTTGACCCCAAACGGATCGGATAAGGAGGGGAGAGTCACATGAAAGCAAAACAAAGCGAAATGGAAAAGAAAGCTCTCCGGAAGCGGATCTATCAATATCGGGTACAGTACCTGTTTTTGGTGCCTGCTTTTGTGGCGGTAATCATTTTTGCATATATCCCCATGGCCGGTGTGGTCATGTCCTTTATGGACTACGACATTTTGAAAGGCCCTTTCCACAGCCCCTGGGTTGGCTTGGAGCATTTCCAAGAATTCCTCACAGACCCGGAATTCTGGCAGTCTTTGAAAAACACCGTGGGTATCAATGGGCTGTCCATCCTGTTTGGGTTCCCGCTGCCCATCATTGTGGCCATCGCCATTTTCTCTGTGAAGGACGGCCCCTTTAAGCGGGTCACCCAGACCATCAGCTACCTGCCCCACTTTGTCAGCTGGGTTGTGGTGGGCGGCCTGGTCTACAAACTGCTGGACGAAAACACCGGTGCCATCAATACCTTGATCAAAGCCTGCGGCGGCGATGCCATTGCCTTTATGCGGGATCCCGGATGGTTCTGGCCGGTGATCATCATCACCTGCATCTGGAAAGAGCTGGGCTGGAACACTATCATTTATCTGGCGGCCCTCTCCGGCATTGACAGCGAGCAGTATGAGGCGGCCCTGGTGGACGGCGCCAAAAGCTGGCAGCGGCTGATTTACATCACCATCCCCAGCATCCTCCCCATTGTAGGGCTGATGCTGATTATGACGGTGGGCAACCTGATCAACTCCAACGGCAGCGCTTCCTTTGACGCTGTGTACAACCTGCGCAACGCCTTGACGGCAACCTCTTCCGATACGCTGGATTATTACATTTTCTCTCAAGGCATCCAGCACAACGAGTATTCTTACGCAGCGGCCCTTGGCCTAGTGCAGGGGCTTGTGTCCCTGGTGCTGGTCATGTCCGCCAACGGCATCAGCCGGAAGACCCAGGGCTATGGCGCGTTCTAAAGCCCGCCGAGATTTGAGAAAGAGGTGATCTTATGGCGACCTTCAACGCGGTGACCGGCAAAAAGGGAAAGATCCAGCCGGGGACGGTTGTGCTCTATCTAGTGATTGTTCTCATCACGTTTTTGATCCTATACCCCTTCTGGTATTGCATTGCCTACTCGCTTTCCAGCAGTATGGCGGTCATGACCCAGAACGTGACGTTTTTGCCTATCGGTTTTACGCTGGAGAACTATCAGAATGTATTTAAACAGAACCATCTGGGCAGTTCCTTCCTGGTGAGCGTGCTCCGGACTTTGGGAGGGATTGTGGGCACCCTGCTGGTTACGGGATTGGCGGCCTATGCCATGTCCAAAAAGAATATGCCCGGCAAACGGGGGCTCTCCCTCATCTTGATCATCCCCATGTACATTACCGGCGGTCTAATCCCCACCTATGTTTGGATGTACCAGTTAAAATTGGTGAATAATTTCTGGGTCTTTATCCTGCCAAACTGCTTTTGGGCATTTAATATGCTGCTGATGCGCACCTATTTTGAGGGAATCCCCGAAAGCCTGGAGGAATCCGCCCGGTTGGACGGCGCCGGGGACCTGACCATCCTGTTCCGTATCATCCTTCCACTGTCCATGCCCATCGTGGCGGTGATCGCCATGTACAGCGGCGTGTGGCAGTGGAACGCCTGGTATGATGCCATGCTCTACATTACCAGCCCCAATTTGAAGCCCTTGCAGGCCATTTTGCAGGAGATGATCAAGGCTTCTTCCACTTCGGCCCAGCAGATGGCCCAAAGCGGCGGCCAAGCCATGCAAAATCAAGGCTCGCCGGAAGCAGTGCGCATGGCTACCCTGGTGTTTACCACCCTGCCCATCGTGTGCATTTACCCCTTCTTCCAGAAGTACTTTGTACAGGGCGTTATGATCGGCGCTGTGAAGGCGTGAGTGACCAAACTTGTCTTGAGCGGCCGGTTTCGGCTGTTTTAGAAAAATCCATATGAAAGGAAGGAAAACAGTAATGAAAAAGAGGATATTTGCTCTGTTGTTGGCAGGGGCCATGCTCCTGGGCATGGCCGCTTGTAACGGCGGTGGAGGCGACAGCTCCAGCGGTACGGAGAGCGGCGGGGCTTCCGATGGCGCGAGCACCGGTGACACAGGGGATGAGGGGGACGCCAGTACGGAAGACCTCCCCTGGTTGGAGTACGACATCATCATCGGTTACAGCACCCCCGCTACCACTTTGGATAACCCAAACGACGTGGTAAGCCCCTATGTGGAGGAGAAATTCCACATCCGCGTGGGTGAAGTCGCCCAGGTAGCCACCTCGGATATCCCCTTCCGGCAGATGCTGGCCACCCGTATCGCCGCTGGCAATGAACCGGATGTGTTCCTGGGCGGTTCGGAGAACGTGGCCTATGCCCTGAGCACTGGAAAATATGGCGACAATTTGGAAGAACAGATTGCCCAAATGGACAATTTAAACAAGTACATGGACCAGAGTATGTGGCCCCGCTTCACCACCGACGGCCAGCGTAAGCAGATCCCTCTGGTGATGGTGAACACATCCAACGAGGAGTTTACCTCCGATCCTTACAACCAGCCCTTTACCTCTTGGGCGCTGTGGACCCGGGAAGACTTGCTGGCGGCCTGCGGCTACTCGTTCACCCCCTTGGCGGAGATCGACGAGGAGTATTGCCAGAAGGGCGAGGTCCCTCCGGAAGAGGTATTCGCCATTGAGCCCGCCATCGACACCCCGGAAAAGCTGGCTGATTACCTCCAGCAGATCGCTGACCTGGGCATCAAGGTGGGCGACCGCGACCTGATCCCCATGAGTTTGATCAGTTGGTCCCAGTTCCATGTGGGAACCATGTTTGAAACCGGACACTGGGCAATTGAGGAAAGCGGCGAGATCAACGGCTTCCTGGGAGGCTCCGGCACCAAGGAGTACTACCAGTGGCTCAACGACCTGTACAACCGCGGCCTGTTGGACGCCGACTTCATCTCCCAGATGGACGACCAGCTCCAGCAGAAAGTTGCCAGCGGCTTGGTGGGTGTTGGCATGATGGTCCCCAATATGGCCACTGCTCGTGAGAGCCTGTTGGCTTCCAACCCCGAAGCGATGATCCGCTACATTCCCTGGCCCAAGCAGGAAGGAACTTCCGGCGGCAGCTTTGATATTTACGAATCTGGCTTCAACCGCGTGACTGTGTCCAACAGCTTTGAGGGCATTGACCGCCTGTGCGAGATGTGGGACTGGATGTACAGCGATGAAGGCTTGGACATTCTGACTTGGGGCCCCGAGGGCACCGGTATCTGGGAGTATGCCGACGACGGCACCACCAAAGTCTTTGTGGACCCCGAAACAGAGGAGGATTGCCTGGGTGGCATCATCGGTGAAAAGGGCGCTGACTACTACGGCCTGTATGAGTGGACCGGAGGCTACTTCCCCTTCATGTCTGAGATTGCTATTTGTTCGCCTGCCATGAGCAACTACAACCCCATGTCCTACCTGCGCAGTTATCCGGCGGAGCCCGATATCTACAAAGTGAACCAGAGTTACTGTTATACCGGCGGCTACAACTTTGACGGTACCGCCAGCTATGGCGACGGTACCGACGATGTGGCAGTTGTCAACAATTACTATTGGGCTGACTGGGCGGAAACGGATTGCGCCAAGGTGGTCACTTGTTCCCCCGAGGAGTTTGACGCGGTGTTTGACGAGGCCCAGCAGAACTTCTATAAGGAAACGGATTACGAGAACGCCCAAGCGCGTATGGAAACCTGGTTTGAGGAGAACACCGGTTGGACCCCCCAAGGTTAATTTGCTGATTGTGCGATCTTTTTTCAAAAAACCCTTTAAAAACGTGGAATAAGCGATCAAGTTTTAGGATGGACCGGTGAAGGGAACGCGGCGCCCTTTTCGCAAAGTTAAACTCAGAGAGGATTGCTTGCGAAAAGGATGCCGCTTCCTTTTGAGGACCGACCGCAAATTTGTTCAGACTGTGGAGGGTGCGGTTCCCCATCCTGGCCAAGGCTTTTGGGGAAAAAGGCGCCCCGTGGACAGAAACTACCTGTATAGAAAAGAGGTTTGTCATGGAAACAAAAGACCGTGTCGCTTTGTGGCAGGGGGAGGCGGCCATCCCCACCTATGAGCCGGAACCGGCAGAAAAGCTGCCCATGTTCTACGAGCTGCGCAACTATCAGAACACCAAGGGGGACATTTATCCCCTGGCTGCCACCGAAAAGATCCGCAATGAGAAAACTCCCCACACCTACCAGGCGGTCAGCCTGGAAAACCAGTACGTAAAAACCACTGTGTTGCCGGAGCTTGGCGGCCGTGTCTATGAAGGGCTGGATAAGACCGACGGTTACGACTTTGTCTACAAAAACCGGGTGATCAAACCTGCCCTGATCGGCCTGTGCGGCCCGTGGGTGTCCGGCGGGATCGAGTTCAACTGGCCTCAGCACCACCGCCCTACCACTTACCTGCCGGTGAGCTCCCAGGTGGAAGAGAACCCTGACGGCAGCAAAACCGTGTGGATGGGGGAGATCGAGCCCAAAGACGGCACCAAGGGCATGGTGGGCATCACCCTCTACCCGGGGCGTTCCTACATCCAGGCCAAAGTGCGCCTTTACAACAAGACTCCGGAAGTGAAAAACTTCCACTGGTGGGCCAATTTGGCGGTGTCTGTCAACGATGATTACCAGCTGATCTTCCCACCGGATATCGATTACATCACCTTCCACTATAAAACCTGCGTTTCCCGGTTCCCTGTGGTTAAAGGGGAGTTTGCCGGGGCGGATTTCGGT
Organism: uncultured Oscillospiraceae bacterium; assembly: GCA_900548545.1. GTDB lineage: Bacteria > Bacillota > Clostridia > Oscillospirales > Acutalibacteraceae > Acutalibacter. The sequence goes on from URKX01000012.1 coordinate 25,956, forward strand.
TCGGGCCGGGATGTAAGCTGGGTGAAAAACGTCCATGCGCCGGGCTCCTTCTTCATTTTCAATTCCAACTATGGCTTCATGGCCGGATACGACCACGGCAAGGAGATGGGCACAGTGCACATTGCCGACCGGCACATCTCCCCCGGGAAGAAGTTCTTCACCTGGGGCAATGGGGAGTTTGGGGATGTGTGGCAGCAAAACCTCACCGATGAGGACGGCCCCTACATTGAGATCATGACTGGTTGCTATACCGACAACCAGCCGGACTTTACCTGGATGCAGCCCTACGAAACGAAAACCTTTGAACAGTACTGGTACCCCTTGCGGGAGATGCCCTACCTGAAAAATGCCGGGTTAGAGGGCGCCGTCAGCCTGGACCTCCAGGGAAGCAAGGCGCTGTTGGCCTTCAATGCCACGGCGGATCAGCCTGGGGCCAGGTATGAGCTGTGGGAGGGGGAAACATTGCTGGCCAGTGGGACCATCCATATCGCCCCAGACCAGCCCTTCCACACAGAAGTGGAGGCGGGCCATCCCCTGGATTGGGAGAATGTGAAAGCAGTGCTTTACAGCGCCCAGGGGCAGGAGTTGATTTCCTATCAGAAGCAGCCCATGTACTTTGCGGGAAAAGAGCCGCCCCGGGCTCACACGGTTCCCCCGGAACCGGAGGACGTTCCCACTGTGGAGGAACTGTACCTGCACGGGCTGCACATTGAGCAGTACCGCAACCCCACCTTTGACCCGGAGCGCTATTATTTGGAGGCCCTCCGCCGCGACCCCCTGGACAGCCGCTGCAACCTGGCCATGGGCAAACGGGAGCTTTACCGGAACCGGTACCAAAAAGGGGAGGAGTATTTCCGCAAGGCTGTTTCCCGGTTGACCATGCGCAACCCCAACCCCTACCAGGGGGAGGCATATTACCAGCTGGGCCGGGCGCTGCGGATGCAAGGGAATGCCCAAGGGGCGCTGGATGCGTTCCAAAAGGCGGCCTGGGACGGCGCTTGGTATGCCGCCGCCATGGAGGAGTCCGCAGAGGTGGCTTGGAGCCAGGGCGCTGGCCAAACAGCCTTGGACTATGCAGAAAAGGCCTGGTCCCGCAACGTCTACAGCGAGAAGACCAACTTCCTGCGGGAAGTATTCCTGCGGAAGCTGGGCCGTCTGGAGGAGGCAGCCGCCCTGTGTGAAACCAGTGTCCGCCGGGACCCGTTGTACAGCGGCCACCTGTGGGAGCAGTACCGGCTCACCGGGAAAGAATCGCAGCTGGAGGAGCTGGAGCGCCTGATGCGGGGCGACCCCTTTACCTGGCTGGACCTTGTCCGGGATTACATGGATTTGGGCGAGTGGGAAGAGGCCGCCAACGTGTTGGCTTCCTGCCCGGATGAGTACGCCTTGAAGCACTATTACCAGGCGTATTTGGCAGAAGCAAAAGGCGCCTCTGCCGGGGATATCGTTGCCCGGGGGGATGCTTGTGACACTGCGTTTTGCAATCCCAATACCTTCTGGGATGAGCAGGTGCTGCGGCAGGTTTTGGAGAGATCCCAACACGCCAGCTACTACTTGGGGAACCTGTACTATGCCCACGGCGCCGTGGAAGATGCCTTTGCCTGTTGGGAACAGGCAGCACAAAAAGACCCGAATCTGGCCCCGCTGCATCGGAACATGGCCCTGGCCTGCTTTGGAAAGTTCGGCGACCGGGCAGGGGCCTTGGCCCACATGGAAAAGGCCTTTGCCTTAGACCCCACCCATCCTCGGATGCTGTATGAGCTGGTGCTGCTGTACAAAGCCTTGTGCCGCCCCCAGAAAGAGCGCCTTGCCCTGTTGGAGGCTCACAGCGATTTGCTGGAGCAGCGGGACGACTTGTTTGTGGAGTACATCACCTTGCTCAACAGCCAGGGCCAGGTGGAAAAGGCGATCCAAGCCATGCAGTCCCACAGTTTCCATACTTACGAGGGCGGAGAGGGCCTGCTGCCCAAGCAGCACTTGCTGTCCTACCTGCTGCTGGGCCGGAAGGCCTGGGAGGCCGGACGCTTGGAGGAGGCCCTGGAACGGTTCCAGGAGGCCCTGACCTACCCGGAAAACTACCACGAAGGCCGGAAAAACCGGCCCAGAGAATGCCAGGTGTATTGGCACATTGCCCGGGTTCTGGAAGCCGTGGGCCGTGGGGACGAAGCTGCCCAGTGGGACGAAAAAGGGTTGTACCTGCCCTGCCTGCTGGATGAGAGCGACTATTATAAAGCCATGTCCTTGCGGGCCTTGGGCCGGGAACAGGAGGCCCAGGAGTTCCTGTGGGGGATGGTGGAGGAAGCCCAAAAGATCCTGGCCTCCAACCGGCGGTTCGATTATTTTGCCGCCTTCCCCACCGGGGTGCCGTTCCAGGAGGATATGGAAACCATCCAAACAGTGAAAGCCTATTCTGCCTTGGCCATGGCCTACGGGGGCCTGGGGCAGCTGTCCCAAATGGAAGAAGCATTGGAAACTCTGCGGCAGTATTCCGTGGATGCCCTGTGGGTGGAACGCATCTGCAAGGAAGCCCGGGAGCAGGCCGCCGGTAAATAAGATCCATCATAAAAGGGAGGAACACACGATGAAATTGGCACAAGACGCCTACTGCAAGCGGGAAGGCAACCGTTTCTTGCTGGGCACCGGCAAAATGGAAAAACAAGTGGAGCTGACCCAGGATGGCCAGTGGCTGGTTCGCAGTCTGCGCAACAAGCGGACGGGGAAGGAGTACGTCCAAAACGGAGCTGCCAAGCCCGACGAGTTTTTCGTCACCGTGGACGGGGCGTACTGCTCCGGTTCCAACGGCCCCTGGACCCTGGCAGGCCAGGAGGAGTGCACCGGCCCCCAGGGGGAGAAGGAGTATAGTTTCACCTTGGAGCACAGCCCCTTGCGGGTGCGCCGCCACTATGTGGTGTATCCTGGTACAGCGGTGATCCAGGAGTGGACCGAGTATGAAAATATGGGGGAAACTGAGATCACCCTCACCCGTCCTTCCCTCTATGTGGACCGCTATTTGTGGGAGGACCGGGAACACCTCTCCTTCTCTTATATGACCGGCGGCGCCAACTTCTCCGGCAGCCAGATTTTAAAAACGGTCCCTTTGACCGAAGGCTTTAATAAGGATTTCAACTCCCAGGCTGACCCGGAAGTGATCGAAGTGGACGGCCACTGCGGCAACACTTGGCATCCCCGGCTCAATGGCTGCGGCGTGTGGAACGAGTTTTTCATCCTCACCGATGAAGCGGCCAAAGAGGGTTTTTACATGACCTTCGACTATCAGGGGTGGTGGAAAGCTGGCATGACCAACCGGGACCGGGATACCGCCCTGGTGGGGTGGTGCGAGCTTCTGGACTACCCGGTGGCCCCTGGGGAAACCGTGAAAATTGCCCCCATGGCCGCGGGCCTCTACGAAGGCGACCTGGATGACCTGGGCAACACCATCGGGGAATACATCTACACCTACAAGTGGGATTACACCCGCGACAAATACTTTAACCGCACCAACTTGAGCATCTGGCAGGCCGCCCCCTTGAACGACCGGGTGTTCCAGATGATCAAAGCCGCCCGGTACATTGGCTACGAGCGGGTTTGGGTGGACGATTTCTGGTTTGACGCCAAGGGCAATTGGGAGCCTGTCTTTGGGGACGACTGGAAGGAGTGCAACCGCTACCTCAAAGAGCAGGGGATGATGTTCCGGCTGTGGATGCCCCCTTGGCACGCCGACCGTCTTTCCCAGGTGTGGGTGGACCACCCTGACTGGATGCTGGACTTCCACGGCAACTGGTACAACTGGACCATCGATCTGTCAAAAGAGGAGGCATACCAGTGGGTGCTGCGTATGCTGGAAGAGAAGCAGCAGGAGTTTGGTTCCTATGACTTGCGTGTGGACGGTGACCCCTGTATGCAGTGGAAGAGCGAAACCTTTGACCAGGCGGACCAGGAGGGCAACTGGAACAGCACCTTGAAGCAGAGTGAAAATTTCTACCGCCTGTACAAGGAGTTTAAGGAGAACAACCCTGATGCCGGCTTGGACGGCTGCTCTTCCGGCGGCCATACCTTGGGCATTGAATCCGCCCGCTATACGGACCAGCATCAGATCACCGACGGATGGTGCTTCCACATGGGCGGCTATTGGACTTCCATGATCCTGCCCATTGACAAACACCAGGGGATGCCCATTGCGGGCACCAGCCGCCGGGGTGGGTGGTTGGCCCCGGAAGAGGATGAGTCCCAGCTGAACTTGTTCAGTGCCCCCTGTGACGGGATGCAGTATCCGGAGCGGGGCGTCACCCCCGCCGCTTTGGAAACCAAGCGGAAGAATATGGAGCTGTTCTATTGGCTGCGGGACCAGGGGGTCTATGGACGGTACATCAAGGTATACCGCCCCGAGCTGGAGCACGGCGACAAGACTTTTGTGATGCAACGCATGACCTGGGATAACGAGAAAGGCCTGGTGATGATCAGTGCCGATGACCTCAACCCCATGATGGGCCGTTCTGAGCGGGTTTATATCAAAGGCTTGGATCCCGACAAGAAGTATTGGATCGACTCCCAGCTGGGGGGGATGGAGCCCGCTGAGAAGACCGGGAGGGAGTGGATGGAAGAGGGCGTGTACCTGAGCTGCGTGAAGCCCGGGGAGTACCTGTTCATCAACTTGCCGGGCCGTCCTGGCAAAGGCACCCGTACCGCTCCGCCCAAGGCCCCTGTTTCCCTGCGTGTCAACCCAGGGCGTTGGATGGGCAAGGATGGCATGGAGCTCCATTGGGAAGCCGGTGACAACGACGCCTCTTACTTCGAAGTGGAGAAAGACGGCGCATTCTACACCAAGATCTCCATTGGCCATTTCTGTTTTGATGAAGAAGGCACTTCCCAAAGCGCCTACCGCATCCGCGCGGTGGATATGGACGGCAATGCCTCTCCTTGGGTGACCCCTTGAGTATTTCTGATTTTCCCCCCTAAATCTTTTGAAAGGATGCTGTGGCGTGCAAGCGCCGCAGCATCCTTTTTTTGACAGCAGATGGCTTCTAAATGGGGGATGTTCTTCCGTGGGGTCCTGGGAGCACTTTTGAAAAAGTGGGTAAAATATCAGATTATTTATAAGAGAAGTCTGCTTTTTTAATAGACGGGAGGCGTGAAGATTTCGTATAATACATTTTGTATTGACTTTTTAATGAACCTTTGGAGGTGCCAATGTGAAAGGGAAAACAGGGGGCCAGCCGGCCCAATTGTGGACGTGGAAATTTATTGTTTTGATCTTGATCAACCTGACAAACGGCGCGGCGGGGCAGATGACCTTCCCCCTGGTGGCCAGTTTTGCGCTGGACTTGGGGGCGGAGTTGACTTTGGCTTCGTCCATTGCCGGCATCATGTCCCTGGTGGGGATGTTCATGTCCCCGGTGGCGGGCATGGTTTCCGACCGCATGAACCGTAAGCGGCTGCTGCTCATTACAGAGCTTTGCTATGCGGTGTTCCTGCTGGGCCACGCATTTACCAACAGTATCCCGTTCCTCATTTTCCTGCGGGCGGGCACCGGTGTGTTTTTCACCATCAACTCTGTGCTCACCACGGCTTACGCCAGTGAGTTTATCCCACGGGACCGCATGGGGGAGGGCTTGGGTTATTTCGGCTTGGTGATGCCCCTGGCCCAGGCAGTGGGCCCCGCCTTGGGGATTGCCCTGCGGGACGCCATAGGATTTGGCGCTCCCTTTATGGCGGCTGCCCTGTCCTCTGTCATCTCCTTTGTCTGTGTGCTGGTTCTGCCCTATGACGGCAGCAGCCAGCAGTCCTCTGGAAAAAAGCGCTCCATCAAATTGGGTGACCTGTTCGCCGTGGAATTTTTGAGCCTGATGCTTTTGGCTACCCTGTTCAGCTCGGCCAACGGTTTGGCCACTACATACCTGGACATCCTGGCTACTGAGCGGGGCATTACCAATATCTCCCTGTTCTTCACCGCCTATGCGGTGGCCCTGGTGTTTACCAAGCCCCTTTCCGGCAAGCTTCAGGATACAAAGGGCCTGTATTTCGTGATGATCCCTGCGGTGGTTTTCGCCGCTTTGGGCACCTTTATAGTAGGCATTGCCTTCTCTTTGGGAATGATGATTTTGGCCGCTGTGTGCCGTGCCTTTGGCCAGGGGGCTGGCACTCCTTGCCTCCAGGCTCACACCGTGCGTACGTTGGATGCCTCCCGGGCCGGCGTGGCGGTTTCCACCATTATGATCGGCCAGAACCTGGGCAACGCTTTGGCGCCCATTGGCGGCAGCTTCCTGGTAGAGTCCTTCGGGTACGAGGGGATGTTCTGCGGCATGGGCGTGGCCACCTTGGTCATCGGCTGGCTGCTGCTGTTCTGGAACTACAAACGGGAAAAGCGCGCCGCTGCCAAGGGCTGATCCTGCCTTAGAAACGATCGGTCCGTAAAGTTCCATCAAAAAGAGGTTCGGGAGCGTTTCCCGTGCCTCTTTTATGGTTTAGTGGATTCCTTCCAGCTGAGATTGCAGCTCCTGTAGGAATTTCTCCGCTGCTTTGGAAAATACCTGGTATTTTTTCCACACCACATAGGCTTCTGAAACCATGGGCGGGGAGAAGGGGCGGAAGCAAAGGCTGCTTCCCTGGGTGTTGATCAGCTTGTCAAAGCAAAGGGCGTACCCCAGCCCCTCGTCCACCAGAAGGGAGGCGTTGTACACCAGGTTGTAAGTGGCAACCACCTCCAGCTTGGAGAGGTCCCGCTTGATCCACTGGGACAGGTGTTGGTCCTCCTGGCGCTGGTGGGAGATGATCAAGGGCTTGTCCCACAGATCTTCGGGGGAGATGCATTCCTTCCCTGCCAGGGGGGAGTCTTTCCGCATGAGCACGCCCCAGGTATCCTGGAGGGGCAGCGGTAAGCAGTGGTACCGGTGGGGGTCCACTGCCCCAAACAGCAGCCCAAAGTCGATGAGTCCCTTCTCCAGCTGTTCCAGCACGAATTCCGAGTTGCCGCTGGAGATGTGGAAATGGATATCCGGGTGCTGGCTGCGAAGCTGGCGTCCCACCCGGGCAAACAGCCGGACAATCTCCGTTTCCCCGGCGCCAATGTACACATCCCCCACAATGGCTTCCTCTGAGCAGGAGATCTCTTCTTGGGTGCGTTTGACCAGGGAGAAGATCTCCTCTGCCCGCTTGCGCAAGATCATCCCCTCATCTGTGAGGGTCACTTTCCGGGAGCCTTTGGTGCCCCGGATGAGCAGCTGTTTCCCCAGTTCCTCCTCTAGGCCCTTCAGCTGGGTGGAGAGGGTGGGCTGGGAGAGGTGCAGCGATTGTGCCGCCCCGGAGATGCTTTGCTCCCGGGCTACCGCTAAAAAATAGTGTAATACCCGCAGTTCCATAAAGTCACTCGCTTTCCCGGTTTTCCGCTGGCAGCCTGGCCTTTCCAGCAAGGTTGCCCGTGGCGGAGAGGTTATACTACCATTGTAACAGGAACCCCCATAGGTTTCAACTATGGGGGTTCTCGCTTTATATGTAGTGGCTATTTTTGGCTTCCGGGCAAGATTTAAAAAGGCGTCTGGCAATGGCTTAGTGGGCGATCTCGAAGAAGTAGATATGCAGGCCGTCCTCTTTCATGTGGCCTTCCCCTTCAAATTGGTTGCGGTGGAGATAGGGGGCCAGCAGAGGGCTGTCGGTGATGAAGGTGGGCACGGTGTGGAAAGGCATGGAGGGGTGAGCGTCCTCCATCCAGCCGTTGTTTTCCACATAGATGTGGGTGCCGTTGCCGGCGCTGTCCTTGCCGGTGAGCATATACCGGGCGCTCATGTGGCGGATGCCCACGGCGTTGAGCACCTGGGTGTCCACGCCGCAGGGCTCCACAATGCCGCTGAAGATCTCCCCTTTCACGCTGCCGCCGAAGGGGATCATGCTCACCCCGCCGTTGTCGCTTTTCAGCTGGATGCTTTCCCCGATCATGTCGATCTTGATGTCAAAAACCAATTTTCTATCCATGGCGAAAGGCCCTCCTAGTATCTAGAGATTTGTCTACAGTATAACACATTTCAAGCGGGGCGCTCCGTTAAAAAGGAGTTTTCTATTTTTGTTTTTGTTAATTCTCTAAGGCCGCGGGAGGGGGGAGAACGGGGAAAAAGCGTGATTCCTTATAGAGAAAGTCCGTTTTTTTATAGAAAAGCCGGGGTGGGATCCTGGATAATATTGAGAAAGACGGTTCCCAGGGAGGTATCAATATGGCAAGGCTGCAATACAACTACAAAAGCCAAAGCTTGAGTAGGAACGTGAACATCACCGTCATCCTTCCCACAGACGGTTTGAGCTTTTACGACCCGTCCCAGGCACAGGCCCGTGGGCAGAACCCCATTCTCAAATCTATTCCCCACTGCTACCAGCCGGGGATGAAGTTCCAAACGGTGTACGTGTACCACGGCGGCGGGGAAGACGACTCCATGAGTGCCCGCTATGCCGCCATTGAACGGGTTGCCCAGGAAAACAAAGTGATGCTGGTCTGCCCGGATATCCAGTTTTTCGGCACAGACAGCGCTGGCGGGAAATATTTCACCTATCTCACCGAAGAGCTGCCCCGGGTGGTCCAGACCATGCTGCCCTCTTCCCCGAAACGGGAGGATAACTTTGTCATGGGGTACGCCATGGGCGGCAATGTGGCCTTGGGAGTGTCTATCTTGCGGCCGGAGCTGTTTTCCGCCTGCTTGGACATCTCCGGGGGAATCGGCATGACTTTGGACACCGACACCCTGGTGGAAGAGCTGGCAGGGGACCACTTCCGCACCTTTATGCCCTCCTACCAGGTGGCCTTTGGCCAGCCGGGAACCTTCCCAGGTTCGTTTTACGACCTGTATCCCGCAGCGAAAAAGGCCAAGGAGTCCGGTCAGGAGCTGACGGAGTTCACCCTGGTGTGCGGCAGTGAGGAATTCATCCGCGCCCGGGTGGAAAAGGACGTGGCCCGCCTTCGGGAGTTGGGCTATCCCATACGCTATTTTTGCCCCCAGGGGTACAACCACGACTGGCGCACCTGGGAGGAGTATATGGCCCGGGGCCTTTCCCAGCTGCTGCCATTGAAACGGGAGTACCTGTACTGAGCTGGTGCTGAGAAAGACGAAGATCCGCCTTTTTGGGGAGATTTTTATAGGAGGACGCCTGTGGGAAAGCCCGCGGCCTGCCTTACTGATCGCGACAGGGGACTGCTTCCTTTTATAGGACAGTGATCCCCTGTTTTTTTATCAGGCAGCCAGACGGGAGGGAGTTTTACAGGAAACAGGGGGAAACCTTGCACTTTTCCGTGATTCAGTGTATACTTCTGTTGTATAGCGCCACAGGATGTGGTGCCCGTTTGTTTTTGGAAAGGATGGGATTGAATATGAGCAAAAAAGTAGCGGTGATCATGGGGAGCGACAGCGACTTCCCCACGGTTGCCCCGGCCATCAAGCGGCTGAAGTCCTTCGGTATCCCGGTGGAGGTCCGGGTGATGTCCGCCCACCGCACCCCCGAGGCGGCAGCGGAGTTTTCCAAGACTGCCCGTGAAAACGGTTTCGGTGTCATCATTGCCGCCGCAGGGAAGGCCGCACACTTGGCCGGCGTCTTGGCAGCCCATACCACCTTGCCGGTGATCGGCATCCCGGTGAAGTCCTCCACCTTGGACGGACTGGACGCATTGCTGGCCACGGTGCAGATGCCCTCCGGCATCCCCGTTGCTACAGTGGCCATCGATGGCGCGGACAACGCAGCGATCCTGGCCTGCCAGATGCTGGCCCTCTCCGATGAGGCGCTGGCTGCCCAGTTGGCCCAGATGAAGGCGGACATGGCCCAGGGCGTGGAAAAGAAGAACGCCGCCTTGCAGGAAAAGGTCAACGAGCTGTAAGCTGCCGGTAAATTCGCATTCGCCCCTTTCGCTTGGGGCGGGAAAGGGGAATCGTTTGTGAAACGATCTGTCATGCGCAAGTATGCCCAGCTGGCAGTGCGCCGGGGGGTCAATGTGAAAAAGGGGCAGGGCTGTGTCATCAGTGCCCAGGTGGAGCAGTTCGAATTTGCCCAGATGGTGGCAGAAGAGGCTTACCGGGCCGGCGCCAAGTGGGTGGAAGTGCGCTGGCGCGACCAGGTGCTGGACAAGCTGAAATACCGCCATGAAACAGTCACCCAGCTCTCTCGGACGGAAGAGTGGGAAAAGACGCGGATGCAGCACTATGCGGACACCCTCCCGGCCATGATCCACATCATGTCGGAAGACCCCGATGGCTTGAAAGGCGTGAATGTGGAGAAGATGCAGCGTGCCGGCGCGGCCCGCGGCCTTGCTTTCAAGCCCTACGAGGACGCCATGGACAACAAATACCAGTGGACCATCGTTGCTGTTCCCTCCAAGAAGTGGGCCAAAAAGGTGTTCCCTGGGGAGCGCACCAGCGCAGCTGTGGAAAAGCTGTGGGAGGCTATCCTGAACACGGTGCGGGTCAGCGAGGACAACGACCCCATGGCGGAATGGAATGATCATGACGCGTCCCTGAAAGCGTACTGCCGGCGTTTGAACGAACTGGATCTGGATTACCTCCATTACAAGGCCCCCAACGGCACGGATTTCAAGTGCTGGCTGATCCCGGGGGCCCAGTGGCACGGCGGCGGCGACACCTTGCCCGACGGCACGTTCTACGACCCCAATATGCCCACAGAAGAGGTGTTCACCTCCCCCATGCGGGGCCGCTGCGAGGGGACCCTGGTTTCCACCATGCCCCTGTCCTACCAGGGGAACTTGATCGACAAGTTCTCCGTCACCTTTGAAAACGGCAAGGCGGTTTCCTGCCAAGCGGAACAGGGCCAGGCCTTGCTGGAGAAGATGCTCCAGATGGACGAAGGCGCTTCCATGCTGGGGGAGCTTGCCCTGGTGCCGGTGGATTCCCCCATTTCCAATGCAGGGATCCTCTTCTACAATACCCTGTTTGACGAAAACGCTGCCTGCCATGTGGCCTTGGGCGCCGGGTTCAACGAGGTGTTCCCCGGTTTTGAAACGATGAGCACGGAAGAGCTGAAAGCCCGGGGCATTAACGATTCCATCATCCATGTGGACTTTATGGTGGGCTGCAAAGAGCTCTCCATCACCGGCTACACCCGGGACGGCAAAGCGGTAAAGATCTTTGAGCAAGGCAACTGGGCCATTTGACCCCTGGAACAAACAAATTTAGGAGTGAAGAAACCCCATGAAAAGCTACAGTGACAGCTATAAGGCCGCGGGCGTGGACGTCACCGCGGGATACGAGTCCGTTGAACTGATGAAAGAGCACGTAAAGCGCACGGTGATCCCTGGGGTGGTTTCCGGGATCGGCGGCTTTGGCGGCCTGTTCCAGCCGGATCTGTCCGGCATGGAAGAGCCTGTGCTGGTTTCCGGCACCGACGGCGTGGGCACCAAACTGAAAATCGCCATGCTGCTGGACAAACACGACACCATCGGCATTGACGCGGTGGCCATGTGCGTCAACGACGTGGTATGCTGCGGCGCCAAGCCCCTGTTCTTCCTGGATTACATCGCCTGCGGCAAGAACTTCCCCGAGAAGATCGCCCAGATTGTGGCGGGCGTGGCGGAGGGCTGCGTCCAGTCCGGCTGTGCGCTCATCGGCGGTGAAACGGCCGAGCATCCCGGTATGATGCCGGAAGAAGATTACGACCTGGCCGGCTTTACCGTGGGCGTGGTGGACAAGAAAAAGATCATCGACGGCTCCCGCCTCCAGGCCGGGGATGTGCTGCTGGGCGTCAAGTCCTCCGGTGTGCACTCCAACGGGTTCTCCCTGGTGCGCAAAGTCTTTGGGATCGGCGATGATGACGAAGCCAACAAGGCCACCCTGGCAAAATACTACGACGAGCTTTCCGCCACCTTGGGCGAAACGCTGCTTGCCCCCACCCGGATCTATGTCAAGCCGGTGCTGGCTGCCATCCAGGCTGCGGACGTGAAGGCCATTTCCCACATCACCGGCGGCGGCTTCTACGAGAACATCCCCCGGATGCTCAAGGAGGGGATGTCCGCGAAAATTGAAAAGGCCGCCGTGCCTGTGCGCCCCATTTTTGATATGATCCAGAAAGTGGGCAATATCCCGGAGAGGGATATGTTCAACACCTTCAATATGGGTGTGGGCCTGTGCATGGCTGTGTCCAAGGAAACCGCCCAAAATGCCCTGGACGCCTTGAACGCTGCTGGGGAAGAGGCCGTTGCCCTGGGCGAGGTTACGGAAGGCGGCAAGGAGGTCGTACTGTGCTGAACATCGGCGTGCTGGTGTCCGGCGGGGGCACCAATCTGCAAAAGCTGATCGAAGCCCAGGCCGCGGGCCAAATCGCCAACGGCCAGCTGCGGGTGGTCATCGCCAGCCGTCCCGATGCCTACGCCTTGGAGCGTGCCAAGAAGGCCGGCATTGAGGCCATCACCCTGCGCCGCAAGGATTACGGCTCCGTGGAGGAATACAGCCAGGCCCTGATCGGCGCCCTGCGGGAGCGTGGGGTGGACCTGGTGGTGCTGGCGGGCTTTTTGACTATCACCGGGGACAACTTTGTGGAGGCCTTCCGCAACAGGATCATCAATGTCCACCCGGCGCTGCTGCCCTCCTTTGGGGGCAAGGGCTATTACGGGCTCCATGTCCATGAGGCTGTTCTGGCCCGGGGCGTGAAGGTTACCGGCGCCACGGTGCACTTTGTCAACGAGGTGTGCGACGGCGGCCCCATTATCCTGCAAAAGGCTGTGGACGTGAAAGAGGGGGACACCCCCGAAGTGTTGCAGCGCCGTGTCATGGAAGAGGCGGAGTGGCTCTTGCTGCCCCAGGCGGTTTCCCTGTTTTGCCAGGGCAAGCTGTCGGTGGAAAACGGCGTGGTGCATATCCAAGAATAAACCGGGAGCATTTCAGAGAGGAGAACCAACATGAAACCAGTGGATATCAAGCAGGACCTGGCGGGGAACAGCTACCCCGGCCGGGGCATCATCATCGGAAAGAGCCGGGACGGCTCCAAATCCGTGGTGGCCTATTTCATCATGGGCCGCAGCGAAAACAGCCGCAACCGCATCTTTGCCCCGGAGCCCGACGGGATCCGTACCGAGGCTGCCGATCCTGCCAAAATGAAGGACCCCAGCCTCATCATCTACCATCCTGTCCGGCAGATCGGCCGGGGGCTGATCGTCACCAACGGCGACCAGACCGACACCATCCGGGATTTTCTGGAAAAGGGCCTTCCCTTTGAACAGGCCCTGCGCACCCGGGAGTTCGAGCCCGACGGCCCCAACTGGACCCCCCGCATCTCCGGCCTCCTCAGCCCCGATGGCAGCTACAAGCTGTCCATCCTGAAGGCTGCCGACGAGGAGGGGACGGGCTGCCTGCGCCAAACCTTCGAGTACCCGGGCCAGGCCGGCTTGGGCCACTTTATCCACACCTACAAGTGTGACGGCAACCCCATCCCCTCTTATGAAGGGGAGCCCACCCCGGTGGAGATCCAGGGGGGCATCGACCAGTTCACTGCCGCCCTGTGGGAAAACCTGAACCAGGACAACAAGGTGTCCCTGTTCGTGCGGTTCATTGACCTGAGCACCGGCAAGCAGGACACCCGCATCGTCAACAAGAACCAGTGATCGTTTCAGAAAGGAAGAGAGAACCATGGCAAATGAACTTGCTTTGAAATATGGATGCAACCCCAACCAGAAGCCTTCCCGTATCTTCATGCAGGACGGCTCGGAACTGCCTGTCACCGTCTTAAACGGCAAGCCCGGGTATATCAACTTCCTGGACGCCCTGAACAGCTGGCAGCTGGTGAAAGAGCTGAAAGCCGCCACCGGCCTGCCTGCCGCGGCCTCCTTTAAGCACGTCAGCCCTGCCGGCGCTGCTGTGTATGTGCCCCTTTCCGACACCCTGAAGAAGATCTACTTTGTGGACGACCTGGAGCTTTCCCCCTTGGCCTCTGCCTACGCCGCTGCCCGTGGCGCGGACCGGATGTCCTCCTATGGCGACTGGGCTGCCCTGTCCGATGTGTGCGACAAGGAAACCGCTTTGCTGCTGAAGCGGGAGGTGTCCGACGGCGTCATCGCCCCCGGCTATACCGACGAGGCCCTGGAGATCCTGAAGCAGAAGCGTAAGGGCGGCTACAATGTGGTGCAGATCGACCCCAACTATGTCCCCGCTCCGGTGGAGCACAAGGATGTGTTCGGCGTCACCTTTGAGCAGGGCCGCAACGAGCTGAAGATCGACGAGAACCTGTTTCAAAACCTGCCCACCCAGAATAAGACCCTCACTCCCGAAGCCAAGCGGGACCTGATCGTGTCCCTGATCACCCTGAAGTACACCCAGTCCAACTCTGTGTGCTATGTGAAGAACGGCCAGGCCATCGGCGTGGGCGCCGGCCAGCAGAGCCGTGTCCACTGTACCCGCCTGGCGGGCAACAAGGCGGACAACTGGTACCTGCGCCAGTGCCCCAAGGTGCTGAACCTGCCCTTTAAGCCCGGCATCCGCCGCGCCGATCGGGACAACACCATTGACGTGTACATCGGCGACGAGTACATGGACGTGCTGGCGGACGGCCAGTGGGAGCAGTTCTTCACCGAGAAACCGGAAGTCTTTACCCGGGAAGAGCGCCGGCAGTGGCTCTCTGGCCTCACCGGCGTGGCCCTGGGCAGTGACGCCTTTTTCCCCTTTGGGGACAACATCGAGCGGGCACACAAGTCCGGCGTGGAGTTTATCGCCCAGCCCGGCGGCTCCATCCGGGACGACCACGTGATCGAAACCTGCGACAAGTACAACATTGCCATGGCCTTTACCGGCATCCGGCTGTTCCATCACTGAGGCAAAAAAGACGTTCCAGTTGGAGAAGCTGCTTTCCTGGCATGAGCCGGTTTGCGGCGCGGATGCGAAGGAGGCCGCCGGGGCAAAGGCTGCCGGATGGCACACTGTCCAGATGCATGGAGGGGACAGCGGAGGTTTGGCGGCTTTTGTAACGGAAGGACCTTGGAAGGAAGGATAAAGCATATGAAGATTCTAGTAGTCGGCAGCGGCGGCCGTGAGCACGCCATTGTCCGCAAATTGAAAGACAGCCCCCAGGTGGAGGCTGTCTATTGTGCCCCCGGCAACGGCGGCATCAGCCGGGACGCTGAGTGCTTCCCAGTGAACGCCATGGACAAGGAGGGGATGCTGGCCCTGGCGAAGGAAAAAGCGGTGGATCTGGTGTTTGTGGCGTCCGACGACCCGCTGGCTGCCGGTATGGTGGACTTTATCGAGGCCGCGGGGATCCCCTGCTTTGGCCCCAACGCCGCCGCTGCCCAGATCGAGGCCAGCAAGGTGTTTTCCAAAAACCTGATGAAGAAGTATCACATCCCCACCGCAGGGTACGAGGTGTTCTCCGACCCTGCCCAGGCGCTGGAATACATCAAGGCCCAGGGGACTTACCCGGCAGTCATCAAGGCAGACGGCCTGGCCTTGGGCAAGGGTGTTGTCATCGCCCAGAACGAGGCGGAGGCCAAAGCAGCCCTGCACTCCATTATGGAGGATAAGATCTTCGGGGAGTCCGGCGCCCAGGTGGTGGTGGAAGAGTTCCTTACCGGCCCCGAGGTTTCCGTGCTGGCTTTCACCGATGGCAAGACCTTATGCCCCATGGTGTCCTCCATGGACCACAAGCGGGCTTACGATGGGGACAAGGGCCCCAACACCGGCGGTATGGGCACCATCAGCCCCAACCCCTTCTATACCGAGAAAGTGGCTAAGCGCTGCATGGAAGAGATCTTCCAGCCCACGGTAGAGGCCATGAACGCGGAAGGCCGCCCCTTTAAGGGCTGCCTTTACTTTGGCCTGATGCTCACCAAGGGCGGCCCCAAGGTCATCGAGTACAACTCCCGTTTTGGCGACCCGGAAACCCAAGTGGTACTGCCTCGCCTGAAGACGGATTTCGCGCAGATCGTGGAGGCTGTGGCCCACGAGCGGCTGGGAGAGCTTTCCATCCAGTGGGATGACCGGGCTTGCGCCTGTGTGGTGATGGCCAGCGGCGGCTATCCCGGCAGCTATCCCAAAGGCTTGGAGATCCAGGGGCTGGATGCAGGCGGCCAGGTTTCCGGCGTCACCGTGTACCACGCGGGCACCAAGTATGAGGATGGCAAATTCCTCACAAACGGTGGCCGGGTACTGGGAATCACTGCTTTGGGAGATACCCTGGAAGAGGCTTTAAACCAGGCTTACGCTGGCGTGGAGGGGATCTCCTTTGAAGGTGCCATGTACCGGAAAGACATCGGACGCACCCACCGGATTTGAAGGATACGCGCCGCATACATAATGAAAAGATCATCGTAAAAAATTGCAGCGGACCTCTTGCCCTTGGCAAGGGGTTCGTTGTATAATAACCGGGTATAACGAAAAAAGATGAGGTGGTAATCTCCATGAAGATCAGTTTTTCGACACTGGCTTGCCCGGATTATTCCTGGGTAGACATCTATTCTATGGCGAAAGACCTAGGGTTTGGCGGTATTGAAATCCGCGGCCTAGGGCAGGATATTTTCGCTGTAAACGCCCGTCCTTTTACGGATGAGCGACTGCCTAAGACCCTGGAAAAGCTGCGTTCCCTAAATCTGGAGATCCCCTGCCTGGCTTCCGGCTGCGGTTTGAAGTACAAAGAAGACTTTGACAAGAATATCTCCGAAGTGACTCAGTACATTGTGCTGGCGAAAAAGTTGGGCACCCCGTATATCCGTGTGCTGGGCGACCGCTACCCGGAACCCCAGGGTGAGGTGGACGACGATTTCGTGGCTGAGTCCTTAAAGCTTTTGGGCGTGATCGCCCAGGGCTTTGGGGTATGCCTGCTGGTGGAAACCAACGGCGTTTATTCCAACACCCAGCGGCTGCGTGCGCTGCTGGATAAAGTGGACCTGCCCTCTGTGGCAGCCTTGTGGGATATCCATCACCCCTATCGCTATGCCGGGGAATCCCCCCGGGAAACCGTGGCGAACCTGGGTTCTTACATCAAGTATGTCCACGCCAAAGACGGCGTTATGGTGGATGGCAAAGCACAGTACCGGATGATGGGCGAGGGCGACCTGCCTATCCATGAGATGCTGGACGCTTTGGTGGATATGGGCTATGATGGCTACATCTCCCTGGAGTGGGTTAAGCGCTGGGCCCAGGAGCTTTCCGACGCCGGCGTGGTGTTCCCCCAGTTTGCGAACTACATGAACGACTATTTCGCTTCCTTGTCCATGAAGGAAGGGGAGCTGCAAGACAACAATACCCACACCGGCAAGTACGTCTGGCCCAAGGAAACGCTCATCGACGCCACGTTCCCCGATGTGCTGGACCGCATGGTGAAAGAGTTCCCCGACCAGCTGTGTTTCAAGTACACCGAGCTGGACTACACCCGCACCTATTCCGAGTTCCGGGATGATGTGAACCAGTTTGCCCGGGCCCTCATCGCCATGGGCGTGAAGAAGGGCGACCACGTGGCCATTTGGGCCACCAACGTGCCCCAGTGGTACATCACCTTCTGGGCTGCCACCACCATCGGCGCGGTGCTGGTCACGGTGAACACCGCCTATAAGATCCACGAGGCCGAGTACCTGCTGCGCCAGTCCGACACCCACACCTTGGTGATGATCGACGGCTATAAGGACTCCGACTACGTGGGTATCATCAAAGAGCTGTGCCCCGAGCTCCAGGACAGCCTGCCCGGTAAGCTGCATTCCAAGCGGCTGCCGGTGCTGCGCAACGTCATCACCGTTGACAGCCACCAGAAGGGCTGCTACACTTGGGAGCACGCCATGGGCCTGGGCGATTCCGTTCCCCCTACCGAGGTGGACAACCGCCGCCGCCATGTGCACAAAGACGACGTGTGCAATATGCAGTACACTTCCGGCACCACCGGCTTCCCCAAGGGCGTTATGCTCACCCACTACAATGTGGTGAACAACGGCAAGGCCATTGGTGACTGCATGGATCTGTCCACCGCCGACAAAATGATGATCCAGGTGCCCATGTTCCACTGCTTCGGCATGGTGCTGGCCATGACCGCTTCCATGACCCACGGCACCTCCATGTGCCCCATCACCGCCTTCTCTCCCCGGAAGGGCCTGCACTGCATCAACCAGGAGCAGATCACGGCCTTCCATGGTGTGCCCACCATGTTTATTGCCATGCTGGAGCACCCCGATTTTGAGAACACCGACTTTTCCCATATGCGCACCGGCATCATGGCAGGCTCCCCCTGCCCGGTGAAGGTGATGCAGGACGTGGTGGATAAGATGCATATGTCCGAGATCTGCATCACCTACGGCCAGACCGAGGCCTCTCCCGGCTGCACCATGTCCAAGACTACCGACTCTTTGGATGTGCGTGTCAACACCGTGGGCGGCGCCATGTTCGGCGTGGCGTGCAAGATCGTGGATCCGGAAACCGGTGAAGACCTGCCCGACAACGTGGATGGCGAGTTCGTGGCCAAGGGATACAACATTATGAAAGGCTACTACAAGATGCCCGAAGCCACCGCTGCCGCCATTGACAAGGACGGCTGGCTCCACACGGGCGACTTGGCCCGCCGCACCCCCGAAGGCAACTACAAGATCACCGGCCGTATCAAGGATATGATCATCCGCGGCGGTGAGAACATCTACCCCAAAGAGATCGAGGACTTCATCTACACCCATCCCAAGGTTCGTGACGTGCAGGTCATCGGCGTGCCTGATGAGCAGTACGGCGAAGAGATCATGGCCTGCGTCATCCTGAAGGAGGGGGAAACTTCCAGCGAGGAAGAGATCAAGGCCTATGTCCGGGACCATATGGCAAAGCACAAAGTGCCCCGCTATGTGACCTTTGTCCAGGAGTTCCCCATGAATGCCGCAGGCAAGATCTTGAAGTACAAGATGCGTGAAGACGCTGTGGAGTACTTGAAGCTGCAAAAGGCGGACAGTATTGTAACAGCATAAGGTACCAGCGTTTCGAAAAACATAAAAAGCAGGGTGGGAGGGCTTGCTTTCCCGTCTATGTTTCGTCAGGAAAAGGACACCCAAGCACCTTGCTGGGTGTCCTTTTTCCGTTTCTGGTAAGAGGCAGCAGCCGGACATGGCTTTCTGCCAGTCACCGCTGCCAGAGTTCCCGCTCTGTTTCCTGCCGCAGGGTTTCCTCCGCTACAGCCAGGAGGAACCGGTATACGGGGAACAGCAGCCGTAAGTCCTCCAGAAGCTTGCCGGAAAGCTCCCGGGAAAAAAGCAGGGGGAAGTCGTGGCTTCCCGCGTGGAAGCCGATGTTCCGCCTCTCCAGCCAGAGCTGTTCCTCCGGGGTCCTGGCGCTGTAGCGGGGCCGCTTGAAGCAATCCCCGTCCATCTGGAAGACCGATTGCCCCAGATAGGCTTTCTGGGCGTTGGCGAACGTTTCATCCCCCGCCAGGATCCGCTGCCGGAGGTTGTTCATGTACGAGGCGGAAGCGTGGTAAAACCCGCAGCCATAGCCAAACCCATCTTGGTTGATCTCAAAGTAGATCCCCGGGTAATCCTGGGCGTGCATCCGGCCGCCCCGCTTGAAAATCAGCCACAGATGGTCCCGGTACAGGGAGGGATCCTTGGTGTAGCGTGTGTCCCGCCAGATCCGGGCAATGGTTTTGTCCACCTTGGGTTCGGTGATGAATTGGGGATCCAGCTCCAGCATGGTGGGGGACAGGTCCATCACCAGCTGGCGCATGGGCTGGATCACCAGGGCTTGGTATTCTTTTTTGTGTTCGGCAAACCAGGTCCGGCTGTCGTGCAGGCGGTTTTCAAAGAGGAATTCCAGTGTCTTTTGGGAAAAAAGACTGTCCAATGGGCACACTTCCTTTCCAGTGGCAAAAAAAGGACGCCCCCAGCTTTCCCGCCGGGGAGCGTCCCTGGGATGTCCGCTCAGTTCAGGTCCAACAGTTTGGCGCTGACGCCTTCCAGGCTGTTGAAACCATCCATCATCTTGTCAATGGTTTCCCGGTCGCCGCAAGCCTGCAGCATGATCACTCCATCGTCGGAGCAGTACTCTTCGCTGGTTTCATGAAGGCCTACCCGCAGCTTGATGTTGCAGCCAAACTCGGTGAGAGCCTTCTGCAGGTTCAAGGCGTTGGCGTGACGGTGGTCCACCCGCAAACCGATGATATAATAGCAGTTCATAAGAAGTTCCCTCGCTTTCTCAAATTCCAAAAAACGCGTTTCTTTTTGCAGATCACCCACAATGGCAGGGTGCACATCCGGAATCCTGGAGGCACCGGGGTGTATTCTTCCCATGTGTCTGAGGGGATGCTGTCGAAAATAGTATACCACGATTCCCTGTTAGATACAAGTTCCCCGCTATGGAGGAAATGAAAAAAGCCCTTGACGGCAGGGGGAAAACCGTGTACAATAGAACGAGTTAGTTGGAGCTAACTAATTTAAGTGGCCTTCGCAAGGCTGCATTTCTTTTCTAAGCTGGTTAGTTATGTACAGCTCCCTCCCTCATGGCGTCCCTTTTTAAAGGGCGGCTTGTGGCAGGGAACAGGAAACACCACGGTTTGTAAATAAAGGAGAGTCCTATGAGCGTTGTGATTGTTGGAGGGAACGAGCGGATGGCTGGCCAGTATGAGGACATCTGCAAAGAACACGGCTGTAAGGCGAAAGTGTTCACGAAGGAAAACGGTTCGTTAAAGCGCAAACTGGGGAGCCCCGATTTGCTGATTCTGTTCATCAGCACGGTATCCCACAAGATGGTGATCAGCGTTACCCAAGAGGCCAAACGGAACCAGATCCCCATGGCCCGGGTTCACACCAGCAGTGCTACGGCTCTGCGGGCGGCGTTGTCCCAGTGGATGATGGGCTAAAAAGCCCCCGCACCAATTTTTCACCAGTCTCTCTTTATTACGGCTTGCGCCCAAAGGCGGAAGCGGATACAATAAAGAAAAGAATGGGAAAAGGAGTGGTTCCATGGCGAAGACCGACCGTCCTGGAAAAGGGCAGAGTTTACTTTGCCTGCCCCGGGACTACACCGTGGTGGATACGGAAACCACCGGGCTTTCCAGCGAAGCCTGCAGCTTGATTGAAGTGTCTGCCCTGCGGGTGCGGGGAGGCCAGGTGCAGGAGGAGTTTTCCACCCTCATCCGCCCCCCTTGGCGGGAGGTGGAGAAACAGGGGGAGTGGACCATGGGGTACGTGGACGACTTTATCCAGGGGCTTACGGGTATCACCGACGAGATGCTGGAGGGAGCCCCCCAGCCGGAAGACGCCCTGCCCCAGGTGGAGGCGTTTTTGGGAAAGGATTTGCTGATGGGCCACAACGTGGGCTTTGATATGGCGTTCCTCTACGATTCTTTTCGGAAGTACCTAGACCGCCCGCTGCAAAACGACTCCCTGGACCACCTTCGTATTGCCCGCAAGCTTTTGCCCCAACTGTCCCATCATCGCTTGGGGGACGTGGCGGCTGCTTTGGGGGTTCCCTATGAGGGGGCCCACCGGGCTTTGCAGGATTGCCGCATCACCTACGGCTGTTATGAAAAGCTCCGGGTGCTGGCCCTTTCCCAGGGGACAGAGGAGGACTTTGCCCGCTCGTTCCAAAAGAAGAAACAGCCCAAGCACCCGGGGATTCCCGGACATCCGTTTTATGGGAAGCGCCTGGCTTTTGCGGGCAGCCTGAAAACCCTTTCCCGGGAACAGGCGGCGGACCGGGCGGCCCAGGTGGGGGCCAAGCTGGACCGGGAAGTCACGGGAAAAACAGACTACCTGGTGGTCCCCGCCGCAGGGGACCAGCCCCTTCCCGGGAAAGGGGACGGCCCGGTGATCCTGCCGGAGGCAGCTTTTTTGCGCCTTTTGGGGGAAGAGGCCCTGGAAGGAAAGCGTTGACTTGCAGGAGGCGTGCCACTATAATGGGAGAAAACATCCTGCCAGGATAGGCCGGGCGGGAAAAGACACGGTTGGTGCAGGGACGCCTGAAAGGGAGGGACCTGCCGGGAAAAAGGAGGAACCAGGGTGGAAGGTCAATTTGGTGCGGTGATTGTAGCGGCGGGGAAATCCACCCGCATGGGAGGCGGAACTTCCAAGGTGTTGGAGGATCTGGGCGGCAAGCCGGTGCTGCTCTGCTCGTTTATGACTTTGGCCCAGTCCCCTTGGGTGGGGGAGCTGTGCGTGGTCTGCCGGGAGGAGGATTTGGACCAGGTCCGGGCGCTTTTGGTGGGAAAGACGAGAAAGCCGGTGGCTGTGGTCCCCGGAGGCCAGGAGCGGCAGGATTCCGTGCTCCAGGGGGTGGAGGCCCTTTCCCCGGAGCTTCCCTACCTGCTGATCCACGATGGGGCCCGGCCCTTTGTCGCCCCAGAGATGGTGGAGGCTGTCTGCAAAGATGCCGTGGCCTATGGGGCTGCCACTGCCGCGGTACCCTCCAAGGACACCTGCAAGCTTTCCAACGGCCAGGGGTTCGTGGAATCCACCCCGCCCCGGGAACGTCTGATGGCTATCCAGACCCCCCAGGCCTTTGAGCGGGAGATGTACCTGTACGCTTTGCGGAAAGCCCAAAGCGCCGGGGTGTCCTACACTGACGACTGCCAGCTGATCGAGGCGGCGGGAGGCAGGGTGCGCCTGACCCTGGGTGACTATAAAAACATCAAGCTTACCACCCCGGAAGACCGGGTAACTGCCCGGGCTTACCTGGGAGAACAGAAGGAGGAAAAGACCATGCGCATCGGTTCTGGATACGACGTCCACAGGCTGGTGGAGGGCAGAAAGCTGATCTTGGGCGGGGTAGACGTGCCCTATGAAAGGGGGCTTTTGGGCCATTCCGACGCCGATGTGCTGGCCCACGCCATTACTGATGCCCTGTTGGGTGCGGCCGCCCTGGGGGACATTGGCAAGCTCTTCCCGGATAACGACCCCCAGTATGAAGGGGCGGACAGCTTGGCGCTGTTGGGGCGTGTCTGCGCCTTGCTGGGGGAAAAGGGCTATTCCATCGGCAACATCGATGCCACGGTGATTGCCCAGCGGCCCAAGCTGGCCCCCCACATCCCCCAGATGCGGGAAAACCTGGCCAAAGCCTGCGGGATCGCGTTGCCCCAGGTGAGCGTAAAAGCCACCACGGAAGAGGGCCTGGGCTTTACCGGCAGCGGGGATGGCATAGCAGCATCTGCGGTCTGCCTGCTGGAACAGGCAGCCGGGTGAGTGGCTGCAAAAGCGCTGTTTAAAGTTGGAAATCTTTTTGGCTTTTAAGAAAGGGGCCTCCTTTTTTCACTGGGGCCGCTGCCCGCGGTTTGGGGCAGCGGCCTTTTTGCTGCCTGTCCTTCGGGTCACCGGGTGGTTTTCCCTGCATAGAATGGTATAAAAAACTCGTGGAAGGCAAATGAGGTGATCTTTTGGGCAAGCCTTTGATTGTGGTCAGTTCCGTGACCTACGCGATGAAAGGCCGTGACCTGCTGTTCCGTCACGGCATCCGGGGATATGTGGAGCGCATCCCCAAAACAGGTGATACAGGATGTGGGTATGGGATCTACGTCCCCCAAGGGGCGGACGCCGCAGAGCGGATTTTGCGGGAAAACCATATCCGTGTGCTGCGCCGTATGGAACAGGATGGTGAAGCCTGATGATTTATTTGGACAACAGCGCCACCACCTATCCCAAGCCCCAAGGGGTACGCCAGGCGGTGCAGCGGTCTTTTATAGAACAAGGGGCCAATCCCGGCCGAAGCGGCTACGGGATGTGCCTTTCCACCACCCGGGCGGTGTACCGGGTGCGTCAATTGGCGGCGGAGTTTTTCGGCGCCCCTGGTCCGGAGTGCGTCCTGTTCCAGCCCAGCTGTACCCAGGCGCTGAATTTGGTGATCAAGGGGTTCCTGAAGCCTGGTGACCATGTGGTGATTACCGATTTGGAGCACAATGCCGTTGCCCGGCCCCTGGAGGCCATAAAAGCCCGGGGGGTCAGTTATTCCGTGGTGCCGGTAACCCCCGGGGACAACGACGCCACCTTGGATGCTTTCCGGAAAGCTTTGGGCCCCAAAACAAAACTGGCCGTGTGCACCATGGCTTCCAATGTGTTCGGTATCCGGGTGCCGGTGGAGCGCATCACTGCCCTGTGCCATCAGTACGGGATGAAGGTTTGTGTGGATGCTGCCCAGGGGGCCGGGCTGTTCCCCATCCACATGGAGGAAAGCGGCATCGATTTTCTGTGCTGCGCTGGGCATAAGGGGCTTTACGGCCCTATGGGCACGGGGCTGCTCCTGCTGCGGGAGCCGGAAGAGCTTTTGGAAACGCTGGTGGAAGGGGGCACAGGGACCCAGTCCCGCAGCCTCCTCCAGCCGGAAGAGGCCCCGGAGCGATACGAAAGCGGCACCCTGAATGTGCCGGGCATCTTAGGGCTGGGTGCGGGGATTGAGTTTGTCCGCCGCCGGGGGGTGGAGCGCATTTGTGAGGAGGAGCTGCAAAAGCTGCGGTATCTTCACGGCCGTCTCTCCCGCATGGGGCACGTGGTCTTGTACACCCCAGCTCCCCAGTCCTCTTTCAGTGCGCCGGTGCTCTCTTTCAACGTGGGAGGCGTGCCCAGCGAGCGGGTGGGGGATTTTTTGGCAAAAGGGGGCATCGCTGTGCGGTGTGGCCTCCACTGCGCCCCTTTAGCCCACAAGAAAATGGGCACCTTGGAAACGGGCACTGTGCGGGTTTCCCCTTCGGCTTTCACCCGGCGGGAGGATTTGGACGCCTTGGTCCTGCGCCTTTCCCATTGGCGGGGAGAAAATTGATGTTTCCATAAAAACTTCTTTTCATTGACAAAGGTTTATGATAAAATAATCTTCAGAGAAAGGCTTGCCGCAAGTGCCGAGGGCAGAAGGCCCCGGCATTTGCCCTGCCTGGGAACGTTCAACAAAAAGAAAAGGGGTGACAGCCATGGGGCCCGCATTGGAGTATATTTCCAGCATGGGGCAAACCATCTTGAACCTGGCTCGCCAATTTACTTTGAAAGACGCTGTGGATGTGACCATTGTCACGATCTTGCTTTACGGGGCTATCAAGCTGGTGCGGGAAACCCGGGCCGGGCAGCTGGTAAAGGGCATCATCCTGCTGGTGGTGCTGTTTCTCATCTCCTCCTGGCAGGACTTGCTGATGCTCAATGCCATCTTGCGGGCATTTTTGTCTTCCGGCATCGTCATTGTGGTGATCCTCTTCCAGCCGGAGATCCGCAAGGCCCTGGAGCAGGTGGGTCACAGCAAAGTTGCCCAGTCCTTGGCAAACGCTGTGGTGAAGGATAAAGAGGAGGGCAAGGCCCAAACACGCAAAGCCATTGAAGGCGTGGTGGATGCCACCCAAATGCTGCAGCAGCTGCGCATGGGGGCCCTCATCGTGTTTGAGAGGCAGACAAAACTGGGGGAGATCGTGGCTACGGGCACAGTGGTGGAAGCAGCGCCCTCTTCCCAGCTGATCGCCAATATCTTTTTTAATAAAGCTCCTCTGCATGACGGCGGCATGGTCATCCGGGACGGGCAGGTGTACGCTGCCGGATGTATCTTACCCCTGACCAGCAATGAAAATGTCAGTGCGGAACTGGGTACCCGCCACCGGGCGGCTTTGGGGATGAGCGAAAATTCCGATGCGGTGGTGGTGGTGGTTTCCGAGGAAACCGGCCAGATCTCCATTGCCATACAGGGAAAGCTCACCCGCAACTATAACCGTGTCACGCTGAGGGAAGTGCTGGAGAAAAACTTGATTGGCGCCCCCGAAGAAAAGGCGGCCAGCAAGCGGATCCTTGGCAAGCTGGGAGTTGGCGGCCGCACTGCCAGGAAGGGGGAGTGACGGATGAATGAAGAAAAAAAACGCCCGGAAGAGCCGAAAGGGAAGAAAGCCCCCTTTACCCTGAAAAATATGTTCTATCACAACACGTTTGTGCTGGTTTTTTCCTTTGTGGTGGCGGTGGTGGCTTGGTTTATCATGTCGGCCAACAGTGTAGCCCGGAATGTGGTGATCCACGATGTGCCCATCCAGGCGAACGTTTCTTCTGCGGCTCAGGAAGAAGGATTGCAGATCTTTAATATGTCCTACAACACCGCAGATGTGGAGGTTTCCGGCAACAACCTGCTCACCAGCCGGCTTGCCGCCGACGACTTTGAAGTGAGTGTCACCTTGAACCCCACTTCCACAAAGGTGGCGGGGAACACCCTGCAAAAAATGACTTTGCAGGTGCGCGCGGTCAAGACCAATTCCATGGGCAGTTACGAGATCGCTTCTGTAAGCCCGGAAGAGGTTACCGTGGAATATGACCGCTCCCGGGAAGTGACGTTCCCCATTGAGAACCATATCCAATACAGCTCGGCCGATGGATATTATGCCGGGACGCCGGTGCTCTCCGCGGACAATGTGACCATTTCCGGGCCGGAGTCCGCTGTGAACCGGATCAGCCATGTGGCGGTCAGTTACAACGTGGAGAACGCCTTGCGGCAGGATGCCAACTTTACCTGCCCCATCCGCCTGTATGACCAGAACAACCAGGAGATTACCGACACCTCCGGGATGTACTTGACCATGAATGTGGATACCATTGATGTGACGATCCCTGTCACGCCGGTGAAGACGGTCAGTTTGACGGCTTCCACGCTCCATCAGCCGAAGGGCTTTTCGGAAGACCGTGTCCAGATTTCCCCTCCGGAGATCACCATTGCCGGGACTTCTGACGTGCTTTCAGGTATCAGCGAGATTCAGCTGGATACCATCATCGACTTTGCTCAGTTGGATGTCAATGGAACCAATGTGTTTACCAGTGATATTGCCCTGCCTTCTGGGGTACGGAACATCAGCGCCGTGGGGGATGCGGCCAGCCAGGCCACAGTTACCATCAACCTCAACGGCTATGAAGAAGCTTCTGTCACTGCCAGTGCTGCCAATATCCAGTTGGTCAACGCCCCCGCAGGGGCACAGCTGGCCACCAGCTCCCTGCCGGTGAGCGTGGTGGGGCCGGAAGCTCAGGTTACCCGCTTGACTGGGAGCGAGGTTTCCATCCAGGTGGACTTGAGCAACTTCCAGGAGCGTACCGGCACTGTGGAGGTTCCCGTTACGGTCACCTTGACAGGCACTGCGGCAGATTCCTGCTGGGTGGTGGGAGAGTATACTGTGTCGGTCAATTTCAGCGGGAGTACAGTTCAGGCAGCGGTGGCCCGTACTTTTGCCGCGGAGGAGGACGAGTCGGACAACTTGGCGGCCACCCCGCAGGAATAGCCCGCCCGCATATGGAAAATCAATGCGCCTTGGGAACTTTTTTCCCGGGGCGCTTTTCCTTTGCAAAAAGCGGGAGAGAGGTGTATAATAATAGACTAGTTTGTGTTCCGTGAAAGGGTGAGCCAAATGGACGTCCAGGTGGGCGACGTGATCCGTATGAAAAAACCCCACCCCTGCGGCAGCTTGGAGTTTACAGTGCTTCGTGTGGGGATGGATTTTAAGATCAAATGCAACGGCTGCGGCCGGGAAGTGATGATCCCCCGGCTCAAATGTGAAAAGAACATCAAGAAGATCCTCCGCCCTGAGGGGGAACAGTAGCGGCTTTTCCAAAAGAGATTCTATTTTTGGAAAGGCTGTGAGTTGCTGTGTTTGAAAATCTGCAAGTGTTTGAAAACCGTTATGAGGAATTGAATTTAAAGCTTTACGACCCCGCCACTGCCGGGGACAGGGAACTGTATGCCGCCCTGATGAAGGAGCACAAGGAGATCGAGCCCATCGTAGAAACCTACCGCGCCTATTGCCGGTGCGGGGAAGACTTGTCTGGCGCCAAAGAGCTTTTGGAGGAGTCCGGTGACAAAGAGCTGCGGGAAATGGCCCAACAGGAGATCCGGGAGAAGGTGGAAACCTTGTCCCGCCTAGAGGAAGAGCTGAAACTGCTGCTGCTTCCCAAGGATCCCAACGACGGGAAAAACGTCATCATGGAGATCCGAGGTGGGGCGGGGGGAGAAGAGGCGGCACTGTTTGCCTACAACCTCTACCGGATGTACACTATGTTTGCGGAAAAACAGGGCTGGAAAACAGAGATAGTTTCCTTGAACGAAACAGAGCTGGGGGGCTTTAAGGAGGTCAGTTTCCTCATCGATGGGGAAGGGGCTTACTCCCGCTTGAAATATGAAAGCGGTGTCCACCGGGTGCAGCGTGTGCCGGAAACCGAGGCCCAGGGGCGCATCCACACTTCTACCGCCACAGTGGCAGTCCTGCCGGAAGCGGAAGAAGTGGAAGTGGACATCGATCCCAAGGATCTGCAAATTGATACCTTCCGTTCCAGCGGCGCGGGAGGCCAGCATATCAACAAGACGTCTTCCGCCATCCGGGTTACCCACCTGCCCACGGGCATGGTGGTGGAGTGCCAGGATGAGCGCAGCCAGTATAAAAATAAGGATAAAGCCCTGAAGGTGCTGCGGGCACGGCTGCTGGACCAGGAGCAGAAAAAAGCCAGCGCCCAGGTGGCGCAGGAGCGCCGCAGCCAAGTGGGCACCGGTGACCGTTCTGAACGGATCCGCACCTATAATTTCCCCCAGGCCCGCGTCACTGACCACCGCATCGGCTTGACCCTTTACAAGTTAGACGAGGTCCTGGGCGGCTCTTTGGACGAGATCATCGACAGCTTGGTGGCGGCTGACCGCGCCGCCCAGCTGGAAGCTTCCCAGCAGGGATAAGGAGGGAATGATATGGATACCTTACTTCTCAGCGACCACTGCCCGGACGACATCCAGACTGCGGGGAAGATCCTTCGCCGGGGAGGCCTGGTGGCCATCCCTACGGAAACGGTGTACGGCTTGGCCGCCAATGCTTTGGATGGCGCCACCGTGAAAAAAATCTATGCGGCCAAGGGCAGGCCCTCGGATAACCCCCTGATCGTCCACATCAGCCAGTTTTCCCAGTTGGCGCCCCTGGTGCGGGAAGTGCCTGAGGCCGCCAAGGAATTGGCCGACGCCTTCTGGCCCGGCCCTTTGACCATCATCCTGCCCAAGTCTGGTTTGGTGCCCCAGGAAACCAGCGGGGGGCTTTCCACTGTGGCAGTGCGCTGCCCCTCCCATCCCACGGCCCGGGCTGTAATTGACGCCGCAGGGGTGCCTTTGGCAGCCCCCTCGGCCAACTTGTCCGGGAAACCCAGCCCCACCACCTTCCGCCACGTGCAGGAGGACTTGACCGGCCGTGTGGATGCCCTTTTGGACGGGGGTGACTGCGCTGTGGGCGTGGAGTCCACGGTGCTGACTTTGGCCGAGGGTACGCCCCGGATCCTCCGGCCCGGCGGGATCACCCTGTCCCAGCTGCAGTCCGTACTGGGGAACGTGGAGGTAGACCCGGCGGTGCTCCACCAGCTGGAGCAGGGGAAAAAAGCTGCCTCCCCGGGGATGAAGTACAAACACTACTCCCCCAAAGCGGATGTGGTAATCGTGGACGCCTCCCCGGAAGAGTATGTTCGTTACGTCAACAAAAAGGGCGACGGCTGGGCCCTGTGTTTTGAGGAAGACGTGCCCTTCCTCCAGGTGCCTTCCATGGCCTATGGCAGCCGGTACGACAGCGCATCCCAGGCCCACCGGCTATTTGACGCCCTCCACGGCCTGGACGAGGCAGGGGCTAAAAAGGCCTATGCCCACATTCCCCGGAAGCGGGGCGTGGGCTTGGCAGTGTACAACCGGCTGGTCCGGTCCGCCGGGTTCCAGGTTCTCAACCCCACCGGCCATCATGTGTTGGGGCTCACCGGCCCCACTGGCGCGGGGAAATCCACGGTGGGGGAGTTTTTGAAAAGCCAAGGCTGCTACGTCATTGACTGCGATCAGGTGACCCGCAGCGCTCAGGTGTACGACGGCCCCTGCCTGGCGGAGCTCTCCGCCGCCTTTGGGCCGGAGGTGGTGCAAGACGGTGCCCTGAACCGGGCAGAACTGGCGTGCCGTGCCTTCGCCTCGGAGGAAGCCCGCACCCGTTTGGGGGAGATCACCTTCCCAAAGATTTTGCGGCGGGTGCGCCAGCTGTTGGAAGAGGGCGCCCAGAAGGGGTATCCTATCCTGGTGTTGGACGCGCCCACCTTGTTTGAATCCGGCCTGGATGGGGCCTGTTCCCGCATCTTGGTGGTGGACGCCCCCAAGGAGGAGCGCCTTGCCCGGGTTCTCCGCCGGGACAACATCTCTCAGGAGGCGGCTTTGCGCCGGCTGGAAGCCCAGCCTTCTCCCGACTTTTACACCTCCCGGGCGGACTGGGTGGTGGAAAACGGTCCCGGCGCCCAGCCGGGGCAGTTTTTGCTTCCCTTCCTCAATGAGCTGAAAAACGAATGGGAGAACGCGTGCTTATGAAGAAAGGTTGTATGACCGGCTTGGTCCTGGTAGTTGTGCTGGCGGCAATCCTGGCCTTCGCTTGGCCCCAGCTGTCCCAGGGGGTGCTAAAAGTCCTGTACCCCCAGCGGTATACCGACCTGGTGGAGCAGGAAGCTGCCCAGTTCGATCTGGACCCGGACTTGGTCTACGCGGTGATCAAAACGGAAAGCGGGTTTGACCCGGAGGCCCGTTCCCACGCCGATGCCATGGGGCTGATGCAGCTGACCCAGGGAACCTTCGATTGGGTCGCCTCCCTGTACCCGTTGGAAGACCCTGCTGCCAGTGTGTATGACCCCCAGGCCAATATCCACTGTGGATGCGCGCTGCTGCGTCTGCTGTTGGACCAGTACGGCAGCCTGGACGTGGCCCTGGCCGCTTATAATGCGGGGATGGGCAATGTGTCCCAGTGGCTGGAGAGCGGGGAGTATTCCCACGATGGGGAAACCCTGCACACCATCCCCTACCCTGAAACCGACGCCTATGTGAAAAAGGTCCGGCGGGCCTATGAGATCTACCAATCCCTTTACCCGAGGGATTGAGAAAGGCCGCGGAAACCGTTGCTTTCCTGCGGAATTCGTGGTACAGTGTAGAAGTGCGGGAAAACTGGGGAAAGAAGGCATACGCATGAAAAGAATGGGATTGCGGGTGACCGCCATAGTGATCTTCCTGCTGGCATTCGGAGCCTCAAACGTGGGTAGTTTCCTGCTGGGCCGGGCCATGGTGGAGAACAGGGTGATCCCGTGGGAGGAAACCCGGACGTTTTATGCCCAAATCGTGGAGAGCCAGGGCTCGGGAAGCTTTTTGGTGGAGGGTTTGGCCGTCAACGATTTGAACCATCGGGGGCGGTTCACCTTTTCCCTGGAGGAGGGAACCAGCCTGGTGTGGCGGGGGACATCCCTTTCCCCGGACGACCTGGAAGCCGGCCACAGGGTGGCGGTGACCTATACAGGCCCGGTGGCGGAATCGGAACCCGGCCAAATTTATCAGGTACTCAGGCTGGAAGTGCTGGGAGATGAATTGTAAAAAACAACTGGGGATTTTTTCCATAGATAGATTGTGAAATAAGGAAAATAGGAGGTTACTGACCATGTCCAAGAAAAACGAAAAGACGGACGCCAAGGAGCTGGCGAAAGAGCTCCTCAACGACCGCACCCACGGGGCGGCCAAGGTGGGCGCCAAAGAGCTGGAAAAGGCTGGTAAATTCTGTGAGGGCTACAAGGGCTTTATGGACGCCGCCAAAACCGAGCGGGAGGCTGTTTCCTGGGCAGTGAAAGCTGCGGAGGATGCCGGGTTCGTCCCCTTTGACCCCAAAAAGGCTTACAAGGCTGGCGACAAGGTGTACTACAACAACCGGGGCAAGGCCATGTGCCTGGCAGTCATCGGCAAGAAGGGTGCCAAAGAGGGTGTGCGCATTGCTGCCGCCCATGTGGACAATCCCCGCATCGACTTGAAGCCCATCCCCCTGTATGAGTCCAACGAGCTGGCCATGATGAAGACCCACTATTACGGCGGCATCAAGAAGTACCAGTGGACCGCCATCCCCCTGGCCCTCCATGGCAAGATCATCCGCAAGGACGGCCAGGAGATCACCGTGCGGGTGGGTGAAAAGGAAGGGGAGCCCCAGTTTACCATCACCGACCTGCTGCCCCATCTGGCCAAGGACCAGGTGAGCAAGCGCCTGGGCGAAGCCTTCACCGGTGAGGATCTGAACGTGCTGGTGGGCAGCCTGCCCCTGGAAGATGCCGAGGGCGAGCAGCTGTTCAAGCTGAACGTGATGAAGATCCTCAACGAGAAGTACGGCATTGTGGAAAGCGACCTGATCTCCGCCGAATTGAGCTTTGTCCCCGCCTTCAAGGCTGTGGATATTGGATTTGACCGCAGCATGGTGGGCGCCTACGGCCACGACGACCGGGTGTGCGCTTACCCCATCCTGGAGGCCATCTTTAAGTGCAAGACCCCGGAATACACCTGCATTTCCGTGCTGGCGGACAAAGAGGAGATCGGCTCTGTGGGCAACACCGGCCTTGCTTCCGAGTTCCTCAACTACTTTGTGGCCGACCTGGCCGCCGCCGAGGGCCTGGAGGCCCGCCATGTGTACACCAAGTCCACGTGCCTGTCCGCAGACGTCACCGCTGCTTATGACCCCACCTATGCCTCTGCCTATGAGGCAGGTAACTCCTGCTACCTGAACCGGGGCGTGGGCGTGGCCAAGTACACCGGCTCCCGGGGCAAGGGCGGCTCCAACGACGCCAATGCCGAGTTTGTGGCCCAGGTGCGGAAGATCTTCGACGACAACAACGTGCTGTGGCAGATCGGCGAGCTGGGCAAAGTGGACCAGGGAGGCGGCGGTACCGTGGCCCTGGATATCTCCCGCATGAACGCCGATGTCATCGACGTGGGTGTGCCGGTGCTGTCCATGCACGCCCCCTTTGAAGTTGTGTCCAAGCTGGACGTCTATATGGCTTATAAAGCCTTTAAAGCCTACTTCGAGGCAAAGTGAGACCCACTTTGTAAAGAGTGACGGAGGAGCAGCCCTTGGCCAGTGCCGGGGGCTGTTTTTTCGGTTCCCCCGTTTCTTTTTTGGGGGAACTTGTGTATAATAAAACCATACGCAGAACATCCGGCCCGCCAGGGCATAGCCATAGATTGTGAGGGACCTTTTTGCCAAGACGACGCAACAAACGTGAAGTGCTCCATCGCACGGACCATATGCTCAATGTGGGGCCGGCTGGACGCAACCTATTTATTTCCCGGGACAAACAGCTCCAGTCCCGCCAAGCCAGAAGGATTAAGCTGATGATGCGGGTAGTTGCTGCCCTGGGCGTTCTGGTGGTGGCTGTGGGCTTTGGCCTGTTCGCGGCCTTTTATATGCTGCCCTATTTCCATGCTGAAATCAGCCTGGAGTCCTCCGGTTCCGCCGGGGAAAGCCTTTCTTCCGTGAGCCAAGTGGAATTGCCCGAGTATGACAGCATGGGTCTGCCGCTGTACCCGGCGGAGGTGAGCCTGTTTGTCATCAACCAGGACGAGCCCCAGGACGCCTCCTACGTGCCCGACCTGGTGGAGGTGGCCGGAGTGCAGGTGGAGCCCCATATAGCCAACGCCTTGGAGGCCCTGGTCCAGGCAGCCAAAGAGGACGGCCTTGCCTTGGCTTTCACAGAGGGGTATGTGTCCTATGAAGAGCAGCAAGCGCGTTACGAGGCTGAAGTGAAGCGGCTGATGGAAGAGGAGGGCCTCACCACGGTGATGGCCCGCACCCAGGCGAGGCTCACGGCCCCTATGGCTGGGGAGTGCGATCTGCAAACCGGTTTGTGCGTCCGGCTGGACGCTGACCCTGACACCTTTGGAGAGTCACGCACCGGTTCCTGGCTGCGGACCAACATGGGCAAATACGGCTTTATCTTCCGCTGGCCGGCAGATAAAAAGGACTCCACCGGCTGTGAAGAAGATTTGACCGTGCTGCGCTATGTGGGCGGTGAATACGCCACGGCCATGCAGCAGCGTTCCTTGTGTTTGGAGGAATACATCAGTTACTTGGCAAGCCAGGGGTGAGCGGCCAGCGGGGAAGCGGCGGCACTGCGGAAAGCCGGGGTTGCGCGGCGGAATCCGACGGTGTTTGCCGGCTTTCGGGAATAGGTTTGTAGGGCTTTCTGGACAAGGGGGGTGAGCCTGTGAACGAAAAAACAAAGAATGTTTTACTGGTGGCGGCTGGGGTCATCATTTTGGCAGTGGCGGTTGTGTCCGGGCTGTTCCGGGGATGAGGAAAATTCCCTCTTGCTTTTTTAGGAAGAGTGTGATACAATATCTAGCGATTGATTTGAAGTATCCAACCGTAAAGAGGTGAAACCGAAGATGAAGCAGAATATACATCCCGACTATCAGGAGACCACCATCACCTGCGCCTGCGGCAACGTGATCAAGACCCGGTCTACCA
>URKX01000013.1 GCA_900548545.1 uncultured Oscillospiraceae bacterium
GCGTGTGCTCCAGCGTCAGGCCAAAAATTACGCCGCGCGCCTTTTCATCGTTCACCGGGCAGCGCTCGCCCGCAAAATATGGAAGCACCACAAGGCCGCCGCTTCCCGGCTCTGCCATGTCGGCTTCCTCATTCATGAACTGAAAGGCTGTCTTATCTGTACCTACTGCCCTGTCCACCAGGTCCTGGCAGAAATTGTCCCGGAACCACTTCAGGGACAGCCCGGCCCCCTGGGTGACCCCCATCACGTGCCAGGCCCCCGGCACGGCGCAGCAGAAGGTGTGCACCCGGCCTTGGGGGTCGATGGACAGCTGGTCGGTGTGGGCGAACACCACCCCCGAGGTACCGATGGTGGTGAAAGCCTTGCCGTCCCGGACCACGCCGGTGCCCACGGCTGCCGCCGCATTGTCCCCAGCGCCGCCCACCACAGGGGTGCCTGCCTTCAGGCCGGTGAGGGCCGCCGCTTCCTTGGTGATCTCCCCGGTGACTTCCGGGGACTCGTACACCTTCCCCAGCAGCGCCGGGTCGATCCCCAGCTTTTCCAGCACTTCCTGGCTCCACTGGCGGCGGGGCACGTCCAAAAGCTGCATCCCAGAGGCGTCGGACACCTCGGTGGCAAATTCCCCGGTGAGCCTATACCGCACATAGTCCTTGGGCAGCAGGATGTGGGCGCACCGGGCGTACAGCTCCGGCTGGTTCTCCAGCACCCACAAGATCTTGGAGGCGGTGAACCCTGTGAGGGCCGGGTTGGCGGTGATCTGGATCAGCCGCTCTTTGCCCACCAGCTGGGTGATCTCCTCGCACTGGGCGGCGGTGCGCTGGTCGCACCAAATGATGGACCGGCGCAGCACCTTCCCCTCTTTGTCCAGCATCACCAGGCCGTGCATCTGCCCGGAAATGCCCACGCCTTTGATGTCTTCCGGTGCCACACCGCTTTCCGCTGTCACTTGCCGCAGGGTCTGGCAGGCGGCGTCCCACCAGTCCTGGGGGTCCTGCTCCGCCCAGCCGTTGCGCTCTTGATACAGGGGGTATTCCACCAGGGCGCTGGCGATCACCCTGCCTTCCCGGTCGAACAGCACGGTTTTGGTGCCGCTGGTGCCCAGGTCAATGCCGATTACATATTCCATACAACTTCCGTCCTTTCCCCCCTTTTTGCCAAAAGGGGATTGGTCTGTACATTCTTTCTTCTATTTTCCCTGTTTTACAAGATCGTGTCAAGGGAGGAAACACGTTTTCTCCAAGATATTTCCTTGCGGTGGAAGGTGGTTTGTGTTATTCTATGTACGGATTCAAAACCTAGGGGCTTCCCGGGGGATTCCCAGAAAATAGAGGACGGTGAGTGTAAAATGGAACGATACGATGGTGTGGTGATCGGCGCCGGCGTGGTGGGTTCCGGCGTGGCCAGGGGGCTCTCCCGAAGGGAGGGCAGATTCCTGGTGGTAGAGCGGGCTTTGGATGTGTGCGAGGGCACCAGCAAGGCCAATTCCGCCATCATCCATGCCGGGTTCGACGCGGAGCCCGGCACCTGGAAAGCAAAAATGAACGTGCGGGGCAACCGGATGATGGACAAGCTGGCTGAGGAGCTGGATATCCCCTTCAAGCGGGTGGGGGCCTTTGTGGTGTGCCTGTCGGAAGAGGATTTGCCCAAGCTGCGGGACCTGTATGACCGGGGCGTGAAAAACGGCGTCACGGACATGGAGCTGCTCACCGGGGACCAGGCCCGGGCCCTGGAGCCCAACCTGTCGGAGGGGGTGGCCGGCGCCCTGCTGGCAAAGACCTCCGGCATTGTATGCCCCTTTGAGCTGACTTTAGGGATGGCGGAATCCGCCGCCAAAAACGGGGTGGAGTTTTCCTTCGACACCCAGGTAACCGGCCTGGAGCGGCGTGAGGGCGTCTGGGTGGTCCACACCAGCAAAGGGGACGTGGAGGCCCGGGCGGTGGTCAACGCTGCCGGGGTGTTTGCCGACACGGTCCACAACTGGGTCTGTGAGGAGAAGCTGCACATCACCCCCCGGCGTGGCGAGTACTGCCTGCTGGACCGCACCGCTGGGGACCACGTGTCCCACACGGTGTTCCAGCTGCCTGGGAAGTACGGCAAAGGCGTGCTGGTGAGCCCCACGGTCCACGGCAACCTGCTGTTGGGTCCCACAGCCAAGGACATTGACGGCAAAGAGGACACCGCCACCACAGCGGCGGGCCTTGCCGAAGTGCTGGAGAAATCCGCCCTGGGGGTGAAAAACATCCCCACCCGGCAGGTGATCACCTCCTTCAGCGGCCTGCGCGCCCACGAGGACGGGGACGACTTTGTGCTGGGCGAGTCGGCGGAAGGCTTCTTTGATGCGGCGGGGATCGAGTCCCCGGGCCTGACCAGCGCCCCGGCCATTGGGGAGTACCTGGCGGGGCTGGTGGCCGGCAAGCTGGGGCTGCCGGAGCGGGGGGACTTTGACCCCATCCGCAAAGGGGTGCCCAAGTTAAAGGAGATGGAGCCCCAGCGCCGGGCGGAGATGATCCGGCAGGACCCGGATTACGGGCAGATCATCTGCCGGTGCGAAGAGGTATCCCAGGGGGAGATCCTGGACGCCATCCACGGCATTTTGGGCGCCAAGACCCTGGACGGGGTGAAGCGCCGCACCCGGGCCGGCATGGGCCGGTGCCAGGCGGGATTCTGCTCGCCCCGGGTGATGGACCTGCTGGCCCGGGAGCTGTCCATGGATTTGACCCAGGTGCGCAAAAGCGGGGCGGCGGCCCAGATCGTGCTGGAAAAGACCCGGGGGGAGGATCAACTATGAAACATGACATTGTGATTATCGGCGGGGGCCCGGCAGGCTTGGCCGCGGCCATTTCCGCCTGGGAGAGCGGCGCCCGGGACGTGCTGATCCTGGAGCGGGAGCCGGAGCTGGGCGGGATTCTCAACCAGTGCATCCACAGTGGGTTCGGGCTGCACACCTTTCAGGAAGAGCTCACCGGGCCGGAGTACGCCGCCCGGTTCATTGAGAAAGCCGTCCAGCTGGGGATCCCCCATTGGCTTTCCACCACCGTGGTGGATTTGCAGCGCCAGGGGGACAGCCTGTTTGTCACCTGCGTCAGCCGGGAGCGGGGCCTCCAGGTGGTGGAAGCGGCGGCCGTGGTGCTGGCCATGGGCTGCCGGGAGCGTCCCCGCGGGGCGCTGAACATCCCCGGCACCCGGCCCGCGGGGATCTTCTCCGCAGGCACTGCGCAGCGCCTGGTGAACCTGGAGGGCTACCTCCCCGGCCGGGAAGTGGTCATCCTGGGCAGCGGCGACATCGGCCTGATCATGGCCCGCCGCATGACCCTGGAAGGGGCCAAGGTCAAGTGCGTGGCGGAGCTGATGCCCTATTCCGGTGGCCTGAAGCGGAACATCGTCCAGTGCTTGGACGACTTTGGCATCCCCCTGAAGCTGAGCCACACGGTGGTGGACATCCAGGGCAAGGAGCGGGTCACCGGGGTGACCATCGCCCAGGTGGACGGGCAAAATAAGCCCATCCCCGGCACCGAGGAGCACATCCCCTGCGACACGCTGCTGCTCTCCGTGGGCCTGCTCCCGGAAAACGAGCTGTCCAAAGCCGTGGGAGTGGAGCTGTCCGCCGTGACAGGCGGCCCCACGGTCAACGAGAGCCTGGAAACCAACATCCCCGGGGTGTTTGCCTGCGGCAACGTGCTCCACGTCCACGACCTGGTGGACTATGTGTCGGAAGAGGCACAGCAGGCCGGCCGCCACGCCGCGGCCTTTGTGGCTGCCGGCGGGAAGGCCCAGCAGGAGCGGGAGATCCCCTTAAAGCCCCAGGGTGCCGCCCGGTACACCGTGCCCGTGGCCATCAGCCCGGAGCGCATGGAGGAAAAATTGATGGTGCGGTTCCGGGTGAGCCGGAATATCCGCAAGGGCGTGGTAAAGGTGTACGCGGACGACAAGCTCCTGTACCAGCGGAAGCGGCCTGTGATGGCCCCCGGCGAGATGGAGCAGGTGGTCTTTGAGAAACAGTGGTTCACCGGCGGGGAACAGGAGATCCGCGTGGTGGCGGAAGAGGAGGCGCAGTGATATGGCAGTGATGG
The DNA here is from genome assembly GCA_900548545.1 of uncultured Oscillospiraceae bacterium. Classification (GTDB taxonomy): domain Bacteria; phylum Bacillota; class Clostridia; order Oscillospirales; family Acutalibacteraceae; genus Acutalibacter. The sequence continues at coordinate 4,071 of URKX01000013.1, forward strand.
AGTTTCCCTGCATCAGCTGTCCCCTGGGGTGCCCGCTGAAGGTGGAAACCGATGAGGCAGGCAACGTGATCCGGGTGACGGGCAACACCTGCAAGCGGGGGGAGGTTTACGGCAAAAAGGAAGTCACCGCCCCGGAGCGCATGGTGGCCTCTACCGTGAAAGTGGAGGGCGGCAGCGCCCCCTTGGTGAGCGTACGCACCCAGAACCCCATCCCCAAGGGGAAGATCTGGGACTGTATGGCGGCCATCCGGAAGGCGAAGGTCCAGGCGCCGGTGCAGATCGGTGACGTGGTAATTGAAAACGTGTGCGGCACCGGTGTAAACGTGGTGGCCACCAAAAATGTGAAGTAAAAACGAAAGAACGGCCAAGGGGCGGCCTTGCTTTGGCGCAGCCAAAACGAAACCGGGAAACACCGCCGTGGCCCACGTGCGGTACCGTTCCCGGCCGGCACAAAGGCGCCAACCCCAGAGCGCGGGAAAAAGGAGGAACCCATGCTAGACCCACAGATTACCACGGTGCTGTTCGACCTGGACGGCACCTTGCTCCCCATGGAGGTGGAGCATTTTACCAAGACATACTTTGGCCTGCTGGCCCAGAAAGCGGCGCCTTACGGGTTTGCGCCGGAGCCTCTGGTGGCGGCGGTGTGGAAGGGCACCAAGGCCATGGTGAAAAACGATGGCGCCATGACCAATGACCGCCGGTTCTGGGAGGTGTTCTGCCAGGCTACCGGCGGGGAGGAATCCCTGCTGCGGCCGGTGTTTGACGGCTTTTATCAACAGGAATTCCACGGGGCCAAGGCTGCCTGCGGGGAGAACCCCCTGGCCAAACAGGCGGTGGAGGGCCTCAAGGCCAAGGGGTACGACGTGGTCTTGGCCACCAACCCCATTTTCCCCCGGGTGGGGGTGGAAACCCGGCTGTCCTGGGTGGGGCTTACCCTGGAGGACTTTTCCCTGGTGACCTCCTATGAGAATTCCACCACCTGCAAGCCCAACCCGGCCTATTACGCCGAGATCCTGCGCAACACCGGGAAACAGCCCCAGGAGTGCCTGATGGTGGGCAACGACGCGGTGGAGGACACCGCCGCCCTGGAGCAGGGCATCCCGGTGTACCTCATCACCGATTGCCTTCTCAATCCCCAGGGCCGGGACCTGTCGGGCCTGCCCCACGGCAGCTTCCGGGAATTTCTCGCATTCGCGGGGTTGGACTGAAAAAGTTTGAAAATTTTTTCAAAGTGTGGCATTTGCAACAGCGCAAACCGCCTTTCTGGGGTATCATAATGGCACAAGGTCGTTAATACCCTAGTTAAAAAGCGAAAGGATTGAGGTTTATGGCAGTTCTTACCATTACAGCAGATAATTTTCAGCAGGAAGTTTTGAATTCTGACATCCCCGTGTTGGTGGATTTCTGGGCCAGCTGGTGCGGCCCCTGCAAAATGTTCTCCCCCATCGTGGACGAGTTCGCCCAGGAGAACGTGGGCAAGGTGAAAGTGGGCAAGATCAACATTGACGAGCAGCCCGACCTGGCCGCCCAGTTCCGGGTGATGAGCATCCCCACTGCCATGCTGTTTGTCAACGGCCAGCCCACCCAGACCCTGGTGGGCGTGCAGCCCAAGGCACGGCTGGAGGCCATGGTGAAGTAAGGGAAGCGAGAGGATGGATATGGCGGAAAAACTCTATGATGTGGTGGTTATCGGCGGCGGGCCGGGCGGGTACACCGCGGCGCTGTACGCGGCCCGGGCCAATCTGAGCGTGGTGGTGCTGGAAAAGCTCACCCCCGGGGGCCAAATGGGCACCACTGATGTGATCGACAACTACCCGGGCTTCCCCGAAGGGGTGAACGGCTTTGAGCTGGCCATGCAGATGAAGCAGGGCGCCGAGCGGTTTGGGGCCGAAACCCAGCTGGCGGAAGTCACTCAGGTGGAGCTTTCCGGGGAGCCCAAGGTCATCCACACCACCGATGGGGTGGTGCAAGCCTACACCGTGGTGCTGGCCAGCGGGGCCTATCCTCGGGAGCTGGGCCTGCCGGGGGAACAGGAGCTGCGGGGCCGGGGCGTGTCCTACTGCGCCACCTGCGACGGGATGTTCTACCGGGGCAAGACCGTGGCCGTGGTGGGCGGCGGGAACACCGCCGTGTCCGATGTGCTGTACCTCTCCCGGATGTGCCAGAAAGTGTACTTGATCCACCGCCGGGATGAGTTGCGGGCCTCCAAGGTGTACCTGGACCCCCTGCAAAAGGCGGGGAACGTGGAGTTCGTGTGGGACAGCGAGGTGAAACAGCTGCTCCACGGGGACACAGTCACCGGGGTGCGGGTGCACAACAAGAAGACTGGCCAGGACCGGGAGATCCCCTGCGACGGCCTGTTCGTGGCGGTGGGCTATATCCCCAACAGCCAGCTGTACCAGGGCCAGGTGGACCTGGACGAGGCTGGGTATGTGCTGGCCGGGGAAACCACCAAGACCAACCTCCCCGGGGTGTTCGCCGTGGGGGACCTGCGGAAAAAGCCCCTGCGCCAGGTGGTCACCGCCGCCTCCGATGGGGCCGTGGCAGCCCACTTTATCGAGGAGTATTTCTCCACCACCCTGAAAGGCTGAAGGGAACAAGAAACCGAGAGGAAAAACGGCTCTGGAAGCTTCCGCTTCCAGAGCCGTTTTTCCTCATCCGTCAGCATCCGTGTGCCGGCTTGGTTGGCCGCGCTTGGTGTTTTCAAAACAGGTATCTCCCCACAAATAAATAATATCCTGTGTCAATCATGAGGGCTAGCGCTAGACAGACTAAAATGCTATAAAATAGGCGCGTAAAGATCTTTAACTTTGGGTTTCTTATTTTTTCGAGAAATCGTGTCAATTGATTAACAAGGTTTAATTTATGAGCAATGTAGACAGTTATAGCCATAAATTGACTGACTGCAAACCAAATAGATACTAAGACCGTTGCAATTACGGCATTGCCAGATTCGCCCCCCATAAGGATGACAGCATAAAAAGTTGGGTCAGTAAAAGAGGAAATAGCGAATACAAAGCCCGTGAAGATATATTTCAAATTACTCTCACGAAGGATGTCATTTTTTTGGTCCTTTGTTTTTTCTGTTTTTTTGAACACCCTCTTGAATACCCAGGTTAAAATAAAGATGGAAATAGAGAATTCAAGAACTGCCCAAACAGGGCTATTATCGCCGGGCATAATTCTCTCTAAAACCCCTGCTGCCGTTACGCCCAAAAAAGTTGCAAGCCCAACCCCGGCGAAAATACTAGATCCGGCAAAAGAAAGAAAAAACAAAGTGATCTTAGAATTTTTTTCCTTCCGTAGGCTCATAGATAACAGGTAAACGGCTGTAATAGGGTCAATTCCAAGGACGCCTAGCCCAACGGTATTCAATAGTTTGTGCAGCATTGTTTACCCCTTTATATCCTTTCTACCTTTTTGCGGAAAGAATCTAAATACTTTCCAAGTAAACGCAGAATTTCGCGCTGCTCTTCGTTTGTCATCTCTTCAAAGACTTCGTTCTCAGCCTGCTCAATAGGCAAGATTTTTTCATCTACAAGGGATTTTCCCTGAGAGGTTAAATAAAGCTTTATTTCCCGCCCTTTTCCAGGTTGGAATTCAACCATCCCCTCTTGACGTAATTTCTTTACTGACGAATTTACCGTTTGCTTATTCAAGAGCGTATATTTGTAGATTTCTGTCTGTGTGCAGCCGTTCCCTAATACAAGAATACTTTGCAAAATTGCGTAAGCGCTATCCGAAAGCCCTTGCCTCATAGCGATTTCATGGTAAAATTCAAAAATTGAATTGCTTAGACGGTCAAATTCCTGTAAAACCGGGTGTTTTTTAAATGGCATTGGGCTCCTCCTTTGTAAGTATGAAATCATATTTATATTTTAGTATGATTTCATACTTACGTCAAGAGGGACATTGAAAAAGTTACAGCACGCATTTTGCAAATGGGTGGATGGCCGGAGGAAAAGAAAAATGCTCCCTTGCCGGCATATTTCCCTTGGGGAGCGGCATACCTATGGGACAGACCAGAAGGGAGGGACCTCCGTGGCCTATTCCGATCAGGAGCTTTTAGCGCGGATTATTGAATGCGAGGCCGGCGGCGAAGGGGATACCGGCATGAAGGCCGTTGCCTGCGTGGTGATGAACCGGGTGCAGGTGGACTACGGGGAGTACGGGAGGCTCCACACCATCCGGGAGGTGGTGTTTCAAAAGGGGCAGTTCACCTGTGCCATGGAAATGGTGGGAGGTGCGTACAACTATCAGAACATTTACAATATGCGGCCTACCCAGGTGCACTATGACATCGCCAACTGGGCCATTGCCGGGAACAGGCTGACCAACCTGGGGTTCGCCCTGTGGTTTTACAACCCCTTTTCGGTGACTTGCCGGCAAAATTTCCCGTCTTCGGTGGGGCAGCTGGTCATCCGCCTGGGAGACCACTGTTTTTACAACCCCACCGATGCCTACGCGCTCACATAAAAGGAGGAAGCATATGCCAGATCGTAGAATGATGAACCAGCCGGAAACCTGCCACAGCCAAATGGACCGGCTTCGGGGCCGCAGCGATTTCCAGGAGCTTTCCGACGGCAGCCGCCGCATGGACAATTTCAACACCCCGCCCCAGCCCGTCTTTGACAGTGAAGAGATGCGGGGGTCTATGCAGGCCATTTTGTCCCAAAATATTGGGTCCTATGTGGTGATCGAGTTCCTCATCGGCACGGAGCAGATCATCCGCAAGCAGGGGATGCTCTACTTTGTGGGCCGCAGCTTTGTCACCCTGTACGATGAGAACGTGAACAACTTCATTGTGTGCGATATCTTCTCGGTAAAGTTTGTATACTTCTATATGCCCGGCGACCGCCCCCGGTACAATTACAATTTGCTGCCGCCCGTCAGCGGGGAGCCTGGGATGAACGGCGCCCGGCCCCGGTAAGCGCTACTGCGACCAAAAAAAGGACCGCCCTCTTGGGCGGCCCTTTTTTGGCGTTCTTCCGGGGGGCTGCTGCGGCAGTTCACCGGCGGAGAGAAGGCCCCAAAGCGAGTTGGGAAATTCCCGCCGGCCCTGCGGGACGCAGAAGGCCGGAAGGAAAGTTCTTTGCCTTCTTTCTTTCAAGAAAGAAGGTCAGCCCTTCACCACGTCTTTGTTGTCCTTGATGTAGATGATCCCCGATACCACGGTGAAGAAGGTGGCGATGAGGATGAGCGCGTGCCCGATGGCCGTGGCCGTGGCCAGGAAACCCGGGAAGAAGGTGGCCAGATATTGGAAGAGAAGGATGGCGATGATGGCCGCCATCTGGGAAACGGTCTTCGCCTTGCCCCAGTTGTTGGCGGCGATGACCCTCCCCTGCTCCACCGCCAGCAGGCGGATGGAGGTGATGGCAAATTCCCGGATCATGATCAGCAGCACGCACACGGTGGAGGCCAGGTCCAGCTTCACCATGCAGATCAGCGCCGACATCACCAGGATCTTGTCCGCCAGGGGGTCCATCAGCTTGCCGAAATTGGTGATCAGGTTGTCCCGCCGGGCGATCTTCCCGTCCAGATGGTCGGTGTAAGAGGCGGCGCAGAACAGGACCAGGGCGAAGAGATACCGGTGGGGCACAAATTCCGCCAGCATGAAGAATACGAAAAACGGCACCATCACAATCCGCAGCACCGTCAGCTTATTTGGCAGGTTCACACAGCTCCCCCCTTCCTCAGTCCACCAGTTCGCCGGTGAGGTCGGCATCCATGCTTTCGGTGATCTTTACCTTTACAAAACTGCCCAGCCGGGGGCGCTTGCCCGGGGCGGTGAAAAACACCTTGCCGTCGATGTCCGGGGCGTCCCGGTAGGACCGGCCAAACCAGCACTCGGCCCAGCGGTCGAAGCCCTCTACCAGCACTTCCAGGGTCTGGCCCAACAGCGCTTGGCCCTGCTGGTCCATAATGGCCATCTGGTCGTCCATCAGGATCTCCGCCCGGTGCTCTTTCACCTCGCCGTCGATCTGGTCCGGCAGCTGGGCCGCGGGGGTGCCCTCCTCCTGGGAGTAGGCAAAGCAGCCCATGCGCTCAAACCGGATGTCCTTTACAAACTCCGCCAGCTGGGTGAAGTCCTCCTCGGTTTCCCCGGGGAAGCCGGTGATCAGGGTGGTGCGCAGGATCACCCCGGGCACCTTCTCCCGGACCTTTTTCAAAAGGGCTGTCAGGCTCTGCCGGTCGCCCCGGCGGTTCATGGCCTTGAGGATGGGGCCGGAGGCGTGCTGCAGGGGCAGGTCGATGTAGGGCACGATCTTCTCCTCCCGGGCCATCACCTCCAGCAGCTCGTCGGTGATGGAATCCGGGTAGCAGTACAGTACCCGCAGCCAGTGCAGGCCCTCGATCTTGCACAGCCGCTCCATCAGGGGGGCCAGGGAGTATTTCCCGTACAGGTCAATGCCGTACCGGGTGGTGTCCTGGGCAATGAGGATCAGCTCTTTGGCGCCGTCGGCCACCAGGGCCCGGCACTCCTCTTCAATGCTCTCCATGGTGCGGCTGCGGTAGCCTCCCCGGATCAGGGGGATGGCGCAGTAAGAACACCGGTTGTCGCAGCCCTCGGCGATCTTTACATAGGCAAAATAGCTGGGGGTGGTGAGCACCCGGTCGCCGCACAGGGGCATTTTTTCCTTCTCCGGGAAGGACTCCACATAGGTGTCCTCCTCCACCATTTTTTGCAGCAGGGGGGCAATGTCCCCGTTGGCGCCAATGCCGATGACGGCGTCCACCTCGGGCAGCTCCTGGTGCATCTCTTTCTGGTAGCGCTCGGACAGACACCCGGTGACCACCAGCTTTTTGATGCGGCCCTCTTTTTTCAGGGTGGCCAGCTCCAGGATCTCCTCAATGGATTCCCGCTTGGCGCTTTCGATAAAGCCGCAGGTGTTCACAATGGCGATGTCCGCCAGGGCGGCGTCGTCCACCGGCTCAAAGCCTGCGTTTTTCAGGGAGGCCATCAGTACTTCCCCGTCCACTTGGTTTTTGGCGCAGCCCAGGCTGACCATTCCTACTTTGTATGCCATACTCTCGCTCCTTTTGTTATCCTTGTTGCGCAGACGTGTCCCGCTCGTCCCGGGAAAAGGCTTCCATCCGGGAGAACAAGGCGTCCTCTTCCCTTTCCCGCCAGCTGGGGGCCAAATACGCTCCCTTGCCGGCTAGGCCACGCCACTGGGAGAAGTCCATCCACTGGGCGGCATCGGTTTCCCCTGGCTGGAATACCAGCTGGGAAAGGGGGACCGGCTTTTTTACAGCGTAAATGTCCAAGAATACCCTGGGAACGCACTCTGTGCCCAGAAGCGTCAGCTCCTGGGGCTGGACCCGGATGCCGGTTTCCTCCCAAAGCTCCCGGCAGGCAGCAGTGAGGGAGTCCTCCCCCGCCAGAACCGCGCCCCCGGTGATCTCCCAGCAGCCGGGGTGCTTTTCCTTTTCCGGCGCCCGGCGGGTGAGCAGCACTTCCCCCTGGGGGTTGAACACGGCCACTTCCACCGCCACATGGTAGGCTCCTTCGGGCGGAGGGGCGCCCCTGGGGTGGGTGCGGTGGAGGGGGGCCCGGCCCTTGTCGTATAAGTCCCAAAGTTCCATGGGCAGTCCTTCTTTCCAGGGGCACGGCGCGCCCCGTTGTTTCCCTATCATTAAACCATAAAAAATGGAAAACCGCAAGCGGTATGCCTGCGGTTCCCATTCTGCTGCCTTTTTACAAATGGACGGGAAGCGGGAGTTATGCCTCCGCCAAGGCCTCCTTGGCGGCCAGTGCCGCCAGCCGGACGTATTCCCCCAAGGGCAGCTGTTCCACCCCCACCACGGTGACCGAGCAGCGGTTCACCGGGATAAGCACTTTTTGGGCGCGGCTTTCGCTGACCGCCGCCGCCATGGCCGGGGTGATCTCCCCCCACAGGGCGTTGGCGGTGAGGATGCCCATGGGCCCCAGGATCACGTCCGCGTCCTGGCTGTTGACAATCACCGGGTTCTCCCCGGTGGCGGCGGCGTCAGCACCGGCTTTCAGCATGGCGGCGGTGGCCGCGGAGTTGGCGCCCACGGCAATCACCTGGGCGTCCAGCCCGGCGGCTTTGCATTGGCTCACCAGGGCGGCGCCCATGCGTCCCCCCTGGCCGTCGATGACCAGCAGTTTTTTCTGTTTCATAGCGGTTTCCTTTCTGGCCCTGCCTCATTCCCGGTAATCGGTTTCCGCGGTGCGGGTGATGTTCAGGCCCTGGCCCAGGAAGTCCTGGGCGGTGCGGCCCTCCACGGTGAGCTCCTGGCCCTCGCAGCGGATGGACAGGGTGTCCACGTCCTTTTGATAGGCGGTGAAGGTGGCCGCCATGGCCCGCAGCATGGCCACCCCCTCTTCCCCGGAGAGGGACAGCGCGTCTTTGGAAAGCTCCACGGTGAGGGCGGCCTCGTCCCCCAGGGTGATGGTGGCGGCGCTGCCGTCGCCGGATTCTACCCCGCCGGTGTTATAGTCCCAGGAGAGCAGGGTGGTGCCGGCGGGGGCCCCCCCCAACAGCACCATCTGCCGCAGGACCTGTTCCGGGTCGCCGGGGGCCTTGTGGACGGTGTACTCCACAAAGCCCTCCCCCTCGGGAACGAACACGGAGATGTCCCCCACCCACTGGGGGACGCTGGTGGTGGAACTGGCGCCCTCGATCTCTTGGGAGGGCAGGTAGCTTTGGCCAAACCAGCCGTACTCCACCCCCAAGAAGGCCACCACGCACAGCGCCACCACCCCAACAGCCAGGTAGATCACAGCGCCGTCCATGGCCCGGTGGAAGCGGCGGAACCGCTGCCGGGCGGCAAAGCCTCCCTGGCCCTGCTGGGAGAGGAACTCCTGCCAGACCTTTTGAAGGTTGTCCGCCCCAGGGGCCAGGGTTTCCAAATTGGCCCGGGCCTGGGCCTGGGTGACGCCGGCTTTTTCCAGGGCGGTGTCTGCCAGGCGGTTTGCCCGGGCCGGGGAAACGCCCAAAAGCGTCCCCGCCTCTTGGGGGGAAAGCCCCAGCCTCTCCCGGCAGAACAGCGCCGCGCTGAGATTGAGCGGCTGCTTTAAGATCTGCCGCAGGGGGTCGGTCATGGAGAAGGGCAGCACCGCCCGGGGGGCGTCCTCCAAAGGGGCGCCCTTCTTCTTTTTCCGGCGCTTGGGCCGCCGCATGGAGGCGTCCACGCAGTTTAAGTACCCCACCCGCAAAAAGCCCTCCCGGGAAGAGGCGGCAAGTTCCCAAAGCTTGGGGCTTGAAGCCATGTCGCACAGGGCGGCCGCCATCAGGTCCAGGGTGGGGGCGGGCCGGCCCCCTTGTAAGTAGCACAGGGCGAACAGGTCTGCCCCATATTGTTCATACAGCTCTTGGAGCCGTTCCAGATCCGGTGTGAAAGAAGCCATACGCTTCACTCCTTTTTTGAGGTTTCCGAATGTTTTTTCAAAAGGCGCTGCTGCTGTTTCCGCAGGCGGCGCCGTTTCCGTTTTTTCCGCAGGTTTTTCACGTCCATCAGAATGGAGCTGGTTTCCAGCCACATACTTACCTCCGCCCCCAGGAACATGATGTACATACAAAAGAAAAGCCAGAACATCAAAATGACCAGGGTGGCCAGGCTGCCGTAGATGGAGAAGTCGGAGAAGTTTTCCACAAAGATGGAGAAGAACGTGGAGAACACCACCCAGCCGGCCGCTGAGAACGCCGCGCCCGCCAGGTTGTAGGCGAATTTCACCCGCCGCCGGGGCACGCCGGTGTACAGCAGGGTAAAGAAGGAAAAGAGCAGCACAAAGCCCGCCGCGGATTTAAAATGCAAGAGGATGCTGGCGGTAAAAGCCGACGCGTGGGCTGTGAGCAGCCGGTAGATGGCGGTGCCGAACACCAGCAGCGCCGCGGCCACGATCAGCACCGCGGCAAAGAGGATGACATACACCACCGCCATGATCCGCAGCCGCACATAGCCCCGGGTTTCCTGGACTTGGAAGATCTGGTCCAGCCCCTTGATGATGGCCAGCATCCCCATGGAGGAGGACCACACGGCGGCGATCACCGCCACGGGCATCACCCCGCCGGAGCGGATGGGGTCCGGCAGCAGGGACGCCAGATAGGCAGCCACGCTGTCGGGGAAGATCTCCAAGGCCCGCTCGATCAAGGTGACCCCGTCGCCAAAGTGGATCTGCTGCATGAGGGTGAGCAAAAAGGCCACAAAGGGCAGGAAGGAGATCAGCAGGAAAAAGGCCCCGTGGGCCGCGGTGGAGTCCAGCCTGTCCTGATCGATACGCTCCATAAACCAGGTAAAATGCTTTTTAAAAAGCTTCATAGGCAACCCTCCTTGCAGGGGATGGGCCACTCGAGCGGGGCCGCGCCGCCGGGGACCGGCGGAGATTTTAAAGGTAGTATACCACAGGAAGGTTTTTTTTACCAGGGGAATCAAAGGTACTTTTCTCCTGCGCAATATGTGAAGAGAAAAATATGCAAAAAACATACCTATGGACAGGTGTACGCATAGCATGGATTTGGTGAAAACGCTCGGAATTTGGAGGGGGATGAAGGAGAAAGCGAGGAAAATAGGTTACAAATCTGAGATATTTTCGCCAGAAACCTGTAACATTTGGAGCGGCTTGGTCAAAAACACTAAAAATGGGGAGAATAGAAATTTGCATTTTTCTGTTTCAATAGTTGCAAAACGCTTTCATATGGTGTATCATTACAGTAACGTGAGTCGATGGTGACGAGGTCGTTACAACGGCTCACGCTTTTATACTCTTACTCTATCTATAGAGAATTTAGGGGGAATTAAGAATGAAGTTACGGAAGATTTTAGCTGTGGTTTTGGCACTGGCTTTGCTGTGCACCACCCTGGCAGCTTGCGGCAATGACGCTGGTTCCGGCACCAGCTCCGGCAGCGCCAGCTCCGGCGCCGACGCGGGCGACACCGCCACCGGTACCTCCGGCGGCACGCTGAACCTGCGTTCCACCATGGAGCCCACCAGCCTGAACAGCTTGCTGGCCACTTATGCCTACGACTTTACTCCCATGCAGGCCATGATCGAATGCCTGTACCGGAAAGACGAGAACGACGTGCCCCAGCCTGCGGCCGCTGAAACCATCGACGTTTCCGACGACGGCCTGACCTACACCTTCCACCTGCGGGAAGACGCTGTTTGGTCCAACGGCGACCCCGTGGTGGCCACCGACTTCGAGTTCGCCTGGAAGCAGGCCCTGAACCCCAAAGTCGCCGCCGCCTACGGATACATCCTGTATATGCTGGAAAACGCCGAGGCATATTTCAACTATGAAAGCTACGTCATGGATCCCGACGCCTGGGTGGAAGCCAACCCCGATAAGGAGGTCCCCGCCGAAGTCACTTGGGAAGACGTTGGCGTGAAGGTCATCGACGAGTACACCCTGGAAGCCAAGCTGGTCAACCCCCTGCCCTACGCAGGCGACCTGTTCGCCTTCCCCATCATGTGCCCCATCAACGAGAAGTTCTACAACGAGGTGGGCGCTGACAAGTATGCCACCGAGGTGGAGTACTTCTGCACCAACGGCATCTACAACATCACCGGTTGGGAGCACAACAGCTCCATCACCTTCGAAAAACGCGAAGACTACTGGAACGCCGAGGCGATCGGCCCCGATAAGGTGGTCTACAAGATCATCTCCGACAGCCAGGCCGGCCTGAACTCTTACCTGTCCCGCGAGATCGACTACACCGATTTGGACAGCGGCGAGACCGTGCTCCAGGCTGAGAACGCCGGTTTTGAGGTTGGCGTCAAGCCCTCTCGTTCCTCTTACTACCTGCTGGCCAATGTGAACGACCCCTACCTTTCCAACCAGAACCTGCGCCTGGCCCTGGCTTACTCTGTGGACCGCCAGGCTTTGATCGACGCGGTGTACCAGAACGACAACCAGCCCATGACCAGCTTTGTGCCTCCCGCCACCATGGGCGCCAACGGCTCCTCCTTCCAGGAGGCCCTGCTGGCTGAAAAGGGCGAGATGTACCCCGCTGCCGCGGATCTGGACAAAGCGAAGGAATACCTGGACGCCGCCCTCTCCGAACTGGGCTGCACCGTGGATCAAATTACCCTTTCCATCGACTGCTCTGACGACGCCCTGCGCCGCAACTGCGCCACCTTCCTGCAGGAGCAGTGGAGGCAGAACCTGGGCATTGAGAACATCGCGGTCAATTCCAAGCAGGCCGCTCAGGTTTCCGCAGACCGGAACGCCGGCAACTATTGTATGTCCCTGGGCGGCTGGTCCCCCGACTACAACGATTCCATGACTTTCCTGGATCTGTGGCTGACCGGCGGCGGCAACAACGACACTGGCTGGAGCAGCGAAGAGTATGACAGCCTGATCGCCCAGGCCATTGCCGAACCCGACGAAGAGGCCCGTCAGCAGATGCTGTTCCAGTGCGAGGAGATCCTGGCTGAAGAGATGCCCATCATCCCGCTGTACTGGCAGTGCCAGAACTACTCCTACAACACCGACAAGATCGTTGACGGCGCCCGTATCACCGCCAACCAGACCACCTTCTGGTACGCTACTCTTGCCGAGTAAGCTTTTGAAAAGAACGGATACTCGATAGTCTTTACCGCATCAGCAGGCGAGGGCGCTTTGGTGTCCTCGCCCCGCGGTATTTTACAGGTCTTTCTATCGGACGCGTTGGGCCCCGAGGCGGGCCCTTTGCGTGCCGGTGGGGATGGATGAGAGAAAAGCAGCAGAATTTCAGATTAGGAAAGGAGGAAACTTGCGGCATGGCTAAGTATTTTCTCAAGCGGATCGGCTATGGTGTAGTGACGCTGTTCGTGCTGGTTTCGCTGACTTTTTTCATGCAGCAGCTTCTGCCGGGCGAACCCTTCACGGGTGAAAAGGACCTTCCCGAAGCCATCGTGCAGGCTCTTTACGCCAAGTATGGCTTGGACAAGCCCCTTTGGCAGCAGTATTTTATCTACATCGGCAACTGCCTCCACGGAGATTTGGGTGTCTCTTTGCAGAATAACCGCGAGGTTACCGCGGTGATCGCCGAAAGCTTTGTGGTTTCGTTCGACGTGGGCATCCGGGCCATCCTGTTTGCCTTTGTTATGGGCGTGGTGCTGGGCACTGTAGCCGCGATCAAGCGCGGCTCCCCCATTGACACCATTTGTATGCTCATCGCCCTGGTGGGCGTTTCGGTCCCCAGTTTTATCGTGGCTTCCATCCTCCAGTATTTCCTGGCCATGAAAGTGACCATGGCCCTGGGGTTCCCTGTTTTCGCCACCACAGGCTGGGCCGGCTGGAACTCGAAGATCCTGCCCGTGTTTGCCCTGGGTTTCGGTTCTTTGGCGCAGATCTCCCGTTTGACCCGCACCTCTATGCTGGACGTGCTGGGCCAAGATTACATCAAGACTGCCCGGGCCAAGGGCCTTTCCCAGCCCGCCATCATCTGGAAGCACGCGCTGCGCAACGCCATCACCCCGGTGGTCACCGTTTTGGGCCCCATCGCGGCCGGCGTGCTCACCGGCGGCTTCGTGGTGGAGAACATCTTCTCCATCCCTGGCATGGGCCGTTACTTTGTGCTGAGCATCCAGAACCGGGACTACACCATGATTTCCGGCACCACCATTTTCTACGGCACGTTCCTGATTTTTGCCAACCTGGTTGTGGACTTGGTGTACGGCATCATCGACCCAAGAGTAAAACTGGAGGAGGGCTGAACCTATGGAAAAAATTGAGAAAAACCGTTTCACATGGGTTGGTTCCGACCCGGAAAAACGGGAAGGCATTGCCCGCCCCAGCGTGACCTATTGGCAGGACGCCTTGGGCCGTTTGCGCCGCAACCCCGTGGCCATGGTGTGCCTGTGCATTATCCTGCTGCTGATCCTTTCCTGCGTTTTGGTCCCGTTTTTCACCCCCTTTGACAGCCGCGAGCAGCACCTGTCCTGCGGCAACAAGGGCTTTATGTTCCAGTGCGTGGACGGCCGCTACGAGGGCCAGAACCTGGTCCACGTGTTCGGCACCGACAACTTGGGCCGCGACCTGCTGGTGCGCACCTTTGAGGGCGGCCGCGTGTCCCTGATGATCGCCTTTGCCGCTGTGGCGGTGAACCTGGTCATCGGCATGATCTACGGCGGCATCTCCGGATACTTCGGCGGCACCGTGGACAACGTGATGATGCGTATTGTGGAAGTCATCAACGGCATCCCCTTTATGATCATCATGGTGCTGCTGATGATGGTGCTGCCCCAGGGCGTGTTCACCATGGTTATCGCCTACGCCACCACCGGGTGGACCGGTATGGCCCGCCTGGTCCGCGGCCAGAGCCTGTCTTTGAAGAACCAGGAGTTCGTTGTGGCCGCCGAGGCCATGGGCGCCGGCGCCGGCCGGATCATCGGCAAGCACCTGCTGCCCAACACCCTTTCCGTGGTCATCATCAATGTGACCCTGGCAGTGCCCAGCGCCATCTTCACCGAGGCGTTCCTTTCTTACATTGGCTTGGGCGTGCCGGTGCCCAACCCCTCCTGGGGTATGTTGGCCCAGGAAGGCGCCAGCGTGTTCCAGCTGTATCCCCACCGCCTTTGGATCCCGGCTATCGCCATCAGCCTGACCATGCTTTCGTTCAACCTGTTGGGCGACGGTTTGCGGGATGCCTTTGACCCGCGTTTGAGGAGGTAATGCGCCATGGCAAAAGATTTGAAAAAAGTGGTCCTGGACGTAAAGGACCTGCACGTTTCCTTTGACACCTACGCCGGCGAAGTGAAGGCCGTGCGCGGCGTCACATTCCAGCTGCACGAGGGCGAAGTGCTGGCCATTGTGGGCGAGTCCGGCTGCGGCAAGAGCGTCACTGCCCAGACCATCATGAAGCTCAACCCCATGCCCCCCGCCCGCATCCCCCAGGGCGAGGTGCGCCTGGGCGAGCATGACATTGTCAATGCCGGTGAGAAAGAGATGCAGAAGCTGCGCGGCAAGGAAGTTTCCATGATCTTCCAGGACCCCATGACCTGCCTGAACCCCACCAAGCACGTGGGCAAGCAGATCGTGGAGGCCATCCGCCACCACCAGCACCTGTCCGCCGCGGAGGCCCAAAAAGAAGCCATCAAGTATTTGAAGATGGTGAATATCCCCAACGCGGAGGAGCGGGCCAAGCAGTACCCCCACGAGTTCTCCGGCGGTATGCGGCAGCGCGCCATGATCGCCATGGCCCTGTCCTGCAACCCCAAGGTGCTCATCGCCGACGAGCCCACCACGGCTTTGGACGTGACCATCCAGGCCCAGATCATGGACTTGCTGGCGGAGATCAAAGAGGAAACCAACACCGCGATCATCCTCATCACCCATGACCTGGGCGTGGTGGCCGGCATGGCCGACCGTGTGGCGGTGATGTATGCCGGCAAGGTTGTGGAAACCGGCGCGGTGGAGGACATTTTCTACCGCAACGCCCACCCCTATACCCAGGCGCTGCTGAAGAGCCTGCCCACTGTGGACGCGGATAAAAAGGACCGGCTGGTGTCTATCCCCGGCACCCCCCCGGACCTGCTGGCCCCGCCCAAGGGCTGTGCCTTCGGCGCCCGGTGCAAGCATTGCATGAAGATCTGCCAGGAAGAGCAGCCCCCCGAGTTCACCTTGGGCGAGGGCCATGTGGCTTCCTGCTGGCTGCTCCATCCCGACTGTCCCAGCGCGGAAGAAAGGGGAGAGAAAGATGTCGACTAAGAATAACGAGGTGCTCCTCTCCCTGGAGGACATCTGCAAATACTTTAAAGTGTCCGGCGGCACCCTGAAGGCCGTGGACCATGTGAGCTTTGACATCCACAAGGGCGAAACCATGGGCCTGGTGGGCGAGTCCGGCTGCGGCAAGTCCACGTTGGGCCGCGTGGCCATGGGCATTTACCCTCCCACCCACGGCAAGCTGACCTACAAGGGCAAGCAGGTGAACCTGAAGCACGCCAAGGACCGCTTCAATTACTCCAAGGTGGCCCAGATCATCTTCCAGGACCCCTACGCCTCCCTGGACCCCCGTATGACGGTTTCCTCCATCATCCAAGAGGGCATGGAGATCCACAATATGTACGACGCCAAGCGCCGCAAGGAGCGGGTGTACGAGCTGCTGGAGATGGTGGGCCTCAACCGCGAACACGCCAACCGTTTCCCCCACGAGTTCTCTGGCGGCCAGCGGCAGCGTATCGGCATTGCCCGCGCCTTGGCCATCGAGCCGGAATTCATCGTGTGCGACGAGCCCATTTCCGCTTTGGACGTGTCCATCCAGTCCCAGGTGATCAACCTTCTGGCGGAACTCCAGGAGCGTTTGGGCCTGACCTACCTGTTCATCGCCCACGACCTGAACATCGTCAAGTACATTTCCGACCGGATCGCCGTGATGTACCTGGGCAACGTGGTGGAACTGGCCAGCTCTGACGAGCTGTACAAGAACACCCTGCACCCCTATTCCCAGGCCCTGCTGTCGGCCGTGCCCATCCCGGACCCCAGCGCCGAGGCCCAGAAGCAGCGGATCATCATTTCCGGCGACGTGCCCAGCCCCATCAACACCCCCAAGGGCTGCAACTTTGCCGGCCGCTGCCCCAAGGCCTGCGACCAGTGCAAAGAGAGCAAGCCTCCCCTGCAGGAGATCACTCCCGGCCACTTTGTGGCCTGCCATCTGGTGCAGCCCCAAAAGTAAAGACGAGGGTTTCAAGAAGCCTGCCGCAAGCCGCGGCGGGCTTTTTTGCTTCCGTTAGGGGCGATTTCCGGAAAAAAGGGGAACCCTACGGAGGGGAATCACAAAACTGGCTGAAAAAACAAGAGAAAAATTGTTCGGTACGGCAAAAATCGAAAAAGATGTGGATTTTTGTAGAAAACCGCCTGGATGTATGTTAAGATTTTATTAAGGAATGGCCTGGCAAAGGAAACGCGCGCTGGGTTAATAACGGTGTTTTCCAAAACGGAAAAGAAAGGAAAGGCAGGATCATGGAACAATCGGCTCAGTTTTTTTTCAGCCCTGAAAACCGTGTGGCCCCTCTGGGGATTGTGGCCTTAAACGGCGCTGAGGAGCTGGCGGACAAAATCGAGGCGCATCTGGTGCGCTGGGCCAAGCAGGCAGGCATGGACTTCGACACCTTCCGCATTGGATGCAGCTGCCCCCGGTTCTCTTCGGGGGACGGCAAGGGCATTTTAAACAGCTCAGTGCGGGGCTATGACTTGTACTTTATCGTGGATGTGGGCAACTACAGCTGCACCTACAAGTATTTTGGCCAGGAAAACCATATGTCCCCTGACGACCATTTTCAGGACTTGAAGCGGCTGATCCAGGCCGCCATGGGCAAGGCCCACCGGATCAACGTGGTGATGCCCCTGCTGTACGGCGGGCGGCAGCACCGCCGCAGCTACCGGGAGTCCCTGGACTGCGCTTTCGCCCTGCAAGAGCTGAAAAATATGGGTGTGGACAGCGTGGTGACCTTTGACGCCCACGACCCCCGCGTTGCCAACGCGGTGCCCCTGATGAGCTTTGACAACCTGATGCCCTCTTACCAAGTGCTCAAGGCCATGTTCAAGGCGTTCCCCGACCTGTCCACTGACCGGGAGGACTTTATGGTGGTTTCCCCCGACGAGGGCGCCCTGAACCGGAATATGTACTATGCCTCCGTGCTGGGCTGCGAGCTGGGGATGTTCTACAAGCGCCGGGACTACTCCCGCATGGTGGACGGCCGCAACCCCATTGTTGCCCACGAGTACCTGGGCAGCGACGTGGCCGGCAAGGACGTGTTTGTGTCTGACGACATCATTTCCTCCGGCGAGTCCATGCTGGACATTGCCTACAACCTGAAGAAGCGCAACGCCAAGCGGATCTTCACCTATGCCACCTATGCCATCTTTACCAATGGCCTGGAATCCTTTGACAAGGCTTACCAGGAGGGCATGATCGACGGTGTGTTTGGCTCCAACCTGACCTATCGCACCGAGGCGCTGAAGAACCGTCCCTGGTTCTATGAGGTGGATGTTTCCAAGTACATTGCCTACTTTATCTCCGCCTTGAACCACGATATGTCCGTGTCCGCCATGATCGATCCCCATCAGAAGATCGACGCCCTGCTGGAGCGCCGCCGCCAGGAGCGCAGCTTGCAGCAAGGCGCCCAGCTGACTTTCTAAAGCGGCGGGCCGGCAGGCTTTAAAAAAAAACGAAAAAAGTGGCTTTGCAGAACGCAAGGCCACTTTTTTGCACTTGCGGGGTCCGTGCCCGGACGGGGCAATCCGCACCTGCGGTGGGCACGCCGCACCTGCGGTGAGCAATCCGCCCCACTGCCTGCGGCAGGGGCGGGGGCAAGTCGACACGGGCTGGACGGGGTTCCCCATTTGCCGGCGGCAACGGAAGGGTTCTTCCCTTTTCCGGAAACACTATAAATCGCGGACTGCGAGGGCGCCAACCCCAGTGTGGGGGGAGTAAGCGCAGCGCACGCACCTGCGGTGGGCACGCCGTCCTTCTGCCTGCGGCAGGGGCGGAAGAGGATCCTCGCGGACTGCAAGGGATAGCTACCTCGCAATGGGAGCGAGGAACGAGCGAAACCGCGAATTGCATCCAGGCGCAGCCTGGGGGGTTTACAAATGGAGGGAAAGCGCATATAATAAGGGCAAATGCAAAGAAGGAAAGAAGTACCTGTCCCGCCCGGCGCCAGAGAGAAGGGGTCACCGGCTGCAAGCCCCGTCCACCGGGGGATGGGGAAATGCGTTCCGGAGCAGGCGGGGGGAAATCCCCACCCGGCGGGAGCCGTTATCAGCCAAACGAGCCTAAAAGCGAAGTGGGACCGCGAGTGATCATCGCCTTCGCAAACGCAATTGCGTTTGCGGGGGCGTTTTTTTATCCCGGTCCCGTTTGAGAGAAAGGGGATGCTGCCATGTTTCGCACGCTTCGAGAGGACCTGGACGCGGTGATGGACCGGGACCCGGCCGCCCGTTCCCGGTGGGAAGTTTTCTTCCTGTATTCCGGGTTTAAGGCGGTCCGGTCCCACCGGAAGGCCAACTGGTGTTACCGCCACAACTTGAAGTTCCTGGCCCGTTGGATCTCCCAGCGTTCCCGCCGGAAAACCGGCATTGAGATCCACCCCGCCGCCCAGATCGGCCGGGGGCTGTTCATCGACCACGGCATGGGCGTGGTCATCGGCGAAACCACTCAGATCGGCGACAACTGCACCCTGTACCAGGGGGTCACCCTGGGAGGCACCGGCAAGGACCAGGGCAAACGCCACCCCACCTTGGGGAACAACGTCCTGGTGGGGGCGGGCGCCAAAGTGCTGGGCCCCTTTACCGTGGGGGATAACGCCCGGGTGGCTGCCGGGGCGGTGGTGCTGGCCGCTGTACCGGAGGACGCCACCGCTGTGGGCGTCCCTGCCCGGGTGGTGAAGATCGGAAACCAGCGGGTGGTTCACCCCAGCCAGCAGCTGGACCAGATCCACGTGGCCGACCCGGTTTCCATGGAGCTGTGCAGGCTGCGGGGAGAAATCGAGCGGCTCCAGCGCCGGGTGGAAAGCCTGGAAGAGCCCGCCCCCCAGGAAGGATAAAAAAAGACCCGGCCCAGAGCCGGTGGAAGGAAACGGTGCCGGGAGTGCCCCGGCGGAAAGGATGGAACCTGTATGGAACTCTACAATACCCTCACCCAGAAGAAGGAGCCCTTTGTGCCCCACACCCCCGGTCAGGTGAAAATGTACACCTGCGGCCCCACGGTGTACCACTATGCCCACATCGGCAACCTGCGCACCTACATCATGGAGGACGTGCTGGAAAAATACCTCCGGTACGATGGCAACCAGGTGGACCGGGTGATGAACATCACCGACGTGGGGCATCTGTCCAGCGACGCGGATACCGGCGAGGATAAGATGCTGGCCGGCGCCCGCCGGGAGCACAAGACCGTGCTGCAAATCGCCCAGTTTTACACCGACGCCTTTTTCAAGGACTGCGAGAAGCTGAACATCCGCAAGCCCGACACCGTGGTGCCCGCCACCAGCCGGGTGGCGGATTTCATCCACATGGTGGAGGTGCTGCTGGAAAAGGGCTACGCCTATGAGGCCGGCGGCAATGTGTACTTTGACACGTCCAAACTGGAAAATTACTACGTGTTCGGCAACCAGAACAGCGAGGATCTGGCTGTGGGTGTCCGGGACAGCGTGGAAGAGGACGGCAATAAGCGGAACAAGACCGACTTTGTGCTGTGGTTCACCAAGTCCAAGTTCGACGACCAGGAGCTGAAGTGGGAATCCCCCTGGGGCCTGGGCTACCCCGGATGGCACATTGAGTGCTCTGCCATCTCCGTGAAGGAGCTGGGGGAGTACCTGGACATCCACTGCGGCGGCATTGACAACGCCTTCCCCCACCACACCAACGAGATCGCCCAAAGTGAAGCCTACCTGGGCCATCCCTGGTGCAAAAACTGGTTCCATGTGCTCCATTTAAACGACGCCCGGGGCAAGATGAGCAAGTCCAAGGGCGGGTTCCTGACCGTGTCCCTGTTGGAGGAGAAGGGGTACGACCCCCTGGTGTACCGGCTGTTCTGCCTCCAGTCCCACTACCGCAAGCCCCTGACCTTCTCCTTTGAAACCCTGGACAACGCCGCCCAGGCGTACCAAAAGCTGGTCCAGCGCATCGCCGCCCTGAAAGCGGATGGCGACCCGGATTTGGAAGCCGCAATGCCTTACCAGGAGAAATTCAAAGAGGCCCTGGGCAACGACCTGAACACCTCCCTGGGGCTGACGGTGCTGTACGACGTGCTGAAAGCCGATTTGACCGACGCCACCAAGCGGTACCTTGTCGGGGACTTTGACCAGGTGCTGTCCCTGGGCCTGCTGGAAGCCGCGGCCAAGGGGGCGAAGCCCGCCGGGAAGGAACTTTCCGCTGAGGAAGCCGTGGAGATCGAAGCGTTGATCGCAAAGCGTGCCGAGGCCCGGAAGAACAAGGATTGGGCCACCGCCGACGCCATCCGCGACCAGCTGGCCGCCCGCCACGTGGTGATGAAGGATACCGCAAACGGCGTGGAGTGGCACGTGGGTCCGTGACCGGACGGGGCGATCCGCCCTCTTGCGTTCCGCAAGGGCGGGGGCAAGTCGCCACGGGCTGGACGGGTTCCCCCTTTTCTGGCGGCCGCCTCGGTCGGTGCTGGTGCCCACCGGGCACCGGCACCGCGAATTGCATCCAGGCACAGCCTGGGGAGTAAGCGCAGCGCACGAAATAGCGACTTGCTCAGCCCGAGCACGGGCCTATTGACTTTACCCCATTAAAAGAGTAAAATACAGTGTAAGGAAAAGCCCAACGGTGGGAGTGCCGTTGGGTTTTTGTCTATCGAAAATGCAGAGGAGGATCCTATCATGGAAATTTGTGGGAAGCGGGAGATGGAACTGCTGAAGAAGATCGGCTTTACCCGGATTGCCGGCTCTCCTGAGGAGGAGAAAGCCGCCCAGATCCTGAAAGCGGAGTGCGACGCCATCGGTGTGCCCGCCATCATTGAGCCCTTTGAGATCGAGCAGGGCATTGTGGAAGAGGCCAAGCTGGAGATTCTGGAGCCCTTCCATCAGGAGTACCCCGTCACCGGGTACCAGTGTGCGGAAAACACCCCCGAGGGGGGGCTCACCGCTGAGTTTGCCTATGTGGCCAACGCCACCGATGTGGACTTGATGGACGTCCGGGGGAAGATCGTGCTGGTCAACGGCTTTGTGCGGCTACCCCTGTTCCGCAAGCTGATGAAGGCCGGCGTGGCGGGCATTGTGTCCATGGAAGGCGAGCTGCGGGACAAGCGGGACGAAACCGACCTGTCCACCAGGAAGCTGCGCCGGACCCTGCGGGCCTTCGGCAACGTGCCCATGGTCCACACCCGGGTGGCTGACGCCATGGACATGGTCCGCAAGGGCGCCTGCAAGGCCCGCATCGTCCTGAAGGGCCGCACCGAAGAGTGGACTTCCCACAACGTGATCGCCACGGTGCTGGGCACCGAGCGGCCGGAAGAGATTATCTCCTTCGGCGCCCACTACGATTCCGTGGACTTCTCCAAGGGCGTGTACGACAACGGCGCGGGCAGCGTCATCAACATGGAAGTGCTGCGGTACTTCAAAGAGAATCCCCCCAAGCGCACCCTGAAGTTTATGTGGTACGGTTCCGAGGAGATCGGCCTGGAGGGCAGCTGGGCCTATGTGAAGGGCCACAAGGAAGAGCTGAAAAACCACCTGCTGATGATCAACGTGGACGTGGGCGGCCCTGTGCTGGGCACCGACCGCATTGCCGCCACCGCTGAGGAGAAGCTGGCCACCTACCTGGAGTACTTTGTGAAGATCCACGGTTTTGCCGCTGAGGTGAAGCAGGGCATCTACTCCAGCGACTCCATCCCCTTTGCCGACAGCGGCATCCCCGGGGTGAACTTCACCCGGTTCGGCAACCAGGGCGCGGCGTACATCCACAACCGTTTCGACACCCTGGACTTCCTCTCTGACGAGGCCCTGGCCAAGACCACCCGCATCGTGCTGGCCTTTGCCCAGGAGATGGCCAATGCCGCCCTGCTGCCTGTGGAGCGGAAGATCCCCCAGAACATGGTGGAAGAAGTGGAAAAATACCTGTTCAAGAAAGAGCTTTCCGAGGTGGAGGAGAAGTAATCCCCCCACACCCGGAAATCAAAAGACCCGCTGGGCGGCCCAGGCCGTGCAACGGGTCTTTTCGCGCTGGCGTCAAGGTTGTTCTGCCCAGGGGTTGGGCACTTTCACCAGGCCCTGAGGTCCCAGCCGGTACAGGGTGGAGCACACTTGCCCCAGGTATTTCCGGTCGTGGGAAACGCTGAGGATGCACCCTGGGAAATCCGCCAGGATGCCCCGGATCACCGGCCCGGACAAGGGGCTGAAATTCCGGGTGGGTTCGTCCAGCACCAGCACATTGGCCCCATCCAGGATCATCTTTAAAAAGAACAGCTTGGCCCTCTGCCCGCCCGAAAGCTCCCCAATGGCGTGCTCCTGCTCCTGGGGGGTGTACTTCATGCTGCCCAGGTAGGTCTTTACCCGGGTGAGTTCCTCTTTTTCCCAGCTTTTTGCCAGGAATTCCACCGGGGTCAGGGTTTGGTCCACGGTTTCCCCGTAGTCCTGGGGCATATAGGCCGCCCGCAAGTCTGTCCGGGGCAAAAGCTCCCCGGCGATCTGCCGCAGCAGGGTGGTTTTTCCCGCCCCGTTTGGCCCGATGATCCCCACGTGTTCCGGCCCCCGCACATACAGCCGCAGGTTTTCAGCCAGGAGCCGTTCTTGGGTTTCCAGCCGGGGCAGGGAGAAGTCCAGCACGGTCTTCCCCGCGGGAAGGGCCACGCCCTCCCCAAACCCCACCAGGATGGCCTCTTCGCTGTCGGGGGATTCCGTCAGGTCCTGCCGTTCCCGGTCCAGCCGGTGCTCCAGGGACTTCACCGCCTTCATCTTCTTTTTCAGCAGCCTTCCCCCGTGGGGGTCCTGCCGGGAGACCGTTTGCAGGCTGTGTTCCACCTTCTGCTGGATCTTCCGGAAGCGTTCCTGCTGCTTTCTGTCCTCCTCCCGCTCCTTTTTCGCCACTTGCTCCTGGTGGGCAAAGGCTTGCAGCCGCTGCTCCACATAGGGGCGGTAGCCCATCCGGGCCAGGGTCCAACGGGGCAGGGTCTTGCGCCGCAGCTGCTCCATGTGCAAAATGACGTTGGCAGTGGCCTCCAACAGCATTTCGTCGTGGGAGATATACAGCACCGGCACGGGGCATTCCCGGATGAAGGTTTCCAGCCAAGAAAGGGTTTCAATGTCCAGGTCGTTGGAAGGTTCGTCCAGCAGGTAGCAGTCCGGGTGGCGGAGGGTCAAAAGGGCCAGGCGCAGCTTTACCTTTTCCCCGCCGGAAAAGGTGGACATCTTCCTGTCTGCGTAAAACCACTCCAGGGGGAAGCGCAGCTGTTTGGCCGCCGCTGCCAGCTCCCCGGGGGAGGCGTCCAGGAAGGCTGGCTCTTCACAGCAGAACTGGTAGGCGGAAAGCCCTGCCTGCTCCGGGGGCAGCTCTTGGGACAGGTATCCCAGGATCATGCCGTCTTTCTGAATGGTCCCGGTGTACTCCGCATAGCCCTCCACCAGGGCCGGGTCGTAGAGGAGCTTCAGCAGGGTGGACTTCCCGTTGCCCTCCTCCCCGATGATGGCCGTTTTATCCCCTGGCCCCAGGGCAAAGGTGAAGTCTTTCACCAGCTGGCGCAGGTCTTTTTTCATGGTGACGTTTAAGTTCCGAATTTGCAGCATAAAACCTCCTTGGGTACAACAAAGGGCCTGTTCCGCTGCCGGAACAGGCCCATCATCCCCAGGGAAAGGCAGGCCAAAGCCAGAATGCCCTGGCGCTGGCTGCAAAAATAAGGATGGCCAAGCCACTAAAACCGGCAGCACGGAACCGCCCCCGGGCCATGCCCGAAAGCCTCTTTCCGATTTTCCCGATTTAAGGCTTATTTGCGCATCCTTTCACTCCATTCATAAGGTCGTTAGGCACAGGATAGCACGAAGGGGCTGGTTTGTCAACCGGCTGGGGGAAAAAAGAAATGTTGACAAACCAGGGAGAGTCCCCTATGATACAAATCAAAAGGAGGGGAGAGCCATGGGGGAAAAACCCGTGCTTACCTTGATGGTGGGCCTGCCGGGGTCGGGGAAAACCACCCTGGCCAAACGTTTGGAAGCGGAAACAGGGGCGGTCCGGTTCACCCCGGACGAGTGGCATTTGTTCCTCTTTGGGGACGACTTCCACCACCCGGAGGAACACGCTCTCCACGATGCCCGCCACGACCGGGTGGAACAGCTGATGTGGTCCCTAGGGAAAGGATTGCTCCAAAAAGGCGTCAGCGTCATTTTGGATTTTGGCTTTTGGGCCAGGGAAGAGCGGGAGGAAAAGTACCGGGAGGCCATGGCTTTGGGGGCCCGGTTCCAAATCTGCTATGCCCACGCCCCCTTGGAGGAGCTGTGCCGGCGGCTGTCGGCCCGGGGAAAAGAGGGCCGGGAGGATGTGTTTTCCACCATCACCCGGGAAGATGTGGAAAGCTGGGCAAAGCTGTTCCAGCCTCCCGACCCGGAGGAACTGGCGGGGAAGTATCCACAGGGATAAAAACATTTGTTCGGAAATTTAGGGAAATCCATTGCTTTTCCCAGTGGATTCTTTTATAATAGGAGATAGAAAATCCAACGCTTCACAGGAGGTTTTTGATATGGCGGAAAGCAAGCGCGCGGCCAAGGCCGCCAACCCCGTAGAGGACAAGGCGAAGGCTTTGGAAACGGCCCTGGCCCAGATTAAAAAACAGTTTGGCGAGGGCGCCGTCATGCGCCTGGGGCAGGATTCCGCCCTAAACGTGGAGGCCATCCCCACAGGCTCCCTTTCCCTGGACCTGGCGTTGGGCATTGGCGGCGTGCCCCGGGGCCGGATCATCGAGATCTACGGGCCGGAATCCTCCGGCAAGACCACCCTGGCCCTCCACTGCATTGCCGAAGGCCAGAAGCGGGGCGGCAACGCGGCCTTTATCGATGTGGAACACGCCTTGGACCCGGTGTACGCCGGCAACCTGGGCGTGGATGTGGACAGCCTGCTGGTGAGCCAGCCGGACACCGGCGAGCAGGCGTTGGAGATCACCGAGGCACTGGTGCGCTCCAACGCCATCGATGTGATCGTGGTGGACTCTGTGGCAGCCCTGGTGCCCCGGGCGGAGATCGAAGGGGAGATGGGCGACTCCCACGTGGGCCTGCAGGCCCGGCTGATGAGCCAGGCATTGCGGAAGCTGGCCGGCGCCATCTCCAAGTCCAACTGCGTGGCCATCTTCATCAACCAGCTCCGTGAAAAGGTGGGCGTTATTTACGGGAGCCCGGAAGTCACCCCCGGCGGCCGGGCATTGAAATTCTACTCTTCCGTGCGTATCGAAGTACGCAAAGCCGAGGTCATCAAAAGCGGCACAGACATCATCGGCGCCCGCACCCGGGCCAAGGTGGTGAAAAATAAGATCGCTCCGCCTTTCCGCACGGCGGAGTTCGACATCATGTACGGCACCGGTATCTCCCGTATGGGCGAGCTGTTGGATATCGCCGTGAAACTGGAGATCGTCCAGAAGAGCGGCGCTTGGTTCTCTTACAATGGGACGCGCATTGGCCAGGGCCGGGATAACTCCAAGGAGTTTCTGGCGAACCATCCGGAGATGGCCAGCGAGATCGAGCAGCTGGTGCGGGAAAACGTGGACAAGCTCTACGATAAGATCCCCAACCGGCCTGCCCCCAAGGACGTGGCAAAACCGGTGGAGATGCCCGACCCGGAGGAGGCCCAGCAGACCTTGGCGCCCCCGCCCGCCAGTAAGACGGCTGCCAAGAACAGCATTGACATCACCGTGGACGACGACTGATGGAGCTGACAGCGGCGGAGCCCCGGCGGAAAGGCTTGGTCCAGCTGTACTTGGACGGCCAGCCGGGGCCGAAAATCGATGAAGAGGTGTTTGCCCTTTCCCGGCTGAAGGCCGGGGAGGAGCTCGACCTGGAGGAACTGGAAGCCCTGGTTGAGCGTTCCGATGCCCGGCGTGCCCGGGAGAAGGCCCTGTACCTGTTGGAGCACCGCAGCCACAGCAAGCGGGAACTGACGGAGAAGATCGCCCGGACAGCGGCCTCCCGTCAGGCGGCCCAAGCGGCGGCGGACCACTTGGAGGAGATCGGGCTGATCGACGACCGCGCTTACGCGGAGAGCTATGCCCGGGAGCTGGTGGTGCGCAAGCGCTACGGCCTGCGGCGGGTCCGGCAGGAGCTTTCCCGGAAGGGCATTTCCCCGGAGATCCAAGAGGAGGTGCTCTGCGCCTATGAGGACGGGGGAGAGGCCGCCCGGGAGAACATCGCCCTGGTGCTTCAGCGGCGGTATCCCTTGTGGCGGGAGGACGAGAAGTCCCGCCGGCGGGCTGTGGCGGCCCTGCAAAGGCTGGGGTACTCTTACAGCCAAATCTCGGCGGTGATGGGCCAGCCGGAGGAATGGGAATAAGGAAAAGCCGGACAAAGTGCCGGCTTTCTTTTTTTGCCGCCCACAAAACGGAAAAAAGGGAGGATAGCTGAGACTAACCTGCGCGCCTTGTCTTGACAAGGGCCGGGGGAGCCAGTATAATCAAGCGGTAAGGAAAGTATACCGAATCGGTATACTTTCGACGAAAAGGAGAAAGAACCTAGGGAAGAGGCGGTCCATTATGAGCGAAGCCATTTTGCGCCTGGAAAATATCCATAAAAGTTTTGACGGCACACCGGTGCTGCGGGGCATCGATTTAGAGGCAAAGCAGGGGGAGTTCATCACCCTGCTGGGGTCCTCGGGCTGCGGGAAGACCACCACCCTGCGGATCATCGCGGGGCTGGAGAGCCCGGACCAGGGCCGGGTGCTGCTGGAGGGCAAGGACATGACCGACGCCCAGCCCAACAAGCGGGACGTGAACACGGTGTTCCAGAACTATGCCCTGTTCCTCCACATGAGTGTGGAGCAGAACATCGGCTATGCTTTGAAGATCCGCAAGCGGCCCAAGGCGGAGATCCAGGAAGAAGTGAAAAAGATGCTGGAGCTGGTGCAGCTTTCCGGCTTTGAGCGCCGGAAGCCCTCGGAGCTTTCCGGCGGGCAGAAGCAGCGGGTGGCCATTGCCCGGTCGCTGATCAACCGCCCCAAGCTGCTGCTGCTGGACGAGCCCCTGGGGGCTCTGGATCTACAGTTGCGGCGGCAGATGCAGCAGGAGCTGAAACGCCTGCAAAAGAAGCTGGGCATCACCTTTATCTACATCACCCACGACCAGGAGGAGGCCCTGAATATGTCCGACCGGATCGCTGTCATGCGGGAAGGCCGGTTTGAGCAGATGGGCACCCCCTCCCAGGTGTACGATTCCCCCAAAACCGCCTATGTTGCCCGGTTCGTGGGGGAGGCCAACATCGTCCAGGGCACGGCGGGAGCTGTCCAGGGGGGCGTGGTGGAGTTTTTGGGCCAGGGGGGCAAAGCCTCCTTTGGCAGCCGCGGATACCAGTTTGCCCCCGGCGCCCCGGTGGCTTTGGCGGTCCGGGGGGAACAGGCCCAGGCCGTGAAAGGGGAAGAAGGCCCCGGCCTGCCTGGGGTGGTGACGGAGAAGAGCTTTGCCGGAGGGATGCTGCGGCTCACCGTGGCCCTGGGCGGCGGGGAGTTTGTGTGCAGCCGCCACGGCATCGATTGGGAGCTGGCCCCCGGGGACAAGGTGCGCATCACCTGGGCGCCGGAAGACGCCTGCCCGGTGGACGTGCCGGAAGCCCGGCCCCAGGCAGGGGAGGAGGCGTGACCATGGAACAAGGAACGTCCCGTTTAAAGCGGAAACAGGCCCGGGGCCAGTTTTTGATGGCCCTGCCCCTGATCGTGTTTACCGTGCTGTTCATTGTGGGGCCCATTGTGTACATGGTGGTTTTGAGTTTCCTCACCCGGGGGGAAACCTGGGGCGTGGTGCCGGAATTCACCCTGAAAAACTACGGGGACATCACCCAGCCGGTGTACCTCCAGACCTTTGGCCAGTCCCTGCGGCTGGCGGTGATCAGCACCCTGTTGGTGATCGCCCTGGGCTACCCCTTTGGGTACTTCATGGCCAAGTTGGGGCCCCAGTGGAAAAAACGCACCATGCTGCTGATAATGATCCCCTTCTGGACCAGCTCCCTGATCCGGCTGTACGGGTGGATCATCATTTTCCGGGCGGGCGGCGTGCTGGACACGGTGCTGCAAGGGCTGCACATCACCGAGGAGCCCTTAAAGCTGTTGTACACCTACCCGGCAGTGGTGGTGGGCATGGTCTACGCCCTGCTGCCCTTTATGATCTTTGCCGTGTATTCCAGCGCGGAAAAGCTGGACTTCAGCCTGGTGGAAGCCGCCCGGGACCTGGGGGCCTCCCCCATGAAGGCTTTCCTCACCGTTTCCCTGAAGCTGACCCTGCCGGGGCTGCTCTCCGGGGTGGTGCTTACCTTTGTGCCCAGCATGGGGCTGTTCTTCATTGCGGACATCCTGGGGGGCAACAAGGTGGTGCTGGTGGGCAACGTGATCCAGGAACAGCTGATGAAGGCCCACAACTGGCCCTTCGCGGCGGCCCTCTCCGTGGTGCTGCTGGTGCTGACCACGGTGATCATCTGGCTGTACCGCAAACTCTCCGGCGTGAAAGACCTGGAGGGGATTGTTTAAGCCCGTGCACCTGCGACTTGTCCAGCCCGGCCACGGACCCAGCCATCGTCAGCGGATGGGTTGTAACAACGGCCCAGATTCTAAAAACCGCGGACAGTGAGGTTCGCCCGCCACGCAATGGGAGTAAGCGCAGCGCACGTAATCGCGACTTGTCCAGTCCGGCCACGGACAAGGAAGGAGGAGGTTTATGAAAAACCGCACAAAGCTGCCCAACGTGTATTTGGGCGTGCTGTTGGCTTTGATGTACGTCCCCATTTTGCTGGTGATCGTATACTCCTTTAACGAGAGCAAGACCAGCGCCGTGTGGGCTGGGTTCTCTTGGAAGTGGTACGAGCAGCTGTTCCGGGACGAGGACCTGTTTGAAGCGCTGAAAAACTCCATTGTGCTGGGGGTGCTCTCCAGCTGCGCCGCCGCGGTGATCGGCACCCTGGGGGCCTATGGCATGAGCAAAGTGAAATTCCCCCTGAAAGGCGCGGTGGAGTATGTGTCCACCCTGCCCATCATGATCCCCGAGATCATTTTGGGTATGGTGTTTATGGCCTTCTTCTCCCTGCTGGGCCTGCCCTTCGGCATGACCACCCTGGTGATCGCCCACACGGCCTTTTCCATCCCCTATGTGTTCATGCTGGTGAAGGCCCGGCTGGTGGGCATGGACCAAAGCCTTTTGGAGGCCGCCCAGGACCTGGGCGCCGCCCCGGCCCGGGTGTTCTTTGACATCACCCTGCCCCTGGTGGCCCCGGCCATTGCCTCGGGGATGCTGCTGGCCTTTGCCATGAGCATGGACGACGTGATCATCAGTGTGTTTGTCACCGGGGTGGGTACCAACACCTTGCCGGTGAAGATCTATTCCCAGTTAAAAACCGGGGTTACCCCGGAGATCAACGCCCTGTGCACCCTGCTGTTTGTGGCCACCCTGCTGCTGTGCGGGCTGGCGGCGCTGCTGGGCAGGGCGCCTAAAAAACGCAAATCTGAAAGGATGTGACCGCTTTATGAAACGAATTCTTGCTGCGGCCCTTGCCGCCCTGCTGCTGGTGTCCTCTTTCGCCGGATGTTCCGGCGGGAAGGCGGAAAACGGCGAACTGGTGCTCTACACCTGGGAGGGGATGTTCCCCCAAGAGGTGCTGGACGCCTTCACCGAGGAAACCGGCATTGAGGTGAACTACTCCAACTTTGACACGGACGAAACTATGCTGGCCAAGCTGGAGGCTGCCAAGGGCGGGGACTACGACCTGGTCATCGCCGACGACTACATCATTGAAACCGCCATCCAGGAGGGGCTGGTCCAGGAGCTGGACACCTCCAAGCTGGAGAATTACGGCAGCATCAACCCTGTGTACCAGGGGCAGTTCTTCGACCCCGAGAACAAGTACACCGTCCCCTACGGCGCCGGGGTGCAGACCATCGTCTACGACCCCAGCCTGGTGGACATTGAGATCCAAGGCTACGCCGACCTGTGGGACGAGAGCCTGAAAGACAACGTGGGTGTTATCGACAGCTACCGGGTGATTGATGGTATGGCGCTGAAGGTCCTGGGCGAAAGCTACAACACCGAGGACGCCGCTGCCATCGAGGCCGCCGGGGACAAGCTGTTGGAGCTGGCCCCCAACATCCGGCTGATCAAGGACAACAACACCCAGGACGACCTGCTCTCCGGTGAGGTGGGCGCGGCGGTGCTGTACACCTCCATGGTGACCCTGGCCAAAATGACCAACCCCGACCTGAAAGTGGTGTTCCCGGAGGAGGGCATCGGCTTTGGCGTCATGGGCCAGTTCATCCCCTCCGACGCGCCCAACGCGGAGAACGCCTACAAGTTTATGGACTACATCCTCCAGCCGGAGGTGTCTGCCCAGTGCTTTGAGTACATGGGCTACTACTGCACCAACAAGGACGCAGAGCAGTACATCTCCGAGGAGTACCGGGATTTCCTCACCTTGCCGGAGGGCATCGACATGGAGAACATGGAGATGATCGAGAACATCTCCGCCGAGGCTGTGGAGGTCCACAACCGGGTGTATACCGAGTTTAAGTCCGCCTGCGGCCAGTGAGCGCCCGTGCTCGGGCGGAGCAATTCGCGGTTTCGCTCGTTCCTCGCTCACAGTGCAGGGCAGCTGACCCTCGCAGTCCGCGATTTATAGTGTTTCTGGAAAGGGGAAGAACCCTTCCGTTGCCGCCAGAAAATGGGGAACCCCGTCCAGCCCGTGGCGACTTGCCCCCCGCCCTTGCGGAACGCAAGAGGGCGGATCGCCCTGTCCGGGCACGGACCCCGCTCCTGCCGCAGGCAGAGGGGCAGATTGCTCACTGCAGGTGCGTTCTAAAACAGAAAAGACAGCCAGGCAAAGGCTTGGCTGTCTTTTTTCTATCCCTTTGGGCGATGGATTCCCGGGGCCTGAGAGATCACCCCAGGGGCGCGCGCCCGCTGACCACCCGGTCCAGGCCGGACCAGTCCTGTGCCACTTGGATGTCCTCCAGGCCCGCTTTGGTAAACAGCTCCGCCACGGCGGCGCCTTGGGTTTCGCCGATCTCCACTGCCACCACGCCGCCGGGGCGCACCAGGGGCGCCCACAGGTTGGCGATGGCCCGGTAAAACAGCAGGCCGTCCGCCCCACCGTCCAGGGCCAGGGAGGGCTCTTTCTGCACCTCCGGCTGCAAGGCGGGCAGTTCCCCCGTTTCAATGTAGGGCGGGTTGGAGGCCACAAAGTCCAAACTGCCCGGATCAAACGAAGCGGCAAGCGGCCGGGAGAGCACGTCCCCCAGCAGGGGTAGGATCTGCCCCTTGCCGTGGCGGGACAGGTTTTCCCGCAGGTAGGGCAGGGCCTCGGTGGAAAGCTCCACACACTGGGCGGTGGTTTCCGGCCGGAGGGTCAAAAGCCCCAAGGCCACCGCCCCGGTGCCGGCGCACAAGTCCAGGCCGTTGGGGGCGGGGCAGCTTTCCAGCCGCCGGGCCAAGGTTTCCACCAGCACGATGGTGTCTTCCCGGGGGCAGAGGACGCCTTCCCCTACCGCCAGGGAAAGCCCCATAAATTCCCACTCCCCCAGGATGTATTGCAGGGGCCGCCGGGAAGCCCGCTCCTCCACCGCCTGGAGGAAGGCCGCCTCCTGCTCCGGGGTGGGGGTTTCCTCCCCGTGGAGGGCCAGGCCGGTGCGGGTCAGGTTTAAGAAGCCCTGGGTCAGCAGGGCCGCGTCCACCCCGGGGGAATCCACCCCCGCTTTTTGCAGCCGCTGCCGGGCCAGCTGGTACAGTTCCTGGCAAGTCACCGGATCAGGTCCTCACCGTTTTCCGGAATGACAGCCTCCATGGCGGCGATGGCGGCTTCCATCATCTTGTCGTCCGGTTCCTTCACCGTCAGGCGCTGCATCCACAGGCCGGGGGCCACCAGCGCCCGGGTGAACCAGTTGTCGTGGCGGGCGCAGGCTTTCTGCATCTCATAGCCCAGGTTCATGATCACCGGGATGCACAGTAGCTTGGTGAAGGTCCGCAGGAAGGGGTTGGAGAAGGGGATGAAGAACCCCACAACAATGCCCAGCAGCAGCATCAGCAGCAGGAAGCTGGTGCCGCACCGGGGATGGAACCGCCCCTGCTTCCGGACGTTTTCCACGGTGAGGGGCAGGTCGTTTTCGTAGCAGAAGATGGTCTTGTGTTCCGCGCCGTGGTATTGGAAGGTGCGCTTGATATCGGGCACCATGCTGATGGCGGCCACATAGCCCACAAACAGGGCGATGCGGATGACGCCCTCAAAGATGGACCGCCACCCGGCGATGTCCGCCTGCACCGCCCCTTGCAGCAGGTTGAACAGCACGGTGGGCAGCAGGAAGAACAGCGCCACCGCCAGGGCCACGCCCAGCACCGAGGCCACAGCCATCAGGGCGCCGGTGAGCTTTTCTCCCAGGTGGTCGTTCAGCCACTTGTCCACGCCGGAAAGCTCCTCTTCCTCGTCCCCTTGGGTGATCTTGTCTGCGGAGAGGGACAGGGCTTTGTAACCCAGGCGGAAAGAGTCGATCAAAGAGAAAATGCCCCGGATGAAGGGCTTTCCCAAGATGGGGTATTGTTTGGTCAGCCGGGGGACGGCGATCTCCTCGGTGGAGATGTTGCCGTTTTCGTCGCAGAAGGCGGCGACGGTGCGCTTGGGGCCCACCATCATAATGCCTTCCATCAAAGCTTGGCCGCCGATGGTGGTAATTTTCTTGCTCATACGTAGGGGGTATCCTTTCCTGTGATAAAGTTTAAGAGCTCGGGGGTGCCGGTCAGCTGGGGATCGGCTTCCAGATGGGCGCAGGAGGGCAGGGAGATGGTCACAGTGGTGCCCACGCCTTCCTGGCTTTCAATCTCCAGCGCGCCGCCGTGGAGGCGGACGATCTCATCGGCCACCGCCAGCCCGATGCCCGAGCCCCGGACCAGCTGGTTGGCCTTGTAGAACTTCTTTTTCACGTTGGGCAGGTGCTCGGCGGGGATGCCGCAGCCGGTGTCGCTGATGGTCACCTCCACCCAGCCGTTGTCTTCCCGGGAGGACACGGTGATGGTCCCCCCGGTATGGGTGTATTTCAGGGCGTTGTCGATGATGTTGACGAAGACCTGCCGCAGCCGGTCCACGTCGCCGTACACAGGGGGCAGGGAGGGGGTTTCCTCATAGTGGAGCTGCTTGCCCTCGGTGCGGGCCCGGTCGGTGAACATATACACCGCCTCGTCCAGCTCTGCCAGGATGTCCAGCTTGGTGACCATCAGCCGCATCCGGTTGTTCTGCAGCCGGGAGAAGTCCAGCAGTTCCTCCACCAGCCCGGAAAGCCGTTCCGACTCCCGGATGATGACGTTCATGCCTTTTTCCGTGGTGACCGGGTCGGCGCCCTCTTGCAGGGTTTCGGCCCAGCCTTTGATGGCGGTGAGGGGGGTGCGCAGCTCGTGGGAGACCGAGGAGATAAAGTCGTTTTTCATCTGCTCGGCGGCGCCCAGCTCCCCGGCCATGTCGTTGATGGCGTCGCACAGGCCGCCGATCTCGTCGTCCTTGGCCTTGTCGATGCGCACCGCGAAATCGCCCTGGGCGATCTGCCGGGCGCTTTGGCTCAATTGCCGCACCGGCACCAGGATGGAACGGATGAAGTATACGCCGGACAGGATCAGCAGCAGCAGGATCACGATCCCCACTGCCACCAGCAGCAGGATCACCAAGGAGATCTGCTGGTCGGCCCGTTCCATGGACACCAGGTACCGCACCGAGCCGATGAGCCCCCCGTTTTCGTCCCGGATCACCCGGGTGATGGCCATGGCTTTTTCCCCGGTGTTCAGGGTGCCGATCCACTGGCCTTCCCCCTTGGGGTTTTGCAGGGCCGTTTCATAGTCGGGCATTTCCTGGTTGTGGTCCGGTTCAAAGCCGGTGGAGGTGATGAACACTTGGCCGCTTTGGTCCAGGGCCATGATTTCCATTTGGTTTTTGTCCTGGAAAGCCGCGATATAGTCCCGGACAATGCCGGTGAAGGGTTGCCCGGAGCTGGAGGAAAGCCAGTTGAGCAGCTCGTCGGCCCGGCCGTTGAGGGTCTGTTCAATGCTGTTGTAGGCAGAGCTTTTCACCATGAAGGACAAGGTGGTGATGGAAATGAGCAAAATGAGGAACACCACGCCGATGGTGTTGACCATCCAGCGGCGGGAAACCCCTTTGGAAAACATGGCGATCCTCCTTTCTGCCTGTGCTCGGGCTGGGCTCTTCGCGGTTTCGTGCGCTTGCGGCGGCTCACCCCCGCCCCTGCCGCAGGCAGAAGGGCGGGGTGCTCACCGCAGGTGTGGGCACTAGGCGTCCCAGCGGTAGCCCAGGCCCCAGACGGTGACAATGTGCCGGGGGTTGGAGGGCTCTTCCTCCACCTTCATGCGCAGGCGCCGGATGTTCACGTCCACGATCTTTTCCTCGCCGGTGTAGCCGGCGCCCCACACGTGCTTTAAAATATCCCCCCGGTTTAGGGCCATCCCCGGGTTGGAGAAAAAGTACTCCATGATCTGGAACTCCACCTGGGTCAATTCGATGGGTTTGCCGTTTTTGCGGAAAGAGCGGTTGCGCAGGTTCAGGGAGAACTCCCCGGAAAGCAGCTCGTCCCGGGTATCGCTGTCCCGCCTGTCCGAGGCCAGGGCCACCCGGCGGTAGATGGCGTCCACCCGGGCCACCAGCTCCGAGGGGGAGAAGGGCTTGGTCACATAGTCGTCGGCGCCCATCATCAGGCCGGACACCTTGTCCATCTCCTGGGTGCGGGCAGACAGCAGGATGATGCCGATGGAGGGGTTTTTCCGCCGCAGCTCTTTGCACACCGCCAGGCCGTCGCGGCCGCCGGGCATCATGATGTCCAGCACCGCCACGTCGAAATCCCCTTTTTCCCGGTCGTAAAGCTCCAGGGCCTGGTCGCCGGTTTCCGCCTCAAAGGTTTCATAGCCGGCCCTCTGCAAGTTGATGACCACAAATTCCCGGATGTTCTGTTCGTCTTCTGCCACAAGGATCTTCCGCATAGAGAAACGCCCCTTTCTCAAACCAACACGGCCTGCCTGCCGTGATGAAATTATTCCTGGATCACCGTGAAATACCGTTTCACCTGGGCGACGGCCCGAAGATAGGCGGCGTCTTGGGTGAAGGTCTGGATGCCGTACACAAGGTCGCCTTGCTGGGCCAAAAGCTCGTAGCCGCTGGTGGTGCCCCGGCTGTCCCAAGCCGAGCGGGTGAACACCCGGATGGCAAACAGCGGCGAGCCCAGCAGCTGGGAGGAGTCCTCCGCCGTGACCACTTCGGTGTAGGTCACCGTGCGGGTGGAGGTGTTGTTAGAGGCGGAGAGCTTGCCCAAAAGCCCCTGGGGCAGCCGGAACCAGTAGTTCTCGCCCAGGTTCATCAGGGCGGTGAGGGCCGTTTTAGAGGCCCCCGGGGGCTGGAAACTGACCCACTCCACCTGGTAGCTGGTGGAATCGAGGGAAACGCCTTCGGGCAGGCCCGGCAGCAGGCTTGCCACCGGCAGCTCCAGCAGCCCGTCGCCGTTGATGTCCTGGGAGGTGTAAATGGCCGAGGAC
The DNA here is from genome assembly GCA_900548545.1 of uncultured Oscillospiraceae bacterium. Classification (GTDB taxonomy): domain Bacteria; phylum Bacillota; class Clostridia; order Oscillospirales; family Acutalibacteraceae; genus Acutalibacter. Next base: position 40,218 of record URKX01000013.1, read on the forward strand.
GGCCTGGCAAACGGGTTTTGATAGCTTTGGGTGTTCACCCCGGCGGGGTCGTTTTTCAGCAGGCCGTTTTGCAGGGTGAACACCTGGGTGGTCATGCTGCCGTCGGCCTTGGCGCCGTCCACCACTACCCCGTAAAGATCCCTGCCCAGTTTGCCGAACTGGATGGAAACATAGCTGGTGACCGAGTTGTCGGCGCTGGCGGTGTGGACTTCCCGGAGGGTGTCCTCCTGCCAGGCGTACACGTGGGCCGTAGCGGGAAGGTCCCCGGTGCCCTCCTCTTCGGCGGCAATGTACATATCCACGGTAAATACTTCGTAAACGCCGTTTTCATCAAAGTCTGTGAGGCCCAGCTCGCCGTAAGTGCCCAGGGAGTATTCGGTGACGTTCCCCTCCTGGTAGAGGTAGGCGGAAACAGAGGCCGTGCGGCCTGTGGTGCCGGCGGCGCTTCCCCAGCCGATGATCACGTCATCTGCGCCGTCGCCGTTCAGGTCCCCAAAGCACACCAGGTCCACCTGGGTGGCAGTGTTCCCAAAGGAGGCGGCTGCCCGCCAGCGGTCCTGGCCCTTTTCCAAAAAGCGGACTTCCACGCCCCGGTCCAGGGCCACAAAGCCCACCGCGTCCTCCACGCCGTCCCCCGACCAGTCGTGCATGAGGATGGCCGAGCGGTGGTCCCCCCGTTTGGGGTACACCAACGTCAGCTCTTGCTGGTCCCCTTGGAGGAGCTCGTAAATGCCCTGCTGATCCAGGCTGGCCCGGGGCGGGGACATCAGGTTTGGGGCGTCCAGCCCGGAGAAGGAGCACCCTGCCTGGGCCAGGCACAGCGCCGCGCCCAAGGCCAGGGAGGCCAAGCGCTTGATGGGCCGGATCTTCATGGGCGCCTCCTTTCCCGGCGGGCGGCTGCCCAGCCGATGGTTCCAAAACGCGGTAAAAAATCGATTCCCCATCATTATAGCACAGTTCCCCGCAAAAATCACCACCCAATCTGGCCGTCAGCCGAGCCCACAGCAGGGGCCAGCCGGGGCAAATTGCGCGGCGGGCGTTGACAAACAGGGGGCTGGGAGGATAGAATCAGGGGAGAAAGGGGGAGGGCCATGCCTCGATTTTTTGTGGACGAAACGCCCGCTTCGGAATTTTTCATTGGCGGGGAGGACGGCAGGCACATTGCCAAGTCCCTGCGGATGCGGCCGGGGGAGGAACTGATTTTGTGCGACGGCCAGGGCCGGGACTACCCGGGGGTGGTCCTCTCCTGCACCGGGGAGGGGGCCTTGGTCCAGGTGGGGGAGGCTGTCCCCACAAGCAGCGAGCCGGCGGCGAAAGTCACCGTGTGCCAGTGCCTGGCCAAGGGCGACAAGCTGGAAACCGTCACCCAAAAAGCAGTGGAGCTGGGGGCGGCGGAGGTCTGGCCGGTGGAGAGCGCCCGGTGTGTTGTGCGGCTGGATGAGAAGTCCGCCGGGAAGAAAACGACCCGGCTGCAAAAGATCGCCCGGGAAGCGGCCATGCAAAGCGGCCGGGGGATCATCCCCCGGGTGCTGGAACCGGCGTCTTTGAAAAAAGCCCTGGAAACCGCCGCCCGGGAAGGGGAGATCCTGTTTTTCTACGAGCGGGGGGAAGAGAGCCTGAAAGCTGCCCTGAAAACCGCCGGGCAGCGGCTGTTCGTGTTCGTGGGGCCGGAAGGGGGCTTCTCCCCAGAAGAGGCGGCCCTGGCCCGGTCCCTGGGAGGAAAGGTGCTCACCCTGGGGCCTAGGATCCTCCGCACGGAAACCGCCCCCTTGGCGGCGCTGGCCTGTATTTTTTACGAGAAAGGCGACATGGAATTGGAAGGGAGGAACCAGCTTTGAAAAGCGTCTTGGTGACCGGGGCCTCGGGAGGCCTGGGTCGGGCCATGGCCCTGGAGCTTGCCCATCGTGGGTGGGGGGTGGCCCTCCACTACCACAAGAACCGGGAGGCTGCCCTGGCTGTGGAGGAGGACATCCGCCGGCTGGGGGGCGTGGCCCATACCTATCAGGCGGACTTGACCCAGGAGGCCCAGGTGGAGGCCCTGTTTGAGGCTGCCGAGAGGGACTTCGGCTTTTTAGAGGGCCTGGTGAACAACGCTGGTACAGCCTGGAAGGGCCTGTTTACCGACATGGCCCTGGCTGACTGGCAGGGGGTGCTGGATGCGGATTTGACCAGCGTATTTTTGTGCTGCCGCCGGGCGCTGCCCCCTATGATCCGGCAAAAGCGGGGGAGCATCGTCAACGTCAGCTCCATGTGGGGCCAGGTGGGCGCCTCCTGCGAAGCGGCCTACTCTGCGGCGAAAGCGGGGGTCATCGGCCTGACGAAAGCCCTGGCTAAAGAGGAAGGCCCTTCGGGGGTGCGGGTCAACTGCCTGGCCCCCGGGGTGATCGACACCCCCATGAACGGGGACCTTTCCCCGGCGGACCTGGACGCCCTTCGGGAGGAAACGCCCTTGGAGCAGATCGGCACCCCGGAAGAGGCGGCCCAGGCCGCGGCCTTCCTGCTGGAACAAGAGTTCCTCACCGGGCAGGTGCTGGGGCTCAACGGCGGGCTGGTGATCTGAGCGTTTTTTGGGGAAAACCATGGGAAACTATTGTCCCCTGGGGCAGGGACCAAAGGGGGGGAGGGTTTGACAAATCCTCCCTTTTCTTATAAAATAAAGAGGTTAACCACCCCTTGGGAGAAGCGCCGGGGACGCCGGGGAAAAAACAGGGGGCCGGCAGAAATTACAAGTATTTTAACAGGAGATCGGGATATGAGCTTTCAGATTCTGGGTACAGGCAGCTTCGCACCGGAAAAGGTCCTCACAAACGGCGACCTTTCCAATATGGTAGAAACTTCAGACGAGTGGATCACAAAGCGGGTGGGTGTGAAAGAGCGCCATGTGTGCACCACCGAGAGCAATACGGACATGGGCGTGGCCGCGGCGTTGGCGGCCCTGGAAAACGCCGGTGTCAGACCCCAGGAGCTGGATCTGATCATTGGCGCCACCATCAGCGCCGACACCATCTCCCCCGGGCTGGCGGGCATGGTGCAGAACCGCATTGGCGCCGCCTGCCCTTGCTTTGACATGAACGTGGCTTGCCCGGGGTTCCTGTTCGCCCTGGACGTGGCCGCCGGGTTCTTTGCCCGCAAGGTGGTGAAGAAGGTGCTGGTGGTCAGCTCTGAGCGGATGAGCGGCCTGATCGACTGGGCCGACCGGGGCACCTGCGTCATCTTCGGCGACGGCGCCGGGGCCGCTGTGCTGGGGGAAGGGGACAACTACCTCTCCTCCACCCTGAGCACCATTGGCGGGGACAACGTGATCTCTATCCCCACCAAGTGGGACAATTCCCCGTTCTATGAAAAGGAACTGAAAAAGAACTGCGTGTTCATGGCCGGCCAGGAAACCTATAAGTTCGCGGTCACCTCCATGGTGCGGGACGTGCGGCTGGTGATGGAGCAGGCCGGGATCACCGGGGACCAGGTGAAGGCCGTCATCCCCCACCAGGCCAACTATCGGATCATCAACGAGGCCCGGCGCCGCATCCCGGAGATTTCCCCGGAGAAGTTCTTGACGAACATCGACCGGTTTGGCAACACCTCTTCCGCCAGCGAGCCCATCCTGCTGGACGAGGCCAACCGCCAGGGGCTTTTGCAGCGGGGGGATTACGTGGTGCTCACCGCCTTTGGGGGCGGGCTTTCCACCGCAGCCAGCGTGATCCGTTGGTGAGACGCGGGGGCGCCTTAAAAAATAGGCGGGGCTTCCCCGCTGTGGATAGAACCATAAGAGAAAGGATTGAAGCCTTATGATCAGAACGCCCATTTGCGACCTTTTGGGCATTGAATACCCCATTTTCCAGGGCGGTATGGCCTGGATCTCCGATGGCAAGCTGGCGGCGGCCGTGTCCAACGGCGGCGGCCTGGGGATTATCTCCGCCATGAATGCCGATGCCGAATATCTCAAAAAGCAGATAGACCTGGCCAGAAGCCTGACGGACAAGCCTTTCGGCGTCAACATCATGCTGATGTCCCCCTTTGCCGAAGAGGTGGCAAAGCTGACGGCGGAGGAGAAGGTGGCCGTGGTTACAACCGGAGCGGGAAATCCTTCCCGTTTTATGCCCATGTGGCTGGAGGCGGGCATCAAGGTGATTCCCGTGGTGGCCTCTGTGGGAATGGCAAAGCTGGTGACAAAAGCGGGCGCCGCGGCGGTGATCGCCGAGGGCGGAGAATCCGGAGGCCATGTGGGGGATCTCACTACCATGGTGCTGGTGCCCCAGGTGTGCGACGCCACGGATCTGCCGGTTTTAGCAGCGGGCGGCATCGGAGACGGCCGGGGTGTTGCGGCGGCTTTCCTGCTGGGCGCCGTGGGCGTGCAGGTGGGAACCCGGTTTCTGGTGGCCGAGGAATGCGGCGTTCACCCCAATTATAAGAAAAAGGTGTTGAAAGCCAACGATATTGCTACGATGGTCACCGGCAAACGGCTGGGGCATCCGGTGAGGCAGATAAAAAACCAGTTCGCCAAGGAGTATGCCAAGGCGGAATACAGTTCAATTTCCGATGAGGAGCTGGAAAAGCTGGGCGGCGGCGCGCTGTACCGTGCGGCTGTGGAGGGGGACGAAAAGACCGGCGATTTTCTGGCAGGCCAGATTTCCGGCATGATCCATAAGGAACAGCCTGCGGCAGAGATCATCCGGGAGATGTTTGAGGGTGCGGAGGAAGTCCTGAAAGGAGCGGGAAAATGGGTAAAATAGCTTTCGTTTTCTCCGGCCAGGGCGCGCAATACGGCGGTATGGGAAAGTCCCTGTTTGAGGCGAGCGGCGCTGCCAGACAGGTCTTTGAAACAGCGGACTCCATTCGTCCCGGCACCTCGTTGCAGTGCTTTGAGGGAACCACGGAGGAGCTTTCCATTACCAGAAATACGCAGCCCTGCCTGTACTGCGTGGACCTTGCTGCTGCCAGGGCGCTGGAAGAGGCTGGGATTCATGCTGATTTTGCCGCAGGCTTTTCTCTGGGAGAGATTGCCGCGCTGACCTTTTCCGGCATCTTTACCGGGACAGAGGGATTTTCCTTTGTCTGTGCGCGTGCGGAAGCCATGCAGGAAGCTGCGGAACAGAATCCGGGCGCTATGGCCGCCGTTCTGAAACTGCCGAACGGGCAGGTGGAGCAGCTGTGCGGTGAGTTTTCGCAGGTGTGGCCTGTGAACTATAACTGTCCCGGCCAGCTGGTTGTGGCGGGGGAAAAAGAAGAGCTGGGGGCCTTCCGGCAGAGGGTGGCTGAAGCCGGAGGAAAAGCGGTCCCGCTGGCTGTGAGCGGCGGCTTCCACTCCCCGTTTATGGCGAGCGCCGCGGAGAAGCTTGAGAAGAAGCTGGAAAGCGTTTCTTTTGGAACCCCGAGGATTCCGGTATTCGCCAACTTTAACGCACAGCCCTATGGGGAGAATGCGGGCGAGCTGATCGTCCGGCAGGTGAAGAGCCCGGTGCGCTGGCAGGAGACGGTGGAAGCCCTGGCAGCTCAGGGAGCAGATACTTTTCTGGAATGCGGCGCGGGGAAAACCCTGTGCGGCCTGATCAAAAAGACTGTCAAGGGAGCGAGAGTTTTCCAGGTGGAAAATGCGGAAACCCTGCAGGCGGCTGTGGAAGCGCTGCTGTAAGGAAATAACAGAAATTAGCCGCGGCCCCGGAAAACGGGGCGGACAGGAGGTTTATTATGAAGCTGGAAGGAAGGCTGGCGCTGGTTACCGGCGCGTCTCAGGGCCTTGGAAAGTCCATTGCTCTGAAGCTGGCGGAAAACGGGGCGGATATCGCAGTAATCTATGTAGGGGACGAGGCGCCTGCGCTGGAAGTCTGCCGTGAGATCGAAGCCATGGGCCGCAGGGCAAAAGCCTATTTCTGCGACGTGCGGGATGAGAAGGCTGTGGAGGAAACGGTGAAGGCAGTGTCCAGGGATTTGGGCAAGGCGGACATCCTGGTGAATAACGCCGGTGTGACGCGGGACGGGCTGATGCTTACCATGAAGGATGAGGACTATGATTTGGTGCTGGATATCAACCTGAAGGGCGCCTTCCATATGATCCGCGCCTGCTACCGCGATTTCATGAGGAAAAGATACGGGAAGATTATCAATATCAGCTCCATTGCGGGCCTGGTGGGAAATATCGGCCAGGTCAACTATGCTGCCTCCAAAGCGGGACTGATCGGCCTTTCCAAATCGGTGGCCAAGGAGTTGGGCAGCAGAGGAGTCTGCTGCAACTGTATCGCCCCCGGCTTTATCGAAACGGCGATGACCAAGGATATCAAGGAGGATAATCCCCTCCTGCAGCAGGTGCCCATGAAGAAGATGGGCAAACCCGAGGATGTGGCCAATGTAGCGCTGTTCCTGGCCTCTCCGGAGTCCGATTATATCACGGGAGAGACAATCCGGGTGGACGGCGGACTTGCAATCTGATTTTTAGAGGTTGGAGGCTGGACGTTGGATTTTAGATAAGAGCTTAAGGCTCTTGGTTAATAGAGAATGACTGACAGCTGGTAAAGACGTCGGGAAATCGGTGTGCGGAAGCGCAGGATTGTCCCGCGGATGAAAAGTCTTTGGAAGGATGGTTTCAATTTGAATCGAGTAGTTATCACAGGGATGGGAGCTGTCACGCCGGTAGGAAATGACGTTTCTGCTTTCTGGGAAAGCCTGAAAACCGGAAAGTGCGGAATCGGCCCCATCACAAAATTTGATACCGCTGAATATAAAACAAAGGTTGCCGCAGAGATTAAGGATTTTGACCCGCTTCTGTACATGGAGAAGTCCGACGTGCGCAAATATGACCTGTTCTGCCAATATGCTTTGGCGGCGGCAACTCAAGCAGTGGAGGAGAGCGGTATTCGGGGCACTTTGCCTCCCGAACGGATCGGCACCTATTTTGGCTCCGGCATTGGGGGCATCAATACCTTTGCCCAAGAGGAACAGATTTTGCTGGAACGCGGTCCGCGCAGGGTCTCTCCGTTTTTTATTCCCGCGTTGATCATCAACATGGCGGCAGGGCTCATCGCCATCAAATATGATTTCCAGGGCGCGGCAATTCCCTCTGTTACCGCCTGCGCCACAGGCAATAATGCCATCGGAGAAGCTTACCGTGCCATTAAACACGGCTACCTGGACGCGGTGCTGGCGGGGGGTTCGGAAGCCGCCATTCTGCCCATTGGCGTGGCAGGATTTTCCAATATGAAAGCGCTCTCCACCACAGAAGACCCGGCTGCCGCCTGCGTGCCCTTTGACGCAAGGAGAAACGGCTTTGTCATGGGCGAGGGAGCAGGGGCGCTGATGCTGGAGGAATATGAACATGCAAAGGCCCGCGGCGCCAAAATCTATGGGGAAATTTGCGGATATGGTGTCACCTGCGACGCCCACCACATCACGGCTCCCCATCCGGAGGCAGTCGGCGGGGCCAGAGCTTTGAAAATGGCCTATGATGAGGCAGGCGGATGCAAGGACGCCTCAAAACTCTATGTGAACGCCCATGGCACCAGCACTCCGCTGAATGACGCCAGCGAGACGCTGGCCATCAAGAAAGGCCTGGGAGAAGAGACGGCCAGGAAGTGTATGGTGAGTTCCACGAAATCTATGACAGGGCATATGCTGGGCGCGGCCGGCGCTGTGGAAGCCATCGCCTGCATCCTGGCGGTGAAAGAGGGAATCGTTCCCCCCACCATCGGCTATCAGGAGCCGGATCCTGAATGCGATCTGGATTACGTGCCCAACGCGGCAAGAAAGGCCGAGGTGGAGCTGGCTCTTTCCGCTTCTCTGGGCTTCGGCGGCCATAACGCTTATCTGGCTTTCCGCAATGCAGACTAAAAGGCAGCGCCGGTGTGCCGCCGTTGGCGTTGCTTGCGGCGTACCGCCGCTGTGTTTTGCGTAACGATGGAGCTTGCATCACGCGAAATGGGGACAGCTTCCAGTTTATGTTGAACGGAAGCAAGTGCGGGTGTCCGGAAGCGCCGTGTTGCCCTGCGGAGTAAAAGTCTTTGGGTTACCTTTCTTTAGAAAGGTAATGGCGCCGGGGAGCGGGCCAAAAGTTTGGAGAAGTCCGAAGTCGGAATAAAAGTCTTTGGTCACCTGTCTTACAGAAAGGCGACCAGAAAGGTTGAACAGAGATGGATGTAAAAGCGATTGAAAGCCTTGCGCGGATCATGAAGGAAAACGAGCTCAGCCTGCTGGAGCTTTCAGAGGAGGGTGTTTCCCTGAAGCTGGAGCGGAACCAGGGCGTCTGCTACCCTGTGCCGGCCACGCCGGAAGCTCCTGTCTCCGTTGTGTCACAGTTCACCTCCGCCCCTGCGAATGTGTCCGCATCCGCAGAGGAACTGGAGGGCACTCTGGTGCTTTCCCCTACGGTTGGAGTGTTCTACGCCGCGGCCTCTCCCGACAGCAAGCCCTTTGTGGAGATTGGGGACCGGGTCAAAAAGGGCGATGTACTCTGTGTGATCGAGGCCATGAAGCTCATGAATGAAATTCCCGCTGAAACGGATGGCGTCATTGTAGAAATTTGCGTGGGGAACGGCCAGGTAGTGGAGTATAACCAGCCCCTGTTCCGCATTAAAAGCTGAGGATGCGGGAGATCAATCCGAACCTTCTGGCCTACATTCAGCAGGAAATTCTGCCGCAGTACGAAGCCGTTGACGGCGCCCACGGGCCGGAACATATCAGGCGGGTCATCTCCAACAGTCTGGAACTGGCACAGCAGCTGGATGTGGATATCAATATGGTGTATACTATTGCGGCCTGCCACGATCTGGGAATCCGGTACGGCAGGGAGAACCATGAACGCACTTCCGCCGAGCTTTTGATAGAGGATCAGAAGCTGGAACAGTGGTTTACTCCGGAGCAGCGCGAAATCATGAAGCAGGCGGTGGAAGATCACCGTGCGTCCAGATCAGAAGCGCCCCGCAGCCTGTACGGACGCATCGTCAGCGAGGCGGACCGGGATATCGACCCGGAAGAGATTGTCAAACGCTGTGTGGAATACGGAAAAGCGCACGCGCCCGAGCTCACACGCCAGGAGCAGCTGAACAGAGCGGAGGAGCATATCCGGCAGAAGTACGGTGAAGACGGATATTTGCACCTTTGGCTTCCCTGCAGCAGGAATGAACAGGGCCTTTCCACCCTGCGGGAGTGGCTGCGGACGGGAATCCTGAAACAAAAAGCAGAAAAATACCTGTGATGCATACAGCCAGGCGGATTGGAAGAAAAGGAGAGAGAAGCGGATGAACCGAGAAGAGATCAAAAAGATACTTCCCCATCGGGAACCCATGCTGCTGGTGGACGAAGTAGAGCTGGTGGACGGGAAATCTCATGGAAAATGCCATATCAGGGGGGACGAGTACTTTCTGCAGGGCCATTTCCCGGGGAATCCCGTGGTGCCGGGGGTCATCCAGTGCGAGATGCTGGCCCAGTCCGCCTGCGTGCTGTTAGCGCAGGGCGCGTCGGAAGGGGCAACTCCCTTGTTTACCAGCCTGGATAAGGTGAAGTTCCGGGGGCAGGTTAAACCGGGGGATACGCTGGAAACAGAATGTGAAATTACCCGGCAGCGGGGCAGTTTTTACTTTGCCAAGGGCACCGGGAGGGTGAACGGAAAAGTGTGCATCAGCGCGGAGTTTTCCTTTGCGTTGGTCAGAGCCGAATGAGGCGTCCCGGACAGGCGCCGGGAACACTTCCGGAAAGGATGAAATGAATTGTTCACAAAATTACTGATTGCAAACCGGGGAGAAATTGCGGTGCGCATCATTCGGGCCTGCAAGGAGATGGGCATCTATACGGTGGCGGTCTATTCCGAGGCGGACCGGGAATCCCTGCATGTAGCGCTGGCGGATCAGGCCATCTGTATCGGCGGCCCCCGTGCGGAGGAAAGTTATCTCGACGGCGGGCGCATCGTCGCCGCAGCTTTGGCAACCCGGGCCCAGGCCATCCACCCGGGCTATGGATTCCTTTCGGAAAATGCGGAATTTGCCGCGCTTTGTCAAAAGCATGGAATCGTGTTTATCGGTCCTTCAGCTGAAATTATTGCTAAAATGGGAGATAAGGATA
>URKX01000014.1 GCA_900548545.1 uncultured Oscillospiraceae bacterium
GATTGATATACCCGCTCTCGATTCCCTCTGATACCAGATACTCCTTCAGCCTGTCCGCAATATACCCCTTGGCCAGCGCGCCCAAATCCAGCATGGTATTCGGATCATCAAATTTCACTTTATCCCCTGCTTCCAGATGCACCCGGGAATACCCCACTTTTTCAAGTGTCTTTTTTATCTCCTCCTCATCGGGAACCTTTGGATCTTCATTTTTAAAATCCCACAGATCCGACAGCGGCGCCACTGAGATATCAAATCTTCCGCCTGTCACCTCATAATACTCCTTCGCACAGGAGAGCAGCGCATATAAATCCTCGGACACCACTGCCTCGCTCTCTGTTCTGTGATTCAGACGGTAAAGCTCACTGTTTTCTTTTGTCCGGCTGAATATATCCTCATATTCAGCACATTTGGCAAATGCCTCATCCAGCACACGCTCTCCCCCACATTCTGGAATAGAGGGGATTCGGCAGAAAACTGGGTCATGGTTTTGCCAAACTCCGGCACCTCGCTGGAGGAAACAGTCCCTCCCAGCAGGTAAGCCATCACCTGGGCGCCATAGCAGATGCCAAGCACCGGGATGCCCATTTGGAAAACTTCCTTGGAGCAGAGGGGAGCATCCGGGGCATACACACTGTTGGGACCGCCTGTAAACAGGATCCCTTTACAATCCCGCAGCGTTTCCGGATCGGTTTTATAGTTTTTGATCTCACAATAAACCCCCAGGTCGCGAACCCGGCGGGCAATCAGCTGGGCGTACTGGCCGCCAAAGTCCAGCACCACCACCCGCTCATGAGCGGTATTTGCCATATTCATCCCGTCCCTTTCGATTTCTTTGTTTGAGGTTATTCTAGCATATCCCGGCTGTTTCCGCAAGGGCAGCCAATAAGCCTTTGCCAGACGTGCCTCTCGGGAAAGGGCCGCCCCCACGAAGAAAAGCCCGGTCGCCCAGGCTTTTCCAAGAGACTTATTCCACAGTGACAGACTTTGCCAAATTCCGGGGTTTGTCGATGTCGCAGCCCTTCATACTGGCCACATAGTAGGCAAACAGCTGTAAGGGCAAAATGGACAGGCTGGGCAGCATGAAGTCCGTAACAGAAGGCACACAGAACCGGTAATCCGTTTCCTGCTTTAGCGCCTCTTCTTTCTCCTGAACCGTGATACCCAGTACCACGGCCCCACGGGCCTTCACTTCCCGCACGTTGGACATCATCTTGTCAAACAGCTTCTCATAGGTGGAAATGGCAATCACCAGGGTGCCGTCCTCGATGAGGGAAATGGGGCCGTGCTTCAGCTCGCCGCCGGTGTAGGCTTCCGAGTGGATATAGCTGATCTCCTTCAGCTTCAGGCTGGCCTCCAGGCTGGCTGCGTAGTCCACATTCCGGCCGATGAAGTACATATCGTGGGCATTGAAATACTGGGAGGCAAAGTACTGAATGGTTTCCTTATCCCGCAAACACTCCTCTGCCAGGTCCGGCAGCCGCTGCAAGTCCTCCATATACCGTGCCATGTCCCCTTGGGAAACGGTGCCCAGCTGGTCTGCCATATACAGAGCGATCATGTAGATCACCGCCAGTTGGGTGCTGTAAGCCTTGGTGGAGGCCACCGCGATCTCCGGGCCGGCCCAAGTGTACAGCACATCGTCAGACTCGTTGGCGATGGTGCTGCCCACCACGTTGACAATAGAGAGCACCCGGCAGCCACGTTCTTTAGCCATGCGCAGGGCGGCCAGGGTATCTGCCGTTTCACCGGACTGGCTAATGATGATAACCAACGTCTTGTCGTCCAAAATGGGGTCGCGGTAGCGGAACTCACTGGCCACATCCACTTCCAGGGGGATCTTCAGCAGCCGCTCAAAGGCGTACTTGGCCACCACACCCACATGGTAAGAGGTGCCGCAGGCCACGATGAACACCTTGCGGATATCCCGGATCTGCCCCGCGGTAAGGGTGACGTCGTCCAGCACGATCTTCCCCTCCCGGATACGGGGGGAGATGGTCTTCCGCAGGGCCTCCGGCTGCTCGCAGATCTCCTTCATCATGAAGTGCTCGTAGCCGCCCTTTTCCGCTGCGTCAATGTCCCACTGGATCCGCTCGGGCTCCTTTTGGATGGGCTCCAGCTCCTGATTGTAGAACTGGATAGACCCCCGGGTCAAAACGGCGATCTCCTTGTCCTTCAGCCGGTAGATATCCCGGGTGCGGGACAGGATGGCCGGCACATCGGAGGCGATGTAATTTTCCCCTTGGCCAATGCCGATAATCAGGGGGCTGTCTTTCCGCACGGCGAAGATCTTCTCCGGGCACTCGGAGCAGATGATGCCCAGGGCATAGCTGCCCTCCACTTTAGAGATCACCTTCTGGATGGTTTCCAGCACGTCGCCTTTGTAATAGTACTCCAGCATCTGGGCTACCACTTCCGTGTCAGTATCGGAGGCAAACTCCACACCCCGGCGGATCAGGTGGTTTTTCAAGTACAGGTAGTTTTCAATGATGCCGTTGTGCACCACTGCAAACTTCCCCCCGTCGCTGACTTGGGGGTGGGAGTTCACGTCCGAAGGGGCGCCGTGGGTAGCCCAGCGGGTGTGGCCGATCCCCACCGTGCCGGGAAGGTTCTTGCCACCGTCCAAAATGCCGTCCAACACGCTCAGCCGGCCCTTGGATTTCACCACGTGCATCCCGGTTTCATTGTACACCGCCACACCGGCGGAATCGTATCCACGGTACTCCAGTTTCTGCAAGCCATTGAGCAGGATGGGCGTTGCCTGCTCCTCACCGATGTATCCCACAATACCGCACATTGCGTATCGCTCCTTTCTCTCCCTGGCACGCCAGGGGATTTCGCTACTAGCATAGGATGGTTTGCTATAAAATATGCGGCAGCCGACCAAGGGGCTGCCGCGGCCGAATCAGCGATAGATAATGTCCTCACGGGCAGGGCCGTTGGAAACCATGGTGATCGGCACACCAATGCCCTTCTCCGCGAACTCCACATACTTGCGGGCGTTCTCCGGCAGGTCCTCATACTTCTTGATGCCCCCGATGTCGCACTTCCAACCGGGGAGCACCTCCAGGATGGGCTTGCAGCGCTTCAGCTGGGCGGTGGGCGGGAAATAGTCGATCCGCTTGCCATCCAGTTCGTAGCCCACGCACACGGGGATCTCGTCCAGATAGCCCAAAGCATCCAAAACGGTGAAAGCCACTGCCGTAGTGCCCTGCACCATGCAGCCATAGCGGGCAGCCACCAGATCCAGCCAGCCCATGCGGCGGGGACGCCCGGTGGTGGCGCCGTATTCGCCGCCGTCACCGCCCCGGCGGCGCAGCTCTTCCGCCTCGTCGCCGAAGATCTCGCTGACAAACTCGCCGGCACCCACGGCGCTGGAGTAAGCTTTCACCACGGTGACGATCTCCTGGATGGCGTAGGGCGGGATACCGCCGGCGCCCACAGCGCCGTAACCGGCCAGGGGCGAAGAGGAGGTGACCATGGGATAAATACCCATATCCGGATCCTTCAAAGAGCCCAGCTGGCCTTCCAGCAGGATGGTCTTGCCCTCTTTCACCGCGTTGTGCAGCAAGGTGGTGGTGTCAGCCACATAGGGGGCCAGGGCCTCTTTATACTCCATCAGCTTCTGATAGATCTCTTCCCGGTCCAGGGGCTTCTGATGGTACAGTTGGGTGTAGAGCACGTTTTTCACATCCAGCACATGATCGATGCGCTCCATGATGGAGTCTTTGTCGTCAAACAGGTCGCTGACCTGGAAGCCGATCTTGGCATACTTGTCGGAATAGAAGGGCGCAATGCCAGACTTGGTGGAACCAAAGGACTTTGCCGCCAGGCGGGCTTCCTCCATGCCGTCCAGCTCCTTGTGGTAAGGCATCACCACCTGGCAGCGGTCGGAAACCAGCAGCTTGGGAGCGGGCACGCCCCGGTCTGTAACAGACTTCACCTCGTCGATAAAGTTCTCCACAGAAAGGGCAACGCCGTTGCCGATGATGTTTGTGATGTTCTGCCGGAACACGCCGGAAGGCAGCTGGTGCAGGGCAAACTTGCCATACTCGTTGATGATGGTGTGGCCGGCGTTGCTGCCGCCCTGGAACCGCACCACAATGTCGGAATCTTCCGCCAGAACGTCGGTGATCTTGCCCTTGCCCTCGTCGCCCCAGCAGGCGCCTACGATCGCTTTAACCATAACACTTCAAGCCTTTCTGATTTTCATTCACAGGCGGGGTGCCGCCTTATATTTTTATGCGGCAGCTCACACGGTGATCTCCGCTTTTTCCTCTGCCACATCTTTGTACTTTTCCAATACCGGCGCTACAACTTCCTCCAGGAAATCCTCCGTCTGCCGGGGGGCGCGGCCCACATACTTTTCGGGCTTCACAATGTCGTGGAGTTCTTCCAGTGTCACGCCGAAAACAGGGTCTGCGGCAATGCGGGAAAGCAGATCGTTTTCCCCGCCCTGCTCCTTGACCACCCGGGCAGCCTCCATGGAGTGCACCCGGATCCGCTCGTGGAGCTCCTGGCGGTTGCCGCCCCGCTTCACAGCGTCCATCATGATGTTCTCGGTGGCCATAAAGGGCAGCTCCCGGAGCATATGCTGATGGATCACCTTGGGGTACACCACCAGGCCGTCAGCCACGTTGTTGTACAGGTTCAAAATGCCGTCCACTGCCAGGAACGCCTCGGGCACGCTGATGCGCTTGTTGGCGGAGTCATCCAGGGTGCGCTCGAACCACTGGGTAGCCATGGTCATGGCGGGGTTCAGGGCGTCAGCAATGACATACCGGGCCAAAGAGGCAATGCGCTCGCTGCGCATGGGGTTGCGCTTATAGGCCATGGCGGAAGAGCCGATCTGGTTCTTCTCAAAGGGTTCCTCCACCTCTTTCAGGTGCTGCAGCAGGCGGATATCGTTGGAGAACTTGGCAGCGCTCTGGGCAATGCCGGAGAGGATATTCAGCATCTGGCTGTCCAGCTTCCGGGAATAGGTCTGGCCGGAAACGGCAAAGCAAGCCTGGTACCCCATCTTTTGGGCGATCTTCCGGTCCAGTTCCCGGCACTTTTCGTGGTCGCCCTCAAACAGCTCTAAAAAGCTTGCCTGGGTGCCAGTGGTGCCCTTGGAGCCCAAAAGCTTTGCTTTCCCCAACTGGTACTCAACGTCTTCCAGGTCCATCAGCAGGTCCTGGATCCACAGGGTGGCCCGCTTGCCCACGGTGGTGGGCTGGGCAGGCTGGAAGTGGGTGAATGCCAGGGTGGGCAGGTCTTTATACTCCTGAGCAAAGTGGGACAGCACCCGGATGACCCCCACCAGCTTGTTGCGAATGAGCTTGAGGGCCTCGGTCATGATGATGACATCCGTGTTGTCGCCCACATAGCAGGAGGTGGCGCCCCAGTGGATGATGCCGGCCGCCTTGGGGCACTGCTGGCCGTAGGCATACACGTGGCTCATCACGTCGTGGCGCACTTCCTTCTCCCGGGCCTGGGCCACGTCGTAGTTGATGTCGCCGGCGTGGGCCTTCAGTTCGTCGATCTGCTCCTGGGTGACAGGCAGGCCCAGTTCCATCTCTGTTTCCGCCAGGGCGATCCACAGCTTCCGCCAGGTGCGGAACTTCATGTCCGGGGAAAACAGGTATTTCATTTCCTTGTCCGCATACCGGGCGGACAGGGGGGACTCGTATACATCTCTCGCCATGCTGCTGACCAAACCTTTCTTCTCGAAATCGATTTCCCAATGAAAACACAAGGGAGCCCCGGGGGTGGAAGCTATGCCTCCCTCCGGGACCCCGTTTTCTCAAGTTTTATTTGCGAAGCCCTAAGCGGCGCATCATTTCCTCATAGGCTTCTTCCACACCGCCCATATCCCGGCGGAAACGGTCCTTATCCAGCTTCTCGTGGGTATCGCTGTCCCAGAAGCGGCAGGTGTCGGGGGAGATCTCGTCGGCCAGGATGATCTTGCCATCGGAGGTCTTGCCGAACTCAATCTTGAAGTCGATCAGGTCCACGTTGACGGACTTGAAGAACTCCACCATCATCTTGTTGATGGCAAAGCTCATTTCGGCGATCTGATCCAGCTCTTCCCGGGTGGCCAAGCCCATTGCCAGGATGTGGTAATCGTTGACCATGGGGTCGCCCAGGTCATCGTTCTTGTAGCTGAACTCCAGCACGGGGGTCTTCAGAGGAGTGCCCTCGGGCAGGCCCAGCCGCTTGGACAGGCTGCCGGCGGCGGTGTTGCGGATGATGACCTCCAGGGGTACGATGGTCACTTTCTTCACAGCGGTTTCCCGCTCGTTAAGCTCTTCGATGTAGTGGGTAGGGATGCCCTGCTCCTCCAGCTTGCGGAACATGAAGTTGGACATCTCGTTGTTCACCACGCCCTTGCCCACAATGGTGCCCTTCTTCAGTCCATTGAAAGCGGTGGCGTCGTCTTTATAAGACACAATATAAACTTCGGGGTCTTCGGTGGTGTACACCTTTTTGGCTTTTCCTTCATACAGCAGTTCTTTCTTTTGCATCTTCATCAGACCTCCGTAAAAAATCATCTTCCCAAAAATATCCCTTGCCAAAAAATGAGGAAGCGCCCCTGCTAAAGATGGGCATTCCCATACGGTTTTAATTTTAGTAAAAATACGGGCCAATGTCAATGTTTTCCCGAAAGATTTTCCCTAGTCGGACCAAAGCGCCAAAAGTTGGGGGAAAACCCAAAAAGAATTCTTGCAATTTTTTTCTTGTAAAATCCAGCTTACCATGGTATGATATCTCTATGATTTTGCAAGATTTTAAAAACAAACTTGCAGTACGGAGGGAAAACGCTATGTCTTATGTCAGTGAACAGCTGGAACTTTTGAAAAAGAAAAATCCCAACGAGCCTGAGTTTATCCAGGCTGCCACCGAAGTGCTCACCTCCCTGGAACCCGTGATCGAGGCAAACCCCCAATACGAGGCTGCCGGCATTCTGGAGCGCATCACCGAGCCCGAGCGCCAGATTATGTTCCGCGTACCTTGGGTGGACGACAACGGCAAGGTGCAGGTAAACCGCGGCTACCGCGTACAGTTCAACTCCGCCATTGGCCCCTACAAGGGCGGCCTGCGGCTCCATCCCTCTGTGAACCTGGGCATCATCAAGTTCCTGGGCTTCGAGCAGATCTTCAAAAACTCCCTGACCGGCCTGCCCATCGGCGGCGGCAAGGGTGGCTCCGACTTCGACCCCAAGGGCAAGTCCGACCGTGAGATCATGGCTTTCTGCCAGAGCTTCATGACCGAACTGTTCCGCCACATCGGCCCCGACACCGACGTGCCCGCCGGCGACATCGGCACCGGCGCCCGTGAGATCGGCTATATGTTTGGCCAGTACAAGCGCATCCGCAACGCCTTCGAGGGCGTGCTCACCGGCAAGGGCCTGACCTACGGCGGTTCCTTGGCCCGCACCGAGGCTACCGGCTACGGCCTGCTGTACTTCACCGCCGCCATGCTGAAGAAAAAAGGCTATGACATAGCCGGTAAGACCGTGGCCATCTCCGGCGCCGGCAACGTGGCTACTTACGCCTGCCAGAAGGCACAGCAGATGGGCGCCAAAGTGGTCACCATGTCCGACTCCACCGGCTGGGTGTACGATCCCGAGGGCATCGATTTGGCTGCTATCAAGGAAATCAAGGAAGTCAAGCGCGCCCGTTTGACTGAGTACAAGAACTACCGTCCCAACTCCGAGTACCATGAGGGCCGGGGCGTGTGGAACGTCAAGTGCGACATCGCCCTTCCCTGCGCCACCCAGAACGAGCTGCTGGAAGAGGATGCCAAGGCCCTGGTAGCCAACGGCTGCATCGCCGTGGCAGAGGGCGCCAATATGCCCACCACCATCGAGGCCACCAAGATCCTGCAAGAGGCCGGTGTGCTGTTTGCTCCCGGCAAGGCTGCCAACGCCGGCGGCGTGGCCACCTCCGCTTTGGAGATGACCCAGAACAGCGAGCGCCTCTCCTGGACCTTCGAGGAAGTGGACCAGAAGCTCAAGGGCATCATGGAGAACATCTTCAAGTCTGCCGACGAGGCTGCCGAGAAGTATGGCCATCCCAAGAACTACGTCATGGGCGCTAACATTGCCGGCTTCCAGAAGGTTGCCGATGCCATGCTGGCTCAGGGCGTGATCTAAGAGAATCCCAGCCATTGTGGAAAAGGACTCAGGGCAAATGCCCTGGGTCCTTTTTTCGACCCTTTCCTTCTTTCCGAAAATGTGGTATCATAAGGTGTAAACCCAAAACGGCCCGGGAAGGGCGTACCGCCAGTAAGGCCTTGGGGACGACCAGCAGTGCCGGAAAACCTCCGGCAGGCGATCTCCAGGCGGAAAACGGACATCTTTCCCAGGCAACATAGCCAATATAGATCCCCGCAGCGTTCGCCTGTGCCTGGCAGCGGGAAAAGGTACAGAAAAACCACTGAGAAGGAACGGAGGGACTCCGCTCCCACGGTTTTTCTCCGCTCCCTCCTGATGAAGAAGGGAAGATTTTTTTGGAAGATACCAAACAAACCCCGGCCCCCCGCAAGGGTAACGGCTGGGATACTGTCAAGTCCTATCTGAACCTCTACTTCGTGGACGCCATGAGTGCCATGGCCCAGGGCCTGTTCGCCTCTCTGCTCATCGGCACCATCATCTCCACCCTGGGCACCCAGCTGGGCGTGCCCCTGCTGACGGACATCGGCAACTTTGCCAAGGCCATGTCCGGCCCCGCCATGGCGGTAGCCATTGGCTACGCTTTGAAGGCGCCGCCCCTGGTGCTGTTCTCCTTGGCAGCAGTTGGCAGCGCAGCCAACACCTTGGGCGGGGACGGCGGCCCTCTGGCGGTTTTGGTGCTGGCCATCATTGCCGCAGAGCTGGGCAAGCTGGTGAGCAAAAAGACCCCGGTGGACATCCTGGTCACCCCCCTGGTGACCATCCTCTCCGGGGCACTGCTGGCCTATGTGCTGGCGCCTCCCATCGGCGCTGCTGCTTCCGCGGTGGGGCAGCTGATTATGTGGGCCACCAACCTGCAGCCTTTCCTCATGGGCATTGTGGTATCCGTGTTGGTAGGCGTTGCTTTGACCCTGCCCATCAGCAGCGCGGCCATCTGCGCCGCCCTGACGCTAACCGGCCTGGCCGGCGGAGCCGCCGTGGCGGGCTGCTGCGCCCAAATGGTGGGCTTTGCTGTCATCAGCTTCCGGGAAAACAAGTGGGGCGGCCTGGTGGCCCAGGGATTGGGCACCTCCATGCTGCAAGTGCCCAACATCATCAAGAACCCCCGGATCTGGATCGCCCCCACCTTGGCTTCGGCCATCACCGGGCCCCTGGCCACCTGCGTATTCCACTTGGAAATGAACGGCGCGCCCATCTCCAGCGGCATGGGCACCTGCGGCCTGGTGGGGCAGATCGGCGTCATCGACGGCTGGGTAAATGATGTGGCCAACGGCTTGAAGGCCGCCATCGCCCCCATGGACTGGGTAGGGCTGGTGCTGCTGTGCTTTGTGCTCCCGGCGGTGCTGTCCTGGGTCATCAACCTGGGCCTGCGGAAACTGGGCTGGGTCAAAGACGGCGACATGAAGTTAGACGTGTGATTCCTTCTCAAACGAAGAAAGGGCTTCCGGAAAACCGGAGGCCCTTTTTATTTGTGGTATTTGGTGTTCCCCAAGATCTGGAAACCCCGGTAAATTTGCTCGCAGAGCATCACCCGGGCCAGTTGGTGGGGAAAGGTCATGGGGGACATGGAAAGCCCCTCCCCAGCGGCCTTCACCTTGGGGGAAAGCCCAAAGGAACTGCCAATGACAAAGCTCGCCGCGCCGGGGGACTGCATGGCCCCTGCCAGGCGCTTGGCAAGCCCCGGGGAGTCCAGCAGTTTCCCCTCGATGCACAGGGGGTAGATCTTTCCAACAGCGTGGCGAAGGATCTGCTCCCCTTCTTTCTCCAGGACAGCGTCGATCTCCCCTTGGGAGGGCTCGGAGGGCAAGCGGGCTTCCGGCAGCTCGATAAGCTCCCATTTGCACAGGGGCCGCAGGCGCTTTTCATATTCCGCCACCGCGTCCCGCCAGTAGGCCTCTTTCAGCTTTCCTACACAAATCAGCTTCACGCCCAGCATGACATTTTCCTCCTAAAAGATGATGCTTTTCCCTTCCCCGTTTTCCAGGGAGGCCACTTCCAGCCAATAGTCCACCCCTTGCTGGTAGCCGGCACCAGCCAAAACTGCAACGGCCGTCTGCCCCGCCAGGGAAGGGGTGTTGTTCTCACGGCTGAGGTGGGCCAGCAAAAACCGCTTCGCCCCCGCTTTCACCAGCTGCGGCAGGAAAGCGGCGCAGTCCCTGTTAGACAGGTGACCCCGGCAGGACAAGATCCTCCGTTTCAGATAGGCGGGGTACGGCCCAACCTGGAGCATTTCCCGGTCGTGGTTGGACTCCACCACCACAAACTCCGCCCCCAGCAGATGGTCCCGCACACAGCTGGTCACCTCCCCCAGGTCGGTGGCCAGGGCGAACTCCCGGTGGTCCGCCGTGGTGATGCGGAACCCCAGAGGTTGGGCGCTGTCGTGAGGCGTTGGGAAAGGCGTCACTTTCATCCCCGCCAGCTCCAACGGGCCTTCCAGCACCCAGCGCTCCACTCCCTCTAAGGAGGGCTTCATAGCGAGCAGCGTCCCCTGGGAGGCAAACACAGGGATGCCATATTTTTTGGCGAACACCCGCACCCCTGCAATGTGGTCGCTGTGCTCGTGGGTAATCAAAATGCCCTGGATCGCCAAGGGGTCAATGCCGCAGCGGTCCAGCATCTGGGTGAGCTGCCGGGCGCTGCGTCCGGCATCGATCAGCAACCCGGCACTGCGGGAACCTATGTAATAGCTGTTCCCCGAACTGCCGGAAAACAGTGGGCAAAGCCTGGCCATATCCTTCCCTTCCTTTCCGCAAAACAAAAGAGCTGCCGCATCCTCTGCCGCAGCCCTCAAGCTCTGTAATGATGTTGTCAGCCGATCTTATCCATGTCCATGGTCTGTTCCGGCTCTTGGCTGCGGTAAATATCCGCTCCCAAGTCCACCAGTTTTTCCACAATGTTCTCATAGCCCCGGTCGATATACTGGATGTCCTCCAGTACGGTGGTGCCTTCCGCCACCAACCCGGCAATGACCATAGCGGCCCCTGCCCGCAGGTCCAAGGCCCGCACTGGCGCTGCTTTCAGGTGATCCACACCTTCCACAATGGCCACCTTGCCGTCCACCGTGATCTGAGCGCCCATGCGCCGCAGCTCGTCCACATATTTGAAGCGGTTGCTTTCCCAAACGCTTTCGTTGACCATACTGGTGCCCTGGGCAATGGACAGCAGAGCGGTGATCTGGGGCTGCATATCCGTGGGGAACCCAGGATGGGGCATGGTCTTCACATTACATTTCCGCAGGGGGCGGTCGCAAACCACCCGCACGGTGTCGTCCCCTTCCTCCACGGTGACGCCCATTTCCACCAGCTTGGCAGAGATGGACTCCAAATGCTTGGGGGTGACGTTTTTCACCAGCACATCGCCGTGGGTGGCAGCGGCAGCAACCATATAGGTGCCCGCCTCGATCTGGTCGGGAATGATGGAATAGGCGGCGCCCCGCAGTTTCTGTACCCCGTGGATCTTGATGGTGTCGGTGCCGGCGCCCCGGATATCCGCTCCCATGGTGTTCAGGAAGTTGGCCAAGTCCACAATGTGGGGCTCCCGGGCAGCGTTTTCAATGACGGTCAAACCCCGGGCTTTCACCGCGGCCAAGATGATATTCATGGTGGCGCCAACGGTGACCACGTCCAGGTAGACACTGGCCCCGTGAAGGTCATGGGGGGCGGAAACGGCGATCATGCCGTTGTCCAGGCTGTAATCGCAGCCCAGGGCGGAAAAGCCTTTCAAATGCTGGTCAATGGGCCGGATGCCAAAATTGCACCCGCCAGGCATAGGGACCACCGCTTTGCGGCAGCGGCCCAAAAGCGCCCCCAAAAAGTAATAAGAAGCACGGATACGGCGGGCGATATCCGCAGAAACTGTATCTGTTCCCACTGTCCGGGGATCGATCTCCACGGTGTGGCGGTCCAAGTAGTCCACCTTGGCGCCCATGCTCTCCAGGATATACGTCAGGGTCTTTACATCGGAAATATCAGGGAGATTTTCCAGGCGGCAAGGGGAGTCGGCCAAAATAGTGGCAGGGATGATGGCCACTGCCGCATTTTTGGCTCCGCTGATATTCACTTCACCAGTAAGGCGGCTGCCGCCTTTAATCACATATTTTTCCAAATTTACACTTCCTAACGGCTTTGAAAAGCAAGCTAACCTGTAACACGTTGGTTTACAGAACTAGTATTTGACTGAAGATTATAATAATACATACCAGCCTAAAAGTCAATATTAGGGAGCTGTTTGCGGCGTTCCCCGGCAAAACCTTACAGGAATAAACCAGGTCCCGCTTCCCTTGGGGGACCAAGAGCCATCCCTTGCAGGGAAAACAGCGGGAAACGCCTCAATCCCACAGGGTGCGCAGCTCCAGGCTCTCCGGCAAGCGGGGCCACTCCTCCTTTAAAAAGGAGGGGTACAGCAACACGCCCTGCAGGTCCTCCCGGGAGAACCAACGGTACTGATGCCAAACGCCGTCGGAGTCCTTTTGGGAAAAGGTCTCCCCTTCCGGGAGGGCATCGGTGGAGAGCTGCACCAAAAAGTACAGGCCCAGCTCGTGAAAGGGGATGTCCTTCCCCTCTTTGGTATCCATGGTGTAGAAGTTTTCAACCAGCCACAGGGGCCGGATGATCCGGGCTGGCAGGGCAAGCTCCTCCGCCACCTCCCGGCGAAGGGCGTCTTCCAAAGGCTCATGAAGCTTCACACGGCCGCCGGGCAAATACCAGTGGTTGATCTCTTCTTCCCGCATGACCAGCAGCTTGTCGCCCCGGCGGATGATAGCCCCCACCCGGTAATTGAAATTCCCCTGGGGGGTCCGGAAGGTACAATCCATATCAAGCGCCTTTCTTTCCAAAAGAGATGGGCTTTTCCTCCCCACGGAGCAGGCGGCCAATGTTGGACTTGTGCTTGATGAGCACCGTCAAGCCGATAAACAAGGAAGCCGCCGTGGCAAACAGCACATAGCCCAGGCTGTGATCCCCGTGGTGCTGCAAAGGGCTGCCGGAGAATTCCGCCAAAAACAGGAACAGGAACGTGAACACCGGGTACAGGGCCGCGCAAGCCACCGAGGCCAAGGAAACGATCCGTTTGGCCGCGAACACAATGATAAAGGTCAGCAGCACCAGCAAAAATACCCGCCAGTCGGTGAGGGCGATCATCGCCGCGGAAGTGACCACACCTTTGCCGCCCCGGAACCCATAGTACACCGGGAAGATGTGTCCCAGCACACAGGCAACACCCGCCACATACCGGGCCACATCAAACAGTTCCTCCCCGCCCGGGGCAAGCCACAGGACAAAGCCCTGGGAGAGCAGCACCGCCGCCACGCACTTGAGGAAATCCCCCACAAAGGTGAGGGCGGCGGGAAGCTTGCCCACGCTGCGCAGCACGTTGGTCATGCCCGCGTTTCCGCTGCCGTACTTGCGGATGTCCTCCTTATTTTTGAAAAACCAAGTGAGGATGATGGAACTGTTGACACTCCCCAGCAGGTAGCCTGCCACCGCGGTAAGCGCCAATGCCAAAATTTCGTAGCCCATGAGGATCGAAAACCGCCTTTCCCAGTTTCTATGTCACTCTTTCTCCCCACGCTCCCGGATGATCATGCGGATGGGGGTGCCTTCCAAGCCGAAGGTTTCCCGGATCCTGTTTTCCAGGTAGCGCTGGTAGGAAAAGTGGAACAATTCATGATCGTTGCAGAAGCAGATGAACGTAGGGGGCTTGGTGGAAGCCTGGGTCATATAATAGATCTTCAGCCGCTTGCCCTTGTCGGTGGGCGGCTGCACCCGGGCCGTGGCCTGGGCGAGAATGTCGTTCAAAGTACCGGTAGTCACCCGCATGGCGTTAGAGGAGGCCACCAGTTTGATCAGCTCAAACATCCGGTCCAGGCGCTGGCCTGTTTTCGCGGAGATAAACAGGATGGGCGCGTAGGACATGAAGGAGAAGTCCTTCTCCAGCTTCTGGCGCATCTCCTGCATGGTCTTGTCGTCCTTTTCCACGGCGTCCCACTTGTTGACGCAGATGATGCAGCCCTTCCCCGCCTCGTGGGCAATACCGGCCACCTTGGAGTCCTGCTCGGTAAAGCCCACCTGGGCGTCGATGAGGATCAGGCACACGTCCGCCCGTTCCACGGCCATTTCCGCCCGCAGGTTGCTGTAGTGCTCAATGGCGTCCTCCACCTTGCTCTTCCGGCGCAGGCCCGCGGTGTCGATGAAGGTAAAGGTGCCATGCTGGTTCTGGATGGTGGTGTCCACCGCGTCCCGGGTGGTGCCGGCAATGTCGGAAACGATGCAGCGGTTCTCCCCCGCCACTTTGTTCACCAGGGAGGATTTGCCCACGTTAGGCTTGCCGATGACAGCCACCTTGATGATCTCCCCTTCGTCCTCCTCTTCCACGTCGTCGGGGAGCACGTCGCAGACGCGGTCCAGCAGGTCGCCAGTGCCGTGGCCGTGGACGGAGGAAACCATCACCGGGTCCCCCAGGCCCAGGTTGTAAAACTCGTAAAACTCCGGAGGGGGCGCGCCCACCTGGTCACACTTGTTGACGCACAACACCACCGGCACCCCGCTTTTCAGCAGGATGCTGGCCACGTCCGCGTCGGTGGAGGTGACCCCGGTGCGAATATCTGTGACAAAGATGATGGCGCTGGCGGAATCGATGGCGATTTGCGCCTGCTCCCGCATCTGGGTGAGGATCACATCCTTGCTGGCTGGCTCAATGCCGCCGGTGTCCACCAGGGAGAACTTCCGGCCGCACCACTCGGCGTCGCCGAAGATCCGGTCCCGGGTGACGCCGGGGGTATCCTCCACAATGGAGAGCCTCTGGCCCACGATCTTATTAAACAGTGTGGACTTGCCCACATTAGGCCGTCCCACAATGGCTACAATTGGTTTTGCCATAACTTCGCTCCTTTCGTTCCAAGCATTGCCTCAGAAGCGCATTTTCACATTCCTCTACATACAGGCGAGCCGCCCATTTACCGGTGCTCCCAAGAAGCCTCATAGGGGTTGTGGCCGGGGGCGTCGGGCTCCGGCAAACCGCAGATGGCACACACCAGGGCCTCCCCTGTGTTGCCCACCCGGCGGATGGGCACCCCCAGTTCTTGGGACAGCTGGAGCACCGTCATGTCGTCCAGGAACACATCTTCCCCAGAACGGAGCATATTGGTGGAGAGCAGCACTTGGTCCCCCAGGTCCCGTCCCTTCAGGTTCTTCAGGATATCCTGGCCTGTGAGCAAGCCCGTCACATTGACGCTGCCGCCGAAAAAGTCGTTCTTCACAGGCAGCAATTCGATAGTTATATTATGGCATTTCTCCCGCAATCCGTCAAGCAGATGGTCGAGAAAGGCAAAGGCCCCCTCGCCGGTGGGGATGGTGACTTTCCGGGGGGTATCTGGCAGTTCCAGGTCCTCCAAGGCCCAGTCAAACTCGTCCTGGAGGTTCCGCAGCATTCCCACGCCGTTTTCGATCTGGGGGAAGTCCTCGTAAAACTCCAAGGGCGGGATGGGCCGCTTGGCCAGCAGGTACAACTCGTCCGAGCCGTACACGGTGCGGGCGCCCCGCTCCTGTTTCCACCGGTCGCCCCAACGCTCCAAGATGTCCAGCACTTCTCCGGCAGTCTGCTGGTTATAGGGGACCAGGGGGAACAGGCCCTCCCGGTAGCGGGTGAGGCCCACCGGCACACAGGCCACGCTGAGGAGCCCCTCTCCCAGGGACCAGAATTTCTCCAAGGTATCCTCCAGGGCGGGGCCGTCGTTGATCCCCGGGCACAGGACGATCTGGCAGTTCAAGCGGATGCCCCCCTGGGCCAGCCGGTACAGGTGCCGCAGGGAATCCCCGGCGAACCGGTTGTGCATCATCTTGCACCGCAGCTCCGGGTCCATGGTGTGGACCGACACATTGATGGGGCTGATGTGCATTTGCAGGATCCGGTCCACTTCCCGGTCGTCGATGTTAGTCAAGGTGATGTAGTTGCCAAACAGGAAGGACAGCCGGTCGTCGTCGTCCTTGAAGTACAGGGTTTCCCGCATCCCCTTGGGTAATTGGTCGATAAAGCAGAAAATGCACTTGTTCCGGCAGGAACGCTGCTCATCCATCAGGTAGGTTTCAAACTCCAGGCCGATGCCGGCATACTGGGGTTTTACCAGCTCCACCTGATAGGCCACCCCATCCCGGGTGAGGGACAGCCGCAGTTCCCGCTCCGTTTCAAAAAACCGGTAATCCAGCACATCCACAATCTCGTGGCCGTTGATGGAAATGAGCACATCCCCGGGCTGGATCCCCGCCCGCTGTGCACGGCTTTTCGGCTCGATCCCGCTGATTGTTACAGCCATCTTCCACGCCTCCTTTTCCGGCAAAAGGCGCCAAAACCTGCCGGTAAAAATAAAGAAGGGAGCGCATCCCCGCGTTCCCTTCTCGCCATTGCTAAAAATTTACGCTTCCTTCTTCACAACGGCACGGCCATTGTAGTAGCCGCAGTTGCCGCACACTCTGTGAGGTGTCTTGTACTCGCCGCACTGGGGGCATCTCATCAGGGCGGGAGCCTGGAGCTTCCACACATTGGAGCGCCGCTTGTTCTGCCGAGCGCTGGATACTTTCCGCTTGGGTACTGCCATGGGTGCACCTCCTTAATCTATAAAAGATACTATTCTGCCGCAGGCATTTTGCCCGCAGTCCAGTTTTCACACTGTTTGTCCGGCATTTTCAAACTAGAAAAGAGCAGCCTGCTCTTTTGCGAGCCCCTGTTTACAGCAGGCTCTTTAAAATGGCGAGCCGTGGGTCCACCGTATCCTGCTTGCAGCCGCAATCCCCTTGGTTCAGGTTTTTGCCGCACACAGGGCACAGGCCCTTGCAATCTGGGGAACAGAGGAACTTGCTGGGCACGTCCAACAGGATGTCCTCGGTAAGCAACTGTTCCAGATCCAAAGACTCGTCCGATACCAGGACAAACTGGCCGTCCTCGTCCTCCTCGTCGCTGAGCTCGCGCACCAGCACATGGAAAAAGGGCATTTCCCGTTCCTGGGTAGTCATTTCAAAGCAACGGTCGCAGGGCATGGTCATGGTATAACACACCGTGCCGCTGAGCTCCACTGAAGTGGGGGAACCTTTCAGCCACCCTTGGACTTTCACCGGCGCACAAAACGGCTTGACACCGCCCAATTCCAAACCGGAAAGGTCAAAGCTGACTTCCAGGGCCTCGCTGGCGCCCAGGAAATAGTTTCGCAGATCCATGGTACTAATCCACCTTTATGCCGTACTGATATATTATAATAAAGCTGGCTTTCCTTGTCAAGGCCTTTTCCGCGGGATTTTTCCCGGCCGCACACAGATACACACTGAAAAGGCGGCCGTTTGGCCGCCTTTCGTGGGATGTCTGTTTTGCCTAGGGCGTTATTTGGATACGTACTCCTTCACGCTCTCGGGGATCTCCTCGTCGGCAGCGGAAATGGAGAGCACAAAGTTGGCGCCAGACTCCTTCTCCAGCTTCTTCAGGTCGGTCACCAGCAGGTCCACGACCTCAGCGCCGGTGCCGGTGATCTTCAGGGTGGAGTCCACAAAGATGTCGGTCACGTCGTAGTTGCCGGCGCAAATGCCAGCCAGGAAGCCGTACAGGCCCTTGCCGCCCTTCACGTCGTAAGCGTCGATGTCCACCAGGCGGGCAGCGTGGGAAATATCATAGGTAAGCTTCAGGCCCTTCTCCACAACCACCACATTGCCGTTGGACTTCTCCACAGCGGCGTTGGCCAGGTCGATGAGCTTCTTGGTCTTGCCGGAGCCTTTTTTACCAGTTAAAAGAGTGATCATACTACAACTCTCCTTTATTTTATTATTCCGCCCCAGGGGAGCGGGGGGGTGCGTTTTACTTTCCGCCTCAGCGGGACAGGCGCTTCTCCAAAGCGGCCTTGGCATCCTCGTAGCCGGGCTTGCCCAGCAAGGCGAACATATTCTTCTTGTAGCTTTCCACGCCGGGCTGGTCGAAGGGGTTTACCCCCAGCAGGTAACCGGAAATGGCGCAGGCCTTCTCGAAGAAGTAGATCAGCTGGCCCAAGGAATCCTCGGAGAAATCGGAAACGTGGAGGACCACGTTGGGCACGCCGCCGTCGTTGTGGGCCAACACAGTGCCCTCAAAAGCCTTTTCGTTGATAAAGGCCATGGTGCGGCCTTCCAGGTAGTTCAGGCCGTCCACGTCAGTGGGATCGTTGCCCAAGGTGATCTGGTGCTTGGGCTCGTCGATGAGCACCACGGTTTCAAACAGGGTGCGGCGGCCGTCCTGGATATACTGGCCCATGGAGTGCAGATCGGTGGAGAAGATCACAGAGGCCGGGAACAGGCCCTTGTTGTCCTTGCCCTCGCTCTCGCCGTAAAGCTGCTTCCACCACTCGTTCATCATGGAGTAGCAGGGCTCATAGCTGACCATGACCTCGGTGCACTTGCCCTTGTTGTAAAGGATGTTGCGGGTGGCAGCATACTTGTAGCAATCGTTTTCAGAAAGGTTGGGAGTGTTGTAGGTTTCCATAGCTTTGGCAGCGCCGGCCATCAAAGCGTCGATGTCGGCCCCGGCCACAGCGATGGGCAGCAGGCCCACGGCGGTGAGCACGGAATAGCGGCCGCCCACATCGTCGGGCACCACGAAGGTTTCGTAGCCCTCTTCGTCGGCCAGGTGCTTCAACGTGCCACGGGCTTTGTCGGTGGTGCAGAAGATGCGCTCACGGGCACCCTCTTTGCCATATTTCTTTTCCAGCAGCTCACGGAACACACGGAACGCAATGGCAGGTTCGGTGGTGGTGCCGGACTTGGAGATCATATTGATGGAAACATCTTTCCCCTCGCACAGGGACACCAGTTCCGCCAGGGCGGTGGAGCTGATGCTGTTGCCGGCGAAGTAAATGGCCGGGGTATCCTTGCGCAGGTCGTTGTATTTATCGGACTTCAAAAACTCGATGGCAGCCCGGGCTCCCAGATAGGAACCGCCGATGCCGATGACCACAAACACATCGGAATTGCCCTGGATCTTCTTGGCAGCAGCCTTGATGCGGGCGAACTCCTCCTTGTCATAATCGCTGGGAAGGGTGACCCAGCCCAAAAAGTCGTTGCCCATGCCCGTTTTGGACATCAGCAGCTCATGAGCAGTTTTTACCTGGGGCTCGATGGCCTCATACTCGTGCTGGGAAACAAAGCCATTCAGATAACCGGTTTCCAATTTCAGCGGCATTGCAAATAACCTCCTTGTTGCGCGTCCCGGGACATAACTCCCCTCTCTCCCGGAAAGCCCATTGGCAGAGCCAGTTTTTGTTCTGCAGAGAAGGGATGGTAGGTGCTTTGTGCTTCTATTCTACAATAAGTTGATGGAATTTGCAAGTTACTGCCGCACTCTTTCCAAAAAAGTTACAATCCTTCCACCCAACTCCCCTCACAGTGTAAAGAGGGCTTGGAACAGGTATCCCAAAGCCGCCGCAAAGGTGACCTCCGCCACATCTTCCGCCGCTGTGATCTTTGTTTCCGCCAGGGTTTCGCCGTTGAGCGAATAGCGCACGGTACCGATCCAGTCCCCTTTTGCCACGGGGGCGGTCAGCTCCTGCCAGAGGACCTGGGTTTCCACTTGGCCGGTTTCCCCTGCTTCCAAAAGCAGCTTGGGGCTTTCCTCCGCCTGGGCACTCACGTCCGGGGCCATCCCCCGGGCCACGGGGACACGTTCCAGGGCGGGGCTCTCCGGCACGGCGATCTTCCAGTTGGCAAAGCCGTAATCCAGCAGGGCGGCGGCGTCCTGGAACCGGTGCTCCGTGGAATCCGCCCCCAGCACCACGGCGATCAGCTCCAGGCCGTCCCGCTGGGCCGTGGCGGTGATGCAGCTGCCCGCCTGGCCGGTGGTGCCGGTCTTCAGCCCGGTGATGCCCTGGTAGGTGCGGATCAGCTTGTTGGTGTTCACCAGCTGGGTCGCCCCATCCCGGACGGAATCCATCCAGGTGAGGGTGTAGTCGAAGATCTTCTCGTGGCGGACCAGCTCCCGGCTCATCAAGGCCACGTCGTAAGCGCTGGTCAAGTGGCCCTCTTCATCCAGGCCGTTGCAGTTTTTAAAGGTGGTGTCGTTCATGCCCAGGGAGAGGGCTTTCTCGTTCATCTTGGCCACAAAGGCGTCCTCGCTGCCGGCCACCGCCTCTGCCAACACCACGGCGGCATCGTTGGCGCTCATGATCACGGTGGCTTTCAGCAGATCGTCCACAGTCATAGATTCCCCCTCTTCCAGCCAGATATCCGACCCGCCCATGGACGCCGCGTGGGCCGAGGCAGTGAGGGTCTGGTCCAAAGAGAGGCGGCCACTGTCGATGGCTTCAAAGGTCAGGCACAGGGTCATCACCTTGGTGATGGAGGCGCAGGGCCGCTGCTGGTGGGCCTCCTTTTCAAAGAGCACCTGGCCGGTGGAGGCCTCCATCAGCACAGCGGAAGGCGCGGTCACCTCCAGCCCTTCCGCGCTGGCGGGAAAGGCTGGCAGGAGCAGGGCGGCGGCAGTGGTCAGGGCTAAAACGCCCAGCCGGATTTTTTTCATGGGGATCATCCTTTCTAGGGGTTAGTACAAGGATATGAGCCCCCCTGGCAAAACAGACCCTTTGGGGAAAGTTTCCCCTACCCCGGCCAGCTGGAAACGGCTTCACCCCGCCCCTGTACAGGGCTGAAAAAGGCTTCCAAGAGCAACAAAAAAAGGGCACCTGAGCTGCAAAAACTCAGATGCCCTTTCCTGCACAGATTTTAAACGCCGGCCTGTGCCCGGTCAGTTCTGGCTCTTTTTCACCCGCAGGTAGGCTCCTGCCGGCACATCGGCGTCGGTTTCCCAATAGACGATCATCTCCGCGTGGGGGGCCACTGAAAGGGGTTCCCGATCCTGGTTGTAAAGCCGGTCCAGGGTGGCGGTGAAGGAGGGTTTCCCCGGCTGGAGGATATCCACCTCCTGGCCTTGGAAAAACCGGTTGCGCTGGGTCAGACGCAGGCACTTGCCCTCCCGGCCCTGGCAGATGGCCACCAGCTCGTAACCCCGGGCGTAGTGGCTGCGGTCCACAGTCTGGCCCGGCTCGCCCCCAAAGTAAAACCCGTGGGAGTAGGGCCGGTGGCTGATCTTTTCCGTTTCCCGGAGGATGGCCTCCGGCAGGGGCTCGCCGGGATGCTCCCAGGCAAAGTCGATGGCCTGGCGGTAGGCCGCGGTGACGCTGGCCACGTAATAGGCCGACTTGGCCCGGCCCTCGATCTTCAGGCTGGCAACCCCCGCGTCAATCATCTCCGGGATGTGGTCGATCATCCGCAGGTCGTTGGAGTTGAAGAAATAGGCGCCCTTCTCCTCCTGGACCAGGGTGTACACCTCCCCCGGACGCTGGGTTTCCATCAAATGGTACTCCCAGCGGCAGGGCTGGGCGCACTCGCCCCGGTTGGCATCCCGGCCGGTCATATAGTTGGAGATGACGCACCGGCCGGAAAAGGACATACACATGGCCCCATGGACAAAGGCTTCCAGCTCCAGCTGGGGATCCACCCGCTCCCGGATGCCGCGGATTTCGGACAGGGGCACCTCCCTTGCCAGGACCACCCGCTTGGCCCCCAGTTTCCAGCAGACCTGGGCAGCAGCAAAGTTTACGATGCCAGTCTGGGTGGAAACATGGCGCTCCACCTGGGGGGCCACCTGCTTGGCCAAGGCCAGCACACCCAAATCGGAGATGATGAAGGCGTCCACCCCAATCTCCTGGCAGGTGGAGAGGAACCCCGGCAGTTCTTCAAACTCGTCATTGCGGGGCAGGGTGTTGCAGGTGACATACACCTTTACCCCACGGGCGTGGCAGTAAGCCACAGCGTCCCGCAGTTCCTCTTCCCCAAAGTTGGCCGGGGCGGAGCGCATCCCGAAACTTTTGCCCGCCAAATAAACCGCGTCCGCGCCATAGGTCACAGCCGCTTCCAGCCGCTCCCGGTCCCCTGCGGGGGAGAGCAGC
Source organism: uncultured Oscillospiraceae bacterium (assembly GCA_900548545.1). GTDB lineage: Bacteria > Bacillota > Clostridia > Oscillospirales > Acutalibacteraceae > Acutalibacter. Next base: position 22,101 of record URKX01000014.1, read on the forward strand.
TCTGGTTTTACACGCTTCACTGTCATCACTCCGTCAAGCCAGCCAGCTGCATATTGTAAGCGTGGTCATCGGCATTGGTGGCATAGTAGGCCGTGCCGTCGGCAGCGTGGCAGAAATACAGGTAGTTGGGTGCATCGCCTTCCGTGCTGGGATGCACCGCCGCATCCAGGGCGTCCAGGCCGGGGTTGCAGATGGCGCCGGCCGGCAGCCCCTGGATCTCGTAGGTGTTGTAGTTGCCGTAAGGCAGGGCGCCATCGGCAGGGACATCCTCAGCTGTGTGGTAGGGATAGTAAATGGTGGAGTCGCACTCCAGGCGGTAAATGCCTGCCTGGGCGCCAAAGTCCAGGCGGTTGTGGAGTACGGCGGAAACATCGTACATATCCTGGGTGTTGGCAGCTTCCCGCTGGATGATGGAGGCCAGTGTGACGACCTGGTCCAAAGTCATACCGGAAGCTTGGATATCCTCCATTAAGCTTTCCGCCTTGTTTTGGAAATTGTACACCAGCTTGCCCACCACGGAGCTAATCTCTTCCCCTTTGTAGAAGTCGTAGGTGTCGGGGAACAGGTAGCCCTCTAGCTTGTAATACTTGCCGGTGACAGTGGCCAGGGGAGCAATGACGTCGTAGTTGTCAAAGTCGCTGGAGTTGATGGCCTCAAGGAAGTCCTCTGCGGAGCAGACCTCATTTTCCTCCAGAAGGGCAGCGGCTTCCAGGGCCGTGGTGCCTTCGGGGAAGGTGACCTTCACCACCTCGCGGGTCTGGTTGCCGCCCTGCAAGGTGCTGATGATATTTTGGTAATCCATGTTGGTTTCCAGCTGGTAGGTACCGGGCTGGAAATACTCCAGTTCGTCGTCATCCACCGTGATCATGCAAAACAGCTTGAAAAACTCCGGTTTGTCAATGGCCCCGGCTTTGTAGACGATCTGGGACAGCTCGTCTATGGTCACATCCTCCGGGAGGGTCACCTCGGTGGTGCCTTCGGGACGCTTGGCCGCGAAAAAGTCGTTGGAACCGCCAATCAGGTAACTGGCCAAAGTGAAGGAAACCAACAGCACCATACACACCCACACCAGGGAAAAGACCCGCCGGTTTTTCCGGGCCTTCAAGCGATCCCGTTTTTTGTGGGCCTTCTTTTCGGCTTGGCGCTCTTTTTCGGTGAGATAGGCCTTGTTCATGGAATACTCCGGGCGGGGCGGCTGGCTCCGGCGCTCCGGCAGGTCAAAGGTACCGGTGGCCAGGTCCCGCTCATCGATGTTCAATTTGAAATTCCCTGTGGTGCGGTTTTCACCGCCGGGGGTCTGTCCGTTATTCATGGGCAACCATCCTTTCCTGGGCCCTTCCCTGGGGGAAGGCCAGCACTCCTGCTTCCGTCACCAAAGCGGATACCCGCCTGTCCAGAGGGCTGTGGGGCAGCCGGGGCACTACCAGGTCCCCAAAACACAAGCCCACCGTTTCCACCGGATGTGACGTTAAAAAACGGTCGTAATATCCTTTTCCATAGCCCAGCCGGAAGCCCTCCTCATCGAAGGCCAATCCCGGCACCAGGCACAGGGCATCGGACTCCCCCTGCCAAAGGGGGCACCGGGCCGGGTCCGGTTCCAGCAGCCCGAAAGCCCCCGCCACCAGATCCTCCCGGGAGTCCGCCCGGTAAAAGGCCATATAGCCTTGCCTGTCCAAACAGCGGGGCGCGAAAACCTCTTTCCCCGCCGCCAAAGCTTGCTCGAAAATCCCCCAGGTATCCACCTCGCTACCCATGCTCAAGTAAAGCAGCAGGGCTTTTGCCCGATGAACCTGGGGCAGCCCCAGCACCAGCCGCCGGATTTCCCGGCTCTTCGCCTCCCGGCGCGGGAGCCCTTCCCGCTTTGCCAGCAGCTCCCGGCGCAAAGCGGCTTTCTCCAGAGAGATCATGCCTCCCACTGGATGGAAGCGCGGATCTCACTGGCCTTTTCCGGGGAAGCCAGCGCCTCCACCAGAGCCAGACCGAACTGAGTGGCAACCCCCATGCCCCGGCCGGTGAGGAACTGGCCGTCCCGGACCACATAGCTTTCGCTGAGGCAGGCGCCGCCCTCCTCCAGGTCTTTCTGGAAGTTGGGGAACGCGGTGGCGTTTTTCCCCTTCAGCAGCCCCTTATGGGCCAGGACAGACGGGGCCGCGCAGATGGCGGACACCAGCTTTCCCGTTTTCACGCAGCCGTCGATGCAGGCCTGCACCACCGGGGAAGCTTCCAGGTTGTGGGTGCCCGGCAGCCCGCCGGGGAGCACCATGGCCTCTAAGGCAGCCACGTCCACCTCTTCGGCAGCCATGTCCGTTTTCACCGTGATCCCATGGGAACCGGTGACCTCCCTGCCGGTGACGCCGGCCATTTTCACATCCAGCCCTGCCCGGCGCATCAGATCCACAGGAGCCAGGGCCTCTACTTCTTCAAAACCATCGGCCAAAAACACAACGACCATCACTACCGTTCCTTTCCAAAATGAAGTTGCAGCGTGGGCCCTAAAACCCACAACGGGCCACGCAATCGATCCCACACGCCCAATCGAACAGGCAAGGCGTTTTTTCAGGGCAACAACAAGGGCTCCACCGCCGCCAGCACTGCTTGGTGGATCTCCTCCACCGGGAGGGGCTTCCCGTCCCGGGCGCAGGGGATAACCTTCCAGGAGAGCCGCTCCCCGGCGTAGCGGGCGCACTCCCGGCAAGCGCGGAGGAACTCCAAATGGCTTTCGTGGATGTCTTTTTTCCCGCTGTCCCCCTGGTAGCGCTGAAGCAGCAGCTGCTGGGAAACCTCAATGGGCATATCCAGGTAGAGCACCAGGTCCGGCCGGGGGATCCCCAGCTTTTCATATTCCAAGTCCTCCACCCAGGCCAGGTACTGCTCCCACTGGTCCCGGGGCGCTTTCCCCATCTGGTACACCAGGTTGGAGGTGGCATACCGGTCGCAGAGGATCAGCGTCCCGCGGTCGTAATCGGTTTTCCAGTCCCGCTTGAAGCTGGCGAACCGGTCCACTGCGTAAAAGGCGCTGGCGGCGTAAGCGTTCACGTCTTCCGGCTCCAAGCCGAACTCCCCGTCCAGGTACATCCGCACCAGGGCCGAAGAGGGGGAGTCGTAATCGGGGAACGTCACATGGCGCAGGGGCACCCCACGCCCCTTCAGGGTCTCTGCCAGCAGCTTTGTCTGGGTCCCTTTGCCGCTGCCGTCCAAGCCCTCCAGCACGATCAAGCTCACGTTCCCACTCCTTTCCAAACAGGCCCCTGGTCCTAGTATGGGGCACTGGCCTTAAAATTTACAGCTTTTGAAACTTTTCCCGGACTTCCGCCATGTTCCCGCAGGACATCTTCCCCTCGGGGCAGGCTCCCCGCAGGCAGGGGGGGCCCGCTTTCTCAAAGATATGGGGGGCCACCGCCCGTACTTCCCGGAGCATCTGGGTGGCCAGCTCCCGGATCTCCCACTGGGCACGGTTGCAGCACCGCTGGGAGAAGAAGTTCAGCAGGGAGCGGGCGTTCATGGTGCAGATCATCTTGGTGGCGCAGGCGTTGGGCAGCACGAACCGGGCGTCCTCAATGGCCTTCTTCTCCGCCTTGCGGGCAGCGGATTTCTCCGTTTCCCCCGCAGCCAGGAAAGCCGCTTTATGGCGTTCCTGCAAAAGGGCAGTCAGCCGCTGGTAGTGGCGTTGGTCCTCCTCCATGGCCCGGAGGAACTCCTCCTTGGCCTCGGGGATGGCGGCGATCTCCGGGGGGAGCACAAACTCGAAACCGTCCTCTTTCACATACCGCTGGCTCTGCACGCTGAAAGAGGCCAGGCGGTGGCGGGTGATCTGGGCCAGCAGCGACCGGGACACCCCTTCAATGCCAAAGGTGAAGCTGGCGTGCTCAATGGGGCTTTCGTGGCCGATGGACTGGAGCATCTCCAAAAAGGAGGCGGTTTTTTCCTCGGTCAGCCCCTCGTACACAGTGTCGATATCCGCGGCGGCATAGCACAGCTTGGCGGCGCAGGCCACGGTTTTTTCCGGCTCAGGCGTATAGGCCAAAAGCTTTACATTCACGGGAACCACCCTTTCCACACAAGATCTCATAATCTTAAGTATTATACCAAATTCTTTCCCACTCTACAAGGGCTTAAATTATTTCAAAAAAGAGCCCCGGGGTTTCCCAGGGCTCTCGCGTTTATTCTTCCGATTCTGTTTCCCACAAGGCACCTTCATCCTCCAGCGCCTTAGACCAATAGCTGTCAAACTCTTCCAACAGTTCCTGCTGGGAGAGCTTCCCGGAAAGGTACTCCCCCAGAGCGCCGCTGGCCATGTCCCGCCAGCCCTCCTGCGCTTGGTACATTTGGGGTTCTTGGGCGTAATAATACCAGTTGGCCCGGCGGACCATCTCCATGTTCACCGCCAAATTTCCCTCTTCCAAAGAGGGTTCCAAATCAGCGGCAGTGGTGTGGATGGGTACGGTACCGCAAACTTCAGCCAGGTGGGTGTTGTTGTCGCTGTTGGAGAGGTAGGTCAAGAAGTGGACGGCATTCCCCGCCTGCCGGGAATCTGCCGCCACCCCGAAGCCGGTGTATTCCAAACCGGTGATGGCAATTCCGCTAAGCCCCCTGGGATAGCCGGCCACGCCCAGGGCTTCTTCCCCCAGGGCGGAGGCGATCTCCTCCATGCGGTCCTGCCCGGCGATGAGGGCAATGGCCTCCCCGCTGACAAAAGCCTCCACGGCCTGGTCCTCCGTCCAGGAGAGAGCTTCCTCCGGCACAGCCCCTTCCACCAGGGTGGAAAGCTGTTCCAACGCCTGGGAGGCCTGCTCCAACGCGAACAAGGTATCACTCCCCTCCACAGCGGAGAAATAACCCGCGGCGGGATCTGCCATTCGGTTCAAATTCGCAGCGCTCCACAGGATGGAATCAAACAGATCTACCAAGTGCTCCCGGCCGCCGAACACCAGCCCTGCCGCCCCTTTGTCCGCCAGTTTTTCCACCGCTGCGGGGAAGTCCTCCCAAACACGGCAGTACACCAAGCCCTCTGTCTTGCCCTCGTTAAAAGCTTCGAACCAGTCTTTCCGGTAGTAAGTCACGTCCTGGTTCAAAGTGGCAGGCAGCAGATAAGCTTGATCCTCCCCCATGGAAGCGGCCACCTGCTGGGCAGCAGCCGTCAGGTTAGAGGTTTCTTCCCACTCTTTCAAATAAGAGGACAGTTCTAACAACAAGCCCTGCTCCACACAGGCAGGCTGTTCTGCTTGGGAAAGCTCCACCAGGTCGGCCTCCCCGCTTTCCAAAAGGGCCTGGGCTTCTTCCCCGCTGTCCACTGTGACGATCTCAACCTGGGTTTGGGGGAAGTCCGCCATATACTTTCCCCCAATCTCCTTGAGGGCTTCCGTGCGCTCCCTGCTGACAAAGATCTCCGCCACGGTCAGTTGGGTACTCTCCCCGTTGTTTTTCAGCTGGGGCTGGCTGCTTTCTCCAGCCCCCCCCACTTCGGAGGAACTTCCTGTCCCCGGGGCGCAGGCGGAAAGTGTTCCCGCCAGGGTCAAAGCCGCCAGCGCCAGGGCCGCGGCCTTTTTCCATCTATGCACAGGCTTCGCCTTCCTTTCACGTAAAGTGTCTGTTTTATTATAACTTTTCAAGGGGAAAAACACAAGAAAAACCACTCTCTGGCGGAAAAATGAAAAAAGCGGTCCCTTTTTGAGGAACCGCTTCCCGTACAATTGCCGCGGGAATTGCCCCGCTGTGCCCTTACACCTTGTGGATATAGTCAGCTTTGCGCTCTTTGGGCTGGGGCAGGGGGCCGGCAGCGTAGCCCAAGGCCAGGGAACCCACGCCCCGCAGGTTTTCCGGCAGGCCCCACTCTTTCAGAAGGGCCTTGCCCTCGGGCAGCTGGAACATCTCCTTTTCCCCGTGGATCCAGCAGGAAGCCAATCCAATGGCATGGGCCGCGTCCATCATGGTGCACAGCACGCAGGAGGCATCCTCCACGCAGGTGCCCCGCTCCGGGTCTGCCAGCACCAGCACAATGGTGGGCGCGCCGTAATAGGGGTCGCCCGTGCCGCTCCGAGCCTGCTTATTCAGCTCCATCACCGCCTGGCGGTAACGGGGGCTCTGCACCGCCACGATCACTGGGGACTGTTTTCCCATTCCGGTGGGGGCATAGGTGCCGGCTTCCAGTACAGCGTCCAGCTCCTCGGGTTTCACCTGCTCCGGACGGTAGGCCCGCACACTCCGGCGGGTTTTCAGCAGTTCCAGCATTTGGTTTTCCATAGGGCAAAACTCCTTTCCTGTTTTTCGATTTTATCTTTTAGGAACTTCGTTGAAGAGATGATTCTGTGGGATGATCCGGCTTTTCCTGATGGAGATACATTCTGGTCATCCTGGGTTCCCCGGTCTCCTCCACCATGCACAGGAACTCCCAACCATACCGTTCATAGAACGAGGTGTGATCTGTGACAAGGTACAGCGTGTCCACCCCCAGCTCCCCCATATCCTGGCAGATGGATTGCAGCAAAGCGCCTGCAATCCCCTTACAGCGGTGAGCCTCCTCCACGTACACCCCGCAGACGTTGGGCGTCAAGTCTTTGCGCTGGTGGAAGTCGTTCTCTATAACACCAGCCCCCGCGATAATCTCCCCCTGCTCCACCGCCACATACCACTGGGGAACAGGCCCTGTCCCCTGCAGGCAGGCTTGGATGCTCTCTTCATAGGCTTCCAGCGGGACTCCCCATTTCTCATAGAACCACTGTGCAGCCCTAGATGCCCATTGGGGATGATCTCTCAATTTTGCAATTTCCATGGTGCCTTTCTAAACTCCGTTGGCCAATTTAAGTGTTTCAGATCCTGCTGTTTACTTTTTTAGTATACACCATTTTCCCGTTTTTTTCCAGCCCTGCCACCAGCCGCAAAAGCAACGCAGCCGTGCCCACGTTGTAGCCACAGCAGCCGTAAAGGCCCTCCCCGTTGCTGTTTGCCAAAAGGGCCAAGGGCAGCTGGTCGGGGTCCAGGTACATCCGGCGGGCAAGGGGAGAAGCGCTCTCCCCAAAAGGTGCCTGCCAAAGGGTGGCCTCCGGAAGGGCACCCAGGGCCCTTGCCAAGGTGGGGTCCTCCCGCTGGGACAGGTCCGGCAGCACGAAGCACAGGGGAAGCCCTGCCCGCTTCAGCTCCCCGGCGGCCTCCTGCAGCTCACCCAGCAGGTGTTCCGTTGGCTCCCGGTTGACCTCTAAAAAGCACAGCAGCGTCAGCGGGGCAAGAGCCAGCAGTTCCCGGCCCTTCACTACCCGCCCCTGGCCATCCTCCAAAGAGAAGTCCGGCAGGGGGCAGCGCTCCAGCAAGTCTGCCACGTCCCCTTCCCGGAAAGAGAGGGCGCAGGTCTTTGCCTCCCCCGCCTGGAGGGAAACCGTTCCCCACCGGGAAAGCAAACTGCCTCCCGGCAGGCGGTTGACCATCCAAAGCCGGTACTCTCCCGGGACCAGGCGCAGTTCCCGGGCGCCCCCAGCAGGCACCTGCCCTGTGGAAATCTCCCGGAACCCATGCCCTTCCCAGCGGGAAAGGGTGTAATTCTGGCCTTCCAGGCCAGGGTGGCCCTCCGGTGCCTGGAGAGTCAGCCGGGCAGTGGGGGCATCCCCCCACAGGGGCAGGAAGGAGCCCTCCCGCCACACCTGGGGCACACCGTCGGAAAGCTTTGCGGGAATGCCCAAGGCTCGGCAGGCGGCGCAGAACAGCAGCGCCTGCCCCTGGGCAGTGGCCGCCCCTGTGGAGAGCATCCCCTGGGGCGTGCCCCACAACGACTGGTAACAGTGGGATTCCAGCGGCGCAGCCTCTTTCACCCAGCGCCACAGTTGGGAAGGGTCTTGCCGGGCTGCCTCCTGCTGCTGGGGCGAAAACGCCCCTTTTAGAAGCTTCCGCCAAGGGGTGAGCACTTCCAGCCCCACCCGGGGGGAGAGCAGCCCCTCTTCAAAGGCTTGGGGAGGCGTGTTCTTCTCCCAGACGAAGGCGTCTAGCCCGTCCTCTAAGACCTGGTCTGGCACAAGCCCCGCCCGGTCTTTTTCGGTGAGGGAATCCCACAGCCTGCCTCGCTCCCCTTGGGGCAGGGCACCCGCCAAGGCCCGATAGGCCCGGGCGCGCTCCTCCCGCGAAGCGGCAGCATGGTCCAGGACAGCAGCCCGGGCCAGCCGCTGCTCCTCCTTCAGCGGCGGCACAGTCAAACCGCCGTCCTGGGGCGCCAGGAAGTCCGCCTCGCCCCCGGCAGGCAGCCGCTGTCCCAAGGTCAAAGAGGCACAACAGGCTTCCGGCTCCACCAACAGCTCCCCGCAAAGGGACGGGGCACTGTCCTCCCAAGCGGAGAGCAGCACCGTGCCCTTCCCCAGCTTCAAAGTGACCCGGCCTCTGTCATCGGCCCGGCGGCGGGCAACCTCCCGGGGAGCTGCCATATTCATCACGGCCACACTGACCCAAGCACCCGCCGCAGGAGAACCGTCCTCTCCCAGGACGGTGATCTCCAACTCCTTCACCGGGGCGTAGCGGGCGGTGATATTCTCCACGGCCACCCCTTCCTGGATGTCCCAGTCCTGGGGCGCCACATGGGGGAACAGGAACGCTGCCTCCTCCCGGCCACCCTGGACAAAGGCCCGGGTGTGCACCATCACTGCCCGGGCAGCGGCATAGGTGAACCAGCCCCGGTCCAGAATAGGTTCCGGCTCGCAAGCCCCCAGATACCGCCAGGAGGCCCCGTCAAAAGCCTCCACCCAGGCGTGGTTGTCATCGCAGTGGGACCACCAAGGCACATACACCTGCCGGGCAGCAATGCCCACGCTGCGCAGGGCTGTCACCAAGAAGGTGGACTCCTCCCCGCAGCGGCCAAAGCCTCGCTGGTACACCTGCAAGGGGGACGCCGTCCGGCCGTCGGTGGAACGATACGTGACGTGCTCCGCGCACCAGCGGTTCACCTCTAAAATGGCTTCCGGCAGGGGGAGCCCCTCCACCCGGGGACGCAGCTCCTCATAGAACTGTTCCCGGCAAGGGCTGAGCTCCTCCGTGTTCACCCGGGGATACAGCACGTCTTTGAGGAACCGGTGTTCCGGCAAAGCGGCGCACCAGGGGAACTCTTCCCGCACCCGCAAAGCGTGGCGGACCCCCTGCAAAAAGCCGGCGGGGGAATAGTCCCCCACATCAGTGATGGGCAGGGTGGCGTACACAAAGGAGAGCAGCAGGCGCTCCTCCTCCCCACAGCCCGCCAAGGCCTGTTCCACTTCCGGCCGCCGGGCGCCCAAGGCAGGCAGCCGCCGGCTCAGGCAAGTGTGGGTATAGGTTTTCAGTTCTTGGGACCAGTTCATCCCTCTGTCAGCTCCTTTCGGGCCGCCCGGATCTTTTCCGGGTCTGTGCACCACAACGTGTATTCATCAAAGCCGGGCAGTCCCATGCTGACCTCTTCCTTCCGGTAGGCCATGGGGCTCTCCAAGGTGACCTTCCCGCTCATGTGGAAGGCGTTGGCCTGGGGCAACTCCCGGCGGACCTGCCGGATGGCATCCGCGTCGATCCCCGCCCCCAGCAGCAGTTCCACTGGGCCCTGACGGCCCCAAAGCCCCTTCAGCAGGGGCAAGCCCTCCAGGCAGGTGTTTTTCTGGCCGGAGGTGAGCACCGTATCCACCCCCAGTGCCTTGCACTGCTCCAGGGCGGAAACAGGGTCCCGGCACACGTCAAAGGCCCGGTGGAGGGTGAATCGCTTCCCACGTCTGTGGCACAGATCCACCAGCTTCTCCAGGCGGGATAGGTCCAGGTCCCCTTCTCCAGTGAGGCAGCCGGAAACAAGGGCGTCCGCACCGGCGTCCAGCAGGGAGGCGCCATCCTCCAACAGCAGTTCAAACTCCTCCTGGGTGTAGAGGAAGTCCCCAAACCGGGGGCGCAGCAGGGCGTGGACCGGCAACCCGGTTTCCTCCTTCACCCGGCGCACCAGGGACAGGGAAGGCGTGGTCCCCCCGATGATCAAATTGGCGCACAGTTCCAGCCGGGTGGCGCCCCCCTCTTTTGCCGCCCGGGCAGAGGACAGGCTGTCCACACAGGCTTCCAGCACAAACTCCATAGCCATAACTCACTCCTTCAAAATAACGTTCCGCACAATGCCCACCAGGCCGGATCCGACAAAACACAGCGTTCACACCTCTCTGGGGACACGCTCCGCACTGTGCGTCCCCTCCCCTGGGCAGGGCCTCTCCACAGGCGGCGCTCCGCCTCCCTGTGGATCAACAGGCCGGCTGTGTCACGCCAAGGCCCGCAAGTAAAAAGTTTTGGCCAAACTTTCTTAAAAGCCCAGCCAAAACTTTTTCAGCCATTTGCTGCTGTGTTTATTGCTCGTCCGCTTTGCGGATCTCCGCCCGTTTGATCTTGCCGCCGATGGTCTTAGGCAGCTCTTTCACGTACTCGATCACACGGGGGTACTTGTAGGGGGCAGTGGCACGCTTCACGTGGTTTTGCAGCTCTTTGGTCAGCTCGGGGGTGCCCTCATAGCCCTTGGCCAACACAATGGTGGCTTTCACCACCTGGCCGCGGATGGGGTCCGGGGCGCCGGTGATAGCGCACTCCACCACGGCAGGATGCTCCAGCAGGGCGCTCTCCACCTCGAAGGGCCCGATGCGGTAGCCAGAGCACTTGATCACGTCGTCATTGCGGCCCACAAACCAATAATACCCGTTGCTGTCGCGCCAGGCCACGTCGCCGGTGTCGTAATAGGCGCCGCCCAGCTTCTCCTGGGTCATCTCGTCGTTTAAATAGTAGCCGGTGAACAGGCCCACGGGAGGATGCTCCTTCACGCCCATCACAGCGATGGTGCCCTCTTCGCCGTCCTCACACACAGTACCATTTCCATCCACCAACCGGATATCGTACAGAGGCGAAGGTTTGCCGGTGGAGCCGGGGATGGGCTCGAACCATTGGAAGTTGGCCAGCATCACCGAGCTCTCCGACTGGCCGAAGCCTTCGTACAGCTTCAAGCCGGTGAGATCCAGCCATTTCTTGTACACCTCCGGGTTCAGGGGCTCGCCGGCAATGCAGCAGTGATGGATGCTGCTCAGGTCGTATTTCGTCACGTCCTCTTGGAGCATAAACCGGAACATGGTGGGCGGCGCGCAGAAGGTGGTCACCTTGTATTTTTCCAAGTGCTCCAGCAGGTGTCGGGGATTGAACTTGGCTTCCATGTCGTAACAGAATACCACCGCGCCACAGACCCACTGGCCGTAGATCTTGCCCCAGCCGAACTTGGCCCAGCCGGAGTCGGACACGCTCATGTGCAGCTTGTTCTCCTCCACCTGCTGCCAATACTTGGCGGTGACGATGTGCCCCAGGGGGTAGGAGAAATTGTGCCGCACCATCTTGGGCATCCCTGTGGTGCCGGAGGTGAAGTACACCAGCATGGTGTCATCCCAGCGGGTGGCCTCTTCCCCAGCGGGGCGGGGGAACTCATCGGAGAATTTTTCCATCTCCTCGTTGAGATCTAGCCAGCCTTCCCGGCGCTCTGCCACCAATATCTTATTTTTCAAGGTGGGGATATCGCCCTGGGCGGCCTCCACCTGCTCCATAACAAAGGGGTCGTTGACGCACACCACAGCGCACACCTTGGCCGCGTTGCCCCGGTAGACGATGTCCTTCTTGGTCAGCTGCAACGTGCCGGGGATCAAAATGGCGCCGATCTTGTGCAGGGCGGTGGCGCAGACCCAATACTCCCACCGGCGGCGGAGGATCAGCATTACCACCGAGCCCTTCTTCACGCCAAGGCTCTTGAAGAAGTTGGCAGCCTTATTGGACAGCTGCTTGATGTCGGTAAAGGTGAAGATCTTCTCGTTATCCTCTTCGTCGCACCACACCAGGGCTTTCTTTTCCGGCTCTGCCTCTGCCCAAGCGTCCACCACGTCAAAGCCGAAGTTGAAATTCTCCGGTACGTTCACTGTATAGTTCGCTTTAAAATCCTCGTAGGAGTCAAACTCGATGCGGGGAAGGAATTTTTTCAGTAAAGCATCCATGGGTAACACATCCTTGTTTTTCAATTCTGGAGGACTCCCGCCATTCCTTCGGGAGAACCCCTGCATAGCCAGCCCCTGATCCTGACGGGGCTCTTTTTTCCACTTCCCCAGGGCCCTATCAAACGGGCGCGCCCTGGAAAACGCCTGGAATTACTCCGCAATCACGGTGACAAACCGCGCCTTTTCCTTCCCGCCGCAGCGCTGGCCGTGGGGGACGGTGGGGTTAAAGTAGATAGAATCCCCTGCTGTGAGGGTGAACTCCTTGTCGCCGATGATTACAACGACCGTGCCCTCCAGGACCAGGTTGAACTCCTGGCCGGAATGGGTGATCAGCCCGGCGGGTTTATCCGTGGGCTCCAGAGTGACCAACAAAGGCTGCATTACCTTGTCAGCGTAACGGTAGGCCAAGTCCTCAAAGTGGTATTCCGGGTTCCGGTTGACCACCCGGCCATGGCCGCGGCGGACAATGTGGTAGGTGTCCAGCCGGGCAGGGTTGCCGGTGAGGATCTCCGCGAAATCCACGCCAAACTTATTGGCGATCTCATAGATCAAGCTGATGGGGATATCTTTCCCGTCTTGCTCATAGCCCCGGTATACGTCCGGATCTACCTTCAATTCTGCTGCCAACCGTTCTACGGTGTAATCGCTGGTTTCCCGCAGTTCCCGCAGCCGCAGGCCGATCTCATTGATTTCGCACATAGCACCCGACTCCTTTTCTCTTAAATTCATTCCTTTGTGATTCCCACATTATAGCACTTTAAATCGTCACAAGTCAACACAAACGCTCACTTGCCAAACACTGCCATGGCTTTCTCCACAGACTGGGCAGTCCGGTCCGCGTCAAGATAGTCGGAAGAATAGAGGATGGCCCCCTGGTATCCGGCTGCCAGCGCCGCCTCCGCCTGGAGGGCAATGATGTCGTCCCTCCCAAGCCAGGTGCCGCCGTCGGCGTCGGTGCCCACCTTGTACAAGGCCAGCCCCGCATACAATTTCAGCCCCTTATGCCGGGGCAGGGCAGCCCACTCCTCCAAGGCTTCCAAATATCCCAAGGCCTCGTTTTCAAAGCTGAAGTACAGCTGGGGGGCCAGATAGTCCACATAGCCGGGCACCGCTGCCCAGGTCTTCACATCGGCGCCCATGGCTTCGTCATTGGCAATATTCCCCTGGGGGGAAATGCCGAAAACCACTTCTTCCTTCACAGCTTTGATGCTCTCATACACCTGGGCCACCATAGCGTTGATATTGGCTGCCCGCCACTCCAGCAGGGGCAAGGGATTCTCCACGCTTTGGGTGTAGGACTCATAGGCGGCACTGTCCAGGGAAGGGTCCTCCGAGGGGTAGAAGTAGTCGTCAAAGTGGATGCCGTCCACGTCATAATTCTCCGCGATCTCCGCAGCCCCCTGGGCAATCATAGAGCGCACAGCAGGGTAGGCGGGATTGAGGTAAACGCCCCCGTCCCACTTCATAAAGTATTGGGGGTATTCCGGACTCAACACCGTGTAGGGGTTGTTGTCCGCCAGGGATGCCGGGGTTTCCGAGGTCTTTACCCGCAGGGGGTTCAGCCAGGCGTGGAACTCCATCCCCAGGTCATGGGTGGTGTCGATCATAAACTGCAGCGGGTCAAAGCCGGGGTCCTGCCCCTGGGTGCCGGTGAGGATGTGGGACCAGGGGTAAGCGGCGGAAGGGTACAAGGCGTCGGAAAAGGGCCGCACATGGACGAACATGGCGTTGACCCCTTTCTCCTTGGCGGTTTGGGCGATCTGCAAATAATTGGCCTCAAATGCCTCCTGGGTGTTCTCCGGGGTGGAGAGGGAGAAATAGGGCACCCACACTCCCACCAGTGCTTCCTCCTCTGTTTGGGGGACAACTGCGGTGGGGCTGGCCGCCGGGGAGGCAGCAGACTCCTGCCCTACCGCGGGAGGCGGTTCTTGGCCGAAAAGCCACACGCCTGCCACGGCGGCAAACAGCGCCAGCCAAAGAACCAGGTAACAGTATTTGCGCAGATGGAATTTTCGCATAGGGACTTCCTTTCCAGCGCCGCTTTCTTGACAGCGGGCACCCTTTGGGGTATCATCGAGATAGTGTATGTGTATGCGGCCCCTGGGCGGGCTATGTTCGCGAGAGGAGCGCTGTGATGAAAGCCTACCGATTCCTGCTGCTGGATGCTGACGGCACCCTGCTGGACTTTGACAAAGACATGGACCACGCTTTCCGGGCCACCTATGAAACCTGTTTTTCCAGCCAGCGGCCCTTTTCCCAAGAGCTGCTGGACTGCTATGAAACCTGCAACAGCCGCTGGTGGCAGAAGCTGGAGCGCGGGGAGTGCACCAAACCCCAGCTGGTGGTGGCGCGGTTTGTGGACTTTCTCCGGGAAACCGGCCTTTCCGGCGTTCCAGAGGAGATCAACCGGCTGTACTTTGAAAACCTGGGACAAGGGGGCGCCCTGCTGCCCGGGGCCTTGGAACTGGTGCGGGACCTGGCGCAGCGGTATCAGCTGTACATCGTGACCAACGGCAACGCCGCCACCCAAAAGCCCCGGCTGGCCCGCTCAGGGCTGATGGGCTACGTCAAGGAATACTTTGTTTCGGAGGACGCCGGAGCCGCCAAGCCGGACAAGCGGTACTTCGACTATGTGTTCGCCCGCATCCCCGGGTTTTCCAAGGAGAGCGCCCTGCTCATCGGGGACTCCCCCACCTCGGATATGCGGGGCGCCCAGAATGCCGGGGTGGACTCCCTGTGGTACAACCCCAAGGGGGAAACTCTCCCGGAAGGCATAGCGGTCACCTATCAGGCAGAGAGGTTTGAGGAGATCCGCCAACTGCTGCTCCCATGATTCCTAAAAAAGAGAGAGCGTGACGCTCTCTCTTTTTTTGCGCGAATTTCTGTTTCGGGCCCTCCGTCTTATGCCAAAAGGCCCTGGGAGCATTTATTAAGGGAAACTTTTTTCAAAACCGTAAGGTTTGCTTTTCGATTTTGTAAGGGGGATGACGGAAACTTGTAAGAATTGGCTCCTATACTGTTCCTCGAAAGAAAAGAAACGGTATCCGCAAATGTGAAAAAGGAGAGAGCGTCATGGCGTTACTGAACGTGAACAATCTGCAAAAGGTGTACACCACCCGGCTGGGCGGGGCCAAAGTACAGGCCCTTGCCGGGGTGAGCTTCACCGTGGAAGAGGGGGAATTTGTGGCCATCATGGGTGAGTCCGGCTCCGGCAAAACCACCTTACTCAACATCCTGGCAGGGTTGGATAAACCCACCGGCGGCGAGGTGTTTTTGAATATGCGCAACATCGTCACCTTGAACGAGCGGGAGATCTCCGCCTTCCGCCGGGACCATTTAGGGTTCGTGTTCCAAGATTTCAACCTGCTGGACACCTTCTCCATCCAGGACAACATCTTCCTGCCCCTGGTGCTGGCGGGGAAGAAATACCCGGAGATGAAACAGCGCCTGGATCCCATTGCCCGCAAGCTGGGGATCCAGGAGCTGCTGGAAAAGTTCCCCTTTGAGGTTTCCGGCGGGCAGAAACAGCGGGCAGCCATTGCCCGGGCCATCATCACCCAGCCGGAACTGATCCTGGCCGACGAACCCACCGGCGCCCTGGACTCCCGTTCCGCCGGGCAGATCATGGACATTTTCTCCCACATCAACCAAGACGGCCAAACCGTGCTGATGGTGACGCATTCCATCCAAGCGGCCTGCCGGGCCGGGCGGGTGCTGTTCATCAAAGACGGCCAGGTGTACCATCAGATCTACCGGGGCGCCATGACCGACGACGACTTGTACCAGGCCATTTCCCGCACTTTGACCCAGCTTGCCACCCACCAGGAAAGGAGCGTGGCCGTCCATGAGTAACCGGGGACTTGGCTTCTACTGGAAGCTGGCCTGCACCAACCTGAGCCGCAACCGGCGTGTCTACCTGCCCTACCTGCTTTCCAGCCTGGGGATCATCATCATGTTCTACACCATTTCCGCGTTGAGCCAGGGCATCGACGAAGAGGCCATGTACGGTGGTTCCTCCACAGCGGCCATGATGGGATTGGGCGTGTTTGTCATCGGGCTGTTTGCCGTACTGTTCCTGTTTTACACCAACAGCTTCATCATGAAGCGCCGGAAAAAGGAGATCGGCCTTTACAACATCCTGGGCATGGAAAAGCGGCACATCGCCAACATCCTCTTCCGGGAAACCCTGCTGATAGCAGTGTTGTCCCTGGCCTTGGGGATTGGGCTGGGCATCCTGTTTTCCCGGGCCATGTTTTGGCTTCTGGGGATTGTGCTGGGTGTGGAACTGCCCATCGCTTTTGTGGTTCCCCTTTCCTCCATTGTCCAAACGCTGGCTCTGTTCGGCGTCATTTTCCTGCTGACGCTGTGCTACAACCTGCTGCAAGTGAAGCTTTCCAAGCCCATTGAGCTGCTCCACGGCGGGGAAGCAGGGGAAAAAGAACCCAAAGCCCACTGGGTACTGGCCATTCTGGGAGCCGCTCTGCTGGGGACGGGATACACCATGGCCGTGACCATCCAAGACCCCCTGCAGGCACTGCTGCTCTTCTTTGTGGCGGTCATCCTGGTGATCTTGGGTACTTACCTGCTGTTCATCACCGGCATCACGGCGCTTTTAAAGCTTTTAAAGAAAAACAAACGCTTTTACTACAAAACCAACCACTTCACCGCCATCTCCGGGATGCTCTTCCGCATGAAGCAAAACGCCGCGGGGCTGGCTTCCATCTGTGTGCTGTTCACCGCCCTGCTGGTGACGGTGTCCACCACCTTCTCCCTGTACACCTCCATGGACGGCCTGATGCGTACCCGGTATCCCCGGAACATTTTGATTACCGCCCAGGGGGCCAACCAGAATACCAAGGATATGATCCGTGATGTTGTGGCGGAAAAAGCCGGCACCCTGGGGTTGACCATTGAGAACGTGGTGGACCGGGAGGGCTGGGGGCTGACCATGGCCCGCAGGGATCGCTCCTTCTCCACCACTGACGGAACTTACTCCAACATCTACGCGGTGATGGAAGTGTTCACTCAGACTGAGTTCCAGCGTTTCTCCGGCCAGGAATTGGCGCTTTCGGAAAACCAGGCAGTGCTTTTCGACCCATTGGGGACTTTCCCGGAAGGGGACACCCTTTCCATCGAGGGCCGGGAGTTCCAACTCCTCCCCAGTGATTACCAATTTCCCGACGCCTCCACTATGGCCCAGATCTACGAAACTTACTGCCTGGTGGTAAAGGATGTTTCCGTGGTGGAAAGCATCCTGGGGCCCACCGGCGTCAACTTGGCACCCACCTTCTCCTATGATTTTGACGTGGCAGGCGGCGATCCGGATGGGGTTATGGCGTTGATGGACGCCCTGTGGGAACAGGAGTTTTCCGGGGAGGGGATCTCCTACGACTTCCTGCGGATGGAGGACTCGGCCACTGCCCGCCAGGACTTCCTGAGCCTGTACGGTGGTCTGTTCTTCCTGGGGATGTTCCTGGGGGTGCTGTTCCTGCTGGGTACCGCGCTGATCATTTACTACAAGCAGGTGAGCGAGGGTTACGACGATGCCCGCCGGTTCTCTATCATGCAGAAGGTGGGTATGAGCCATCGGGAAGTGAAGAAAAGCATCCACAGCCAGATCCTGCTGGTATTCTTCCTGCCCTTGATGATGGCGGTCATCCACCTAGCCTTTGCCTTCCCCATGCTGC
This sequence comes from uncultured Oscillospiraceae bacterium, assembly GCA_900548545.1. Lineage (GTDB taxonomy): Bacteria > Bacillota > Clostridia > Oscillospirales > Acutalibacteraceae > Acutalibacter. The sequence goes on from URKX01000014.1 coordinate 39,772, forward strand.
AAAAGATCCTGCTGGTGATGGGCTTGGCCGATGTGCCGCTGATCTTGCTGTCCACCCTGGGATGTGTGGTGGTGTTTGCCATCGCCTACCTGGTGATCTACGCCTTCACTGCCCGGACCTACACCAACATTGTGGAAACTGCCGCTGACTGACGGCAAAAGGGGGTATTTTTGTGATTTCAGCTCTATGGGACGTTCTTCAAAGCATCGGAAGGGCCTTTTTCCAAGTGATCGGCGCCCTGGCCCACGGGGCCTGGGATGTGCTGTCCAGCGTTGCTTCGGCGGTGCTGTGGCCGGTGCGCGCGGTCACAGGGCTCCTTTTCGGTGATTGGAGCACGGTGGGCCGTTGGACACCCTGGTATTTCCTCCTCTGCGCCATTGTCCTTGCCACCCTCACCGGCTTAGTCCTGTGGGGATTCTGGAAGAAAAAACAAAACCACTAAAGGAAAAACGGTCCTGGGCAAATGTCAACACCAGATAAGGAAGTATTTATGTAAAGGGTACGGTGTAACTCAGAAAAATGGGTTACGCCGTACCTTTTTGTTATGCTACAAAGCGGAAGTCCTGCGGGTTTTCCCGTATTTCCTGCATCATAGCAAGGATTTCCTGCTCGGTGGGAATGTCTATCATTCCCGCCGCCGTGAAGTAAATATCCACCTTCACATAACAGTGGCCGCTTGACTTGCCGTTGTTGTGGACTTCAATGTGCTCAATCAGAGAGTTTACAAGTGCCGGGGTAAGCTTTGCAATATCCGTCAGTTCACGAAGCGTTCGGAGCAGCAGCCTTAAATCCGTAACCTTCTGCTTCGCTTCCTGCAAGGTCTTTTGACTGTCGGAAACCTCCCGCATCAGCGCTTTCTGCTCTTTTTCGTAGTTTTGGAGCATTTTGGAAAAGCGTTCATCAGAAAGTATGCCGCTTGCGTTCTGCTCAAACACCTTTTCAATCAGCCTGTCGATTTCCGCAATTCTCTTTGTACCCTGTTCCACCGTCTGCTCCAGCCTTTTGTGTTCCTTCTGCCGCATGGCGTTTGTTTTCTTCGCCAGCATATACAGAAATACTGTTTCGTGGCACTTCACAAACTCCGATAAACCGCTGATGGCTTCAAACACAATCTTTTCCAGCACAACATCCCGGATATAGTGGATTTGGCAAGTCCCTCTGCCGTCCTTGTAGTTGGAACACCGCCAAAATTCCTGATTGCGTTTCAGGCTTTTTGCAGCGCAGAAATGCAGCTTTGCGCCGCAATCGGGGCAGTACACCAATCCCGAAAACAGACTTGCTCTGCCTGTGGCGGTCGGTCTGCGGCGGTGTTTACGAAGTTCCTGCACCCTCAGCCATTGTTCCTCCGAGATAATCGGCTCCTGCATATTCGGGATAACCTGATGTTCCTCCGCCGGTTTGTAAATGGTTTTATGCACCTTGTAGCTGACAGTGGTGGTCTTGAAGTTTACCGCACAGCCAGTGTACTGCCTGTTTTCAAGAATACCGACAACGGTTTTCTGGTCCCAACAGTACGGATTAGCCGGTACTTTCTGTGCGTGACTTCTGCCGATAGATTCATAGTAAGCAGAGGGAACAAGGATTTGTTCTTTCTCCAACTGCCTCGCAATCTGCGATGGGCCACGCCCTGCAAGGCAAAGCGCATAGATTTTGCGTACCACTTCGGCGGCGGGCTCGTCAATCAGCCATTTCTCCTTATCATTCGGGTCTTTCCTGTACCCAAACGGAACAGAAGAAGATACCCGTTTGCCGTTATCTGCTTTTGACTGCCATACCGCACGGATTTTCTTGGAGGTCTGCGCCGCATACCACTCGTTGAAAATATTGTGGAACGGCATCATCTCCACGCCATCGCCGGTCAAAGTATCTACTCGCTCCTGTATGGCGATAAAGCGGATACCCAGCGACGGATACACCACCTGCGTCAATCTTCCCATTTCCACCTGTTCACGCCCGAAACGGGATAGGTCTTTCACAATAATGGTGCCGATTTCTCCGTTCTCCGCCATACGCTCCATACGCATAAAATCCGGTCTTTGGAAGGTGGTGCCCGATACGCCGTCATCCACGAAAAACATGGTGTTGGTGTATCCCTCTTTTCGGGCGAAGTCCTGCAAAATCTGCTTTTGATTCGTGATGGAGTTTGACTCCTCGTCCTTGTTGTCATCGTCTACGGAAAGTCTACAGTAAAGCGCCGTGATTTTTTCATCTGCCTGCCCGTTTGGTTTCGTTGCTGTTGTCATAAATCAATTCTCCTTTCCGACAACAGGGCATAGCAAAGGCGTATTCATCCTACTATACCCTATTGCCTTTTTCTATTGTGCGATGGTTAAATCAGGTTTTCGGACAGAATCAGTTCCTTAAATTGCTCCATTACGCATTGCCTGCCTTTGGGATTAAAATGCGTGGAGATTTCGTAGGTTGTCCCGCCAATCTTCAGCTTGAAATCGTCCTCCCCGAAGCGGCGCAGCCTGCTGTAATCCAGACTGCGTTCTCCGCTTCGAGGCAGCATATAATCCACAAGACAAACCGGCTCGGTTTCGTCGATCGGCTCAGGCGGCAGAGCATATATAGGCTCTTTTGGCGTTGCAGTTGATGCCGCTGACATACATACACTCATCGGTCTTTTTATCATTGGAAACATACTGCAAGGCGGCGTAGAGATCGCTGTCCACATACCTTTTGTCGATGGTTTTATCGGGATTTTCCGCATAGTCGATCACTTCCTTCAGCCTGCTTTTCACAGGCCAAAAGCCGGTAGTTGCCACGTCGCATCACACTCCATTCGCCGCTTTTGCCGCAAGCGGCGAAAGCTCGCCATTTCGTGGATGCTCCTTCTCCCCACAAAGCAGGCTTTGCGGGGGCCCCGATTGCACCAGCCTTTCCTTTTGCGGTAAGATAAGTTCGGCGGTTATCTCATCAATCAAAGCAATAATTTTTTCTTCCGTGTCCGCTGAAATTTTGCCTTCGCATACCACACAGAGTGCGTCTAATTTATCGCTGAAAGAGAAGAATACTTCGGGTAAAACGGCTCTCGGCATATATCCCAAAGCACGCTGCCGGAGATATTCCGATACGGTCAGACCACACTTTTCGGCGTTACGCTCAATCAGATTTTTCTCTTTTTCGCTGATACGGATAAACAGGTTTTTATTCTTTATTTCATTCATACAACATCAGTCCTTTCATTCAATTAAATAGGGGTTTTAGGGTGCTCCCTAAAGTAAAATCGGCTCTCAAAGCCGATTTAAACGGAAACTGTCAATACAGTTTCCCTGCTTGTTACGGTATGAGACATCTCCGCTGTCCTTTTCGTGGGCGTTTTGCCGGTCTGCCTGAATGTCGTTTTTCTATCCCTGCCCCGGAGTCTCACCGCAGCGTTGCTGTGCTCGCTCCCATCAAAGGAAGATCATCGCACGGTCATATCCCATCCAGCCGGTCATTCAGTTGTAACCGGCTTTCGGGCAACAAAAAAAGCCGGCACACAAATGCGTACCGACTTCCCGCAAAAAGGATAGACTTATCCCCTGCGGTGGCGGCTTCACATTCATGTAACCGGCTTTGAAATTCAAAGTCGAAACTGTCCTTTACGCTTATCTGATTGCTGACAGTTCAAAGCAATTCAGAAGCGGCGGTACTTTCTCTTAGCGTACCGCTGGCGTTGTCCGGCTGAAAGCCGTCTCTCTCACTCTAATGTGAAGAATGCTATTCAGTTGTCGCTCTCTTTTGAGAGTATTTTATTATACCGCATAGAACAAGTGTTTGTCAAGACTTTCTGAATAAATTTTCAAAGAACGCGCCTTGTAATATTAAATGCGAAAGAACAAACACCACGTCGAACGACGGGTGCAAGTTCTATCGCATTTATTTTTTTGTATCACAAAAACCGTAAAATGCAAGAGAAACGGGGGTGAAATGTGGTGCGGCAGTACAGATACATAGACTTTCGGGACCGGGAGCAAATCGCCGCCCGATACCTGAATGGGGACCGCGTGGCCGACATTGCCGCAGGGCTTGGCGTGACAACGGCGACGGTCTACCGCGAATTGAAGCGCGGCGAAACGGGAGAACTTGACCGCAACCAGCGGCGGGAATACAACCCCGTTCTTGCACAACAGAGGGTGCAGGCCAGTTTTAAGCGGCGCGGGAAGCCCGCGGCGGTGAGTTCACAAGGAGGTGTGCAGATTGGCAACTAATTTTGAAGAGATCGCCAGAACCCCGGAAACGCTGGCCGCATTCCTGCGGAGCCTGCCCGTTCTGGATGGACCGTGGGACGAAGAATTCCAGCGGCAGTATTGCGCCGGGTGCGGAAAGGTGAGTTGCGACGACGGGAGCGGTTGCCCCTACGAAGAAAAGCGGAATAGCCCCGGCTGGTGGCTGGGGCTTGAAGCTGGGACGGCGGGGGCGGTCTAATGCTTGAAGTTGTACCTATAACCCTACGGGAAGCAAACGCGTTCGTGGAGCAGAACCACAGACACCACGGGCCGACGGTGGGGCATAAATTTTCCATCGGGCTTTCCGACGGCGAAAAGATCGTGGGCGTTGCCATTGTGGGCCGTCCGGTGGCGCGGCATTTAGACGACGGCTGGACGCTGGAAGTCAACAGGCTTTGCACAGACGGGACCCGGAACGCCTGTTCAATGCTTTATGCCGCCGCATGGAGAACCGCCCGCGCTATGGGGTATAAACGGCTGGTGACATACATTCTGGAAAGCGAAAACGGGGCAAGCCTGCGGGCCGCTGGCTGGAAGTGTGTTGGACAGGCGGGCGGCTTGCGGTGGACCGGAAAAAGACGGCCAGAAGTTGACCTTTACCCGGCACAAATGAAAATCCGATTCGAGCGGGAGGCGGAAAAGCCATGACGAAGAAAAACAGTTACCCCGGCGGCGTGAAGCTGACGGCCACAAAAGCCCGCGCCGTGGCAATGCAGGAATTCGGGACCGCAAAGGGCCTGACAAAAGAAGAAACTGCAATGCCCGGTTACTTCAAAATGAGGTTGGGGAACCTGTTCATTCGCATTCACCCGGACACCTACGACGGAACAGGGTGCATTGTGGTTTCGGCTGAACTGGCGTTTGCCACGGGTCAAACCCTGAAATTCCTGAACCCGGACACCCTGCAAGACGATTACAACGCGCTGGAACGGTATTGCAAGCGCGCCCAGCGGGACGACCTGAAAGACTGGGTGCTAACCAACGGGGCGGACTACTGTTGCGAGGAAGTCAAGCGGATTTGGGAAAGAGGGTGACGGCGTGAAAATCCGAATCACCCGCGATACAAAAATTCCGCTTGTTGAGAAAGGCCGGGTTTTCTACGTGCAAGGAGTATCGACGACCGGGGACGGCGAAACAGTCTATTTCATCCACCACGGCGGGAACTATTTGGGAATCTGCGCCGGGGATTGCGAAGTGATCGAGAGGGAACCGGAATGAAGAACGTAGCGCGAGAGGCCACAAACGGCGTGATTTACGGAGAATCCGGCGAGATCGTGAAAAATGGCTTGCGTGTTGTTTGCCCCCATTGCGGAGAAATCGGACTTTACCCCGGCCACGGCGGAAGTGTGAATATCTGGACCGTGGGGGCAATCGAGCGGCGGGAATGTACGAAATGCCGTAAGCAGTTCCACGCAATCAGTTTGACCGTTCCGGCGGACATGACCCCGGAGGAATTCTATTTGAAAATCAAAGAGGGGGTGAAGCTGTGAAGCGTCAATTCTGCTTGCCCTGCTTTCTCGAACTGAAAAAGGCCGGGAAGCACGACATAACCCGCATAGCAGGCGGAAAGAACCTGAAAATCACCTGTTGGCGGTGCAAACGCCGCCGCTACGGGGCGGAATACGAGATTTCCCGGAAAGGCGGTGCGCGCCGTGACAGTGAATGAATTGAAGCGGGCTTTTCTGGATGAACGCCCGGTTGCGTTCGGCGGTATTACCTATCAGAAAATAACGGCGGTGATTTACCGAAAGACCCCGGACGGGAAAGGACTTCACGTGCAAGGCGAACTGCTGGACCGGAACGGGCGCGCCGTTGCAATCGCGGCGGCGGACCGAATCAATTTTGTGGAGGCGACACCATGACGCAGGAAATCAGAACAATCACCATTGGAGCGGGACAAGCCCGCCCGCGGCGGCGGAGCAAGAAGCACACCCGGCGGCGCGTCCGGCTGAACGGCTGGACCGTGGCGAAATATGCGGCCCTGACCGTGGCCGGGGTCCTGCTGTTTCGAGCGGGTGCGGCCTACGCCCTGACAGAACGGGGATATAAGGCGATCGGCGGCGAAGTTTTCGCCCTCTTCCTCCCCGTGTTCTACTACACAATTTCCGCAACGGTGCGGGACTATATCAAGGAAATCAAATCTATTTTTCGGGAGGAAAAGGACCATGAAAAAACTTGCTGAACTGAAACCGGGCGATCGCTTCATGTATGGCGGCGTTGAGTGGGTCAAATTCGAGGACATCGGCGCGGGAACGCTTTGTCTGGCGGCGGAACCTGTTTTTCTCCGGGCGTTCGATGAAGAGAACTGCAACGACTGGCGGAAATCCTCTTTGCGCCGGGAATTGAACGGGGCGTTCCTTGACGCATTGGTTGCGGAGGGCGCAGACCGGGCCGCGTTCCTTGATTGGGAAAGCGACTTGACCGCCGACGACGGAATGACCGATTACGGGACCGCCACGGACAAGATCGCTTTGCGGTCCGACGCGCTTTGCCGCAAGTATCGGGAGATCACCCCGCCCGTGGACGAATGGTGCTGGAACCTGACCCCGTGGACGTGTGACGCGTCGCATTCGTACAACGTCCGCAACGTCACTTCCTCCGGCGCGATGAGCTGGGTCAGCGCGTGCGGCGGCGGCAGGGGCGTTCGCCCGCTTTGCTATCCGAAATCTGTAATCTTGGTATCTATCCCCGGAGAGGACGACGAAGAAGAGCAGGCCGCGCGCCGTGAAGAAATGAAGCTGGACGCCGTGGATGCGCTCATGTCCACGCTGAACGATTATCCGCCCTATTTGTGGGGCGACGCGCTGGGCGCGGTGGTTGCCGCCCTGTTCCAGTCAAAGCAGGACGCGGAAGAGATCGCGCAGGAAGAGGCAGACAAAAAGGCGGCGGAGGGGTAAACCCCTCCCCGCCGCCGCAAAAAGTACATAAGAAAAACCGCCCCGCGTTGTTCTGCAAAGCAACGCGAAGCGGATTCCGCCGATGAAAATATATCATCTATCAACCTAACGAAAGTATAGCAAAAAGCGGCGGAAAAGTCAAGAAACAACGCCGTTTTTATGCGGCGTAGCGGGCTTGTAATGGGTATTATCATTCCGACGAAGCCTTGTTACGCAGACAGGAAGAAAGCACGGGTTCAGCGGTCCTACTCCACGCCCTCTTCCCTCTTCACTTTCTCTTTTTGCGCCGCCGAGGGTATTCTTCAAGCGTTTCATACGGATAGAAACCGCCCGAATACATATCTGAAAATCCGTACTTCTTATGAAAATCGGAAAAATATTTTTCAAACCGTTCCCCGCTGTAGGAAAAACCTGCCGCCGCAGACATTCCTGCGCCTGCGCCGATTACAATAGCGTCCGCATTTTCTATCTCGGTTTTTAACCTGTCAAGCTGCTCGGAGCAGTTCTCGGTAGATGTTGTAATCAAGTTCCTTAAAAACATTGAAAATCACCTCTATTTTGCTGTGCGCTTGTTCCTTATATCGTTTTACGGTTTCAACCGCTATCTGTGCTGCTTTATCATTCGGGAAATGAAATTCTCCCGTGGAGATACAACAGAATGCGATACTTTTCAGCCCGTTTCTTTCTGCCAGTTCCAAACAGGATTGGTAACATGAAGCAAGCAGCTCTTTATCTTTTTTGGTAAGGCTGCCGTGCACAATCGGACCGACCGTGTGCAGCACATACCGGCATGGCAGGTTATAGGCTTTTGTGAGCTTTGCTCTGCCGGTTTCTTCTTCGTGTCCCTGCTGTTTCATCAGTTCGGAACATTCCAAACGAAGCTGTACGCCCGCATAGGTGTGGATGGCGTTGTCGATACAGCCGTGGCAAGGAACAAAGCAGCCAAGCATTTGACTGTTAGCAGCGTTTACAATACCGTCGCATTGTAAAGTAGTAATGTCTCCACGCCAAAGGTATATCTTTTTTTGAACAGGCTCTAAATCGGCAAGCGCCGTTATTCCTTTTCGCCTTGTTTCTTCCTGCAAATAGGCGTTTTGAACCGTCAAAAATTCCTCTGTTACAGGCAAGGGCATACGAATATTAAAAAGCGAACGAAGCAGCGTTTTCTGTCCCTGCTCATCACACGGAATTTCAATTTTAGAATACTGCGGCTGTTCTTTAAGAAGTGCCGCTATTAAATATCTTCGTCGTTCGGTTTGCGTCATTTTCTTATCCTCTCCGTAGAACTGCTTTTTGAGGGCAAACGCTAAAACAGTTGCCGCAATGCAAGCAGTTTTCCTGCCTTATTACAGCAGGTACTGTCGAAATATCAATGCACTTCTGCGGGCATTTGGAATAGCAAAGCTTACAGCCGATACACTTGTCCGTCACAAAGTAGCCTGTTTTCTCTATCTGCGCCCCGCCAAAAGAAAAGCTGGCTCGCTCAATCGGCTGCTTGGAAAGGTCAAACCATTCGCCGCTGCCTTCATAAATTTGAAATACTGTCAGCGCCTTTTGGGATTCCTGCGTGGGATAAATCTCCCGCATATATGGATTTTTTTCAAACAGGCGAGTCAAAAGCGTGTTTCCAAGCTCTTTTACCGTTCCCCGCAGCGATATTGCCACGCAGGACATGGTATCCTTACCCTTCATTCCCGTTAGTGCAACATATCCCTTTTTCTTCAATCGGGCATAAAAGCTCTTGCCTTTTGCCGTTAGAAAATACAACCCTTTTTCGTCACTATCCATTATATCAATCGCACAGGTAACGGGCAGTCCGCTGTCATCAACAGTTGCTGCAATCACAGAATGGATTTCTTTTTCTAAGTAACGCAAATAGTTCATTTTGCCGCTCTCCTATCAAAAACGAGAGCAAAGCCCCGCAGTTTGGATAAATCTGCGAGGCTTTGTCTACTTTATTAGAACTTGCCATTTTGATTCTGCCAAGTAGATTTATCTGCAATGGTTTCCATTACATCCCAATGCTCGGCAATCTTGCCGTCCTCAACACGCCAAAGGTCATAGTAAGAGGTCGGCGCACCGCCGAAAGTACCCTCGCTGACTGCAAGCACAAAATTTCCCTGTGCAAGCACCTGATGAACGGTATTGTAGATCATCTGAATATTCTGTTCAGCCATTGCCGCTAATGCAGCGCCTAAGCCCGACAAGCCGTCAGCAATGCCCGTGTTGTGCTGAATGTAGGTATCGCCATCAAAATAGTCAGGTGTCTTTTCAGGACGGTTGCCCTGCATAACATCGTAAAGGAAATTCTTTACTACTTCACGATTTGCCTCAGTCTTGTCAAGGTCTTTCAGCTCCATTGTACCATCAATCTGTGTTCTGCCAGAGGGATTCGGCTCTGCTTTTGCTGCGAGATTATCCTAGTGTTCGGCAATCTTGCCGTTTTCATCGAAGCGGAAGATATCAAACGCTACCTGTTCGCCTGCGCCGGCAAAGTTGTAAATCGTCTGCAAGAAAACCTTGTCGCCGTCCTCAAAAGCACGGATATTATTTACAGTGGTCTTTACAGGAGCGGATGCGAGATAAGCAACCGAGCCGACAAAAGCGTCACGCCCTGTGCCATAGGCGAGGTTGTGTTGGATGTATCCTTCCGCAAGCAGGCTTGCCGCCTTTTCGGTATCGCCGTTCGCAAAAGTATTGATGAGTTCAAGAGCTTTCTGTGTGTTTGTCATTGTGGTTTCCTCCTTCATATTCGCTTGGCTGTTGCCCAAAATTTTCTTAAAAATATGCATTGTGGATTTCTCCTTTTGATTGCTTCGAGCTCCGCAGCGGCCGTCCTCCGTAGCTCTTGACTATATTATACGAATGCCGGTTTCAAGTGTAAAGTAAGCACTTTTTTGTAACTAAGCCCTCCGCGCGGTAACTATTGCTGATTTTACGGGCTTTTTCGGGAGAGAAGTTTTTTCTCTCCCGATTTTTACGCCAGTTTTACGCCAATCGGAGGAATCCCGGACAGAGTGACTTTTTGAAGTTCCTGCTGCTTCATTTCTTCGGTTACATGAGTGTACAGCCCCATCGTCATTTCCAGCGAATTATGCCCCAAGATTTCCTGCAAGGTTTTGGCGCGCATACCGCTTTCAAAGCACCTCGTAGCAAATGTATGCCGGAGGGTGTGGGGTGTGAAGTATGCAAATTCAGGCTCGTCCTCCGCCCGGTTCTTATTGATACGCCGGAGCGCGGCTTTGATCGCCGCCACGATGGAACGCTCGCATACCGGCGTAAAGGTGAAGTTGGAAAGGACGTTGTTTTCGTCCGTCAAAGTTACGGAATATTTTTCCCCGTCCCA